>JAIKVW010000038.1 GCA_024685315.1 Lachnospiraceae bacterium
GGTAATACCGGACGACAAATTCCCGTTTGCCTGTCAGCCCTCTTAATTCCGGTTTATTGCGGCTGAGAAATTTAAAGTCGCTGCAAGGACCGTGACCAGATGGGAAATGGGGACCGATTATTTCGGTCCCCGCCCTTTGAAATAGCGTTCCTGGTGGGATTCGAACCCACGACCTTCCGCTTAGGAGGCGGCCGCTCTATCCTGCTGAGCTACGTGGACTTATTCAATTTTTGGCTTATTTACTGGGTTTTTCGACCCTCCGGAGCCACCCGGTTTTGTCTGTCCCTGGCTAATGGACCGAGCTAAAAATGCCGTTACCTGCATTTTCACCCTAACGCCATTTTGGCTTTCAGGTGAACCTGTCTCTCTACCATTTCCGGCTCAGATCGTACTCCGCACAAGTTTTTCCTTCGCATTTTGGCGTTCGGTGCCGGCGATGTTTAGGAGGCGGTCGCTCTATCCTGCTGAGCTACGTAGACGTATTTGGTTTGTAAGCCTTCCCGCCCGTGTTTCACAGACGGATCAAAAGTGCTTACTGACGTAGTTTACTTCATTTAGGGGTAAAATTCAAGCAGTTTCTTTCCCCCGGGCCTTGCGCGCTATCTTAATCGGCGCTAAAAATTCACATGGCCCTGGAGGCTGACGACCCCCTTGAACCTGCGGCCCTCATCCGGCACTCCGAGAAGATCCTCCTCGTTAATGCATACATTGAAGAGCATGCCGTTGCAGGAGATGGTCATCTGGTAAATGCTTTCGTGCGTGACAAAATTGCGGACCTTCGTGTAGAACAGGATGGTCCCCAGGATCTGGTACTGGTCGCACTCCATGCCGTACGGCATGAAGCTTGTCTCCACGATGGAATAGACGTCCTCCGAGGCCAGACGACGGGAGATCATGGCGTAGGTATCCATATCCTCGATCGTCAGGCTCTCGATCGCCTCCTGATTGCCCTCTCTTGCCGCGTTGACCAGCGCGTCATGCTTTCTGTAGAAGTCCTCCACCGGGCGCTGCCCGACTTTGGAGGGAACGCGACCCAAAGGCAGCAGGATCTTGCCGCTCTGCGCCAGCGCGCTTAAAGTGATGGCTTCCGTGCCGCCTTTGAAGCGGCCGTTAAATTTTTCTTTCAGATAACGCCCCGGGTTCTGAAGCGTGAAGATCAACGAGACGCCGACCCGCCTGTCGTCCACCAGACCGTTATAGCCGCTCCCGTTGCCCTTCGGTTCGACCGAGAGGGGCTCGCGGGTCGTAACGCCTGTGGCTTTGAGATAGGGGAAATAGCCGGTCCTGTGAAATCCGTGACCGTCCATTTCTCCATACATGCGGATCCCGATGTCCGGGCCGAAGGACTTCGACATTTCCCAGAAAGCCCTTCCCGGCTCCTCGCTCCCGGCGATTACCCGCTCTTCATGCGTCTGGTACAGATTGTCGAGAAGCAGTTCAATGTCCCGCTCGCATGTGAGCGCGTTTCTGAATCCGATTGCTCTTAAGTATTGATGCATCTTTTCCGTCTCCCGGCAGAAAATTTTAACCGGTTTTCATTTTATTTTGCCTCGATAACAGCCTGTCCGCCAAGATAAGGTCTGAGTGCTTCCGGAATGCGTACGCTTCCGTCTGCCTGCAGATTGTTCTCCAGGAAGGCGATCAGCATTCTGGGCGGCGCGACACAGGTGTTGTTCAGTGTATGGGCCAGATACTTCCTGCCGTCCTTGCTCTTGACGCGGATGCCGAGACGTCTGGCCTGCGCATCTCCCAGGTTGGAGCAGCTGCCGACTTCGAAATATTTCTTCTGTCTGGGTGACCAGGCTTCCACATCGACGGATTTGATCTTGAGGTCCGCCAGGTCTCCGGAGCAGCATTCCAGCGTGCGGACCGGAATGTCCAGCGTACGGAAGAAATCGACGGTGTTCTGCCAGAGTTTGTCGAACCAGGCCGGGCTGTCTTCCGGTTTGCAGACAACGATCATCTCCTGTTTCTCAAACTGATGGATACGGTACACGCCTCTTTCCTCGATGCCGTGCGCGCCTTTTTCCTTACGGAAGCAGGGTGAATAGCTTGTCAGCGTGTAGGGAAGCTCTTCCTCCGGATTGATGGTGTTGATGAATTTGCCGATCATGGAATGCTCGCTGGTACCGATCAGGTAGAGATCCTCTCCCTCGATCTTGTACATCATGGCGTCCATCTCCGCGAAGCTCATAACGCCGTCGACAACAGCGCTGCGGATCATGAAGGGCGGAACACAATAAGTAAAACCTCTTCCGATCATGAAATCCCTGGCATAGGAGAGAACGGCTGAATGCAGTCTCGCCACATCGCCCATCAGGTAATAGAAGCCGTTGCCGGCCACACGGCCTGCGGCGTCAAGATCGATGCCGTTCAGTCTTTCCATGATCTCCGTGTGATAAGGCACTTCGAAATCCGGGACTACCGGCTCGCCGAAGCGTTCCACTTCTACATTTTCACTGTCATCTTTTCCGATCGGAACGGACGGATCAATGATATTGGGGATGATCATCATTCTCTTTCTCAGATCTTCCTCAACGACCTTTTCCCTGGCTGCCAGCTCATCCAGTCTTCCTGCGAACTGCGCGACTTTCTGCTTGGCTTCCTCAGCTTCATCCTTCTTTCCCTGTCCCATGAGCTTGCCGATCTCTTTGGCAATGCAGTTCTTATCAGCCTGCAGGGCCTGCAGTTCCTTCTTGATCTCCCTGTTTTCCAGATCCAGCTGCAGCACTTCATCTACAAGGACGAGCTTATCATCCTGAAATTTCTTCTTGATATTTTCCTTTACGAGCTCCGGATTTTCTCTGACAAACTTGATATCTAACATATGTATTCTTCCTCCTGTGTCCTTCCTGTGTATGATTAAGCAAGATAATTGACAGCCTGCTTAAGTGCATCTTTTTCTTCCTGTCCCAGTACGATGTATGATTCGCCCTTGACGATCTCCTTTATATAGGTATAACATCCTTCCCTGCTATGTATGGCGTTCAGCACGAAACCCGTGTTGCTCTCGTCCAGCATGGCCAGCGCGAAACTGAGCTTGCCGCCGACATCCGGGAACGCGTCATATTTTACGATCCCGATCTTGTTGGTCGTTCTCGTCAGGACCTCTTTGATCTGCTGGATCTCCATCCCCTGGTTTTTTGTCAGCTCAGCCAGCCGTTCCATCTCGATGAACTTCTGCGCGAACGCCTTTTCGAGCGAAACGGCATCCTTTCCTCTCATAAAGATCCTGTAACGCTTCAAGAAGCGTGAAAGCTTCATTGACACCCTGACAAGGTACAGCAGCACGAATACCATCAGTACCATTAGCAGGATCAGGATTAATCCCGGGTCGAAGCCCAGGGAATTGATTAAACTCTCACTCATGTATCGACTCCTCCTGCCCCTTATGTTTCATATTGTTTATAAACGGTTTGATTGTCTGCTGCCGGTCTCTTATCTCCCCAGGGATCGAAGCAGTTCATACAATCTTTCCAGTTCATCCTGTGAATAATACTCTATCTCGATGCGGCCCTTGTTCTTGGACCTGAAATTGACGGTAACCTTCGTTCCGAGCGTCGCCTTCATCTTCTCTTCCATATCGCGGCACGCCAGTTCGAAAGCCAGATCTTTTTCTTTCTCTTTTTTCTGAGGTCTTCCGTTTGCGAGGGTCCGCATAAGACGTTCTATATCTCTTACACTGAGCTTTTCTTCGACTACGCGGTTCGCGATTTCCAGCTGCGCATCGGGATCCTCTATGCCAAGGAGCGCTCTGGCATGCCCGCTGCTGATCGTGCCTTCCGCCAGCATATCCTGCACTTTCGTGTTCAGTTTGAGAAGCCTTAGAGAATTCGTGATCGTAGTTCTGTTCTTGGAAACTCTCTGCGCTACATCCTCCTGCTTGAGATCAAACTCCTGCAAAAGTCTCTGATAGGCTCTCGCCTCCTCGATCGGATTCAGGTCCTCTCGCTGAATGTTCTCGATCAGAGATACTTCCACGATCTCCTGCTCGCTGTAGTCCTTGATAATGACGGGAATCTCCT
>JAIKVW010000052.1 GCA_024685315.1 Lachnospiraceae bacterium
TCCCTATAAAATTTAACCATCTTATCAATATTACCAACAAGCAGACAAGCCCCTACTCTGACATTTTTCCCATTCATATATTTTTCTTCTCCTCATTATATTAAAAGTTACTTTCCTTTAGACAAATCCCGATTTGTGTAAACACCTTCATTATACACCACCTCCCTGCGCGTTGTCAAAGAAAAAACTAAAGGAGTCCGGCACACCCTGACAGGCTTACCGGAACAGGTAACAAAGCCCGCCCCGTGGCAGCCTTAACGCATGATATGTGCCGGGCTGCTTCAGGACGGGCATTATATTGAACGGCAACTTCTCCCGATCTATCCTTCATTCTTCAGCAGGTACTTGTTGCTGACGATCTTCATGGACAGGTAAGCGCTTATAAGCGGGCAGAACACGGGCTCGGTCGGCCGGACTACGATGCCCTCCTTCTTTCCGCCGTTGGGATAATCACCATCGGCACGGGCAAGCAGAGCCTCCACAGTGGGATATTTCGCCGGCAGGTCGGTACCCACCTCCTCGATGGGAACGTGTTCCATACCGAGCGCGTCACAGATCTGAAGCATACGGTCAAGTCCGACGCGCCTTCCGTTTTCCCGGACGGTGAACACATACCACTCCGGCTTTGTAAGGCGCAGACGGTTCTGCTGGATGCCAGGAGCGCACAACTCGCCTTGGATCGTCAGAGTCTTGAGTCCCTGTTCCCTAACGAACTCTTCCATTTTCTCCTGATACCCGCGTGCCTTGACCAGCTCATAGAAATCGCTGCTGCCGTCATCTTTATACTCGTAGTTATGTCCTGTGACATGGAAACCGTCTTCATCGATCCCGATGGAGTGGGACGAGCCGTCCATCTTGGTGCTGATATAGTATCCCAGCCCCGCGAAGGCCTGTATCAGCGAGGGTTCCTCCTGCACTCTTGTCTCATCAGTATGAGGGATGTCGTGAGGCAGGTCCCCGATTATGGTGCCGCCTGTCGTTACCCGTTCCTCGATCTCCCACTTTTTTACACCGAGCAATTCCGTAACGTCAGTTCCGACCTCCGCATCGGCAGGGATCTCCGGGAACTGGCTCAAAGGCAGCAGCAGGCCTTGTGAGATCTGTCCGCGGAACCGCATTGTCCGAAGCCGGAAACCCTCTCCCATGAGAGCGGTCATTCTATAACTCGATGCCCTCATGAATTCGAACTCCGGTCGAATGGGCAGGAAGCTGTCGATCTCGAAGTATACGCCTATGTCCATTGGCTTGAATTGATCTTTGTTGACGACGCATTGCCAGCCAAGAACGTGCGCGAGCTCGATCCGGTCTGCTCCCTCTATGGGCTCGATATCCAATATCTTTTGAATGCTTGCAAGTTTTCTCATTAAAGTTCCTCCTTATAGCATTTCGCATTGTTCTTAATTTTCAAGCGTTTTCGTGGCTGTGCCTCCTTTCCAAGCACAACACACTATCACAGACAGGCTGGAAAGTCCAGAGATTTTTTTGATAGGTTGGAAGAAATATCTCGGACGCGGATCTACCAAACCATAGAAGAATTGTAAGAGCATATTAAAGAATAGAAGGAAGAATTTTAACACGAGCTATAGGCTGAAAAACTACGATGAAACATCTCCTTTGAAATGATCCACGATCAGGCTCTCATCATAGTATACCTTATCGACCTCGACGATATGAGCTTTTTTGCCTTCGGTTTCAATGATGGTGAAGGAACAGTTATATGGAGCGTGACCGAGCCAGAAATCGGAGGGGTCATCAGACAGGTAATTGACCATCGCCCTCAGCGCGCAACCGTGCGTACTGACAAGCCAGGTCTTGCCGTCATCTTTTGCTATCAGTTGTTTTAAAAATTCCTGCGTCCTTTTACAGGCATCATGAAATGATTCGCCGTTCGGGAAACCGACAAAATGAAACGGATCGGTATAGAACAGTATGCCCTCTTCTCCCATTTCGGCGAGCTTCTTTCCTTCCAGATCGCCGAAATTCAGCTCGATGATGCGGTCGTCTATACTGATCGGGATATTGCTGCCGCTCTCGCGGAGGATGATCTCCGCAGTCTCGACAGCTCTGCCAAGCGGACTTGAAACGCAGCGGTCAAAACTGATCCATTTCATGGCCTGTCCGGTAAGGAGGGCCAGTTTCCTGCCGTTGTCGTTCAACGGTTCATCGATCCTTCCCTGCATGACCGCTTTTGCGTTCAGCGCCGTTTCTCCGTGACGAACAATGTATATCTTCATAA
>JAIKVW010000012.1 GCA_024685315.1 Lachnospiraceae bacterium
TCCGACAGAGGCACCCAGTACAGCAGCGAGAGTTATCAAAGGATGTTGAGGGAGAACGGTATCCGGCAGAGCATGAGCCGAGGCGGATGCCCTTATGACAATGCCTGTTCGGAGAGTTTCTTTGCAACAGCAAAGAAGGAAGGCATTTATCAGAAAAACTATGCTACAATAGCCGAAGTAAAGGCAGATATATTAGAGTATATAGAGATGTTCTATAACAGAAAACGTATGCATTCGTATCTGGGCTATATGAGCCCAGTAGAATACAGGCTGATACACAGTGCCTGAAAACAAGAACAAAGTACCCATATGTTTGACTGACGGCCAGTGTCAAAAAAGCATCGCAGTCCAGATTTATAGCTCTTTGAGTAGTAGGTCAAGGAAGTACACGATGGTGAAACTATACTATTTAAGCAGAAGGTATTACGCTCCAGAGATAGGAAAGCGGATTAATGCTGATACCTTCCGTTTCGACGGTGTTGCCGGCGATGAGAATAACAGGAGCCCTAGGCAGCGCGAAGTATCTGTACGAGAATGGCATCCAGATAGACATCATTTTTCTGATTTTATTCCACAATTGAAGCTAAATCCGGCTTCAAAAGCCTGTTTATGCACAGTTTTATCCACAATATCCACTAATTTCTGACAATTTATTCCTTTAAGTATCAGGCGGAATATGGTATAATCTAATTGCCGGGAAGTATCTGCCGGAGAAGCGATCCGACCACAGCTCGGATCTTGATATCACCGTAAGACCGGTAATATACCAGAAAGAGGACACATGTCTATGTTAACGGCCGCGAAAGCGGGCGTGTTACATAGACAGTGAACCGACCACCTGCAGGCAACTGCAAATCTTATATTACGAGGAGTCGATACTATGCGTTACGTAATCAGCGGAAAGAACCTGACAGTTTCGGACGGCCTGAAGGAGAGCATTTACAGCAAGCTTGGCAAGCTTGAGAAGTACTTTACTTCTGATACGGTGGTCTACGCCACCTTAAGCGTAGAGAAACAGAGGCAGAAGATCGAAGTAACCATACCTCTTAAGGGGCACACGATACGTGCCGAGCAGTCCAGCGACGATATGTATGTTTCTATAGATCTGGTAGAGGAGATCATTGTCAGACAGATCCACAAGTACAAGACCAGGATCGAGAAGAAGAGCCGCACGAACCTCCAGCCCGCCTTCATCGAGGAGGATGTACCGGAGAGCGACGTCCGCATAATGAGGAGCAAGAAGTTTGCCGTTAAGCCCATGACCCCTGAGGAGGCATGTGTTGAGATGGAGCTTGTCGGGCATACATTCTTCGTATTCAGGAATGCGGATACTGACGAAGTAAATGTAGTTTACAAGAGGAAAGAGAACACCTACGGACTGATAGAGCCGGAGTAATGCTGTCAGGCCCGGGAGGTAAACAGATAAAACTGCATATTGATGCAGGGAATAAGGGGGAGCTGCTTCGCGGCTCCCCCTTCATGTCTTTACAAAGAGTCTCTTAAAGTGCTAAAATAACAAAGATTGTACTTAAATCTGGATTATGAGGAATTAGTATGAGTTTTTTAGATAAGTTAATGGGCAATCACAGCCAGCGCGAGCTTAAGAGCATCTACCCCATAGTGGACAGGATCGAAGCTCTCGGACCGGCCATGGAGGCCCTTTCGGACGAGGAGCTTAAGGCAAAGACCCCTGAGTTCAAGGAGAGGCTCGCGAACGGCGAGACCCTCGACGATCTCCTTCCGGAGGCCTATGCCGTTGTGCGCGAGGCTGCAAACCGCGTTCTTGGGATGAAGCATTACAGGGTGCAGCTTATCGGCGGCATCATCCTTCACCAGGGCCGAATCGCCGAGATGAAGACCGGTGAAGGTAAGACCCTCGTTGCTACGCTTCCTGCATATCTCAACGCGCTTGAAGGCAAGGGCGTCCACATCGTTACGGTCAACGACTATCTGGCAAACCGTGACGCGGAGTGGATGGGAGCTGTCCACAGGTTCCTGGGGCTCTCCGTGGGCGTCATCCTGAACAGCCTGAACAGCGACGAGAGGCGCGAAGCCTACGCCTGCGACATCACCTACGCTACGAATAACGAGCTTGGATTCGATTACCTCCGTGACAATATGGCGGTCTACGAGAAGCAGCTCGTGCAGAGAACGCTCCACTATGCCATCATCGACGAGGTCGACTCGATCCTTATCGACGAAGCCAGGACCCCGCTCATCATTTCCGGACAGAGCGGGAAGTCTACCGCGCTTTATTCGAGCTGCGACTACCTCGCAAAGCACATGCAGAAGGGTGAGCGCGAAGGCGAAGTTACCAAGATGAGCGCCATCATGGGCGAGGAAGTCAAGGAGACCGGCGACTTCATCGTAAATGAGAAAGAGAAGACCGTAGTCCTCACAGAGAGCGGCGTGGCAAAGGTCGAGCAGTATTTCCATTTAAATAACCTCGCTGACGCCGAGAACCTTGAGATACAGCACATCATGACCCTGGCCCTCCGCGCGAACTACCTTATGTTCCGCGACAAGGACTACGTGGTCAAGGACGGCCAGGTGCTGATCGTCGACGAGTTTACCGGACGTATAATGCCCGGCAGACGCTATTCCGACGGCCTGCACCAGTCGATAGAGGCAAAGGAAGGCGTGGACGTTAAGCGTGAGAGCAAGACCCTCGCGACCATCACCTTCCAGAACTTCTTTAATAAATATGACAAGACTGCGGGCATGACCGGTACTGCGCTTACCGAAGAGAACGAGTTCCGTGAGATCTACGGTCTTGACGTAATCGAGATCCCTCCGAACAAGAAGGTGATCCGTGTGGATCATGATGACCTTGTATTCGCGACCCATAGGGAAAAGATTAATGCGGTCGTCGAGGATATCGAGGAGTCCCACGCAAAAGGACAGCCGGTGCTTGTCGGTACCGCTACAATCGAGGGCTCGGAGGAGATAAGCAAGGTCCTTTCCAGGAAGGGCATCAAGCATAATGTCCTGAACGCAAAGTTCCATGAACTCGAGGCCGAGATCGTAGCTCAGGCCGGAGAGAAGGGCGCTGTCACGATCGCGACCAATATGGCCGGCCGTGGTACCGATATCAAGCTCGGCGAGGGCGTAACCGAACTCGGCGGTCTGAAGATCATCGGCACTCAGAGGCATGAAGCCCGCCGTATCGACAACCAGCTGAGAGGCCGTGCCGGAAGGCAGGGAGACCCCGGCGAGACCAGGTTCTATATTTCCCTTGAGGACGACCTCATGCGTCTCTTCGGTTCCGAGAAGATGATGAAGGTCTTCAAGGCTCTGGGACACGAGGACGGAATGGCGATCGAGCACAAGATGCTCTCCAGCGCGGTCGAGAAGGCGCAGACCAGGATCGAGTCCAACAACTTTGCGATCCGCAAGAACCTGCTCCAGTACGACGAGGTAATAAATGAGCAGCGCGAGCTGATCTATTCCGAGCGCCGCCGCGTGCTTAAGGGCGAGGATATGCATGAAGAGATCCTCGACATGATTCGCGAGGTCGCATCCGCAGAGGTCGCCGCGGTCATCGAGGAAGGCCAGCCTGTGGAGGAATGGGATCTTGAGATGCTTAACCGCACGCTCCTTCCCGTCATCCCTATCAGGCCGCTGTCCATGAATAAGGACGACTATCAGGGATACACCCGCGAGAAGCTTATTGACGAGGTCACCGAGAAGGCCCTCGAGCTCTATGCCCAGAAGGAGCAGGAGATCACCGAGGAGACCGGGTCGAATGAAGCCTTCCGCGAGGCAGAGAGAGTATTCCTGCTGCGCGTGATCGACGAGAAGTGGATGAACCACATCGACGATATGGACCAGCTGCGCCAGGGCATTTCCCTGCAGGCCTTTGCCCAGAAGGACCCTGTTGTAGAATACAGATACGCAGGCATAGAGATGTTTGATGAGATGACGGAGTCCATCCACAGGGATATCGTCACGATAATGATGCACGTCCGCAGGAAGCCTACAACCGAGCGGCAGCAGGTCGCAAAGGCTACAGGCACCAATAAGGACGAGAGCGCTGTCCGCCAGCCGAAGAAACGCACCGCAAAGAAGGTCGGGCCGAACGACCCGTGCCCTTGCGGAAAGACCTATCCCGACGGAAGGCCGATAAAATACAAAAATTGTTGTGGAAGAGGAAAGAGGTGATAAGGGTGGTCGAATTCGACGCTATTAAAGCAGAACTCGCCGGATATGCGGCGCCTTTGGAGGAAATGGGGGATTCACTTTAACATCGCCGGGAAACTTTCACGGATCGATGAGCTGAATCACATAATGGAGGAGCCCGGATTCTGGGACGATGTTGACAAGGCCAACGCCCAGATGAAGGAACTCAAGTCCCTCAAGGGAACGATCGACAGGTACGAAAGGCTTAAGGCCGACTACGAGGATGTCGAGACTATTCTTGAGATGGGCTACGAAGAAAATGACGAATCACTCATTCCCGAAGCCCAGGAAATGATGGAGAACTTCAGGAATGATTTCGAGGAAATGAGGCTTTCCACGCTCCTTACCGGGGAGTACGACAGCGATTCCGCGATAATGACGCTCCACGCGGGAGCCGGCGGGACCGAGGCCTGCGACTGGACCAGCATGCTCTACCGCATGTACAGCAGGTGGGCTGAGAGACACGGCTACAAGACGGAAGTCCTCGACTACCTTGACGGCGACGAAGCCGGGATCAAGTCGATCACTATCCAGATCGAAGGCGAAAACGCTTACGGGTACCTTAAGAGCGAAAAAGGAATACACAGGCTCGTCCGCATTTCTCCGTTCAACGCAGCGGGGAAGCGCCAGACTTCATTCTCGTCCTGCGAGATCATGCCCGATATCGAAGAAGATATCGACATCGAAGTAGATGACGACGATATCCGCGTGGATACCTACAGGTCCAGCGGCGCGGGCGGCCAGCACATCAACAAGACCTCGTCCGCGGTCAGGATCACTCACCTTCCGACCGGAATTGTGGTGCAGTGCCAGAATGAGCGCTCGCAGCACATGAACAAGGACAAGGCCATGCAGATGCTGAAGGCCCGCCTCTACCTTCTTAAGGAAGAGGAGAGCCAGGAGAAGCTTTCGGGCATCCGCGGCGAAGTGATGGATAACGGCTTCGGAAGCCAGATACGGTCTTACGTTATGCAGCCTTACAAGATGGTGAAGGACCTGCGGACCGGCTACGAGACCTCTAATGTTGACGCGGTCATGGACGGGGACCTGGACGGATTCATCAACGCATACCTTAAAATGTTAAGCCTTAGCCCGCAGGATTGATCGGTCAGGGAACCGCTGAAGGAGACTTTATGAAGATTGCGATACTAGGATATGGGACCGTTGGCCAGGGAGTGGCCCGGGTCCTGACCGAAAACGCCGATATAATTGAAGAAAACGCAGGGGAAAAGATAGAAGTCCGCAGGATACTTGATCTGCGGGAGTTCCCGAACGACCCCTTCGCAGACAAGGTGACCCACGATTTCGGGGATATCCTGAAAGACCGGGAGATCGGGATCGTGGTAGAGACCATGGGAGGACTTGAGCCCGCGGGATCATTTACCTCCAGGCTCCTTTCATCAGGGAGGAGCGTTGTGACCTCTAATAAGGAGCTCGTTGCTTCACACGGCGCGGAATTTCTGGAGCTCGCGGCTGCAAATAATGCAAACTACATGTTCGAAGCGAGCGTCGGCGGCGGGATACCGATCATTCGGACCCTGAGAGATTCTCTTGTGGCTGACAATATCACCGGGATCGAGGGTATCCTTAACGGCACCACCAATTATATGCTGACCGCGATGCGCGACGAGAATACCGACTATGCCGCGGCGCTTAAGAAGGCTCAGGAGCTTGGATATGCCGAGCGCGATCCTTCGGCCGACGTTGAAGGCTGGGACTGTTGCCGCAAGATAGCGATCCTCACCTCGCTCGTGCTCGGGAAGCAGGTGGACTACAGGGACGTATCGACCAAAGGGATCACCGGCGTCGAGACGGCTGACTTTAAGTACGCTGCAGCCTTCGGCGCTGACATTAAGCTCCTCGGCGTGAGCAAGACCAATAGCCGCGGGACCTGCGCTTTCGTAGCTCCGGTAATGGTCTCCGGCAAAAGCATATTCTGCTCCGTAAACGACGTATATAACGCCGTGCTTTTCAAGGGAAATATGCTTGGGAACGTGACGCTTTGCGGGAAGGGCGCGGGAATGCTGCCCACAGCTTCCGCGGTGGTCTCAGACGTGATCGACGAGACCAGGAATTACGGTAAGCACGTTCCGGTAAAGTGGAGCCGGGAGAAGGCAGAGCTGCTTGACCTCGGCACATATAAGTCAAGGTTCTTTATCAGGGCCCTCGGGAGCGCGGACGAAGAAGGACTTAAGGCGAGACTTATCTTCGGAGATATTCAATTTGCCGATCCGAAGGACATCTACGGCGAGTACGGATTTCTGACCCCCGGAATGACGGTGGAGGATGTCGCAGGGAGATGCCAGAAGCTGGACGGCTACATTTCATGGATGTTTTATGAAGGATAAAGAGATTGTATTTGATTCCCTGGGCATGAATATGACCAGGGAATTTGCCCGAAAAATGGCGGAAAAAGCCTGCGCGGGCGACGTTATCTGCCTGACGGGGGACCTCGGGACCGGGAAGACGGTCTTTGCCCAGGGGTTCGCTGAGGGGCTTGGGATCACAGAATATGTAAACAGCCCCACCTTCACGATCATGCAGGTGTATGAGGGCGGCAGGCTCCCGATGTACCATTTCGACGTCTACAGGGTCGAGGACCCCTCCGAGATGGAAGAGACCGGGTTTGACGACTATATTTTCGGGGACGGAGTATGCCTTATAGAATGGGCCGAACTGATTAATGAGATACTCCCCGGGAACAGGACGGAAGTAACGATAGAGAAGGACCCTGTGAAGGGGTTCGATTACCGGAAGATCACGGTTAAAGGCGCAGAGCGAGGTGAAGCAAAGTGTTGATACTTGCACTTGAGAGCTCGGGGCTAGTGGCCTCGGCTGCCCTGGTGAGCGAAGACAAGGTCATCGGCGAGTATACCAGCAATTTTAAGAAGACTCATTCGCAGACGCTCCTGCCGATGATGGACGCGGTGCTGAAGCTCACCGGGATCGACATAAAAGAAATAGATGCGGTAGCGGTATCCGGCGGGCCGGGATCATTTACGGGCCTGAGGATAGGCTCCGCAACAGCGAAGGGCATGGGGCTTGCCCTGGATGTACCGATCATCAACGTGCCGACCCTGGAGGCCATTGCCTACAATGCCTGCGGTACGGAAGGCGTGGTATGCCCGCTGATGGATGCCAGGAGAAACCAGGGTTACACCGGAGTATACGAGTTCGAGGGAGATACTATCCGGACCATCATAGAACAGCAGGCGCTGCCGGTGGAGGAGATCATTTCCAGGGTGAACGCCCTGGGGAGAAAGGTCATCTACCTTGGCGACGGCGTCCCGGTTTACAGGGATATTATTGAAAAGTCAACTGCGGTGCCTTACCTGATCGCCCCGATGCACATGTCGGTACAGAGGGCCGGGACGCTCGGCGCGCTCGCGGTGCAGTATTATAAGGCCGGCCGCGTCGAGACCGCAGCGGAGCATCATCCGGATTACCTGCGCCCCAGCCAGGCGGAGCGGGAATACGCGGAGAAACACGAAAAATGAGACTGATCCGCAGAATGAGTGAGAAGGACCTGACGCAGGCGGAAGAAATAGGGAAGTCCCTTAACGGAGAGAGCTGGAGCGCCAAGGCGTTCCGGGACTCTATGGATCGCCCTGAGGCATGCTTCATGGTGCTAGCGGAAGAAGAGGATGACCGCTCCGAAGTGCTGGGGTACTGCGTAGGGACGCATGTCCTCGATGAAGCCGAGATCGTCAGCGTAGCGGTACGTCCCGATCTGAGGGGAAGAGGCCTCGGGAAAGAACTCCTCGGCGGATATGTTTCCTGTTTGAAAGACCTCGGAATACATCACGTGGTCCTGGAGGTCCGCGAAGGCAATGTTCCCGCGAGAAAGCTTTACGAAGGCGCCGGGTTCAGATCTGCCGGGATAAGGAAGAATTTTTATTCACAGCCGGATGAAAACGCGGTCACGATGTGCCTTGAGATGTGAGCATCGCGGAACGCGGCTTCTGAAGGCGTTATTTAGTACAAAGAGAGGTGCGCTTAATGATCGATATCTGTCTTCTGGGTACCGGCGGAATGATGCCGCTCCCTAACAGACACCTTACATCGCTTATGCTGAGATACAACGGCAGCAGCATACTGATCGACTGCGGCGAAGGCACTCAGGTCAGCATCCGCGAGAAAGGCTGGAGCGTAAACCCGATCGATGTCATCTGCTTTACCCATTACCACGCGGACCATATAAGCGGCCTTCCGGGTCTCCTGCTCGCGATAGGGAATTCCGAGAGGACGCAGCCGCTCACGATGATCGGGCCGAAGGGACTCGAGAGGGTCGTGAAGTCGCTCCGCGTGATCGCGCCCGAGCTGCCCTTTGAGATTAATTATATCGAGCTTGACAGTCCGCAGCAGCGGTTCTCAATGAACGGATACAATATAGATGCCTTCAGGGTAAACCACAGGGTGACCTGCTACGGATACAGCATTTCCGTCGACCGGACAGGGCTTTTTGACCCGGAGAGGGCAAAGCAGCAGGACATTCCGCTAAGGCTATGGAACCGCCTCCAGAAGGGCGAGACCGTGGAGCAGGACGGGATCGTCTACACTCCTGACATGGTGCTCGGGCCTCCGAGGAAAGGCCTGAAGGTCACCTATACTACCGATACCAGGCCCACACAGTCGATACGCGACAACGCCCAGGGCGCGGATCTCTTTATCTGCGAGGGCATGTACGGCGAAAAGGGTGATATCAATAACGCGGTCAAATATAAGCACATGACATTTGAGGAAGCCGCGACTCTTGCAAAAGAGGCCGGGGTGTCCGAACTCTGGCTCACACATTACAGCCCTGCGCTTGTAAATCCGGAAAGATACGCCAATGACGCGAAAAAGATCTTTCCGAACACTCACGCCGCGAAGGACCGGAGATCCGCAGAACTTAAGTTTGAGGAATAACACATTAATATGGATAAAGATATTTACATTCTCGCCATAGAAAGCTCCTGTGACGAGACCGCGGCCGCGGTAGTGAAGAACGGCCGGGAAGTGCTCTCGAACGTGATCTATTCCCAGATCGACATCCACACGCTTTTCGGCGGCGTGGTGCCTGAGATAGCTTCGAGGAAGCATATAGAAAAGATCAATCCCGTGATAAGCCGGGCTCTTTCCGATTCGGGAATGACGCTTTCCGAGATGGACGCGGTCGCAGTGACCTACGGGCCCGGGCTCGTTGGGCCGCTCCTGGTCGGGGTCGCCGAGGCAAAGGCGCTGGCCTACGCTGCAGGAAAACCGCTGGTGCCGGTGCATCACATCGAGGGGCATATCTGCGCGAATTACGTTGAAAATAAAGATTTGGAGCCGCCCTTTCTCTGCATGGTAGTCTCGGGCGGGCACACCCACCTCGTAATGGTAAATGATTACGCGGACTATACTATCCTCGGAAGGACCCGCGATGACGCGGCAGGAGAGGCCTTTGACAAGGTCGCGAGGGCGATAGGCCTGGGTTATCCCGGCGGGCCGAAGATCGACAAGGCCGCCAGGGAAGGCGATCCGCGGGCAATAGAATTTCCCCGCGGGCACGTAAGGGAGTCAGACCTTGATTTCTCTTTCAGCGGAGTTAAGTCTGCTGTGCTGAATTACCTTAATGACTGCCATATGAAGGGAATCGAAGTAAATACCACCGACGTAGCGGCTTCATTCCAGGCCTCGATAGTCGAGGTCATCGTAGAGCACACCATGCTCGCCGCCCGCGAGACCGGCGCGCGGAAGATCGCGCTTGCAGGAGGGGTCGCCTCGAACACGGCCCTGCGCACCGCCATGGAAGAAGCCTGCGCTCATCACGGATACAGCTTCTACAAGCCTTCCCCGCTGCTCTGCACGGACAACGCAGCAATGATCGGCGCCGCCGGGTATTACGACTTCATAAACGGCATCCGGGCAGGACTGGACCTCAACGCGGTCCCGAACCTGAAACTCGGGGAAAGATAAGACTTTAAATCAGCATTTGAGTACGGGAGGACACGGTAGCATGTCTGATCAGGCCTTAGATCTGCAGCATGTATACGGAAACACATACTGTATTAATTTCAGAAGGCGCGGCGAACAGCCGGTCACCGTCGGGGTATATAAGCTCTCTGAAAAAGAGATAGTCCTTTTGGATACGGGCTTTTCCTGGACCGGTGAGGAGATCATGCGGTATATGGAGGCGGAAGGCCTGTCCATAGCTGCGATCATCCACAGCCATCTGCATATTGACCACGTATCGGGGGATGCGGTGATCTTCAGCGCATCTAAGAATCGACCTGTGCTATACGGCCCGACAAGGGCGGTCCCGGAATTCCGAAGACACTATACGAATGAATTCGTTAAGAGCGATGCTGACCCTTTCAACAACAGGGACCTTCGGGATTACCTCGATTCGCTGGACATCCTGGAGCAGGAAATGCATTCTACCGACGGAGGAGCTTCCGTGACGGTGGGAGGTAAAGAATTCACTTTATTCGACACCGTCGGACATTCGCAGGACCATCAGTCTGCAATAACTCCCGACGGAGTTCTGTATCTCGGCGATTCAGTGATGTACGGATCTGTGCTCCAATATGCACGCGCGCCTTACTGCTACAACATGCTGAAGGACATAGAGACAAAAAGAGAGCTTGCGAAAATGAGCTTTCTGGCCTGCATAGCCGCTCATGAAGGATGGTTTACCGGGGATATGCTTCCCGAGGTCATCGAGCGCAACCTGGACATTTCAAGGCGCATCCTTAATAAGGTAGCGGATCTGGAGGAATCCGAGCCGGGAAAGGACGTGATCGAGGATACGCTGCGGCTGATAGACAGCATCGGGCTCTCAAAATACAGGAATACAAGTTGGATCGTAGACACAATAAACGAGTACTTTAACTACTACTATTCGAACCATACAAGAAAGCTGCCTGGTGATTAATTCTTGACACCGGGATAATGTAATGTTATAGTAATTATTGCGCCTGACCGGGTCATTCCGGGAGAGCAGATATAAGGAGAGGTGTCCGAGTGGTTTAAGGAGCTGGTCTTGAAAACCAGTGACTCCGCAAGGGGCCGTGGGTTCGAATCCCACCTTCTCCGCTATGCGTCAGATATATCTGATGCAGCAATTAAAAATTTTCTGACAAGATCAGACTTGGAGAAGTACCCAAGAGGCTGAAGGGGCTCCCCTGGAAAGGGAGTAGGTCGTTAATAGCGGCGCGAGGGTTCAAATCCCTCCTTCTCCGTAACACAAAACACCAGAGTATACTCTGGTG
>JAIKVW010000040.1 GCA_024685315.1 Lachnospiraceae bacterium
TACTAAACTCACTTCGTTCGTTAAGTAAGAACGTCAAGGAGGCTCGTTCAGACTACGTCTGAAGAGCGGGCTTTTACTAAACTCACTTCGTTCATTAAGTAAAAGCACCAAAAGCACCTAGTCTCCGTGGATGTCTTCGTCCGGGATGTCGGCGTGCCGGTTCTCGGCATTGTAAGAGCTGTCGTACTCATATCCGAAGTAATGGCACATTATGTCCGCATAAAGGTCGAGAACGTTCGACGAGCCGTGGCCGTTCGGGATGACCAGCGAAGCGGCGACTTCCGGATCCTCATAGGGGGCGTAGCCTGCGAAAAGGCTGTGCTCAGGGAGATTCTCCGACTCCTCTGAGGTACCGGATTTTCCGGCCAGCACGATCGGGAGATTCGACATATATTTGCGGTAGGAAGATACGTTGCAGACCTGGTAAAGCCCGGTATGCACAAGGTCCCAGGTCTCATCGGAGATGGAGTCGAGGGTCCTTTCGACATAAGGCGCCTTCTCGTAGACAGTCTCGCCCTCCGGAGAAACGATCTTCCAGGTGAGCGTCAGGTCGAACAGGGTCCCTGAATTCGCGACCGCGGTGTAGTATCTTGCGAGGTTCGCGGGTGTGTACAGGTTATTGCCCTGTCCTATTGCGGAACGGACTACTCCGGCATCCGAAACGGTGGGCTCTGTCTCGTTTATTTCGAGACCGGTTGTCTCGTCCATTCCGAACATCTTAGCGTACTTTGCGAGACGCTGTATGCCCTGCTCGTCGTTCAGGTTCCCGTTTTCATTCTCGCCGAGCCTGTAGCCGACTTCGTAGAAGAAATAGTTGCAGGACTCTTTGATCGCGGTAACGACGTTAACGCTTCCGTGCCCGTACTTGCTCCAGCAGAAGCAGTGAGGCTCGACCTTGTCGTACTCTACGTTGTCATAAATAGTGCTGTCGCCGGTTATTACGCCCTCTTCCAGTCCCGCGACCGCGGATATAGCCTTGAATGTCGAACCGGGGGCGAGCGTCATCTGCGTTGCCTTGTTGTAAAGCGGCGAGGATGAATTGCCGATGAGCGAGAGGTAATAATCGTCATCGTTCATTATCAGGTTGGCATCATATCCCGGATATGATACCAGGGCCTTTACCTGTCCGGTACTTACATCGACCATAACATACGCGCCGGAGCACGGAGGAAGGGCCAGCATCGCAGGAGTGATCTCAAGGTTGTAGATCTTGCTGTACATGAAGGCATAGGCGCTCTTCTCTCCCTGGATCAGGGCGTAGTAGTCATTGTCTATATCAAGCACTCCCTGGTCATAAAGCAGCAGGCAGATCTCTTTTCCGCTGATCACGTCATTTGCAAGCATGTAATAATATACTTTCTTGCAGAAGTCCTCGTCTTTAAGGATATGTTCCTTCAGGTAGTTTATTACCGCGCTGCAGATCTCGTCCGAATCAATATAACCTTCGGGGAGGTTGAGCAGGTCTATCGCGACCAGGTCCTTTCCGGCACAGTAGTGCACGAGGTCGGCAAGGCTTTCCGTGCCCTTATTCCAGGCCGCGGGGAACGTGTCGTCAAAGTCTATCCCGGTAGTGACCAGTATGCCGTAATCGGACATATAATCGTATATAAGGGAAATGTATTCCTTATACTCGTCCGTGAGCTCAGACTTCGGGGTCGCAAAGATGCTGTCCAGATCGTCAAGGAACCGGGATGAGTAGTTCGTGAATTTCTTGTAGAAATTCTTCTCTCTGGTGCTTGCGTCATATTTCGCGAGCTTGCTCAGCGATATGACATTATTGTCGATCAGGGCGAAATAGAACTCTTTTATCGGGATCTTTGAGGCAAGCGACTCCGCGGTCTCGTCTTCGCTCTCGTAAAGGTTCTTCAGAAGTATTCCCGCGATCCTCTCTTCAAGCCTGTTGTAGGCGTAGACCTGGAGGTCAGGATCTATGGTCAGGTAAATGTCATTGCCAGCTACAGGTTCGACCGTATCTGCGGTCTCAAGAACGCTTCCGAGGCTGTTGACGTAAAGCGTCTGGGAGCCCTTCTCCCCGCGGAGCTCGGACTCGTAGTAGAGCTCAATTCCGGTCTTGCCGATCTTGTCGGTCACCGAGTAGACCGCTTCACCTGACGAATCGGTCTCGCTGAGGTCATCCTGCGATACATAGCCGATATAGCCGGTTATCGAGGCGAAATACTTGCTGTTGATGTATTTCCTGGTGTAGTCCTGCTCTACGGTCACGCCGGGGAGTATGTCGGAATTCTCCCTTACCGCCGCTACCAAGGCTTCGTTAACGTCGGTCGCCGCCACTACCGAAATGTATTTGGAGTAGCGTTTCATATACAGATCATATCTCAGGGAAAGGATCCTGAGCGTCTGCTGCTTATCGTACTCATCACTTACCTCGAAGAGGTCGTCCCCGCGCATATATTCGTACAGATCCTCGGCGGACATGCTCTTCTGCCGCGAGGAAAGCTCGTCGGTGCTGAACACATTCTGCTTAAAATAGAGGATCGTGTATTCGCTTCCGTCGTAGATCACGTTCCCGTCCGTGTCAAGGGTCAGGGGAATGTCATATACCGCGGTGTTCCCTGTCCTGTCGATAATGTCCAGGAGGTTCGAGACCATGTTGTTCCTGGTCTCGTTCGATGAAAGGAGCGTGCTGTCTTCGATCGTGATGTTGTATGCAAGGTCATTATAGGTGAGGGCGTTTCCGTCAGCATCATATATATTGCCTCGGGGAGCCGGCACCTCTACATCCTTCTGGATCCTGTAGGTAAAGGTATCAAGGTATTCTTCGCCGTTAACTATCTGAAGAACGTAGATCCTGCGAAGGAGGATTCCGATAAATACAACGGAGACTATTCCGCATATCATCAGCCTGTTCGCGAAAAATGATTTAAGGAGCTCTCCTGATTTCTTGATCAAACCAGTCCTTCACCCCCAATCCTCTGGATCTTCCCATTAATGTACAGGATGAACCTGTAAAGGAAGATCGCAGCGATGATCGTGTACGCGGCCTCGGGGAGGATGATCCTCCTGAGCGCGAACAGGAATATCTCTGCGGAGCCTCTGCTGGTGAACAGAGAGATAAAGTACATGTACAGACCGTAGACCAGGTCAAGGATCGCAATGGTAAACAGCGGGAAGGTAATGTCTTCCTTGTAGAAGATCCTGTTCACGATGCCCGCTGCGTATCCGCATACCAGATAGATAAGTCCGTAGGTCCCGAGGTAGTGACCGAAGACAAGGTCAGCCATTATGCCGCAGAAAAATCCCGTAACGGAGCCGTCGGTGCATCCGCCTATGATCCCCGCCGACGCGGTAAGTATCATAAGCAGGTTCGGGACGACTCCGGCAAGCTTCAGATGGCTGAAAAGGGAGGTCTGCATTACGAACAGAACGACCGCCATGACAGCATATGCAATTATCTTGACCAGTGTGCGGTTGATCCGCTTATATTTCATTTGCTGACGCCTTTTTTATCCAGTACCACCATTACCGTGGAAAGATGTTCGAGATCTGCCGCCGGCGTGAGCTCAGCGGTGTAGGTGAGCTCATTCTCATCGGCATTTACCTTGCTGATGTATCCGATAAGGATCCCGGGGAGATATTTATCGCTGATGTATGAGGTAAGTATCTCGTCTCCGACCGCTACCTGCGAGTCTTTTGAAAGGAATTCGACCGCGAGGAGGCCGCTGTCAGCAAGCACAAGATCTCCGTTAACTATGCAGTTGTCGTAGTTCTTCCCTATCATCGCGCTGACGCTTGAGGAGCTGTCGATGATCGAGCGCACTACGGAGGAATCGGGCCCGGTCTTGACGACTATGCCTACAAGCCCGTTCTCCGAGATAACGTTCATGTCGGTCTCTATGCCGTCATTGGTCCCTTTGTCAATGGTAAACATTTTATACCAGTTCCCGGCTTCCTTGCCGATGACCCTTGCGCCGGTCATCGAATAGTCAGGATATTTTGACTTGATATCCAGCTGTTTCAGCAGCTCGTCGTATTCGGAGATATTTTCCCTGTAGGACGAAAGCTGGGCGTTCAGTGAATCGACCTCCGCCTTGAGGGATTCGTTCTCCGCCTCGAGCTCGCTGATGGTCTTATGTTTCTCTCCTATCCTGGAAAAGAAGCCCCCGATCGTATTGATGCCCTGCTGCATGGGCGCCAGAAGCGAGCCGGCAGCAGAGTTCCCGGTAGTGCCGAAGTAGGCGCTTCCCGCTATGCCGGCTATGCACAGGATTATCAGGAAGATAAATACAAATTTAGGCTGGTAATGCTTTCCGCGTTTGTTTCTCATATATGGACTGTTCCTGCTTAATTACTGTTCAAAGATCTCGTCCCTCATTGAGAAGATAAGGGACTTGTATTCCTGAGGGTTCTCGCAGATCTTAGCGATGCCTCTGGAGGTGCTTTCAAGGGGCCTGTCGGAGAAAAATACCCTTGTGGAGAGGATGGACTTCATCAGCTTCTCCAGATTGGGCATCATGCTCGTGCCGCCGGTGAAATGTATGCCGTAGTCTTCTATGTCTTCGGAATACTCTGCCGGGATGTTGCCGAGGATGTCCTTGATGATACGGACAACGTGCACCAGGTAGGGCTTCATCGCCGCGAAGACAAGCTTCTCGGGGATGTCTGCCGAAGCCGGGAATCCGCTTGACCTGTCGCGGCCGTAGACCTTTACGGTCCTGGATCCGGTGGGAACCGCGCTGCCGAGCTCGAGCTTGAGATACTCCGCGCTCTTATACCCTATAAGGAGATTGCGGTTCCTGAGGATCAGGTTCTGAATGGAGGCATTAATTGTATTGCCGCCTTCGCGCAGAAGGCGCGAGACAACTACCCCGCCCCCGGTCATGATGCTGACCTCGGTGGCGCCGGCTCCCATGTCGACAAGCATACCCCAGGCGTTGTTCCTTATAGGCATATCCTCGCCGATGGCAGCAGCCAGGGGCTTCTGGATAATATGTATATTGTGCGTGGTGAAGGCGGTGTTTGAGATTATATTAAAATAAGCCCTCTTTTCCACTTCGTTCGCGTCCGAAGGCGCGGCGATATAGAAGCTCTTGTTCCGTATGATCCCGGCTGAAAGCCCGGATTTCTTAAGGAGAGCCTCGGTCGTCATTCCAAGCAGGCGTATGTCCTTTATGACGCCGTTCTCTACAGGCCAGGTGATCCTGATATCCCTGGGCGTGCGCTCGAACATTTCGTAGGCGTCGTTTCCGGCAGAAAGGAGCTCTTTCTTTCTCACCGCAATCATGGTCTTATCATTAAGGATGATACCGCTTCCGCCTTTACTGATCCTGAAATTCATCGACCCTATGTCAAGTCCGTATCTTGTTGATGAAGGCAACTTACAAACATCCTTCCTTATTGAAACTGTAATAAGCTCCGCTGCCGATAATAATGTGATCGACCAGGCCGATCCCTATAAGCTCGCCGGAGCTTTTGACCCTCTTTGTCAGGCTGATGTCGCTTTCGCTGGGCGAGGGATCGCCGCTCGGGTGGTTATGCACCATAATGAGCCGCACGGCGTGCTCTTCCAGCGCTTTAATAAAAATGTCCCGGGGATCGGCCAGCGACCTGTTCACCGTTCCCTTTGTCATGAGGCACTCGCGAATCAGAGCGTTCCTGGTGTCCAGGAACATGACCCTTAGCTCTTCGTGCTCTAAAGTGCGCATGAAGGGCATGTAATAGTCCGCGACAGTGTCCGGATCACGGAAGTATTTTCCGGAGACGGCCTGTGTCCGCGCGATCCGCTTTGCAAGCTCGAATACGCAGGACAGCTTTATCGCCTTGATCCTGCCTATCCCGTTCACGCGGGTCATCTCAGCGGGTTTCAGGGCGACCGCCCCGGAAAGACCGGGATTTCTTTCGTCCGCGCGCAGAAGCGAGTAGGCAACGTCGAGGGCCCTCTTCCCCCGGGTGCCGGACTGGATGATCACAGCCAGAAGCTCAGCGTCCGACAGCGCGCCGGGCCCGAAATTCTCGCATTTTTCATACGGTCTCTCGGACTCAGGCAGATCCTTCATGGTAAAAGTTTCTTCGTCTTTCATATATGCTCCTTAAGCGGCGCTGCAGTCGGAACGAAGGAAGATCTCCAAAAAGGTATGATACTACATCATAACATAAACAGGGCCTTATGGCAATTGGACCATGCCCGCGTCAAGGAGCTTTTGGAGGGACATCATGATCCCGAATCTGCCATGAGGCCAGGTAAGCCCGCCCTGGAAGAACGCGGTGTAAGGCGGGCGGAGCGGCCCGTCCGCGGAGAGCTCGATCGAGGAGCCGTTGTTGAATGTCCCGGCTGCCATAATGACGTCGCAGCCGTAGCCCGGCATAGGCCAGGGCTCCGGGGTTAGGTAGCTGTCGACTGGCGATGCGCTCTGTATCCCCTTGCAGAATTCGCAGAGAGCTTCCGGGGTCGTAAGTTCGATCGCCTGTATAATATCCGCGCGCTCCTTGGCTGCCGCGGGGATCACATTGTATCCGAGCTTTTCATAGACGCCTGCCGCGAATAGCGCAGTTTTGATCGCGCTTGCGGTAACGGTCGGCGCGAAGAAAAGTCCCTGGTAAAAGGAGCGGTTCACACCGAGGCTTGCGCCGAGCTCTTTTCCAAGTCCCGGAGCCGTAAGCCTGGCGGCCGCATTCTCTACGCATTCCCTGGTGCCGGCGATATATCCGCCGCAGGGCGCTATCCCGCCGCCGGGGTTCTTTATAAGCGATCCGACGCACATGTCAGCGCCGAATTCCGTGGGCTCGTGCCTCTCTACGAACTCGCCGTAGCAGTTGTCGACCATGACCGTGACGCCTGGCTTTACTTCTTTGATGAAAGCGATGAGCTCCGCGATCTTTTCAACCGAAAAGCTCGGCCTTCCGGCATAACCCTTTGATCGCTGTATGGTGACAAGTTTAGTCTTATCGTTTATGGCTTCCTTTATAGCCGGATAATCAAAGCTTCCGTCCGGCAGCAGATCCGTCTGTCTGTAGCTTACTCCGTATTCCGCGAGGCTTCCCCTCTCCGGCCTGATCCCGATAACTCCCTGGAGCGTATCATAGGGAAGGCCGACCGGCGAATAAAGCTCGTCACCGGGCCGCAGATTTCCTGCGAGCGCGAGCGTCAGGGCATGAGTTCCGCTGGCGATCTGCGCCCTTACCAGCGCGTCTTCGGTGCAGAAGATTTCGGCGTAAACTTTCTCAAGGGTATCGCGCCCGGTATCATCGTAGCCGTAGCCGGTGCTGGTCCCCAGATGGCTTTCGCTGACGTTATTATTTCTCATCGCGTTAAGGACCTTGATCTGGTTGTACTCCGCGGTTTCGTCTATGGCCGCGAAACGCCCGGAAAGCCCGGCAAGGACCTCATCGCAGAAGCTGCAGACTTTTTCTGAGATCCCGCTTCTGGCATATATTAAACGGATATCGCTGTTCAATTTAAGATACCTCTTTCCTTCAAAATAACAGTAATATAAGAGATGATCTCATCTTCATCTCTGTACCCGCTCATGTCGATCCAGAGAGCGTCTTTCTCGCGCCTGAACCAGGTGAGCTGCCTTTTGGCGAAATGCCTGGTGTTCAGCTTGATCTGGGCGATCGCTTCGGAAAGCGTGATCCTGCCTTCGAGATACGAATACATTTCCCGGTACCCGAGCCCCTGCATAGAAGTCGCATTTTCCGGCACGCCCATGTCGCGCAGTGCGCGGACTTCTGCTTCAAGGCCTTCGCTGACCATAAGGTCCACTCGGTCTTCTATACGTTTGTAGAGAAGCTCTCTCGGGATGGTCAGCACGAAGTAGGCGAAATTGAAATCCGGCTCGATAGCCTTTTCATAAGCGTTGCGCTCGGAGATCCTATGTCCGGTCTCATGCAGATATTCCAGGGCCCTGATCGTGCGCTTCACATTATTCTGATGGATGGCCTCTGCCGCTGCCGGATCGGCCTCCAGGAGCATCCTGCGGAGGTGCGCCGGGCCTTTTCCCGGGTCCTGCGCGATCGCCGCAAGCTCCTCGCGGTAAGCGGTGTTTTCTTCGCCGTCGTCAAAATCGAGCTCTTTCAGCAGTGCCTGGATGTAAAAGCCCGTACCTCCTGTGACGATCGGGATATGCCCGTTCCTGTAGATCTCCTCCGCGGCCTCTCCTGCCATCCTGGTAAAGGACGCGATGCTGTAGTTTTCAGCTGGATTGATGCAGTCTATAAGGTGATGCGGGACCCCGTCCGTTTCCTCAGGCTTTACTTTCGCGGTTCCGATATCCATATGCTTGTATACCTGCATCGAATCGGCGGAAATGATCTCTCCGCCGATAGTTTTAGCGAGCTTAACGGACAGATGCGTTTTTCCCGCCGCGGTAGGTCCGGCGATTATGACAAGCGGCCTTCTGGTGCTGTTCATGACTGTATCCTGCCGAATTTCTTTTCGATCTCATACTTTGTAAAAGATATGAGGGTCGGGCGTCCGTGCGGACAGCTGTAAGGATCGTCGGCTTCCATGAGCTCGTCTATCAAGGCTTCAGCCTCCTTAAAGCTCAGGCGGTTGTCGCCCTTGACTGCGGCCTTGCAGGCCATGGTCGCGATCTTGTAGGTTATCGCGTTACCTTCGGTCCTGCCGCTCTCCAGGGTCATGTTGTCAAGGACTTCTATAAATACGTCCCTGGCATCCATCCCGAATAGCTGCAGAGGCACCGCGCTGATAGCGAAGTCGTCCCCACCGAAGGGCTCGATCTCAAAACCGAGCTCGCTGAAATTATCTTTGTATTTCGAATAGATCTCCTGCTCTGCCATGGTGAGCTTAACTATCACCGGAGGAGAAAGGAGCTGGCGGTCGGTGCGGCGTTCGGAAAATGCCTTCGTGAGGCGCTCGTAAAGCACCTTTTCGTGGGCCGCGTGCTGGTCCATTATAAAGAGCTTGCTGCTGTATTCAATGAGCCAGTAGGTCTCAAAGAGCTGTCCGATAATGCGGATCTGCTCTTTTGACTTCTTTGAGAGAAGCTTGTCATCAAAAAGGTCGAGCTGCGTGCCCTTTATGATCTGTGAGGGTTCCGGAACTGCTGCATCGGCTGTGGGCGACACAGATGCCGCCGGAGCCGGTTTTGCGGGATTTGAATCCGCCGGGACCGATGTCTGTTCGTCCCGCACTTCATAATGTGTCTGCTGCGGATGGTAGCTGCTGCTGCGTCCCCATCCGGAGCCGCCTGTTCCGTAATCCACCTGTGCCTTCGAGCGCCCGTATGATGCGAGCCTCGAGAGCTCGAAGGGCTCCGGAGCCTTTTCGTAAGCGGAACTCTTCTCTTCGGCTTTTTCTTTTACCAGTCCCATGTCAGGGATGAGTTCGCTCCCTTCAAGCGTGCCCCTGATGAGGCTGTAGATCATATTATAGATCTCTTCGCTCCTGGTAAAGCGGACCTCCATCTTGCGCGGGTGCACGTTGACGTCGATCCCCGCGGGGTCCGAATCTATATTGAACGCGGTGAATGGGAACTTGTGGATCATTACAAAGGTTTTGTAAGCGTCTTCAATGGCCTTTGTGATGATATTGCTCTTAATGTACCTGCCGTTTATGAAATAATTCTCAAGCCCTCTCGTGCCTCTCGAGAGCGCGGGCTTTCCTATAAACCCTGTAACTTTTATCAGGTCGTTTTCGAGATTTACTTCGAGCAGGTGCCGGGTCACATCTCTGCCGTAGACATGGTAAATAATGTCCCGGAGGTTGTTGTTCCCGGAGGTGTGGAGCTTTGTCTGGGAATTATTGATGAATTTAAATGAGATGTCAGGCCTTGAGAGCGAGATCCTTCCAATGAGGTCGGACACGTATCCGGCCTCGGTCTGGGCGGTCTTAAGGAATTTGCGCCTTGCGGGGGTATTGAAGAACAGGTTCCTGACGATGATCGTTGTACCGTCTGGACATCCTATCTCCTCTTTCTTCGCGTTCTTTCCGCCGTCGACTGTGTACCGGATCCCGGTGAGCTCCCGGTGGATCTTGGTGATCATCTCGACCTGCGCCACGGAAGCGATGCTGGAAAGAGCTTCGCCTCGGAAACCGAGCGAGCTGACCGACAGAAGGTCCTCAGCGGTCTTTATCTTGCTGGTCGCATGGGAGGCGAAGGCACGGTCGATATCGTCCGGGGCGATCCCGCCGCCGTTATCGGTGACGCGGATAAAGCTGATCCCGCCGTCCTTTATCTCGACCGTGATGGCGGTCGCTTTGGCGTCGATGGAGTTCTCCACCAGCTCTTTCACAACCGACGCAGGCCGCTCGACCACTTCGCCGGCCGCGATCTTATTTATCGTATCGTCATCAAGAAGAAAAATAGTGCTCAAAGAAGGCTCCTCTTTTTATCTGTCCTTGCCGATTGCTTTTTCGGCTTTTTTCTGAAGGCTGTCGAGCTTCATGAGTGCCTGGAGCGGTGTCATGGAGCTGATGTCAAGCTGTGAAAGGTCCTTAAGTATCATCTCTTTTTCCGGATCGGCTGCGGCTTCCGCCCCGCTCCCGGAGTTCATGTCAAATAAATATATTTGCTGAGAGCCATCGCCAGAAGCTGCCTTTCCGGCATTCGCGCCATGCGCCACACCGGATCTTTTCCTGCGGGGCTCTATGTCTTTTGCATTTGCGGTGATGTCAGAATCGGAAAGCAGCTGCGTGATCTCTTTTGCCCTCTTAAGCACGGGCTCTGGAACTCCAGCGAGCCTCGCTACCTGAATGCCGTAGCTCTTATCCGCGCCGCCGGGGATTATTTTCCTGAGGAAAATGATATTGTCTCCGTTCTCGCGTACCGCAATGCAGTAGTTCTTCACATTATCAAGCTTTCCCTCAAGCTCAGTGAGCTCATGGTAGTGAGTCGCGAAAAGCGTCTTAGCCCCGATGATCCGCGGGTCGCTGATATACTCCACAACTGCCCAGGCTATGCTGAGGCCGTCATAGGTGCTGGTCCCGCGCCCAATCTCGTCGAGGATCAGGAGGCTTCTGGAGGTAGCATTTCGGAGTATATTTGCGACCTCGTTCATCTCGACCATGAAGGTGCTCTGGCCGCTCGAAAGGTCGTCGCTCGCGCCTACCCTGGTAAATATCCTGTCCACGAGGCTTATGTCTGCCGCGGCCGCGGGCACGAAGGATCCGATGTGGGCCATCAGCACGATAAGAGCTGTCTGCCTCATGTAAGTGGATTTACCGGCCATGTTCGGCCCGGTGATGATCGCGATGCGGTCCTTTTTATTGTCAAGGTAAGTGTCGTTCGGGATAAATGATCCGTCTCCGCTGATCTTCTCGATGACCGGGTGCCGGCCTTCTGTGATCTTGATAACGCCGTTATTATTTATCCTGGGCCTCACGTAATTTCCGGCAGCAGCCACGCAGGCGAGCGATGCGTAGAAATCAAGCTCAGCGATGGCTCTCGCGGTCTTCTGGACGCGCAGGATCTCATCGTTCACCCTGTCCCTGATATCGCAGAAAAGGTCGTATTCGAGTGTGCTGAGGCGGTCCTCCGCCCCAAGGATGGTGTCCTCAAGCTCTTTCAGCTCGGGAGTGATGTAGCGCTCGGCGTTCGTGAGTGTCTGCCTGCGCTGCCAGGTATCGGGGACCTTGTCCTTAAAGGAATTCGTGACCTCGAGGTAATATCCGAAGACCTTATTGTAGCGGATCCTGAGGTTCTTGATCCCGGTATTCACGCGCTCTTTCGCTTCAAGCTCGGCGAGCCACTTTTTGCCGTCGCGGGAAGCGAGGCGCAGCCGGTCGACCTCTTCACTGTACCCGTCCTTGATGATCCCTCCCTCGCGGATGGTGATAGGCGGATCGTCTGAGATCGAACTTGCGATAAGGCCGTAAACGTCTTCCAGTGGATCTATATTTTCGTATATTTCGCGGAGAGCCGAGGAGTTCTGCCTCCCGCAGATCATTCTGATCGGGGGGAGCATTTCCAGGGACGACTTAAATGAGGTCAGCTCTCTGGGACCCGCAGTCTTGTAGCTGATCCTTGCGGAAAGCCTTTCAAGGTCGTAGATCGCGTTCAGATACTCGCGAAGCTCCTCGCGGTCGATCATGTTGTCCATAAGTTCTGCGACCGCATCCTGGCGTCTTTCGATATCCTCTTTTTTGAGGAGAGGCTTAAGTATCGCGTTTCGAAGAAATCTCGCTCCCATTGCGGTGCGTGTCTTATCGAGCACCCATAGGAGGGAACCTCTCTTCTCCTTGTCCCTCATGGTCTCGAGGAGCTCGAGATTGCGGCAGGCAGCAGTGTCAATAAGCATGAAGCCCCCGCTGCTGTAGGGAACTATCCTTGTGAGATTGTCGAGCGCGGTCTTCTGGGTGTCTTCGAGGTAAATAAGAGCTGCTCCGCTCGCGGTTACCGCAGCTTCGGAGTCGATGCCGAGACCCTCCGGAGAGTTCACGCGGAACTGACCGCACAGCTTCTGCCTGCATAACTCATAATCAAATGAGCCCGGTCCGAGTATGGATACCGGAATAGCATACTTCTCCCTTATCCCGGGGATATCCGCGCCGCTGATCGAGAAAGCCTCGTTTGCAATGATCTCTGAAGGGCGTATCCTGTCGATCTCACTTATAAGCTCGGGAAGCGTCTCCACAAATGTTGTCATGAAGTCACCGGTGGAGATGTCGACAGATGATATTCCGAAGAGTCCGGAGACATACGCGACGCTCATGAGGAAATTATTGCAGCCCTCGTCGAGAGCTTCAGATGTAAAGTTGGTTCCGGGAGTAACGACCCTGGCAACCGCGCGCTTAACCATGCCCTTGGCAAGCTTCGGATCCTCGATCTGCTCGCAGATCGCTACTTTATAACCTTTATTTACAAGCCGGGTGAGGTACCCCTCTACCGCATGATAAGGCACTCCGCACATAGGAGCGCGCTCGGCAAGCCCGCAGTCTCGTCCCGTCAGGGTGAGCTCAAGAACGCGCGACACTTCTACCGCGTCATCGAAGAACATCTCATAGAAGTCCCCGAGACGGTAGAATACCACGCACCCCGGATATTCGCTCTTGACCTGAAGGTAGTGCCGCATCATCGGCGATAATGACGGATTATTAATATCAGGCGAAACAGACGCCATTTATGTACCTCCTTGGGAGGGAAAACAATGTTCAATATGCAGCTTTAAGCCTCTTAACCGAGTGCCTCAGTTACAGAAGCTAACAAAATATTTTACCATAAAGCAAGTGACGAAACAAGGCACGAAAAAGGCCCGCACTCCTCTGTTTTGACAGAATGCGGGCCTTTATGTAAACATTGCTTATCTATATATTATCAACTGCCGTTAAAGAGCTGTGACAGAACTCCCGTACCATTATCGTTAAGACTTTCAGGATAGATCAGTTCGCCGCTCGTGACTAATGCAGAGGCTGTGAGTTCCCCATCTTCTGTCTTCACTGCAAGCTCTCCGTACAGATGTCCTCTTACATGCATGTCTTCATCAAGATACATGGAGTAGATCAGAGGGTACTCTCCGGGGTCATTTACACTGAAGGCGTATTCGTAGTAATACAGGGAGTAAGTGCTGCCGTTATCATCTGTGCCTTCCCATGCCTTTTCGAAGAGAGCTATTTCATAACCGGTGAAGCCGAAAACATCCTTTTGAACCTCAAAACAGTGATCGGCCCATTCGGAGACTTTCCCGCCATACTTTTCGAAACTTTCAAGGTCGACACTGCTGCATTCTCGGATAGCGGCAAGGACTTTGTCATTTTCCGCGGCTTTATCGAGCTTCTGTTCGATAAAGTCTTTCGCTGTTTCTTCGCCATCAAAAGCCGGATAGACCTTTTCATCGTTTAGCATAATAGCGGAACTTACAAGTGAGCCATCCTGCAGCTTTACTGCAAGCTCGCCATAACAGAACTTCCGGATATTTCCATCTTCATCAAAGTACATAGCGTCGGCAAGAAGAAGGTCATCAGGGTCATTTACACTGTAGGCATAATCAAAATAGTAGAGTTCAAGGGAGGATCCATCCTCGCAGCTGGACTCCCAGCCTTTTTTGAAGAGAACCGGTTCATACCCGGTGAATCCCCGTACGTCATCTAATACAAAGTATGCCTCAGCAAGAGCAGCTGCCTCAGAACCATATTGTTCATAGCTGTCCTGATCAACATCGCTCTCCATAAATGGATCGGTGAAGGACGGTTCCTCGGATTCAGTTTCTGATACGGATTCTGACATTCCTGCTTCTGATTCAGTTTCCACTGCGGATTCTGTAGAAGAAATGTCTTCCGATGAGGGTGAATCAGAGGATTTAGAAGCATTACTGCAGGCCGAGAAAGATGCAGCTGCTACGACCAATGAAACAGATAAGATAGTTTTTATGTTTTTTAACATATGCAACCACTTCCCTTCTTATGATTTAGGATATTCCATTCGCTGGATCAAGATTTACCACTAGATTTACCATCCCGTGGCTTGCATAACCATTTGATATTCACCGTCTACGATATCTGCTATTAAACACCGTGAAGTCTTTACCCAGGATCCATAAAATCTTCCATTAGGTATATACCATTCTGTCTGATTGATGTTTTCAGGTTTAACATAGAAGCGGACATATGCTACGATTGCATTATCTGTAAAAGATATTTCCGGAATTGAAGCAAGTACCCGGCTGGTATATTCAGGACTTTCTATGGAAATGTAATCGATAACAAAATCCGTTATTGCATAATGGTGATCTTTCGATGAAATAAATGATTCCAAATACTTACTATAAACTTTCGTTATAACCGAGAGACTTTCTATTTCTTTCTCTTTTTCAGGCATTTCAGTTTCTGGAAAAAGCTCGGTTTCAATTGCCGGATTAGTTTCAAATTCAATATCTGTTTGAGTATTAATTTCATTAGGATCCTGCACGGTCAAATCATTAAGACCTGAAAAAGCATGCAACGTATAATCATCTGATTGAAATGCAATGCAGAAGCAGCCAATTCCTAAGTCTAGTTCTTTTACTTTTGCGGCAAGTTCAACAGCAATATTCTGACAGTCTATAGATGCAAAATCTTCATTAACAATTGTTATTTTACAGTTTAATTTCCCAGCTTCTCCACCAACAAGGATGGCGTATTGCGGACTATTCTTGTAGGATTCAGGAATAACTTTGTCAACTTGTGCTTTTACATTGTTAACCACATCTTCGTCAGCAATTACTTTTTGAGCAGAAATAGTCTTTTCGCTCTCATTTACTGTATAATAAGTTGAGCCAGAATCATCGTCACCTAACGTATAAGTGCCGTCTTTCTCTTTATTTAGGGCAGCATCCTTCACGATTAAGTTCGCATTCGCAAAAACACCCTTATTTGCTACATCGTTATAAATAATTAAGTGGTAATCACAATCAGTATTATTTAAAACATAATTAAAAAACCAATCAGCAAGAGCCGCATCAGTACAATCTGACTGATTAGCTTTTACCAAAGAAATTGTGCCTATTTTTTCAGTCCCGGTACCATCCATCACGTCAACTATCTGAGCAGATTCATAAATTGGCACATGCGCTTCTGCTTCCCCATTTGTTTCAGCAATGTCTTTGGGTTCGGATGAGTCAGAAGATGTATCTGTTAACAAGGCACTATCTGATTCGACAGATTCGGTCTCATTATTATTTGTGGCTGGTGCAGAGCATCCGGAAGATAAAAAACAAAGTGAACACACAATTGCGGAAGAGATAATAAGATTTATGCGTTTGGTCATAACTTACGCGCACCTTCTTTCAAAGATCAAAAAATAACACCTTATCACATTCATCTATAAACAGTATACTACCCCCCAGACAATATCAATTATTTCCTACAATTATCAGACATAAAACATTCGTATATAAGCAGCTAAAAACAAATATAAATTGGAACTAATTCAAAGGCCCTCGTTCCCTGTTTTACAGGGATCGAGGGCCTGATCAAGGCTTGATTTTTCAGGTGTCATAACTGCTTTATACGTTAAACAATATATCCGAGTATACCGGGAAGGGCCAGACGTCCTTGGCGACCAGCGTCTCTAAAGCGTCTGCGTGAGACCTTACCTCAGGGAACAGAGCGTTTACGTTGTCCCTGTAGGCAGCAGCCTGCTCGTGAGGATCAGATATCTTCACCGCATCATCGGTAGCTTTTTCGAGTGCGCCGCAGCCGGTGTAAAGCGCTTCGAGCTCACTGTTGATCTCCGTAAGCAGCTCTTTCTCTACTGCCGCTCCGGAACCTGCCTGCGCGGAACTGTTGACTGTCTCGGCGAGCTCCTTTTTATACCTGATGACCGCGGGAATTATCTGCTTCCTGATCATGTCGGTCATGGTGCGGGATTCAATGTTGATCGCCTTTGAGTAGGTCTCGTAGCCGACTTCTTCGCGTGCCTTGAGCTCAGCCTCGTTCATAACGCCATGGCGCCCGAAGAGTTCAACTGCTGACTTTTCGGTTATGACGCCGATCGCATCGACAGTATTTGTGATATTCGGAAGCCCTCTTCTCTCGGCCTCTTCTATCCACTCATCGGTGTATCCGTCGCCGTTAAAAATGACCCTGCTGTGCTCCGCAGCCCATTTTGCGATGAGCTCTTCGGCAGCAGCATCGAAATCGGAAGTCTTTTCAAGGATGTCCGCTGCCTGCATGAACTCCTCCGCAACGATCGTATTAAGGACAGTGTTAGGGTCCGCGAGAGATGCGGAAGAACCCACCATACGGAACTCGAACTTATTTCCGGTGAAAGCAAAGGGCGAGGTCCTGTTGCGGTCGGTCGTATCCTTCATAAATGACGGCACGGTGGACACGCCGGTGTCGAGTTTGGTCTTTGAAAGGCTGCTGGTGGCTTTTCCGGTGGATGTAAGCTGCTCAAGCACATCATTCAGCTGGTCCCCGAGGAAGATCGAAACGATCGCCGGAGGAGCTTCGTTAGCGCCGAGACGGTGGTCGTTTGCCGCAGAGGCCGCAGAATATCTGAGGAGCGCTGCGTACTCGTCGACGGCCTTTATTACAGAGACCAGTACCAGGAGGAAGAGGCGGTTGCTGTGAGGGTTCTCGCCAGGATCCAGAAGGTTGCGCCCTGTGTCGGTGCTGAGCGACCAGTTATTGTGCTTGCCGGAGCCGTTGATGCCTTCGAAAGGCTTCTCGTGCAGCAGGCATACCAGATCATGGCGGAGCGCAACTCTCTTCATGGTCTCCATCATCAGCTGGTTGTGATCGGTTGCTTTATTTACGTCGGTATATACCGGAGCCAGCTCCTTCTGACCGGGAGCGACCTCGTTATGCTGGGTCTTCGCGTTCACGCCAAGCTTCCAGAGCTCTTCGTTAAGCTCGGTCATGAATGAAAGTACGCGGTCCTTGATTCCGCGGAAATAGTGGTCGGACATCTCCTGCCCTTTGGGAGCCGGGGCCCCGAAGAGCGTCCTTCCGGTAAAGATCAGGTCTTCGCGTTTGTCGTGGGTAGGCTTGTCTATCAGGAAGTATTCCTGCTCTCCTCCGACATAGGTGTTAACCTCTTTGGCTTCGGTGTCCCCGAAGAGGCGGACTATACGCAGAGCCTGCTTTCTCAGAGCCTCTGTAGAGCGGATAAGAGGGGTCTTCTTGTCAAGGGCTTCGCCGGTATAAGAGCAGAAAATCGTAGGGATGCAGAGGATCGCGCTTCCGTCAGGAGTATTTCTGATGAAAGCAGGCGAAGTGCAGTCCCATGCGGTGTAGCCTCTGGCCTCGCAGGTAGCCCGCATGCCGCCGGAAGGGAAGGAAGACCCGTCAGGTTCTCCCTTAATAAGCTCTTTTCCAGAGAATGACAGAAGCAGGCTTCCGTCTGGCCTGGGATCAATAAAAGCGTCATGCTTTTCCGCGGTCACTCCGGTGAGCGGCTGGAACCAGTGCGTAAAATGGGTAGCCCCTTTTTCTATCGCCCACTCCTTCATTTCGTGAGCTATGATCTCCGCATTGTGCGGATCAAGCTCCTTTCCCTCTAGGATAGTGTTTCTGAACTCTGCGTAGATCTTTTTGGGAAGCCTTTCCCTCATTGTTGCGCCGTCAAAGACATCGGATGCGAAAATAGCTGCAACATCGATTTTTCTGGACACTGTGCACACCCCGCAATTCTTAAAATGGCGCTCTCAGTGATCTGATCGCGCCATGTCTCGTTGATTCATTGATTATATATAATATCATAAGCAAAAGAATTTGCAAACATTTTACATCATGGTCCCGGTGTAGTAGAAACCATGCGTTTCATCGAGCCTTACATTGACGATGCTTCCGATAAGCCCGGGGTCTCCGGGAAAATGGACGACGATGTTGTTCGCGGTCCTTCCGGTGACCATGGAGGGATCGTGATCGTTCGGCCCTTCGACGAGAACTTCCTGTATGGAGCCCTCGAATCTCCCGACGCGCTCGGCAGCAGTCTCCTGTACCAGAGCAAGAAGTCTGTTGAAACGTTCGTGGATTACTTCCTCAGGGGTGTCATCCTCGATGCGTGCGGCAGGGGTGCCCGGCCTTTTCGAGTAGATAAAGGTGAACGCGCTGTCGTATTTTACTTCCCGGACGACTTCTATCGTCTGCAGGAAATCCTCTTCCGTCTCGCCGGGGAATCCGACGATAATATCCGTGGTAAGGGAGATGTCCGGCATTGCTTTACGCAGCTTTTCAACCAGAAGCATATAATCCGCCTTTGTATAGTGGCGGTTCATTGCCTTTAGGATCCGGTCGCTGCCGGACTGCAGCGGCAGGTGCACGTGTCTGCAGACCTTAGGATATTTTGCCATAGTTTCAATGAGCTCGTCAGACATGTCCTTTGGGTGGGAAGT
>JAIKVW010000053.1 GCA_024685315.1 Lachnospiraceae bacterium
ATTTCCCGCTCTCTACCACGTATCGCGCGGTCTCTTTTCTGAACTCAGGGGTGTATTTGGCATTATTGCTTGGCATGGTTTCCTCTCTTTCCTACCCATACGAATACTATATACCCACTGTCACTTTTTCGCCCCAGTCCAGTGTTTTCTCAATCCCGATGCCGCATATATAATAATAAAGCGTTCCTCTAGCCAGCTTGTATTGGCTATAGGAACGCTCTTTTAAATCTGAAATCATTTTAATTTAGTTTACAATGGTCTTGCAGCAGTAGATCGACCTGTAGTACATCTCAGCGGTGATGATGCCGTAGGTCGGGTTGCTCGCGTGTACGACCATTCCGTTTCCGATGTAGATCGCTACATGTCCGACTGTTCCGTCGTAGTCGGTGTAGAATACCAGGTCGCCGGGCTGGAGCTGGTCAGCGGAGATGCTGGTCCCTACATAGGACTGAGCGGTAGCCGTCCTGGGAACGGAGTATCCGAAGTGGAGATATACCTGCTGAACGAATCCTGAGCAGTCAACTCCGGTGTTCAGGTCATTTCCGCCGTATACGTAAGGATAACCTACCCACTGAAGCGCGTAATCCGCGATCTGGCGTCCGATAGAAGTGTCATCGGAATCATCGTCGTCATCCGCATAGGTAACTACGGGATCATTTAATGAAACGTAATCGCTTGATACGTATCCGACGCTGCCGTTGTAGTCGATGCGGCTCCAGCCGTTAGAGGTGATACCTGTACGGGTAACGCTCTCGCCGTAGTAGAGAACTCCGATCCTCTGTGAACTTGCGGAATCAGATGCGCGGACATTAAGAGAAGTAAGCGCGTAAATGGTTTCGTTTCGTTCTTCACTGATGACCGGACCGCTCTGCTCTGCAGTTTCCTCAGTCTCAGGTTCAGTCTCTGTCTCGGGTTCAGGCTCGGTTACAGGTTCCTCAACAGTCGTTTCCTCAACAGGAGCTGTGTCGGAGAGGAACTCAGCCTTGATGTATGCCGTAGTTCCGCCGAAGTCTACCTTAGCCCATCCGTCTGTCTCGCCGTACTTCTGAATGCTCTCGCCCTTACTCAAGGTCCCGAGAATGCTTGCGGAAGTCGAAGGATTCGAGCGGACGTTTACATATGTGGTCGCGTATGCAGTCGTTGTCGCGGGAGTCTCAGGCTCTTCAGGCTCAGCCGGAACCGGCTCTTCTTCAGCGGCCTGCACTGCGGCGGGATCGGTGTCGGTAAAGAACTCAGCCTTTACAAATGCCGGCCTTCCATCGTAGTTAATAAGGTACCAGTCTTCATAAGGAGCTATCGCCAGGATGGAATCCCCTGTGCCGACCGAGCCGATCACGTCATATTCGGTCGAAGGCCCTGAACGGACATTTACACTTGTCGTTGCGAATACCTTGGAGCCGTTTGATGTTTCAGGAGCTGTGGTGGTAAGGAATTCAGTCTTTACATAAGCCCTGGTGCCATTGTACTCAACTATGCTCCAGTCGTTATCAAGGATCCCAACACGGCGGATGCCGCTTCCTCCGGCGAGGAGTCCGAGCTTCTCGTAATCGGTACCGGCTCCGGCCCTGATATTAACGCTCTCGCTGGCCCATACATACTCATTTACTTCCGTAACATTTGCAGAGGCAACAGCAACGGGTTCCTCGACGGGAGCGCTGATCTCCTCGTCTTCTTCTTCGAAGACAACGGCTTCCTCAGGAGCTGCTGCAAGTACAGGTGCAGGCTCCTCCTGCTCTTCCTCTTCTACGCTTACAGCTACGTCATACTGAACTTCGATCTCTACGGATTCGGAAGCAACATAGCCGGTATCTTCTTCGGCCTTGACCAGGAGCCACTTTCCGTCCTCATTTGATCCGAGCACCTCTGCCGCGTCTGAAGCAGCAGCGGTAGTAATGACCCTGGACTCAGCGGATGCCTTCTCATGGACTTCAACGTCCTCTGCGAATTTAGCGGTAAGCTCTGTAATACTGTGCTCAGCCGCATACTGCTCGGCATCAAGACCGGTCACAAGCCCTGACCTCTCAACATATCCTTCGATATCGCCGGAGCTGATCTTCATCCAGCTGCCTTCCGAGGACAGGATAGCGCATCCAGAATCCTTGTAGAGCTTTCCGATGACCTCGGCTTCTTCCGAAGCTTCTTCCCTGATCTCAAGATATTCTGCGCCGACAGCGATCCCGATATCCTTGTAGGAAGACCGCTCATCCTGCTCGACGGTGTTGATGATCATTGCTTCAAAATCAAGCCCCGCGCCGTAAGTCCTGTCGGAATTGACCGCAGTCATGGATCTGTCATAACTGCGCACGATCCCGGATGCGATCGCGAGAGTGGAGCCGGAAGATAAAACAAGAGCAGCCGCAAGGCCTGCCGCTGCTCCCTTTTTATAGATAGCTCTCATTTGGCATAACCTCTTTCTGAAGTGTATAAAATCCGCATAAGCGCCCCTTTCTCGGTGAAAAATGGTCCGCTTACGCGCATTTGTTACATAAATATTACAAAAAGATTATACCAAGGACATTTATCTAAGTCAACATAGTTTTGTAAAAATTTTGTCACATTTTAAATAAAATTGTAACTTTGCCGCTGTCAGTCTTCACGGTCCGCGGCGCAGATCCTGCCGTCCGTGATCGTGACGCGGCCCTCCTTAAGGAGATGTCCTGCGGCCCGCTTAAATGCGGCCTTGCTCATTCCGAGAGCCTCCTCGATCACCTCCGGGGAAGCCTTCTCGGTAAAGGGAAGCACGCCTCCGCTGCGGACGATCAGGGCCATCACATACTCGGAATCCACTTCTATCTGATCTTTTACAGGGAGATTAAATGAAAGCTCGAGCTTTCCGTCCTCCCTGACCCTTACGACGCGGGCGGTCACTTCCTCGCCCACCTCGCAGCGGCGGAAATATTTCCCCGCGGGGATCATCCCGTGATATTTAAGGTCGACCGCGATGAACATCCCGACCTTCGGGTTCACCTGGTAAACGACTCCCTTCACGCTGTCGCCCTTTTCATAAGGCGCGCCTATCTGCAGGTAATCGTATATCTTCATGGTTGCGGCGAGGCGGCCGCTCTTATCCACATAAAGCGCTGCAGGGTAGCGCCTCCCAGGCTGCACATTGCAGGTCTGCTCTTTAAAAGGAAGGAACAGGTCTTTTTCCAGCCCCCAGTCGAGGAAAGTCCCGATCTTTGTGTTTTCTTTGGCCGTGAGGAGCGCGACCTCCCCGAGCGTCAGTTTCGGCTCTGCGGTGGTCGCAATAAGCCTGTCGCTCGAATCACGGTAGACAAATACCTCGATGCGGCTCCCGGGCTGCGTGCCCTCCGGCACCTGCTTTGCGGGAAGAAGCACGCCCTCATTGTCCTCTGCGCTTCCCTCGCCCCTGCCGAGGTACACTCCGAAATCTTTCTTCCTTATTACAGTAAGGACCTGTCTCTCTCCTATCCTGATCATGTTATTCCGTCCCCTTATTAGTTAATTCTATGACTGAGTAGGGATTTCCCGCCTCATCATTCAGATAGACCACTATGCGGCCCTCTCCGGTCTCCGTCTTTGGATAAATAATATCGCCTTTCTTCGCGGAATTCCTGAATTCCGCCCTCATCTCCCCTACCGTGAAGTCCTCCGGCAGATACTCAAGCGCCGCCCTTACGTACCAGGCGTTATTCATATGGCTGTTGCGGTCGATGTATGCGCGCGGGACAGTGAACGGCTCCGCGGCAAAGTCCGACGTCCCGTTCTGTATCTTCCGGGGCTTGTATACCATATCAAGTTTATCCGAAACAGTATAATAGGAAGCCACTTCTTCGGAGATCCCTGTAATGGTCATTCTCCTGAGGTCAAGCATTACCCAGAACGAGTTCGCCTTCACGATGATCTCGCCGGTGCTGTCGGTGATCGTAAAATTTCTGTAGGCGTACAGCCTGCCGGCACCCTTATACGGCCAGGTCGCGACTTCCACGGTCTCGCCAAGGCGCGGAGCGCGGATCACGTCGATCTGCCAGGAGACCACTATCCAGGCCAGGCCCATCTCGGTGAGCTTATCGATGCTAAGTCCGACGCTCTCGGTGTGGTTGGTCCCGCAGTCCTGAAAATAATCGGTGATCTTGGATATATCCATGGTCTCGTCCTCACGGACGTCGCTGAACATTACCTTTCTCTTTTCTGAATACACTTTGCCCCTCCGGAAATGCGATTAAATAAAGCCGCTGCAGTTCTTCCCGTGCAGCGGCTCGTCCATAAGCTGGGCTGGAAGGATTCGAACCTTCAAATGACGGAGTCAGAGTCCGTTGCCTTGCCGTTTGGCGACAGCCCATCAACGAACAGTATTATATAATAGGGAAATATAAAAAGCAAGGATTTTTTTTGCAGAAAAATCTCTCAGTTTTATTCCTATTTACGGTTAGTTATGGTAATCTTGATATCAAATAGCTTTAATGTTTTCGGACAGGATCCGAAGGCTGGCAAGATAATCTTTTCCGGAGAGAGAATACAGCCGATGAGTACCTTTTTATATTCCGCTGCAGATGCAATTAAGAAATTATTCGGTTCTATCATTAATCATTTCCGCAGGGACCTCGCACCAGGCAGGCGTGCGAACTTCTTCTCAAGATATATAATAGGTCTTTCCATATTCTATTATGAGATCCTATTTAAACTATCTACGACCAAGACCCCTTACGGGATCGCGATAGTGTACATACTCCTGTTCTCGCTGGCTTTCGGGCTGATAGGCACGCTGCTCACGACCTTCTTTAAGCCTTCGGTCAACAGGACTATCAGGCGCTACATTATCCTTGCGCTTATGTTCCCTTACGGGATCGAGTATTTCGTATACAGGCAGTTCAAGACATTCTATGACCTCAAGACCGTCACCAATGGGGCAGGAGGCGTCATCACCGGCTTCTTCGGGCACATACTGAAGCTGATCTTCAGCCCTTCAGGCCTCCTTCATGTCTTCCTGCTGCTCCTCCCTTACCTTGTGTATATTTACCTCATAATGCACCATGACCCTGCCAAGAGGACCAGCTGGCGCAGGAAGCTTTCCGTGCTGATCACCCTGGTGATCATGTGGTTCGCGGCATGGGTGCTGATAATGGCAAACAGCAAGTACCGCCGCATCTATTCAAAGGAATACAACTTCCAGTCCGCGGTCAGCGACTTCGGCCTCCTCACCGGCATCAGGCTGGATATCAAGCGGTCTCTCTTTGGAGGCAGCAGTATTTCATTTGACCCTGAAGACAGCAGCAGTCAGGGCGGGATCATCATCAATCCTGGAACAAATGAGAGCAGCGGCGAGACCGAGACCGAGACCGAGGCCGAAACCGAAAAAGTATACGGAAAGAACGAGCTCGACATAGATTTCGCGGAGCTCGCGGAGAACTCAAGCGGCACTAACGCGGATATGGACGCATATCTGGCGACCCTTACGCCGAGCTCACAGAATGAATACACCGGGCTGTTCGAGGGCAAGAACCTCATTATGATCACCGCGGAGGCTTTCAGCGGCGACATTATTGACGAGGAGCTCACCCCTACCCTCTACAGGCTGGCCAACAAGGGCATCCAGATAAGTGACTACATCATGCCCGCGACCGCAGGTACCACTGGCGGAGAGTTCGAGCATATCTTCGGAATGTACCCCATGGACGGCGGGGCTTCGATGATGGACACCCTTAACTACACGAACCTGATGACCATGGGCAGCCAGCTGAGCCGTCTGGGTTATTACGGCAAGGCTTACCACAATAACGACTACACCTACTACAGCCGCGACCTGACTCATTTCAACCTCGGCTATTCGGACGGGTATATGGGCTACGGCAACGGCATGGAGGAATACGTTACCGCGCAGTGGCCCGAGAGCGATCTCGAGATGTTCGAGGGAACGGTCCCGACATATATCAACAAGCAGCCCTTCAATATTTACTACATGACCGTCAGCGGGCACAGCAATTATTCCTACGCCAGCAACGCAATGGCAAAGAAGAACTGGGACAAGGTAGCCTACATGGAGGAGGAAGGCGTTTCCGAAGCTGTTACGGCTTATTATGCCTGCAACCTGGAGCTCGAGAACGCGCTGACCTACCTGGTGGATGAACTTGAAAAGGCCGGAATTGCGGACGACACGGTCATCGTTATCACCGCGGACCACTTCCCTTACGGTCTTGATGACGACGCGGCGCTTGGACATATGCCTTACCTCTCCGAGCTCTACGGATATGACGTTACGAACTACCTGCAGCGCGACCACAACCGTCTGATAATCTGGTCCGGCTGCCTGGAAGACATGGATCCGATAGTGGTCGACACTCCGGTTTCGGTAATAGACATACTTCCCACGCTTTCGAACCTCTTCGGCACGGAATTCGATTCGAGGCTCTTCCCCGGAAGGGATATCTTCTCCGATGCTGAAGCCATCGCTTTTAATACCGCCCGCGACTGGAAGACCGAAAAAGGCACTTACATAGCCGATACTGGCGAGTTTACACCTAACGATCCTAATGAAGAAGTTTCTGACGAGTACATCAGCCGTATCCGTTCTATCGTAAACAACAAGCTGAGCTTCATGTACGGCTTCGTGGCAACGGATTACTACGAGCATGTGCTCGGAGACTATGACTGGAAGACCCTGAAACCGGCCTACACGGAGCCGGAAACGGAGGCTCCTGCGGAAACGGAATCTGAAACGGAGACCGAAGCCGCTGACTAGAGAAAGAGGGCTGCGGCACCTGATGATCTCAAGGTGCTGCAGCCCTCTTTTTATGTCTTTTTTACTGTCTGAGCTTTCCTTCAGGAAGCTCGCTGATGCGGTTGACTTCCGGAGTTTCTTTTGTAATATCCTTGAAGCACCTCAGCATATGCGGTCTTCCCGGCCCTGCCGAAGTATCCTCGCTGCCGATATCTATGAGGTCCGGCATCTGCTCGCGGCACTTATCGCACCGGTAGCGGCATCTCGGATAAAAACTGCATCCGCCTTTGGTCTCAACCACCTCCGCAGGCTTCACGCCCTCGGGAATCTTCTTCGCATCCTCCCCTATTACGCTGTCGAAGAGGAACCTTGTGTAAGGGTGCCTTGCGTTGGTGTAAAGCTCGTTTACGTCAGCCAGCTCCACAACCCTGCCGAGGTACATTACCATGATCCGGTTGCACATGTGGCGCACTACATTGAGGTCATGGGATATGAAAATGTATGTGAGGTCTCTCTCGTCGTGCAGTTTAAGGAGAAGCTTAAGTATCTGCGACTGCACGGTAACGTCAAGCGCGGATACCGGCTCATCTGCGATAATGAACTTGTCGCCCCTCATCAGCGAGAGCCCGATGCTTATCCTCTGCCGCTGGCCTCCGGAAAGCTCTGAAATGCCGCGGTCGGCGTAGCTTTCGTCAAGCCCGATCTCGTTAAGCATCTCGTTAACGAGCTTCTTTCTCTCGGCCCTGTCCCTGACGCCTTTCAGCTTAAGCGGCTCTTCCATTATCCAGCCGATCTTCTTGGCGGGATTCAGTGAGCTGTATGGATCCTGGAATACCATCTGAGGACGCTCGTCATTGATCTCAAGCGTGCCGGTGATGTCTTTATTTATGCCGACAATCGCCTTCACGAGCGTGGATTTTCCGCACCCGCTCTCTCCGACTATGCCGAATATCTCATTATTGTAAATGTCGAAGCTTACCTCGTGAACGTAAGCGGAGTGTTTAGCTCCGGAGGAAAAAAGCCCTTTCTTGACAGGATAATATACGCTAAGGTTCTCCGCGTGAAGGATCTTCTCCTGGCTGATCTGCGGCTCGGCCTTGTCCGGCATCGAAGCCACCAGCCTCTTCGTATATTCATGCTGCGGGGATTTAAGCACCGTAAGCGCACGCCCCTGCTCAACGATCACGCCCTTGTACATTACGATGACGCGCTGGCAGACCTCCTTGATGACGTTGAGGTCGTGCGAGATGAAAAGGATCGCACAGCCGGTCACCTCGTTGATCTTCTTCAGGAGTTTCAGTATCTGGGCCTGCACGGTAACGTCGAGCGCGGTGGTAGGTTCGTCGGCAATAAGCACGTCGGGGTCGTTAATTATGGCCATCGCGATCATTACGCGCTGGCGCTGGCCGCCCGAGAGCTGATGGGGATATTTATCCATAAGCTCGGGAACGTCGTGAATACCAACGTTATTAAGCGCTTCTTCGACCTTTTTGTATATTTCCTCATCTGAAAGATCGGTGTGAAGCTTCAGCACCTCGCCCACCTGGTCCTTGATCCTGATGACCGGGTTGAGGCTCGTCATCGGCTCCTGGAAGATCATGGACATGGTATTGCCCTGCACCTTCCTTCGCTCGTCGCCGCTCATGGAAAGAAGCTCCATTCCGTTAAACCTTATCGAAGAGCACGGGTCCACGATAGCGTCCTCGCTGAGGAGCCCCATGACCGCAAGCGAAGTCATCGACTTGCCGGATCCGGATTCCCCGACTATGCCCACGATCTGGCCCTTCCTTACCTCAAGGTTCAGATGGTCTACGACTGTGTGGAGCGAACCGTCCTTGTTCGGGAAGCTCACGGTCAGATCTGTGATTTTCAGAAGTTCTACGCTCATAATTAATCTCCGGGGCAGCCTTTGTTCCGAAACTGCCTGTACCTTCTGCCTAGTCCTGGTAAACCCTGAGTCCTTCGCTGATAAGCGAAAATCCCAGTATTATAAGAACGATCACTATACCTGTGGTTATCGCGTACCATGGCGCGCTGACGATATAGCCCTGGGCCTCCGCGAGCATACGTCCCAGGCTCGGGACCGGAGGCTGCACGCCAAGTCCCAGATAGCTCATGCTGGCCTCCGCGAGCACGGCGTTGTTAAAACCGATCGCGACCGAGGTAAGCAGGCTGACCTTGGTATTAGGTATGATGTGGACAAATATTATCCTGAGGTTCGAGGCCCCCATAACCTGGGCGCTCTTAACGAATTCCTGAGACTTATACCGGATCACTTCGCTCCGGACTATCCTCGCGAAGCTCGGAATGAACAGCACGCCGAGCGCGAGGATGACATTGTAGGTGCCTTTCCCCAGGAAGCTTATGAAAATAAGGGCCAGGAGCACGCTCGGGAACGAGAGCACGATGTCATTGATACGCATGACCACTTCGTCCAGCATTCCGCCGTAAAAACCGGTCAGCGCCCCGATAACGATGCCGACGGCGCAGCCTATAGCCACGGTGCATACCGCAACGAAGAATGTCGTGCCGCATCCGTTCATGACACGGCTGAAAATATCCCTTCCGAGGTTGTCGGTTCCGAACAGGTGCTGCGCGCTAGGCGCAAGGCTCTTAAGGCTGCTCGAGGTAGCGGTCACCGAATAGGGAGTCCAGAACTGCCCGATTATTGTGAACACAAGGATCACCACGGTGATTATGATCCCAATGATCAGATAATAATTTCTCTTTTTCATCAGGATCTCCTTATGAATATCTCACTCTCGGGTCAGCCAGCTGGTACAGGATGTCTACCGCGAAATTGATTATAACGACAACAGAAGTAATATATATGACCGCGGCCTGCACAACAGGATAATCGCGGGATGAAATCGAAGTAACGAGGAGGTTGCCCATCCCCTTGATGCCGAATACCTGCTCTATTACAAGGCTTCCGGCAAGGATCTCCGCGGCTACCATTGCCACGAAGGTGATAACGGGTATCAGGGCATTGCGGAAAATATGCTTTTTAAATACCTGGTCTTTTGTATTTCCCTTGCTGTAGGCCGTGCGGACATAGTCCTTATTGACCTCGGCAAGCAGGGAATTCCTGAGGTATTTTACAACCATGGCGATCTTCGGCAGAGCCACGGCAATGCTCGGGAAAATAAGGTAGCGCACGCACGCCCAGAAATCCTTCTGCGGGGAAATGTAGTCGCCCGCCTTAAAGAGGTTCAGGATTATCCCGAAAATATATGTAATTATGATCCCGAGGAAGAATGAGGGTATCGCCATTGTTACCTGCGAACCCACATTGATCACCGTGTCCGGCGGTTTGTGGGAATATTTCGCGGCGATTATGCCAAGAGGTATCGATACCCCGATGATTATTATGAATGACATCACAGCCATAATGACCGTGACTGGAAGCCTCGACGCGATGAGTTCAGATACTGTCTTTGTCGAGTATCTGTAGGAGGCTCCGAAATCGCCCTGGACGGCTCCGGCGAGCCATTTTAAGTACCTTTCAGGCAGGGGCTTGTCCAGCCCGTACTTCTCACGCAGCTGTTCCACCGCTTCAGGCGTAGCGTCCGTGCCGAGCTTGGCAAGGGCCGCGTCGCCCGGTATGACCGAGAAAGCGGCAAAGGACAGCAGCGAGATAACTAACAATGTTATAATGAGAGAACTTAATTTTTTTAAGAAATATCTCACTGCTGTCCTTCTCTTTCCGGCCTTTTACTTGGCGGCCTTAATAGTGGTAAGGTCGATCGCTGACAGCGGATATGAAACGTATCCGGTGAAGTCAGCGCTCAGCGCTACAAAGTCTGCGGGGTCTTCGATGAATACGGAAGCTGCCTCCTCAGCCAGGATCTGCTGAAGCTGGCCGTAAAGCTCCATCTTCTCGTCTTCATCGATCGATGCTACCGCCTGATCGTAGATCTTGTCGTACTCCTCGTTCGAGAAATTCGTAAAGTCATTTCCCGAAGTTGTGTAGTAGCGGACGTACCAGGTCGAAGGAGCAAGCGAAGCTGCATCGAATCCGACAACGGTAGCTTCATAGTCCCTTCCCTTGTATACGTCAGAGACCCAGGTGGTCCATTCGACCTTGTCGAGTTTCGCGGTAACGCCTATCTTGCTGAGCTGGTTGGAAATAATCTCAGCTGTCTGCACATGCTGGTCATATTCCTTAGGAACCTTGATCGTGAAGGTAAAGCCATCTTCGTATCCGGCTTCCTTAAGGAGTTCCTTTGCCTTTACAGTGTCGTAGGTGTAAGTGTCCGCGGTGTCGCTGTTGTACCATGCTACCCTCGGATATCCGTGGGTCTGGATGAGCTGGCTCTCACCTGCAAACAGAGTATCGTTGATCTCATCCCTGTCGATCGCGTAGTTAAGAGCCTGGCGGACCCTTACGTCCTGAAGGGCCGGGCAGCTCTCAGCCGCGTTGTTGAGGAAGAGGCCGTGGATGAGCATCATTGAGGTTGTGATGATGTTGTAGTCATCGCCAAGAGCCTCAGCCTGCTCATAGGTGAGGTACTGGAGGCAGTCGATGGCGTTGGACTCAAGCTCGGTATAAGCCGTAGTCGCGCTGTCGATGAACTTGAACCTGCAGGAATCTATGCAGTCAAGCTCGCTCCAGTAACCGTCATACTTCGCCATGTCGAGGTACTCTCCCTCCTCAAACTCAGTGATCATGAAAGGTCCGGTGCCTATCGGGTTGGTAGCCTGCTCAGCATCATTGGACTCCTCGAGGATCGCTGTTGTGAGATTGTAGATGAACTCTGAATTCGGTGAATCGATCGTGATCACGACGGTACTGTCATCCGGGACAGAAATGTCAGAAACAGAAGAAAGCGCCGAACTCCCGCTTGCGGTTGCCGCGCTTCTCTCAAGAGAATATTTAACATCAGAGGCCGTCACGGGGTTTCCGTCATGGAAAGTAATACCTTCCCTGATGGTGAAAGTGTACTCGGTAGCGTCATCACTGATGACGTAGTCCGAAGCGACTGCAGGGACAAGGACACCTTCTGCCGTAGGCTTGACAAGACCTTCAAAGACATTAAATAACACACATCGAGTTGCTGCATCCGTATCTTCATGCGGGTCAACACTTGTTATTGTCTGACTCATCCCAAAGATGAATTCAGGTGTGTCCGAAGAATTATTGCCAGATGAAGAATTGCCCGAGCTTCCGCCTGTGCACGCGCAAAGTGCAGTGCTCATGGCAACTACCATTACTGCCGAGAAAATCCTGGTTACAGATTTCTTCTTCATAATCGTATGAATCTCCTTTACTGTAATAAATCCTCTCATTATTCAATTGTCGGTGTCATTATACCATCCCGGGTGGAAAAAGCAAGCAAAACCGTAAGAAATAGCCGGTTTTATTTGGGTATTTTCAGCGAATAAGGCCCATTTTTATGCATATCCGCCCCGTATATGCCCCGTGCCGGAGGCAGCCGGACGGGGCCTTCGCAGAAAAACTTTCCATATTCCCTATTATTTGCTATAATGAGCGGATAAGGAGGGCGAAAGATGGATTTCGGTTCACATAACCTTATAAAGAAAATAGAAAACATCCGTTCAAAAGTCCCTAAAGTGGAACATCAGATCACTTTTAATATATTCCGTTTCGTAATCATCGGTGTTGTGATCGCAGCCGCAATGGGGATCGCGGCCGTAATAGGCGGCTTCAGGGCAGTCATGGCGAGCGCGCCCGACATCTCGATCAGCGATGTCATGCCTTCGAAGACAAAGTCGTTCATGTATTACTCGGACGGCACCGAAGCGGTCGAGCTCATTGGAGCGCAGTCGAACAGGATAATCGTAGACATCGAAGACATTGACATAGACCTTCAGCACGCATTTGTCGCTATTGAGGACTCACGATTCTATGAGCATAACGGAATAGACCCCAAGGGTATCCTGAGGGCTTTTGTGGTCGGCATCACCTCCGGCGACTTCTCCGAGGGCGGCAGCACGCTCACGCAGCAGCTTATCAAGATGACGATATTCAACGGCGGTGAAGAGTCCAGCACTGTCGACAGGTTCAAGCGTAAGTTCCAGGAGTGGCAGCTTGCGCTAGAGCTTGAGCAGCAGCTTTCCAAGGACGACATCATGGAAGCTTACCTCAATACCGTCAACTTCGGAAACGGGGCTTACGGGGTCGAGGCAGCGGCTGAGAGGTACTTCGACAAGTCCGCAAAGGACCTTACCATCTCCGAGTGCGCGGTACTCGCAGCCATAGCAAAATCGCCTACTTACTATAACCCGGTCGACGGCCCCGAGCAGAGCGCAGAGCGAATGGTGCTCGTCCTGGACGCAATGCTTGACCAGGGATGGATCACCGAGGCGCAGTACGCTGAAGCTCTCGCGGACGACGTTTACGCAAGAGTCCTTGACGTAAATGAAGCCTTCGAAGCTAAATCCGTCATCTACACCTGGTTTGAAGAGGCCGCGCTCGACCAGGTCTATGAAGACCTTATCGAAGAGCTCGGATATACTTATTCCGAGGCAACGAACCTGATCTACAGCGGCGGCATACAGATATTCCTTACCGAGAACAGGGCCCTGCAGGATATCGTTGACAGATATTACGCGGACGATTCAAATTTCTACGGCAACGACTATTATCTCAACTGGGCGCTCACTTTTCTGGACAGCCACGGGGACGAGGTAAATATTGACCAGTATTCGCTCCAGGCTTATTACGGCGGCAGCGATCAGTGCGACCTGCTCTATGATACGATCGAGGAAGCGCGCGCGGCAGTAGACCAGTTCATGATCGAGAACCATATCTCCGAGACAGACGTGGTGCTTGAGAACTTTAACCCCGTTATTCAGGTCCAGTCTTCATATGTACTGATAGATCAGTATTCGGGACAGGTCCTCGCTATCAGCGGCGGACGCGGCGAGAAGACCTCGAACCGTACCTTCAACCGTGCGGTCGATGCCCTCAGGCAGCCTGGATCGGTATTCAAGATCCTCGCGGTATACCTTCCCGCGCTTGATGAATGCGGGCTATCACTGGCTTCGACAAAGGTTGACGCCCCGTACAAGACCGATGACGGATACGAGCCCAAGAACTGGAATGAGTATTCCTACAACGGCGTGTCGACCATGCGCAGGGCGATCACCTATTCCATGAACATCGTAACCGTTAAGTTCATGGTCGACGACGTGACCCCCGCCCGCGCGGTCCGTTACCTCAAGAATCTTGGATTCACTACGATTTCCGAGGAAAATGACGGCTACGCTCCTCTCGCGCTCGGCGGTATCTATTACGGCGTAAGCAACCTCGAGCTCACCGCAGCATTTGCAGCGATAGCGAACGGCGGCACCTATATCGAGCCAACTTTCTATACTAAGATACTTGACCGCGACGGCAACGTGCTTCTGGAGAAGGTCCCCGAGACCCGCAGGGTAATGAAAGAGACCACCGCATGGCTGCTTACGAACGCCATGAAGGACGTCGTAACGACCGGTACCGGTACTCCCGCAAGGATCAGCAACTGGAGCATCGCCCAGGCCGGAAAGACCGGTACGACCGAGAATTCCCACGACCTCTGGTTCGTAGGATACACGCCTTACTGCACCGCCGGGATCTGGTTCGGTTATGACAACAGCATTTCTATGCAGAGGAAGACATCCAGCGAGACCGAGCATAAATACCTCTGGGCCAAGATCATGAATGCGATCCTCGAGGGCAAGGAAGCTGCAGACTTTGAGATGCCTGACGGCATACAGCGGGCTACCGTCTGCAAAAACACCGGTCTCCTGCCGAACAAGTACTGCAAGACAGTTACCGAGTACTTTGACATCGGCACGATTCCTACAGAATACTGTGACGAGAAGCCCAAGTACGAAGCCCAGATCTGCTCGCACTGCGGACTCCTCGCGACAGACCTGACGCCTGACGCATACATCTACACAGAACATTATCTTGAGGAAGAGGATATTCCTACAGAGAAATGTAAGGACGTAGATCCCGCCAAGAAGAAGGCCAAAGAAGAGGAAGAAAAGAAAAAGAACGAGAGCGAAAGCAATCCAAATTCTAACTCTAACAGCAATTCAAATTCTAATTCTAACGGCAACTAAGTTGCCGGCTGCGGAAACGATCCTCCGCGGCGCATAAAAATGAGGCAGATATGATCCGGATAATTCCCGTCATATCTGCCTTATTTATTCTAGTATTTATTTATCGTGTCGCCGCTCTCATCCTCGGTCTTCTCGATGTGCTCGATCCGGACCTCGTAACTGTAGCTGTCATTCACGGTAACCTGCACCGTATCTCCGACCTTGTGGCCCATAAGCGCCTTCCCGAGAGGTGACTCGATGGTGATCATATTCTTCAGGGTATTCCCCCTGATAGTGGTCACGATCCGGTAGACCTCCGTCTCGTCATCCTCGATAAAGTACACCGTCACGGTATTATTGAGCCCGACCTCGTCGCTCTCCGACTCATCCTTAATGATCTTTGCGGTCTTCTTCATATTCTCGAGATAGCGGATCCGGCTCTCGTTCTTCCCGCGCTCGCGCTTGGCGGCGTGGTACTCAAAGTTCTCGCTGAGATCCCCCTGGGCTTTCGCGGCCTTCAGATCCTCCAGGATCTCGTGCCGCAGCACTACCTTGCGGTACTCCAGCTCCTCGTCGATCTTTTTAATATCGCCTTCTGAAAGTTCGTCGTACATGTGTCAGATCTCCCTTGTAGCAGCCGTAAGCCAGGCCTTCTCTTCATCATTCAGAAACGGGCTGACTTCCATGCGGACTTTTCTGTGGTAATCGTTAAGAAGGATCTTCTCGCGCTCTGACATAAGGGAAGCGTCGACGCCTTCCAGGTCAAACGGTACCAGCGTCACGGGCTCGAATTTCATGAACTGCCCGTACTCATTTTTCTCGGCCTTCTCGCAGAGGATCAGGCTCTCATGGCGGATCCCGAAAGCGTTTTCAATGTAGATCCCGGGCTCGTCGGAGGTAAGCATGCCTTCCTCGAGAACCGCGCTGTCGTTTCTCTCTGCCACCGAACGCCACCTGAATCCGTTGGGCCCCTCGTGGACTCCCGACACGAATCCGACGCCGTGCCCGGTGCCGTGGTTGTAATCCATGCCCATCTGCCAGAGCGGCTCGCGGGCAAGATAATCGAGGTTCTGTCCGGTGCAGCCGTAGAGGAAACGCGCGCCGAGGAGGTTAAGGTGGCCCTTGAGCACCTGGGTGAACATCGTCTTCTCGTAGTCGGTCAGCGGCCCCATGACAAAGGTCCTGGTGATGTCGGTGGTGCCTTCATAGTACTGCGCGCCGGTGTCCATAAGCAGAAGGCCTTTCGGCTGAACTTCAGCATTGGTCTCCGGGGTTGCCGAATAGTGAACGATCGCCCCGTGCTCCGCGTATCCGCTTATCGGCTCGAAGCTAGGCTCAATGTAGCCTTCCTGCTCTTTGCGGAATGACTCCATCTTCTGTGCGGCGCTGATCTCGGTAAGCGGAGAGCCGTCGTCCATCCTGCATCCGCATTTCTTCAGCCAGTACATGAACTTCGTGAGCGCCACTCCGTCCTTCAGATGAGCTTTCTTGATATTCCCGACCTCGACCGGGTTCTTAATTGCCTTGGGGATAAAGCGCGCGTTCGGCACTTCCATGATCCTGAGGCCTGCCGGGAAGGACTCTTCCACCCTGAAATTGGTGTTTGCGGGATCATAGGCTGCGCACTTGCCCGCAGGCAGGGTCTTAATGTCCTCGTAGAACATCCAGTAGTCGCGTGCTGCGACGCCTGAATAAGCAAGCTCCGTGAGTATCTCATCGCTCATCGTGCCGTAGAGCGCGTAAAGCGTTACGGTATCCTTGGTTACGATCACATTTGAAAGCAGGACCGGGGTGTCCTGGATATCATTTCCGCGGATGTTGAGCAGCCAGCAGTTGTCCGCCAGGGCTGACATGATAAATATGTCCGCGCCGGCCTTTTCCATGGTCTCCCGCAGCTCCGCGATCTTCTGCTCGCGGGACTTGCCGGCGTACTTTACGTCCAGCACCCAGGCAGGCTCCTTTGAAATCTCCGGCCTGTCTGCCCAGATATCCCCAACGAGGTCAAGATCGCCGCGGACGCGCGCGCCCTTTGCGGTAAGTATATCCCTGTACCTGCGGCCTACGCGCGCGTTCATGCACCTGCCGTCGAATCCCAGACACTCGCCGGGCTTTACGGAATCTGCCACAAAATCCTCCAGCTCGGGAACTCCGGGCTCATGCATCTTCATAAGCTCTATTCCTGAGCCCTCAAGCTGCTGCCCTGCCTGCAGGAAATACCTTCCGTCGGTCCAGAGGCCCGCGAAATCCTGCCTGACGACGAGCGTACCGGCGGAACCTGTAAACCCGCTCACATAAGCGCGGCATTTAAAGAAATCTCCCACGTACTCTGAGCAGTGGAAATCCTCGGTGCCTATAATGTACTCGTCAACTTTTTCCTCTTTCATGCGGCTTCTAAGAAGCTCAACTCTCTCTGCGAATTTATTCATTTATAGTTTATCTCCTGTATTTGATCTATTTCACAAATTCCGTTTGCGCAGTCATCAGCCCTGCAGCCGCAAAGTTCCGCAAAGGTAGTCCACGAACTGCTGCGCGGTCCTTCCGGAGGTGCCGCCGTGAGAAAGCTCCCACATATTTGCCTTCGCGCAGAGCTCCTCGTCGCTTATGGTCTCCGGGCTTATCCCCGCGCGTCTCGCGAGCGCGATCACGATAGTATTGAACTGCTTCTTCTGCGGCTTGGTGTAGCTGATCTGCACGCCGAAACGGCTCACGAGCGAGAGCTTCTCCTCCATGGTGTCCGAGCGGTGGAGATCCTGCTCGTACTCCATGTCGTTCCTGTCGTTCCAGTTCTCGCGGATCAGGTGCCTGCGGTTCGAAGTCGCATAGATCAGCACATTTTCAGGCTTGGTCTCAACGCCGCCCTCGATCACCGCCTTCAGGAACTTGTACTCCACTTCCTCAGGCTCAAATGAGAGATCGTCCATGTAAATGATGAAGCGGTAGTTGCGGTTCTTGATCCCCGCGATCACCGCGGAAAGGTCCTTGAACTGGTGCTTGTAGATCTCGATCATGCGGAGCCCCTGGTCGTAGTAGGCATTTACGATCGCCTTGATGCTGGTGGATTTGCCGGTGCCGCTGTCACCGTAGAGCAGGCAGTTGTTGGCCTTGCGGCCGTTCACGAAGGCCTCTGTGTTCTCTACCAGCTTCTGCTTCTGGATCTCGTAGCCAATCAGGTCGTCGAGCGTCACCGTGTCCATGTTGTTTATCGGGAGATATCTGATATTCCCGTCCAGGCCGCGGCTGATCCTGAAGGCCTTATTGAGCCCGAACATGCCGACGCCGTAGGCCTTGTAGAAGCCGGTGACAAGGTCAAAGAACTCATTTTCATCCATGGCCTGCCCTAGGCGCAGCGAAAGCGCCCGCACCTTCTCGCTCACGTTCTTATTGTAGATCTGGTCCTTTTTGGAGATTGACTGGTAATTGGTGATGAGCGAAAAGCAGTTGATCCCCAGCTTCTTCTCGATCGGATTGAAGTCAAAATGGAAAAGATCCATGAAGGCACGGTAATCGCTTCTGGCAAAGGTATTGACCGTACCCACGCTGGCCCCCACCTTCTCCGCGGTAAGGCTGAAGGGGTTCTCCTGGGTCAGCAGCACGAAGGTCAGGTAATTGTGCCAGAGGTTATTGTCGAAGCCGTAGTCGGTGCCGATCTCAAGGATGTGCTTGATCTGCGAATATATACGGGTTACCAGAACGTCGTCCGGCTGCGTCCCCTCATCGCTCTGTCTGAAAATATCCGACAGCTGCATGAGCACGCTGTCCTCAGGCATGTTGGCATATATTAAAAGTCTTGAGGTGATTCTGTACATATTAATTGCTGATTTCCTTCCGTTAATACTTGTGTATGATTATCTCACAATGGGAAGCCGAAATGCAATAGAGGGTTTCTTACTGCCCAATATTCCATCCTCATTACATGCACATAACCATATACGGCGGAATACAGATTATATCCTCTTTTACAATAAGATTGCGTGGATGAACTATATAACTCTCACCAATCCGGTTTTTATATATTCCATTAAATCTTATTAGAGAAGCAGCTGTATATCTGTTCCCGGATTTGACCTCTACCGGAAACATTCTGTATTTAAGTTTGCTATTGTTAGAGATTATGAAGTCGATCTCCATATCATTACGGTGCTTTTCCCGGGAATAATGCGTATAAAAATAAAGTTTGTGACCATTTGCGACAAGCATCTGCGCTATAACATTCTCATATAGCATGCCTTCATTAAGCGATAATCTATCATTTAATATCTGGCTGTATACAGCATCTTCAAGGAGTTCATTTTCATCAAAGGCATGACTCAGCAGCAACCCCGTATCACCCATATAACATTTAACATACGTTCTTTCCTCATTTATCGATAACCCCGCCTGGGGATCATTTGTCAGGAAGCACTCATTACAGATCATTGAATCGTCCAACCAAAAAAAAGCATCACTATACTGATCCGAAAAGCTGCCTTCCTGTATGTCTTTGAAAACGACTCTCTTTACATGCTTAGACAAAAGTCCCGGTATTTGATCAAATATAGCCAGAACCTTGCTTCTGTACTGAGAATGAATCTTCATTATATCGTTACGATAAAGGTTAAGGATCTCCCTCTTCTCGGCATCAACCTGGCTAAAATCCTTACCTCCCGTTACAAACAGCACTACTGGTTTAGGCATCCCTCCAACCAGCATATACTGTTTGAACACCATCATTGCCTTATTATGAATGCTCCTCTCAAGAGGCTCTTTTTTCTGAAAACAATTCTTGATATATTCCACAAGCTGCTCTTCTCCTAGAGCCCAAGCAAATTCTTCGAAATCCATAGGATACATTTTTATGCTTCGTTCTTCTGAAGGTATCACTATGTCTTTCACATTCTCCTTGATAGAGATCAGCGAACCCGTCTCTATATAATCATATCTGCCATCGGCTACCAGATATTTGATTGCCTCCCTTGCTTCAGGAAACTTTTGTACTTCATCAAAAATGATGAGCGTATCACGATTATGCAGCTTTATCCCATAATGTGTACCAAGCAGCATAAAAAACGTATTCAGGTCATTCAAATAACGCCTAAAATATTCCTTAACATCATCATCTCTTTTCGCGAAGTCTATAATCAGGTATGAGGAGTATTCATTTTTACCAAACTCTTCGCATATAGTAGATTTGCCGATTCGCCTTGCCCCTTCGATCAAGAGAGCTTTTGTCCCATGGCACTCTTTCTTCCAATCTAATAATTTTGAATATATTTTCCTCTTAAATATCATCTGCCTAACCTCGTCATTCAAAAAAAGTTAGATTATACGCAAGTATATGAGCAGCATATTCTTTGATTATGCGCGCATTATACAATCATTTCAAATTATGCGCAAGTATATTTAGCTTCGTAATATGATTATGCGCAGTTTATGCTTCTGCCCTTGAGGATCAGACAAAAGTCGTATAAAAATGTGCCGATATATCTTTATACGCGAAACGGCTTGCAGGGCATCCCTTTTTTTGATGCCCTGCAAGCCGTTTCGACAGTCCTTCCTTAAGTTGAAAAGTATATCAATGCGGTCCCGGGGCCTTATAGAGGCTCCGGGACCTGCTAGACTTAACATTAGCCGCCCTACTCTTTATTCCAGTCAGGGTTCGCGTACCTGTAGAGGAAGGTAACGATCTGGCGGCGCAGGCAGAGCCCGCCTTCGTTGAAGGTTCGCGTACCTGCTCCGATCACACCCGTGGTGATGTTATGCTGAGCTGCCCACATAATAGGATCGTACCAAACGTTCTTCTTCCCGTTTACATACTCAGGAACATCGTCAAACGGATCAACCGTAATAGTCTCCTTCGGCTCTCCTGCCAGTCTCCACAGGAACATCACCGCCTGGCGGCGCAGGCAAGGATCCTGAGGCTTGAAGAGGTAGGTTCCGTCCTTCTGCTTTGTTCCTACAGTGATTCCTTCTTCTGCTGCCCAGAGTACCGGCTTGTAGTAATACTTATTGGCATCTTTCTCAGTTACGTCTGTGAAGGTGATGTCGCTGTTTCCGGTGGGTTCCGGTTCACCCGCAAGTCTCCAGAGGAAGGTCACCATCTGAGCGCGCGTGCAGGTCCTTTCCTGACCAAATATCAGGAAGTAACCTGACTTATCCTGCACGCCGTAGGTGATACCCTCATCTACTGCCCAGTATATTGCCTTGTAGAACGGGCTCGACTTGTTAGTCATATCCTGGAAGAGGATCTTCACATTGCACTTCGCGGCTATCCTTCCGTCAGAAGTCCTTGCCACTACCGTCACGTTTCCTGCGGATTTCGCTGTAAGAAGGCCGGTCTTGGAATTGATCGTCGCCCTGTCGATATTGTAGGTATCGTCGTGGTAGTTCTCGAGCGACCATACGACGGTCTTGTCTTCAGCGTTTTCCGGAAGCACCGTAGCGCTCATGGTGAGCGTCTTCCCTGCAACTACCTCGGCGTCGCTGAGCACTATCTGCTGGGCAAGCACGCCGGCATCAGAGCTTACGGTAACCGTGAACGGACCTGAATACTGATCCTCTTCATCCAGTCCGTCACGCTCAGTATCGCAGTAGAAAGTGATTTCATAGCTGCCATCCGGAAGCACCGACATATGGGAGTATCTCGTGTCGCCGGATTCGATGTAATAGTACGCGTAGTCATTATACTTGCTCACGGCCATGGTCTCATAGTAATAATACGTATCGTCTGCTGTACCCGCAGAAACATCTGCCGTAAGGGCCGGGATGCTTCCTGCGCCATATCCGCCCTGGAATCCGTATTTTTCAGCCGTGACCGTGTCTGTCTCGCCATTACTGTAAGTAAACGTCACCTGAGCGCCTTCGCCGATCTCGTATCCCAGAGTTCCGGATGCAAAGCTTGTCTTAGACAGTGAAGCTTCTATCGAAACAAGATCAGGCACAAGCTGTATGTTGACCGTCAGCTCGACATCCCCCGTATCATAACCTCTGAACGGGATGTAGTAAGTAGTTCCGGCTTCAAAACTTAATTTGCCGTTAGACCAGTATACGTAACTGCGCTCTCCTGAGTCGCTGATACTAAATACGCTTCCGGTGCCCCATGAAGAACCGCTGTCGCTGCTCGTAAAGGTAAACAGGTATCTGCCGCTCTCCTCGGGCGTAAAAGTGCAGTAGCTCTCTGCTACAGTGAACCTCACATCGTTGTCCCCCAGATGCAGCTCCTGATACGACATGTCAGCAAGAGCTATTACCTCTACAGAAATCGGCTCCGCCTCCACGAGCGCTTCACTGCCATCATAATAGAAGACCACGTTATAAATCCCTGCGGGGTAGTACCTCCCATTGGGATATACAGACGATACCGTGCTCACATTTGCTTTGACATAGTATGTCGTTCCGGCCTTGAGATCGTAGTAACCATTTGAGGAATAATAAACTTCCTTGCTTCCGCTTTCCGTAATGGTATACACTCTTCCAATGCTGATCATGGCAAAAGGCTCGGTGCAAAGGCTGCTGAAGCTGTATCTTCCGTCTGTTTCCGGAACGAAGGTGAAGATGCGGGTCTCGGAATACGGCGCATCCGGATTGTCCATCCTGTAGCTGATGTATTCACCATACTGCCCATAAACTCCTGTCGATCCGCAGATCGCCTCATAAGTAGTGCCGTCCTCATAGTAGATCTTGACCGTGGCTCCGGATCCAAGATAATTGGAATTAATATATTCCACGAATGTCGTAGTCCCCGGTACCGCCTCGAGTTTCACTGCTTTGGATATCTTCGTTATGTTCAGCGTTAATGATGCGTAGGATGAATACAGATCGCAGTTTACGATCACATAGTAGGTGGTCCCGGCTTTCAGCTCATAGGGACTTCCGGACACTGATACGGCATTATCATCGGAATCCAGATACATAATGCTGTATACATAATTATATCCGTTAACGTTGTTCTGCCCTCTGAAACGATATGATCCGTCCTCTTCCGGCGTAAATGTGTATCCGCGTATAAGCGTAGCGCCGCTTGTCCCGGTGAAGCTCATAGTGTTATCTCCGAGCTCAAGTTCTTCGAGCCCGGCCTCCTCGGGGCTAAGCACCGTGATCTCGTATGCTTCGGCTTTGATCACAGCGGAACTGTAGCCGGAGCCGTTTGAAGCATTGTTATAGAATACCACTTTGTATGTGCCGGGAGCGAGGTACTCACTGTAGGGATAAGTCCTGCTCTCATCGTCTTTGTCGACAATTGTGTAATAGAAATAATTCCCGTAGCTTGTCCTTGCGGAACTTGCCCCTGCGGTGATCTCTTCCTGAGAACCATCCTCGTAGGTTACTGTGAGGACCGTACCCTGGCCTGTATATCTTGAGTCAATATATGCCGTAAAGCTTGTGGCAGCGGGAGCAGCAGAGACAGAGACTATCTCTTTTGCCTTAATCAGCGTCACATTGAAGCTTCCTGTATTACCGGAGCTGTACATGCGGGCGCCGAAGTAATAAGTATTCCCTGCTTCAAGATAGTATGATACAGAGAAGTTATTCCCTTCGCCGGAGTCGTCGTCACTGGCAAGCTGTATCAATCCGCTTCCGTCTCTGTAGGAATAAACATATCCGTATGTATCATAGTAAACGCCGTCTTTGTAGGAGGAGTAGAAGAAGTAAGTTCCTTCGGCCCCTTCGGGAACGGTGTACTTGTAATAAGCATACGATCCTGCAGCCGTGATCTCGGCAGTGTATACCGTATCGGGCACGATCTCCTGTACATTATCAGGATTAACCGGTTCATAATCCGTAATGATTACCTGATAAGGTTCCGCGCAGAGCTCTCCTTCCTCATAAGTACCGGAATTATCAAGATCCTGATATACCGTAACATTATATGTCCCGGCGCCAAGGCTCGCATTATTGTTCAGAAGGCTGCCCTCTGAATCCGTTACAAAGAATCTGTAAACTTCGCCGTAACGTCCGGTTCCGCTGCTGTAATTCATACTATAGTAACTTCCGGCTTCTTCTCCCTCATACACGACCTGAAGAGAAGAATACCTTCCGATATAGGAGGTTTCCTGACTGGTATTTAAAGCCGTGTACTGCGGAGTTACAGTGATCGATACGGGTTTCAGAGCGGCGGTAACGTCGATCCTTCCTTCGATAGCTCCTTCATTGGCGGATATCTCATTCTCGCCTTCCTGCAGCTCTCCGAAATCATAGCCGTCCGCGGACAGGACCGTGATCGTGTAAGGCTGCGAAGTGATCTCTGATCCGTCAGAACTGGTCCAGTAGAAGGTCACATTATAGGTGCCCGCCTCAAGCACATCGTCAGGACCATATACGGTCACGTCGGAAGTATTTGTGTTCACTGCCCTGTAGTAGATATAGTCCGAATGCATCCCGGAGGCATAAGCGGTCTCACAGGAAGCAGTATACTGATCCCCATTGTCATAGGTGATCGTAACAGCTGCTCCGGATCCGACATAGTCAGAATCGTGCACCGCAAGGAACTCCGTTCTGGAAGGAACCACGCTGATAGAAGTCACATCAGGCAGCTTTTCTATCTGTATATCATAGGATACCGCCGAGATATCACCGCTGTAAAAACTGTAAGGCAGATAGTACACAGTGCCTGCTATCAGGTTGTAGCTTCCGTTGTTGGGATATACATACTGCTTTCCTCCGCTGCTGCTGACAGAGAAGAAATTGTTCCTGTTTATCTCATAATTATCACCGTAGTAGGAGCCGCTGATCGAGTAACGCCCCGTGACCTCCGGAGTAAAGGTGAAGTAATACACTGCGTCGCTTACGGAAAAGGTCTTCGGATTGCTTCCGATGCTGAGTGCAGGGAAGGAAGCCTCCTCAACCGGCTTTACTGTAAAGTCATAGTAAGCGTAGAGATCACCTTCGGTGTCCGGCAGCCCGTCCTGGTCATTATCAGCTGACCCGTCATTATTTGTGTCATATATGAATACGACCCTGTAATCACCCTCAGGCAGAGTACTGTAGTAATAATACGTCCCTACTACCTTTCCTTCAGACATCGTATAAATATGAACGCTGAAGTAGTCCCCATACTCTCCGTATGCATAATAATCATTGGGATGTACTGTCTCCGAGGTACCGTCGCTGTATGCGATCGTAAGGGAAGACAGTCTTGTCGTATAGCTGTTGTTAATGCCGTAGACTATATCACTTTCAGGCGCTGCTGCGCTAAGTGAAGATACGTAAGGAACCGGGGTGATCCTGATTATCATTGACCCGGATTCAACATCATCTTCATAAAAATCAGCTACAAAGGTATAATAGTACGTCCTTCCTGCTTCCAGATCATACGTCCACCCATTTCCGGAGAAATACTGCTGCTCACCATCCTCCGTAATGTAGAACGGCGAGTGAAGGCCTGCTCCGAAATTATTGTTAGATACTTCGAACTTGTATCTTCCGGACGATTCAGGCGTGAAGGTGAATGTCTCTTCACACTCCTCCTTCGTGAAGTATGCGTAGTTATTTACATCCGCATATAATTCCGGATAATCCGCATCCTCTATTGCAAGCATGGTTATGGTATATGGCGCGGCCGTCACCGTCTCCGTTTCTTCATCAAAAACGCCGTCATTGTCTGCATCGAAGAAGAAGGTTACGGTGTTTTCTCCTACGGGAACGGTTTCATATGGATAAAGTCTGTTCCCATCGGGGTCAGTGATATAGTAGCTTATACGGTCTCCGAGAGAAGTAGCGGCATAGCTTGACTGATCGCTGCGCATAAAAGCAGCTTCAAGCACTGTTCCATCATCATAGGTAACCGCTGCCACGGCTCCTCTTCCGATATAATCGTCATTTACATACTGAACGTACTTAACTCCCTCTGGAGGGGTAACAGTCAGTGACTGAACGTTCGGAATTCTTGTAAATGAAACAGGGATATCTCCGGTCTGTGAGCTATTGTTCCACCTTACCGCATAGAAGTATTTATTCCCTGCTTCCAGCTCGGAAGTAAGTCTGAAATTGTTGTAAGTCTGACCGCTGTAGCTGTCTGAATCGATCTCGGAAAGGTTTCCGCTCTCATCCAGCACATAGAGCGTCACTAACGGCGTGCTGTAAGTGGTTGCCAGTGATTCGATAACATACCTGCCCGCCCCGTCTTCAGGAACGGTAAAAGTGTAATACTGGACATATCCGCCTGAACCTATTGAAGCGGTAACTGTCTCTCCGGGAACGAGCTCAGGAAAATCAGCTTCAGTTATCGGAATTACGGTAACTTCAACAGGATCCGACTCGATCTCGGCGCCTGCTTCGGTCGCGCTTGCATAGCAGTAGAACGAGATGTAGTATGTCCCTTCAGAGAGTGAGTTATAGGAACTGCAGGTGTTGCCGTCTGCATCCTTTACTCTTGCGTATATATAGTCATTATAATCATCAGTATATACGTTGTCGTACCTGCCGCAGGTCTTTACTACTTCGCTGCCGTCTGAATAGCTTACGGTCACAACAGTCCCTGCCGCGATATATGAGCTGTTAACGCCCGCGATCTTCTGCTGCTGGGGCGCGGTAATGGTTATCCCGTCTATAAAAGGTTTTTCTACTACCGTAATAGTGCCTTCCGATGCACCGTCATAACCGTAGACATCAACATAATAAGTGGTTCCGGGGGTCAGCTTATAAGGGCTCCCCCCTACCGCTGTCCTGTTGCCGTCTTCATCAAAGTATACGACGGAATAAACATAGAAATATCCATCTGAACCGCTGTTTGTCGAACACGAGAAATGATACCTGCCCAGTTCATCCGGAGTAAAAGTATAGAAGTAATGCTTTGCTGTCTCGCTCGTATTATAGAAGTCATTGGAACCTATAGTCAGTTCCGGAAACTCTGCGTCAGCAATCGCCACTACCTCTACCGTGACAGGATCCGACTGTATCTCACCGTCATCAAAGTTCCCATCCTCATCTGCATCCCAATACCAGATGATCGTATAGGTTCCCGGATCGAGGCTGGTGGATATACCGTAATTCACGCCTTCCTCATCGGTAACGGTATATCGGATACGGAACCCCTCGTCATTACGGGAAACATAATAGTACGAGGAAGAATAGCTGATGTAATCCTGAGTGCCGCCGTCATTAAAGGTAACGGTCAGATCTCCGTAACTTCCAATATAATAAGCTTCGAGTTTCTCAACAAAGCTCGTCTTTGAAGGAACGGCCGCGATCCCGGATACGCTGAGCATTTCCTCTTCACGTATGGTAAATGCGCCATCAGAATCTTCCGTTTCAAATGTCAGCTGGAATTGGAAATAGTACTTCACGCCTGCGGAGAGAAAGGCGCTGACGGTTGCTTCTCCGTTTTCATCCGTCCCGTAATAATCATAATTTACAGAAGTGTGGTTTCCATCCGCGTCACAGCTGAAGATGTCGTATAAAGAAACAGAAAGATCAGTTGTATACGCAAAAAGGTACTTCCCGGACTCCTCGGGGGTAAATGAATAATAACGCATGAATGATCCCACGCCATAAGGGAATACATCCGTGCGGGAATTTTCACTCACTTCCGGGATAAAGTCTTCATCCGCAGGCTTCACCACCCTGATCCCGACAGCGTTGGAGACAGGATCATCCGGATCCGGAATATTCCTGCCGGACTCTTCATCATAAACCCATTCACCGTCACCATCATAATCGGTAATTACCACCACCTGGTAGCTGCCTTCATCGAGGGAGTCATCGGCAGTACCGTACTCATAACCTTCCTCAGTAAGTATCTTCATATAGAAGGTATCATTATATGTTCCGGTGTTTCCATCCCTAAACCCTTTGATCTCCTCGGATGTCCCGTTGGAATAAGTCACATTAAGGACGCTTCCATCGAATACATATCCGCTGAAGCCTTCAACATAATCTGTCTGGGCAAGGGTCAGGGAGAGGCCGGTTATTTCCGGGACTTCCTGAATGGATATAGCGGCGTTTACTTCATTCTGGTTTGAATTACTAAGATAAAGCCTGAAATAATAAGTCACTCCGCCGGTGAGGGCATAGTTGCCTCTGTTATCGCTGTAAACAGTCATATAATACCGGCCGTCGTCATAATAGTAATTCACCAGGTCAGCGGAAAGCCCGCTGTACCCGGAAACCTTCAGCGCGTATGTTCCGTCCGTGTCCGGGGTAAATGAATAGAAATACCATCCGGTAGCCCTGTGGGTAAATGATGTCTCTTCCGCCGAGAGTTCGGGCAGCATAGCAGGGTCAGACTGGACAGTTACCTCGTACCTGTCGGTACAGACTTCTCCTTCATCCCATTCGCTGTCCTGGTCTGAGTCAACGAAAAAGCGGATCCCAACGGTCCCGGCGCCCAGATGTGTTATAGACTTTCCACTTTCAGTTACTTCTTCTCCGGAGTCGTCAGTGTAATAAACCTCATAGGAAATGTAATTCCCGAATCCATCATTATCCTCACTGCTATGGGAAACATAATGGTCCAGGGAAAAACCGGTATTATAAGCAAGCGTCACCTTCGCGTCCGTTCCAATCTGGAAGTCGTTGATATCGGCAACAAAAACCGTATCGGGAAGGACGGCAGATATAGAAACTACTGAGCTCGGAACAGCATAGAACTTGACGGGTATATCCCCGGTGTTGTCGCTGGAATAAAACCTTACCATGTAATAGTAAGTGTTCCCTTCGGTAAGTTCATAGTCTATGCGGAAATTGGTACCCTCTCCTCCATCGTCATTAGAGGTGACATTACTAAGTGAGCCATCCACCAGAAGGTACAGGTACCCGTATGTATCCATATCAGAGGTCGAATAGAACCAATATGTTCCGCCCATTCCTTCAGGAACAGTGTATTTAAAGTATACATTCTGCCCCGCGGTGGTGATATGAGCCACGGTGTCCTGATAGGGCACAAGCTCCTCGGCGTCATCCCAGGCATTTGCAGTATCCTGAGTATCAGCCGGTATCACTGCTTCAGGCTGGGCCGCGGTGTCTTCCGGGACAACAAGCTCCGGAACAGGCTCTTCCGTCTCGGGAGCCTCGGTCACAGATGCCTCTGTTTCGACCGCCTCGGTCTCAATAGCATCGGCCTCGACGGCCTCTGTTTCAACGGCCTCAGTCTCAACAGCCTCAGTCTCGAGCGCTTCGGTCTCGACGAGCTCTGCTTCAACTGCTTCGGTCTCGACTGCCTCGGCCTCGACGAGCTCGGCCTCAAGCGCTTCGGTCCCGATAGCTTCGGTCCCGTTCTCCGCCGCAAATGCGCTCGAAGGGACCATGGTAACTGCCATGCTGGCAGCCAGCAAGAAAGAAATTACCTTCTTCGCTGTGGTGTTTCTAAGTTTCATTAGCCAATACCTCCTGATATTGATGAGTACATGATACACATTTGTATTAATATTACCACATAGTCTGGCATTATTACCAAAAAACATAATATCAAAAAGCAGAAATTATGAACCTACACAAAAGTATAGTTTCGGTGCTTTGCGAGCAAAAAAATGCCTCCCTGCGGGATTCCCGGCAAGGAGGGTGCGGTTAAAAAATTTAATTATCTTCATCCGGTGAGGTGCATGATGTTGATCAGCAGCAGCCTGCAGATGCTGTAGTAGGTAACGACCGCGATAAGGTCGTTGGTGGTGGTGATCAGCGGTCCGGAAGCTACTGCGGGATCCACGTGGATCTTCCGGAAAAACATAGGGATCAGCGTTCCCATTGAGCTCGAAATGATCATTGCGACGAGCATTGATATCCCGAGGCAGCCGGAGACTGCGAAAGCGAAATCGATCGGCTTGCCCTTTGCCATGTAAATATATACTCCGACGAATACACACGACAGGGCGCCCATGATTATACCGTCGCAGACGCCGACGCGCAGCTCCTTAAAGAACAGACGGAGTTTTTCGCCTCCTGTCAGGTGCTCATCCATCAGCACACGGATCGTTACAGCCAGCGACTGTGTTCCGACGTTACCGGACATATCGAGGATCAGCGACTGGAACGCCATTATGATCGTGAGTTCCGCGACGACTTCCTCATACTGTCCGACCACAGTCGATACCACAAGTCCGAGTCCCAGCAGGACTATCAGCCAGGGCATGCGCTTCCTGAGGCTCATCTTCAAGGGTTCTTCCAGATCTTCCTCTGCGGTAAGACCTGCCAGCCTTGCGTAGTCCTCGCCCATCTCTTCATCGACGATCTGGACGATGTTCTGGGATGTGATGACTCCGAGTATCCTGTTATTGATGTCCAGGACAGGTATGAAATCCTCGGAGTAGTCCTTCAGTTTTTCGATACATTCATCGATATCTTCGTTGCCGTAAACATACGGGAACGAGGTCATTATCAGTTCTTCGAGATCCGTTGTCTGACGCGCTATAATTAGCTCCTTGAGGTCGATGGCCCCATAGAAGGAACCGGTCTCGTCAACGACGAAAAGCGTCGAGATATTGTCATTCTCCCCGGCCTGCGCCACCAGCTCGCTCATGGCCTCCTTTACAGAAATGTCCCTGTGGAGGATTATGCAGTTGGTGGTCATCTTGCTTCCGATCTCGTCCTCGTCGAAGGAGGCGATCATCGTGAGGTCGCGCTTGGATCCGGAGTCCATGAGCTCAATGATCAGGGCCCTCTTGTCCTTCTGGATCGTGCGAAGGACCGCGAGCGCGGTATCGGTCTCCGTCTCGGAAATGACGGCGGCCGCCCGGTGAAGGTCCATCTCGTTAAGGCAGGAACCGGCATCCTCCTCGTCCAGATGCTCTATGATGGATGAGAGCATTTCCGTATCAAGGACGCGGTAAAGCTTCCTGCGCTCGTTCGCGGTGAGCTCAGGCATTACCTCTGCTATGTCGTTTTCGTGGTAATTATCAAGAAATTCCCGAAGTTTACGCGGGGAAGTGTCGGACCGGATGGCGGTCAGGATCTCTCCCTCATAGTCAGGCTGCGCAGGAAGCTCAGCCTCTGAGATATCAGGGTTCTCATCCAGTAGAATATCCTTTTTCTCATTTTCCATGCTTATCCCATTTCTGAATAGAAAGTGGTACTGCTTCTGGAACATGAAAACGAAGTCATCTTACAGAACTATGTGAACAGCCGGCAAACCAGCATATGGGCACCGGGTCCGCAGAAGGCTTCGCATCACACGTTCGCCCGCAACTATCACAATTATCCACGCTGGTTCACCTCTCTTTCATTATAATATTCGCTACCCTTTACTATAACAGTAAATGAAGGCCTCTGACAAGCCCAAAAGCCGTAAAAATTTACGCTCCGGGCCCGCAAAGGCCTTCACGATATGCGCGGCGCTTCGGGCTTAGGTGTACCCGTAAAGCCCTCTCACGCTCGCTTCGCCCTGGGATAAGTTTACAATATTTCCATCCGCGGTCCTGATGGACAGAGAAAAATCATCGTTTACCGCAAGCGCCCGGCCCCTCATCCGGGTCCCTCTAAGATCAAATAAGACCTCGCGGCCCGCAGAAATACAGCTGCTGCGGTACTCTTCAAGGTATTCTCTTTTTTTCTCAGGGAAATCGTCCAGCATACTGTCGAGCTCTTCTATCATGGCCGCCGCAAGCTCTGCCCTGGATACGCTCCTGCCGGTCTCCTGTTCTATGGATGAAGCAATTTCACGGATCTCCTCGGGGAAATCCTCCGGCGTCTCGGAGACGTTCACTCCTATCCCGATAATTACATACTGCACACTGAAGCTTTCGGCCTCAAAGGAAAGCTCCGAAAGGATCCCGCAGATCTTCTTCCTGTTCATCAGGAGGTCATTCACCCACTTGATCTCCGGCCTCGCCTTGCTTACACGCTCTATCGCCCGGCAGACGGCAACGGCGGTCCAGGCTGTGATCATCGGGACGTCATTCGCAGAGATTATCGCAGGTCCGTTTTCCGGCCGGAAAAGCACCGAAAGGTAGATCCCTTTGTCCTTCGGGGAGGAAAAGCTTCTTCCCTGCCTTCCGCGCCCTCCGGTCTGCTCTCCCGCGATCAAGGCATGCCTGTCGCCCGCTCCGGAAGAGGCAAGCGCGCGGAGCTTAAGATTAGTGGAATCGACCGTATCAAGGCAGGTCAGGTTCTTCAGGCGTTCGGCAGGCAGGAAGGCTCCCAGCCCAATGCTGTCAAGCCTGTCCGGAGCGCCTGTCAGCCTGTATCCGCGCCTGGTGACCGCCTCTATATCAAATCCATCCGCTTTCAGGGCGCTTACCGCGTTGCTGACCGCCAT
>JAIKVW010000054.1 GCA_024685315.1 Lachnospiraceae bacterium
ATTTCCCGCTCTCTACCACGTATCGCGCGGTCTCTTTTCTGAACTCAGGGGTGTATTTGGCATTATTGCTTGGCATGGTTTCCTCTCTTTCCTACCCATACGAATACTATATACCCACTGTCACTTTTTCGCCCCAGTCCACTTTTTAAAATTATTTTTTTAAACCCATTGACATTTGCGATTAAATTGCATACAATATAATTACCTTCAAGATAATTCCGTAAGGAGTAATTACCGTGGATAAATATTCATGCCTTAAGATTGAGAACCAGCTCTGCTTCCCGCTCTACGCGTGCGCGAAGGAAGTGGTCAGAAAGTATAAGCCTTTCCTTGACAGGATAGACCTTACTTATACGCAGTACATTACCATGATGGTGCTCTGGGAAAGGAACACGGTCAACGTGAGCGAGCTCGGCGAGTGCCTCTACCTGGATTCCGGGACCCTCACTCCCCTGCTGAAGAAGCTCGAGACCAAGGGCCTTGTGAGGCGCGAGCGCTCCAGAGAAGACGAGCGTGTGATGGTGATCACGCTTACCGAAAAAGGGCTCGCTCTTAGAGACGAAGCCGTGGATATCCCCGCGCAGATGGGAGGCTGCATGAACCTTGACCCGGAGGATGCCGCCCAGCTCTACCGCATACTTTACAAGATCCTTAAGACCCCTTCGGAAGGCTGACAGCCCCTCGAAACGGGCAGCAACTTTTATAACATTTAAAACTTTTAATAAAACAGGAGGAATTTAAAAATGGCAGCAGTTACTATTACCACAGATAATTTCCAGAGCGAAGTACTTGAATCCAAAGAGACCGTCCTTATAGATTTCTGGGCATCCTGGTGCGGCCCCTGCCGTATGCTCAGCCCCATCGTTGACGAAGTTGCCGAAGAGGTCACCGGAGTCAAGGTCGGCAAGGTAAATGTCGACAACGAGATGGAACTCGCCCAGCAGTACGGCGTTACCAGCATCCCCTGCCTCGTTGTCTTCAAGGACGGCAAGGAAGTAAACCGCTCCGTGGGCGTTGTTCCCAAGGCAAAGGTCCTCGACCTCGTTAAGGCGTGATCGCTATGACTGATATTGTTATAATCGGAGCAGGGACCGCCGGAATGACCGCTGCGATCTATGGGCAGCGGGCCGGCAAGACGACCCTGATGATAGAAGAGCTCAGCTACGGCGGCCAGATAATCAATACCCCCGATATCGAGAACTATCCCGGCCTCATGCACGTCTCAGGATTTGACTACTCCACCAAGCTTTACGAGCAGGCTCTGGAGCTCGGAGCGAAGTTCATGTTCGCACAGGCAGTATCCGTCGAGGATAAGGGAAGCTTCAAGATAGTCCGCACTTCCGAAGGAGATATCGAGGCGAAGTCGGTGATCCTCGCGACCGGCGCGAAGAACCGTACCCTGGGGATGGTGTCTGCAGAGCTTGCAGGCCCGGAATCGGGGCTCGTGGGAAAAGGCGTGAGCTACTGCGCTACCTGCGACGGAATGTTCTACCGCGGGAAGGTGACCGCGATCGCAGGCGGCGGAAACACCGCGCTCGACGACGCACTCTTCCTCTCCAACATCTGCAGCAAGGTTTACGTCATCCACAGGCGCGACGAGTTCCGCGGATCACCTGTGACCGCGCAGAAGCTCGCCGCAAAGGAAAATGTGGAATTCGTGCTTAACTCGAATGTGACTGGTATCATCGGTGAAGAGAAGCTCACCGGCGTCGAGGTCACCAATAAGCTCAGCGGTGAAAAGAGGATCATCGAGACCGACGGACTCTTCGTTGCAATGGGCCAGGTCCCCGACAATTCCCGCTACACTAATGTGGTCGACATTGACGACAAAGGCTACATCTTCGCAGGCGAGACCTGCACCACAAAGACCCCGGGAATATTCGCTGCAGGCGATTGCCGTACGAAGGAAGTAAGGCAGCTTACCACCGCGGCTTCGGACGGCGCGGTCGCAGCGCTTGCCGCAGCGGCCTACATCGAATCCCTTAACTGACAGAACAGACATTTTCATACATTGCCCGCGCGAGGCTGTACCGGTGCTGTCCGGGCAGCCTCGCTCCTTATTTCCCGGAAAAACAGGCAGAGGGCCGGCGGATCGTTTTGTCCGCCGGCCCTCTGCCTGCCTGTCAATCTTGTCAGCAAATGATATCGTCAATATTCTCCGCAGTGTACTCCGGAAGGAAATCCTCAGTATCGCTCGCGATCTTCCCTCCGAGATTTGTCAGGACGCTACGCAGCACGTCCAGTGCTGCCTCCCGGTCCCCGTCGTCAAAGCTCACCAGGTATTTAGCCTTTATACCGTTCTGCTCGAAATACTCCTGATCCTCTGCGTCCGGAAATCCGTCCTCCACATCCTGGAAGATCAGCGAATCGAACTTCATCACGAATTCAGCAATATTGAGCTCGGTCCAGATCTCCGCTGACTCGCGGAACCCCTCAGGAGCCGCATCGACAAGCTCCCGGACCGGAAGTTCCCGCTCAAGGAAATAATAGTATTCTGCGATCTTTTTGACCGGCTTTCCCTGCATGACCGCACTCATGCTCACCGGCTTCTTTATCTTGATATTTGCTTTGCCCTTCGCGGCTTTATCCTTCATCTGCTTCTCCTCTCCCCTTGAGGAACGGCACCGCCCTCACTATGGCCATTGCCGTAAGCCCCCAGATAACACGGTCTTTATAATAATAGAAATATACCTTGTCGCGGGACCTTGCCCAGCGGTAATTGCGCCCGCCTACTATGTCTCCGAAAGGAAAATCCTCCTCCGGGCGGACCTCGGCGACAGTATTGTAAACCTGCGGCTCGGTCTCGAGGAAGAATTCCAGCGGCACCGTGAAGACTTCCTCCACCTCCTCGGGCTCGAAGGTCATATCGTAATCCTTTAGCTCGCAGAGGAAAAGGTCGAGCCGGACGTTCAGCATCCGTGTAAATGTCCCCAGGCAGGCGATCACGTCGATCTGCGAGCGGTCGACCAGGAGCTCCTCCATCGTTTCCCGGACCGCGTTCTCTTCCGGGGTCTCGCCATTTTCCCTGCCGCCCCCGGGGAAACTGATGTCTCCGGGCTGGTGCACATTGCTGCTGCGCTTTTCAAAGAGGACCTGCGGGCCGTCTTCCGTATCGATGAGGCACATCATTATCGAGGAGCAGCGCACCTTCCCTGCCTCTTCAAAAAACGGGCCTTTTCCCCGCAGCCATTCATACATACAGAAAACACCTCCGAAAAGCAGGCCCGGGACCCGGGCAGCGTCCTTTTTACGCCAAGAATTATATCATTCCGGAGGGGTATCTGTAAACCTGCCCTAATACCTCTTCGCTCTCCTCTCGACCCTGATCTTGTCCGAGATCAGCGCGATAAGCTCCGCATTGGTAGGCCTCCCGTTCTTTTTATTAACCGAGTAGTTGAACATATCCAGCATGACGTTCCCGCGGTCCTTCTCCCAGGCTATGCTCACGGCATGCCTGATCGACCTCTCGACCCGGTCGGGAATGGTGTGGTTCATCGCCGCGACCGTGGGATAGAGCATCTTTGTGACGGCGGTGACCGCCTCGGGGTTCTCAACCGCGATCATGATCCCGTCCCTCAGGAACTGGTATCCCTTCACATGCGGAGGTATACCCAGCTTCTGAAGCATGACCGTGACGTCGGATTCAAGATTATGGTAATTATAAAAGCCCTGGCCCTTCACCGGCCCAAGCGTGCGTCCCGCGTGCCCGGAGTCGCCAGCGTTCCATTCCGGCCCGCGCTCCCCGTCCGTAAGCTGATGTATCCGCGAGAGTACCGATTCCCCGTCAAAAGGTTTCTTTATGAAATAGGAGGCTCCGAGCCTGAAGCATTTATCGACCACCTTCTCTCCTCCCGCGGCGGATATTACGATAATGACCGGCACCGTGACCCCTATATCTTTCAATTCCTGAAGCAGTTCCAGGCCGTCCATCCTGGGCATTATCACATCCAGGAGCATAACGTCAGGCCTTAGCTCCTCTATGAGCTGCAGCGCTGCCCTGCCGTCTTCCGCCTCTCCCGCGACCTCGAGTTTCGGGTCGGATGTAATAAGGCTGATAAGCATGTCCCTGATCCCAACAACATCATCAACTACAAGCACTTTGATCTTTTCCATATGTCTCTCCTTTAGCAAGCCGTACGAAAAGTATAAGTTCTTATCTCTCAGGGCACAATTAAAAGAGTTCGCAATAAAACGACACATTACGGCAGGCAGGGCTCCGCAAAATGACAGAAAACGTCGAATATAGTCGATTTCCCGCGAAACATCACGAAAAAAAGCGCAGTGGGACATGGCTCCGCGCTGCGCTTTATTCAGCTTTTTATTCAATTTTTAAGAGTAAACGCTAAATTGTTCCGAATATACGGTCTCCCGCATCTCCTAGACCGGGGCAGATATACTTGTTCTCATTGAGTTCACGGTCGACCTGCGCGCAGTAGATCTCGATATCCGGATGAGCTGCCGCAAGCCTCTCGATCCCTTCGGGAGCCGCAATTATCGACAGGAACTTAATATGCTTTCCGCCGTGCTGCTTAATGAAATTGACGGCTGCAACTCCTGATCCGCCCGTAGCCAGCATGGGATCGGTCACGACGATAAGCCTCTGGTCGATTGCCGACGGAAGTTTGCAGTAATATTCATGAGGTTCGTGGGTAACGGGATCTCTGTAGAGCCCGATGTGGCCTACCTTAGCGGAAGGAACGAGATCAAGGATTCCCTCGACCATTCCGAGCCCGGCCCTCAGGATGGGAACGACCGCAAGCTTCTTGCCCTCGATTATCGGGGACATGCACTTCTCTATAGGGGTCTCTACCTCGATATTATGTGTAGGAAGATCCTTCAGCGCTTCGAAACCCATCAGGCACGCTATCTCTTCCACCATTTTCCTGAATTCATTCGTCCCGGTACGCTTGTCGCGCATCAGGGTGATCTTGTGCTTTAACAGCGGGTGTTCAAAGATAATGATATTCGGATTGTCATTATAATAATACATACGCTCCCTTGCCCTCCAAAACATAATTTTTTCGAAAATATTATACCATAAATCTGTCCGTAAATTCAAACACTCTGTCCCAGTATTCCTGCCCAAGAACGGCGACGGATCTGACGTGTCCCGCGCCCGGGACGGTGATCTTTTCTTTGTAAGGACCGCCGTAGGCTTCGCAGAGCGGCTCAAGCATCTCGAAGGGCACAAATGTGTCGCTCTCGCCGTGAATGAAAAGCATGGGGAGTTTCGTCCGGGCCACCGCCTTAAGCGCAGAGGCTTCCTTGAAGCTGAACCCGCCGAAGACCTTGCTCATGACATTTGCCGCATGCATTATGGGGAAGGCCGGGAGCTTGAAATCCGACTTGAGGTGATATTTGAACTCGTCCCAGGCCGAGGTATAACCGCAGTCCTCCACCGCACATTTCACGTTCTCCGGAAGGTCTTCGCCTGAGGTCATCATTACCCAGGCAGCCCCCATGGACTCTCCGTAGAGAAGTATCATGGCTTCGGGGTCGTCCATCAGGATCTCGTCGATCCACTGCATCAGGTAGATGCGGTCGACCCAGCCCATTCCGGTCATCTTAGTGCCGGTCTCCTCGTGGCCTTTTGCGGCGGGGACATATACCGAATAACCGCGGTCATAGAATTTCCTGCAGTGCCCGGCCATCTCGACAGGCGCGGATGAATATCCGTGGCACACGATCGCGTACCGGTGCCCTGACGCGGGGTTCATTATCTTCCAGGCATGTATCCTGACGTCATGCTCCGAGGTGAGCCACAGCGACTCGGCGTTCTCTTTGAACCAGACTTTCTGCTGCTTCACATACTCGTCCCAGGGCTCTCCGACCTCGCCCTTCGCTTCCATCTCGGCGCGTTCCTTCTCCCTGTTGGTGATCAGGGTGCCTATCATCGTGCCCTTCCGGCTGGTCCCGATCGCAAAACGCGTCATAAATCCAAATAGCCCCATGGCTCCTGCGGAGACCGCTGCCACGGCGCCGATCACTTTGCCCTTCTTACCTGCTTTTTTTCGTGCCATATGTCCTCCAGACATGCTGCTTTGGCCAATAAAAATTCCATAAAGGGCGAAGCGCGGAACGGCTGCGCCCACAGGTACAATTTTACAGAAAAATCCGCTTATTTGCAAGGCTGGCGAGACTTTGTTAATCCCCTATCAAATATATTTAAAATGTGATATACTTGTTCTTGGAAAAATACATTGTGGCAGGGCGAGCATACCGCCTTCGCGGAACGGAGCGGCATGATGGAAACTAACAGCATTTACGGAGACCATCTTCCTGAAATGAAGAAGGTCATGAATGACATAATGTCCAGGGTGGGCGACGCCAGAAAGGCAATGTCCGAGCGCCTTGGCATGGATCCCGTCGAGCACTGTCTCTGCAGGATCAAATCCGAAGAAAGCATGCGCGAGAAGTGCCGGCGCCGGGGGCTTCCCGAGACGACCGAGAGCGCTCTCACCAAAATATATGACTCTATTGGCATCAGGATAGTCTGCGCGTTCATCGATGACGTCTACGCCATGGTAGACTATCTGAAAAAGTTCGACGACGTCTGCGTGGCCGAGGAAAAAGACTATATTAAGAGAGCCAAGAAGAACGGCTACCGTTCGTACCACATGATCCTGAAGACCGCTTCGGGCTACTATGTGGAAATACAGCTCCGCACCATCTCGATGGACACCTGGGCAGCCCTCGAACATCACCTTAAATACAAGAAAGACATCAAGGAGAACCAGGACCTCATCGCAGACGAGCTGAAGCGCTGCGCGGACGAGCTTGCCTCCACCGACCTTTCTATGCAGATAATCAGAAACATGATCATGGGAGATCTGACATGAAGATAATGCTTGCAGAAGACACTAAAGATCTCAACCGCGCGGTCTGCGCGGTCCTCACCCGCGAGGGCTATTCCGTGGATACTGCCTATGACGGCGAGGAAGCCCTGCGGTACATCATACAGGATTCCTACGACGTCATTATCCTTGACATAATGATGCCGAAAATGACCGGGCTCGAGGTGCTTGCCGAGATCCGGAGGCGCCATATACTTACGCCCGTAATGCTCCTTACCGCGAAAGCCGAGATCGACGACAGGGTCGCAGGACTTGACGCGGGAGCTGACGATTACCTTCCGAAGCCCTTTGCCATCAAGGAGCTCCTCGCGCGGGTGCGCGCCATGACGAGGCGCTACACCGATTTCAGCGGAAACAAGGTCAGCTACGATGACATCAATCTCTCAAGCGACGACCTCACTCTGTCCTCCGGCAACTCCGTCAGGCTTTCGATCAAGGAATTCGAGCTCATGCACATCCTCATTATGAATCCGGACATCGAGCTCACCACGCAGTACATCCTTGAGCGGGTATGGAAGACCGAGCCCGAGGCAGACGAGAACACCGTCTGGCTCTATATTTCCTATCTCAGGGCCAAACTCGCGGCCGTAGGTTCCTCGGTAAGCATCAGCGGGAGCCGCGGCGGTTCATTCAAACTTGTAAAGCAGCCGGAATAACAGGAGCCTCCATGAACACCCGCGAAATACACATTCTACGCAAAAAGTTCATATTTATTTTCATGGTCTCTGTAATCCTGTCCGTCGGCATAATCGGGCTTGCCCTGAACTCCGCGACAAGGATCATAAACGTGACCTCCATCCACCGCACGCTTGACGGGCTTATCAAATATCAGGATGACATTGAATCCGTAATATCCGGCACCGAAGATCCCTTCTCGAACAACGCCGGCCTTATAAAGGCGTTTTCAGAATTCATGACCAGGTCCCGCCACTTCTGCCTGGTCTCCAAAAGTCCCGACGGGACTTTTTCTGCTGCGGTCTACTACGGCTACACCGGGGACTCTATAGGTTCCGGCGATGAAAACACTTCCGTATCCTCCCGGTACATCGAATATGCCGAAAAGGCCATCGAGAGTGGAAATAAATACGGCCGCTACGGGATGAACTACTATGAATATTCGGGCTCCGGGGACGGAAGCGCGGTCGTTGCTTTCATCGACTGCACCTCGGAGATCAATTCAGGAAGCCGGCTGCTGACCATCACGCTCATTATCGGCCTGGTCGCGCTCCTCATAAGCTACCTGATCGTCAGGCGCCTGTCGCTTAGGATCATCCGGCCGGTAATCGAGAACAACCGGCGCCAGAAGGAATTCATAACGAACGCGAGCCATGAGCTCAAGACTCCGCTGGCGGTCATCCGCGCAAATACCGAGCTCACCGAGATCATGAACGGCCCCTCGGAATGGACCGCCTCGACCCTCAACCAGGTCGACCGTATGAACGGGCTGATCCAGAACCTGGTCATGATCACCAAGTCCGCCGAGCAGGAGGACAAGAGCGAGCTCTCCGAGATAGACGCCGGAAAAGCGGTGAATGAGTCAGTTACTCCTTACGAATCCCTCGCTGCGCAGAAGGGCATCACGCTGGAGAGGAACATAGAAGAGAACGTCACCATTACCGCGGATGCCAGCAAGATCAGGCAGCTGACCACCCTGCTCGTCGACAACGCGATCAAATACTGCGATGAGAACGGCAGGATAATCGTTGGGCTGAAGGCCACAGGGAAGCGCAAAAAAGGCATCTGCCTCACGGTGTCCAATTCATACGCCGCCGGAAAGGACGTCGACTACAACCTCTTTTTCGACAGATTTTACCGCGAAGACAGCTCCCACAACATCGACAAAGGCGGCTACGGCATAGGGCTTTCGATCGCGGACAGCATATGCAGCCGGTACGGCGGCGAGATAAAAGCCTCCTGGGAAGACGGCATGATCACCTTTACCTGCCTTCTTTACTAAGGACCAAACCGCAGTAAGGCAGGCACGGGCGCGCAAGGCCCGGAAATCTTGACAGAGAACGCAGGAAATACGAAATATGCTTTTTAGTAATTACTGGAAAAAGGTCAACAGCTATAAGGAGACCGCAGGCGGCGGCTACAGCTATACCGGGATCCGCTACCACTGGGACGAGGAAGCCGGACCGCAAAGAAAAAGCGCGTTGAAGCTCTTCTGGATATTATCTGTCGGAGCCCTCGCGCTTAATATCATTGCCGGCTGCATGCCTGCCCCGGGAATGATGAATGCCTGGTATGTAATTGTGCCCTACGCCATAGGGATAATCTGCGCAGTGCTGACCATATTTTCGGTATATAACCTCGCGAACGAGCACGATCCCGTCCGCGGGAACGTCTACACCTCTTCCATAAGCCCTCTTGGGGCGCGCGCACGCGCAGGAACGGTATTCAGCATCGCATCCGCCGCAGCCGAGGTCATTTTCATGATCATAGGCTGGGACAGGAGCGGCATCGTCTGGATCATCCTGTTCATGGCCCTGCAGATCGCTTCCGCCTATCTGCAGATCAGGACCACCCGCCTCTATAAGACGATAATCTGGGTGAAATCCTAGGAAACTTCCGCTCTGAGTAGCGGCATGCTCATGCACCTCGGGCCTCCGCGCCCTCTTGAGAGTTCGGAGCTCTTTATCTCAAAAACTTCTATACCGTTGTCCCGGAGGATCGCGTTCGTCACATAATTGCGGTCGTAAGTCACGACCTTGCCCGGGGCTATGCAGAGAGTATTGGAACCGTCGTTCCACTGCTCTCTTTCTGATGCTATCCGGTTGCTTCCGCCGCACTCGATCATCGATACCCTGTCAACGCCCAGGGTCTCGGCGAGCACTCCTGCAAGCGGCTTCATGATCTCGCGCACCTCAAGGCCGCCCTCAGCGCCTCTCCTGATCCTGTAGACCCTTATGAGCCCTGCGACTCCGGGATGGATCACAAATTTGTCCCTGTCGGCCTGAGTCAGCACCGTGTCAAGGTGCATGAAGGACCTCATATTAGGAATATCGAGCGCCAGCACCGTCTCTATCTCGGACTCCTCGCTCGCAAAAAGGTTCTTTGCGAGCTGCTCAATGGCTTCCGGCGAAGTCCTCTCCGAGATCCCGACCGCAATGGTCGTCTTATTAAGGTTCAGAATGTCTCCGCCCTCGATCGAGAACGGGCTTTCGTTATTGTAAAATACCGGGATGCCGGCGAAGATCGGATCGTGCTCCAGAATATATTTCCAGAAAATGGTCTCGCGGCGCCTGACCGGCGAATACATGCTCGAAAGGCTTACCCCGCGGCCGATCCCGGAAAGGGCGTCCCGTGTAAAATAGAGGTTCGGCACAGGATCCAGGGCATACCTCCTGCCGCTGTTCACCAGGTCCGCGAGGGGATTCGCGCCTGTCAGCGAGAGCGCTTCAAAACTGATCCCGGAGATCAGCCTCAGCACCAGCTCCTTCGGATCCTGAATGCCTTTAAGGTAGTCAAAGACCGCCTGCCCGAAGCCTTTCTCAAAGGTCCCCGCAGCCTTCAGCACCTCGCAGATGAAGGGCTCCCGGAGCGAAGGATCCTCCTTAAGGACGTCCGCCATGAGATCTTCTATGTAAATGACCTGCGCGCCGTTTTCCCGAAGGACCTCGGCAAACGCGTCATGCTCCTCCTTTGCGATCCGGAGATAAGGTATATCATCAAAAAGGAGCCTCTCAAGCTCCCCGGGAACGAGATTCTCGAGCTCTTCTCCCGGGCGGTGAAGCACCACCTTTTCAAGTCTGCCGATCTCGCTTGTTATGTTCACTGTCATGATTTTCTTCCTCCACCGTTTTATAATACCATATAGCGGCCCGGTTTGCCACGGTATAATCGATCCCGGCGCTTTTCTTTGTTAAAATATTAATTAACCGAATAAGTCTTTCCTTTAACGTGTAAAAGTATTATAATAACAAAACCAGTATGGAAAATCCGCCGCGTGTACCTTGAAACGGCGGACGGGGCGTTATTTGTGGCACTCCGGCAAAAAAAAGCAAAGGATCAGAGAAAAATGTCAAATGAAGGAAAAACAGAGTTCCGCAAGGTTCTTGCCGCCAACCGCGGTGAGATAGCCATACGTATTTTCAGGGCCTGCCATGACCTTGGGATCAATACCATGGCTATGTACTCGAAGGAAGACATCGACTCCCTCTTCCGTGTAAACGCGGACGAGGCTTACCTCATCGGAGAGCACGGAAGTCCTCTGGGGGCTTATCTCGGCATTGACGACATTATCAGGCTCGCGAAGTCGAGGCATGTCGATGCGATTCATCCGGGCTACGGATTTCTGTCAGAAAACGCGGATTTCGCAAAGGCGTGCAAAGAGGCCGGAATCGAGTTCATCGGCCCCACGGAGGATATCCTCCGCATGATGGGCGACAAGCTCGCCGCTAAGAGGATCGCCCACGAATGCAACGTAAAGACTGTCCCCGGCTCCAAGAAGCCGCTTAAGGACGCCGACGAGGCGCTTGAACTCGCAAAGAGCTTCGGCTTCCCAATCATTTTCAAGGCTGCTGCCGGCGGCGGCGGACGCGGAATGCGCAAATGCGTTTCGGAAGATGAAGTCAGGACCACTTTTGAAATGGTGCAGAGCGAAGCCCTCAACGCTTTCGGCAGCGGCGATATTTTCATCGAGAAATACGTCGAGCACCCGAAGCACATTGAGGTCCAGATCCTCGGCGACAAGTACGGCAACGTCGTCCACCTGGGCGAACGTGACTGCTCGCTGCAGCGCCGTTTCCAGAAAGTAGTCGAGTTCTCTCCTGCATTCTCCATTCCGGACGAAGTCAGGCAGGCCCTCTACGAGGATGCGGTCAAGATCTCAAAACATGTAGGCTACGTTTCCGCAGGAACCGTGGAATTCCTTGTAGATACTTCCTCCTGGGACCACTATTTCATCGAGATGAACCCCAGGATACAGGTCGAGCACACCGTCTCCGAGATGGTCACCGGTATCGATATAGTGCGCGCGCAGGTGCTTATCGCTGAAGGACATAAACTCTCCGACCCGCTCATCGGCATTAACAGCCAGGAAGACGTGCACCTGCACGGCTACGCTCTCCAGTGCCGTGTTACCACAGAGGATCCGGCAAATAATTTCGCCCCGAACACCGGCAGGATCAGTTCCTTCAACTACCCCGGCGGTTTCGGTATCCGTGTAGACAGCGGATGCTCCACCAGCGGCGCAGAGATATCGCCTTACTACGATTCCCTGCTCATGAAGATCACCGCTCATGACGTAACCTTCCAGGGTGCCTGCAGCAAGGCTCTGCGCGCCCTCTCCGAAGTCCACGTCCGCGGCGTCAAGACCAACATACCTTTCGTTACCAACGTACTCAGCCACCCTGTATTCCAGAGCGGCGGATGCTGGACGAAATTCATAGACGAGACCCCCGAGCTCTTCGAGATCGAGGAGTCCCGCGACAGGGCTACCAGAGTCCTTAAGTACATTGCGAATATCCAGGTCGCAAATCCTGACGCAGAGCGCAGCCAGTACGCGATCCCGCGCTTCCCTCCGGTCACCGGCAACAGGAAGGACGGCCTCAAGCAGCTGCTTGACAGCCAGGGCCCGAAGGCAGTGGCTGACTGGGTACTCGCCCAGAAGAAGGTCCTCATCACCGACACGACTATGCGTGACGCGCACCAGTCGCTGCTCTCCACCCGTATGCGTACGAGGGATATGGTAAAGGGCGCGGAAGGTACCAGCGAGATCCTCGCGGACTGCTTCTCACTTGAAATGTGGGGCGGCGCGACTTTCGACACCGCATTCCGCTTCCTCTATGAGAATCCCTGGGAGAGACTGAGGCTTCTCAGGGAGAAGATCCCGAACATCCTCTTCCAGATGCTCCTCCGCGGCGCGAACGCGGTCGGCTATATGAACTATCCGGATAACGTCATCCGCAAGTTCATCGACCTTTCCGCAGACGCAGGCATCGACGTCTTCAGGATATTCGACTCCCTGAACTGGATCCCGGGAATGGAAGTCGCAATGGACGAAGTCCTGAAGAAGGACAAGATCTGCGAAGCCGCTATCTGCTACACCGGAGAGATACTTGATCCGAAGAACGACAAGTTCACTCTGAATTACTATGTAAATATGGCGAAAGAGCTTGAGAAGCGCGGCGCTCATTTCCTTGCTATCAAGGATATGGCAGGCCTGCTTAAGCCCTATTCCGCAGCTAAGCTCGTATCTACTCTGAAGCAGGAGATAGGCATCCCGATCCAGCTCCACACTCACGATACGACTTCGAACCAGATCGCGACCCTGCTGATGGCGACCGAGGCAGGCGTAGACATCGTGGATACCGCTATTTCCTCAATGTCCCACCTCACCAGCCAGCCGTCCATGAACGCTTTCGTAGCGGCCCTCCAGGGTCAGGAACGCGACACCGGATTCGACCTCGACCAGCTCCAGTACCTCACTGACTACTACGAGGACGTAAGGCTCAGGTACAAGAACTTCGACCACGGCCTTAAGGCTCCGGTCACCGATATATACAAGTACGAGATCCCCGGCGGACAGTACACCAATCTCTATCCCCAGGTTGAGTCCATCGGCCTTGCGCACAGATTCCAGGAAGTCAAGGAAATGTACAAAAAGGTCGACCTCATGCTTGGCGGCATAGTCAAGGTCACACCGTCCTCCAAGATGGTAGGCGACCTCGCGATCTTCATGGTCCAGAACAACCTTACCCCGGAGAATATCGTTGAGAAGGGCGCAACCTTAAGTTTCCCGGATTCGGTAGTCTCCTACTTCAAGGGAATGATGGGACAGCCTTCGTGGGGATTCCCCGAAGACCTCCAGAAGATCGTCCTCAAGGGCGAGAAACCGATCACCTGCAGGCCGGGCGAGCTCCTTCCTCCGGCTGATTTCGATGAGGCAAGGCAGGCCCTCGAGAAATACATCTCCGATCCCAGCGAAGAGATGATCATCTCCTGGCTGCTCTACCCGAAGGTAGTTGAGAACTACTGCAAGCACCGCAAAGAGTACGGCTACATCATGCGCATGGGAAGCCACGTATTCTTCAACGGCCTTGCGATGGGCGAGACGAACCAGATCAACATCGAGGACGGCAAGACCCTCGTCATCAAGTACCTCGGTCTCGGCGACAGGAACGACAACGGCACCAGGAACGTTATATTCACCCTTAACGGCGCAAGGCGTGTCGTAGCAGTGGACGATCCTTTCGCTTCAAGCGACAGCAAGAAGGTCGTCATGGCAGATCCCGACAATCACGAAGAGATCGGTGCTCCGATACCCGGAATGGTCTCGAAGATCATTGTCAAGAAGGGCGACAAGGTAAAGGTCAACGACCCTGTTGCCATAGTAGAGGCAATGAAGATGGAGACCAGCCTTGTATCCAGCATTAACGGCACCGTAGAAGAGATCCTCGTGAAGGCCGGCGCTACCGTTCAGTCCGGCGAGCTGATCATGAAGCTGAAGGAAGACTGAATTAATATCTGAAATAACAAAGCAGGTGTTCACCCGGCACTATCCGCGTGGGGACCTGCTTTGAATTACCTGAAAAAAGTTGGGGCAATGCCCCAGGAGGTCGATAATAATGATAAAAGCCTGTGTCATCGGGGCCGGGAGCTGGGGCGTCGCCCTAAGCACGGTCCTCTCGGATAACGGTCATGAAGTCACCGTCTGGTCTGCGCTTGAAGACGAAATAAAGATGCTCTCCGAGAAGAGAGAACATATCTCGAAGCTCCCTGGAGTGAAGCTCTCCGAAGCGACAGAATTCACGACCGATCTGGCAGCTGCCGTGGGGGATAAGGATCTCATTATCATGGCGGTCCCCTCGCCCTTCGTCAGGAGCACCGCCAGGCAGATGAAGCCCCTCGTACCGCAAGGGCAGCTCATCGTCGACGTCGCCAAGGGCATCGAGGAATCCTCTCTTCTGCCGATGACGGAAGTAATCAAAGAGGAGATCCCGCAGGCGGAAGCTGCCATCCTCTCAGGCCCAAGCCACGCCGAGGAAGTCGGGAGGAGGCTCCCGACGACCATAGTCGTGGGATCGCACAGTAGGGCTGCTGCCGAATTCATCCAGGACACCTTCATGAACCCCAATTTCCGAGTGTACACAAGCCCCGACGTGCTCGGGATCGGGCTCGGAGGGTCTCTGAAGAACGTGATCGCGCTCGCGGCAGGAATGGCCGACGGACTGGGCTGCGGTGACAATACAAAGGCCGCACTGATAACCCGCGGCATAAGGGAACTTGCAGCGATAGGAAAGGCCGCAGGAGCTGCCTCCGAAACTCTCCTGGGGCTCAGCGGGCTCGGCGACCTCATCGTGACCTGCGCCTCCGTCCACAGCCGCAACCGCAAAGCCGGGCAGCTGATGGGACAGGGATACACCATGGAGCAGGCTATGGAGGAAGTCCAGATGATAGTCGAGGGAGTCTACTCCGCAAAGGCCGGACTGCAGCTCGGCGAGAAATACGGGCTCAGCCTTCCGATAATAGAGGCCGTAAACCACATCCTCTTCGAGGGGATGACGGTCCGGGACGGCGTTATGGGCCTTATGCAGAGGGAAAGGAAATCCGAAGAGACCTCGCTCTCATGGGAAAGCCGATAAAAAAGCTGTGAGGCCTGCAGCGGCCCGCGCCTAAGCGCGGCCGCTGCAGGCCTCATGTCGTCCTCGTCGAGTTCTATGCCCTCATCATTGGAATGAAGTCCTCAATGGCTTTTACGAATTCCTCCCGGTGATCGATCATGCAGCCGTGCCCTCCCGGAATCAGAATTTCGCGGAAGTACCCTCCGTTAGCTTTATATTTCTCAAAGAGAGTTCTTGTCTGCAGGATCATTGGCTGAGGAGGGAATACTACCTCTCCCGGCCAGCCGGGGATGCGTCCTCTTTTTCCCAGATATCCGGGGTCACTCGTACTGGTATCTGATATGACCACGTCAGCGCTTCCCCTTATCCAGAGTATCGGAGGCTTGGCCTCAATATCGGCAAGCGCGGAGAGATCCAGGTGCCTGGCCGACATGGCGTTATAATTGCCCCTGTCTCCCGCTATAAAACCCGGCCACTTGTCCGTCAGCGTGTAATCTCCGGGGAACTTATCCCCGCCAAGCTTTGCGGAAAGCATGCCGTCTATGTATGCCGCTCTCTCCCCGGGGTCGGTGCGGAAGGCAGGCTCAACGTACAGGCGGTCGTATATTCTGCCAAGGAATTCTCTTCCGCCGTTCTCCCCCTTTTCCGCTATCGCCTTGATCATCCGCTTATTGCAGGAACCGGCGCCGCCGCCAAGCCCCGGAGGGTCGGCCAGTCTTCCTTCTGCCCCGAAGCAGCCTCCCAGACCGAAAGGCGGGACCGGATTCTGGAGTATAATCCCCTCAAGCTTATCACTATGATCTATCGCGTACTGCATCGTGATGCCGCCGCCCATTGACCAGCCAAGCATGGAGAAACTGTCCCAGCCAACAGCGCCCACGAACGCGTCCACGTCGTCCGAAAAGTCCCGGAGTCCCCGGGCCGCGTCTACCGGAGCAATTTCGGTATCTCCGAAGAGCCTCAGGTCGACCGCTATCATGTCAAATTCATCCTTAAGGCGTTCCATGAGCGGCACGTAGAATATAGAAGAGCTTAAATTCCCGTGAACGAGGAGGAGCCTCGGTGTCCCGGGAGTTCCCATCTGCCTGAAGGCCATTTCAAGGCGGCCTGTTTTTATCTTTTTAACTTCCGTCCTGATCATATTAACCGCATGCCGCCCTTTAAGGCTGCCATTATGAAAGCTGTCAGTTTTCGATCGCGTAAAAGAGATCCATCACTTCATCAATATTATCTTCTACATAGGCCGCGATCGTAGTAAGGCACATGTAGTTTCCATTTTTTATGCAGACGAGCTTCTCGTATAGATCGACGTACGAAGTGGTGTCATAGTACAGCTTGCCATATAAAACAACTGCCGCATGCGTCTCTCCTGCGAAAACGACCTCATCCACAGTACATGTGACATCGACTAATCCCTGGGCTTCCATCTCCTTCTTTACGCTGTCAACAGAAAGCTCGGCGTAGCCCTCTTCACTGATGGCAACGCCGTAGACGCCCTCAATTTTCTCATACAAAATGTTCACTGTATTATAGCCGTCTTCCCGTTCGGCATACAGATCAAAGAATGTCTTCCCGTTCTCCAGAGCGGCAGCGGCGGCCTCATCGTTAAGGGCTTCCGTTACTGCCCCGTTGACCGAAGCCATCGTGTCATCGTCCGCTATGATCCAGTTATCTGGGAAATCGACAGCAAATCCCAAAAACTCGTTCCTGTAGGTCTGTCCTGTAATGATTCCGACCTCAAAATCCGCGGCCTCTGTCCCGGCCGCCTCTTCAGTCTCCGCGACCGCCTCTGTCTCGGGAGCCTTGGTCTCGGGAGCCTCGGTCTCTGGTGCCTCGGTCTCGGTCGGAGCTTCAGTCTCGGGAGCCTCAGTCTCAGGGGCCTTGGTCTCGGTCGGAGCTTCAGTTTCAGTGACGGCCTCGGTCTCGGTCTTCGCCTGAGTCTCCGGAGCAGCCGAAGAACCGGACGAGCTTGCCTTAGAGCCGCAAGCTGCGAACGGAAGGACCATAGCGAGGGTCAGCATTATTACAGCAAATGCCTTTTTCATTTCAAATCTCCTTTTTCAGCGCATGATCCGCGCTTTTCAGCTTATGTCTATGGACAAATTATAACTGATATTGGGGTTATCTTCAACGGAGTAATGCTTCATTAGAGATGTTGTGTGTAGGTTGCCATCGCAGCAGTGTCTTTGGCATTATTGCCTGGAATGGTTTCCTCTCTTTCCTACCCATACGAATACTATATACCCACTGTCACTTTTTCACCCCAGTCCATTCCTTCAAAAACTTTATCTATACATGAAGAGGTACATCGCAACAGACCCAGTCCATTATTTTATAACCATCCTATGTCATATACCTCTTTTTTTGCAAATATTCTTAAAAAACTCCTGTCCGATTTGAGCGTCGCGTATTCTCATCCTGTAATCATATCTGCGACTATTTTTATCGATTTCTGGATAATTTAAAATAACGAGCATTGGAATGTTTTGGGTTTCCCAGTCTTCTACAGCAGCCTCCAAATGCCTGATAAGATATTCGGGCCACCCTTCACTTGGATCTTCTTCTTTGAATATCTGATCGAAATTGTTAATCACGAGCAGAATACATGAAAATTTAAGCCATTCTAAATCTGTAATACATTCATCAAATGCATATATGTTCCACCCAAAATAATATGGGAATCTCATTGCAGCTGATATTTCACGAAAAAACGATGATTCTGATTCACATAGTTCGCCTCTCAAATAACAAACGAAAGCATCTTTTTCATGTTCAAATAATGACATAATTGTATAAAGAGTACTATCACTAAAGTTTGTTTTGCATATAGCATCATTCATATTTGATCTCTCCAATCTCTATATCTTATCGATCCATTAGAATAAATGTCTTATAATGGTCTGGAGTGTACCATGCCGATCCATTCCCAATAACGATTCTTTCAATTCCTCGATCATAGTTAGGGATTTTTGGTTGAATATCATATTTTTTAAAAGGTGCATATTCTCCTGGAAGAATCGCCGAACCATTCCGCCCATCATTATTAAAAGGTTTTCCCCCCTTTGTATCCTTTTGGAGGAGTTCCGTTGTGCGTTGTTACAAAATCATAAGTATCATATGCTTCTTGCGGAATTGTTGGTTGAGGTTTCTTTCCAATCTCTGTTACAGGCTCATGGCCATAATACGAACTCATATTGTAGTAAAGTTCGTATGCTGACATTCCTAGCGTGTACACAGTAAAGAATGCGCATAACCCAGTTTCTGCGGAGGAAAAAATAGTGTCTCCCCAATTTTCACCTGCCTGACGCATTTTATATCCAGTGTATAGCGCAGTTGCTGCTCCAATGATGGCTGATCCAATCAGAATTGCAGTCGTAATAGCAAATTTACCGCTATTGTCGCTAAGCGCAACCGGGTTATTCAAACAATACGCAAACAGATTATAGCTGTTTAAATTTCCATTAGCACCCAGGTATCTTGCATCGTCCGAATTTATGAACCTTCCGACCTCAGGATCGTAGTACCGGCTGTTCAGGTAATACAGTCCCGTCTCGCTGTCGTAGTAGTATCCCCTGTACAGCAGGTGGTTGTTTGCCATGGCGCTGGCTGAGGCGGTAGTCCCGGCGATTCAAAGATTACGTATATAAATCAAACCCGATCTCTGCACCAATTTCGGATGCAAATTGTATGACGAATGGTGGAATGACAATAATAGGTTCTTGTATGTCTTTGCTCTTAATGTAAACAAGAATACTCCATTCTGCTTTTAATTCATCTGCAATTTCTCTCATCTTCATAGTATTGTGGAAAAATTTAGGTAAGATCAAATTAAATACTACTGGAAGATCAATAGTATTAATTAACCCTGTGTCATAGCTCCATTCAGTATGTCCAAATAAACGTCCATTAGGAAGTATCTCATCATTTCGACGAATTGAAGTTGGCGTAATGTCCAATGCTTTGGTCACAAATTCAGTATCAATTGAATTCCCTGACAGCGTCAAATATACGATAATATCTGCCATGCAACACCTCCCTAATAAATATAGTAATTAGTAATTTCAACAATTCGTCTTGTCGCCTTTTCAAGTATCGCAACTTGACCCGTGCTCTTATCAACATATAATTCATATCTAGATATATGAGTACGCTTCCCTAGATACTCTTTTTTAATTGCATGTGGATCTGTGTTTTGCTTTTTTAATTGTTGCTGTATACGTGGATACAGATCTTAAAATACACAGAAGAAGATATGATTCTAATCAGCTTGGAACAATACCAAACCTCGTAATCATTATACTATATCTCCAGTCCGCTTTGGTGATATCATAAGATAAAAAACCTCTATTCCCGTTATTAATCTTACCCCGGTATCCAACAATAAAATAGAGCTGACCAGCGCCCTTCCTTGACTTTGCAGGTCCGATAAAATATAATGGCTTCATGGCTTAAACGGCTGTCTTCAGGGCCCGTCCCTGTTTCATTACAATAAACGCAGGAGAACACATTACCATGACAGTATACGACGAACTTCGCGCCCGCGGACTGATCGCGCAGGTGACCGACGAGGACGAGATCAAGGAACTCATCAATAACGGAAAAGCGACCTTCTACATCGGGTTCGACCCCACCGCCGACAGCCTTCATGTCGGCCACTTCATGGCCCTCTGCCTTATGAAGAGGCTCCAGATGGCGGGCAATAAGCCTATCGCCCTTCTCGGCGGCGGCACCGGCATGATCGGCGACCCTTCGGGGAAGACCGACATGCGCCAGATGATGACCCGCGAGACCATAGACCACAACATCGCCTGCTTCAAGAAGCAGATGGAGCGCTTCATCGATTTCTCCGACGGCAAGGCCCTGATGGTTAATAACGCCGACTGGCTCCTCGATCTCAACTACGTGGATCTGCTCCGCGAGGTCGGCCCCCATTTCACCGTTAACCGCATGCTCGCCGCGGAGTGCTACAAGGCCCGCTGGGAGAAGGGACTCACCTTCTTCGAGTTCAACTACATGATCATGCAGGCTTATGATTTCTATACCCTTTTCCAGAAGTACGGCTGCAACCTCGAGTTCGGCGGGGACGACCAGTGGTCCAATATGCTTGCCGGCACCGAGCTCATCAGGAGAAAGCTCGGCAAAAACGCCAGCGCGATGACCATCACCCTTCTCCTCAACTCCGAGGGCAAGAAGATGGGCAAGACCGTGGGCGGCGCGGTATGGCTCGACCCGAACAAGACCTCGCCCTACGAGTTCTACCAGTACTGGAGGAACGTCGGCGACGCGGACGTCGTGAAATGCCTCTACATGCTCACCTTCCTTCCTCTCGGGCAGATAGACGAGATGGCTAAATGGGAAGGCAGCCAGCTGAACACTGCGAAGGAGATCCTTGCATACGAGCTCACCAAGCTCGTGCACGGCGAAGAGGAGGCCGAGAAGGCACAGACCGCCGCAAGGGCGATCTTCTCCGGAGAAATGAACACCGCAGACATGCCTGAGACCGTGATTGGCGAGACCGATCTCAAAGACGGAAGGATCGATATCATGGGTCTCGCGGTCGCAGCAGGATTTGCACCGACCCGCTCCGAAGCCCGCAGGCAGGTCCTTGGAGGCGGCATCTACGTGAATAACGAAGCCGTTAAGGACATCAAGGCCTCCTACGCTCCTGAAGAGATAAATGCCGGCGAATTCGTCATCAGAAAAGGCAAGAAAAACTACAAGAAAGTAGTGTTCAGATAAAAGATACCGCTTAAGACCGCGCATAAGACCGCAAAAGGCTCCGGCCGGGACAGATGAGACCGCATTTGCAGCTCTCCTCTGTCCCGACCGGAGCCTTTTTATCATATTTTGCTTAGAGCCTGGCCTTCTGCTCCCTGGCCAGCTCCTTCATCTCTTCCGCGTTCTTCCTCACCGAATCGGTGATCCTGACACCGCCGAGAAGCCTTGCGACCTCCTCGGTTTCCTCCTGGGCAGAGAGCTTCCGGATCTCGGTCACTGCCCTTCCTCCCTGCGCGGTCTTCTCGATAGAATAATGATTGTCCGCCATCGCCGCTATCTGCGGGAGATGCGTTATCGCGAGCACCTGGTGCGAGCGGGCGATCACCGCCATGCGCTCGGAGACCTTCTGAGCCGTGCGCCCGCTGATACCGCTGTCGATCTCGTCGAATATCAGGGTATCTATCTCATCCGTGTCGGCAAGAACCGACTTGATGGCGAGCATTATTCTGGAAAGCTCGCCCCCGCTTGCTACCTCGGCGAGCGGTTTAAGCTCTTCCCCGGGGTTAGTCGAGATCATGAACGCCGCCTCGTCCCGGCCGTTTTCCGAATATTTCCCGGAATCCGCGAGATTTATCCGGAACCTTACGTCAAGGAAATTCAGGTCTTTAAGCGCCGCAAGAATCTTCCCCTCCAGCTCCGCGGCCTCCTCTTTCCGAAGCCCGGTCACCTTCTCCGAAAGCTCTGAGAGCCTCTTCTCGGAAGCGGCCAGATCCCTTTTCAGCCCGTCAAGATACTCGCTATAATTTTCAAGCTTCGCTATCTGCGCCTCGCAGTTCTCTCTGTACTTCAGCACGGCCTCGATGTCATTGCCGTACTTCTTTTCAAGCCTGCTGATCAGGTCCAGGCGCTTCTCGGTCTCCCGGTACTCGGCCTCGTCGAAACTGAGCCCCTCCATATATCCGGAAAGGTCACGATTAAAGTCATTCAGCAGGACGTCTATGTCGAGAAGCTGGGACGCCAGCCCCTGGGCCTCTTCATCGATCTTTGCGGCCTCCTGCATTGCGCGGAGCGCGCGGCTTATCGCGTTTCCTGCGGAATCCGGGGCGTCGTAGCCCGTGATCTCGTGGGCCTCGGAAACATTTTCCATGATATCCCTGCTGGAATTCATGCGCCTGTAGACCTTGTCAAGCTCCTCTTCCTCTCCGGGGCGGAGCCCCGCCTCGTCGATCTCCTTCTTCTGGTAGATCAGGAAATCAAGGTCGCTCATCCTCTTCCCTTCGTCAAGGGAAGCCCCGTCCATCTCTTCTTTGAGGGCACGGTAAGCGCGGTACTCTTCCCTGAGGGAAGCCTTCACTCCGGCAAGTTCCGCTCCCGCGAAGCGGTCAAGTATCTCGAGCTGGCGGCTCCTGTGCAGCAGCGACTGGAGCTCGTGCTGCCCGTGAATGTCCAGAAGGAGAGGCGCGGCCTTCCTGAGTTCCGACAGCGAAACAGGCTCGCCGTTGATCCTGGAGACGCTCCTGGACTCGGTGACGCGCCTCGACACGAAAACGTGATTGCCGTCGAGCGGCAGATCGAGCGCTTCCAGCGCAGCAAGCACCGCCGGATCCTCGACTGTAAAATCGAGCTCCGCAAGCGCGCTGTCCGCCCCGGTCCTTATGATGTCCTTCGGAGCCTTGCCGCCAAGCGCGATGTTGACGGCCCCGATAATTACCGATTTTCCCGCGCCGGTCTCCCCGGTCAGAATATTAAGGCCCTTACCGAAGGCTACTTCAAGCTCTTCGATGAGAGCCATGTTTTTGATGTGTATACTTTCAAGCATTTTTATTTCTTACCCGTCATTTCCGCTATGTCGGCAAGGAGCTTTGCGGCCTCCTCCCCGCCGGTCGTCGCGCAGAAAATGGTGTCGTCCCCGGCGATGCATCCGACCAGCCCGGGGATATTCATTGCGTCGATCGCGGCTGCGAGCGCCATCGCCATTCCGGACAGGGTGTGGATCACCACTATATGGCTCGCCGTGTCTCCCGAAACATAGCTTTCCATCAGGAGATGCGAGAGCCGGTCGTTCATCGAACGTTTCTCACGGTCCGGGGCCGCGTATTTCTGTCTGCCTGAGATCATTGTGACCTTGGAAAGCCCAAGCTCCCTGATGTCCCGCGAGACCGTGGCCTGGGTGACCTTGTATCCGGCCTCTCTCAGCCTGAGCGCAAGTTCCTCCTGGGTCTCGATCTCATTTTCGCTGACCAGCTGAAGTATCTTGTCCTGCCTGGTGCCTTTCATATTACCCCGCTGCCCCCTTTCTCAGGTAAGTTCGCTCCCTATCTCCTGCGGAAGCCTGAAATTGCGGCTCCCGGGAAGTTTTACAAGCCTGGCCTTCTCGTACGCCCGCATCACTCTGATGTCATCCATGGGTTCAATCACGGCCGAAGCTTTTCCGTCAAATGTTACGAGGGCTTCCTCCCTCATTGATTTATGCCTGCGCCCGATCTCTATCCGGATCCTGTCATCCTCGGTCAGCACCATGCTGCGTACGGAAAGGGAATGGGGACAGATCGGAGTCAGTATGATATTTGCCGCCCGCGCGGTGACTACCGGGCCTCCCGCGGAGAGATTGTAGCCCGTGGAACCGGTCGGGGTCGACACGATCACGCCGTCCGCGGCAAATATATTAATAAGTTCGTCATTTACGTATACCTTGAATTCAACGAGCCTCGCATAGCCCTTGCAGGTGACCACGATGTCATTCAGCGCCCGGTCGCGGAGCACAAGCTCCCCGTGCCTTCTCACGCTTCCGTGGATCATCATGCGCTCCTCGATCTCGTAGGTGTCATCAAGCAGGCAGTCAAGACACCCGGGAAGATCGGCTTTCCCGGCGGCCGTCAGATACCCGAGGCTTCCGGTATTGATCCCCATCACAGGGATCCCGTAATCGTAAAGCTGTCTGACCGCCATGAGGAGAGTTCCGTCCCCTCCGAGGACGATCGCGCACCCGGCTTCTCCAGCCCTGTCCTGGATCTCATAGTGCTCAGGCTCGCCGGTCTCGGATGTCGGCACGTACTCGGCTATGCTGCACTCGGCCCCGCGGGCTTCGAGGTAGGCGACCGCCCTGTCCCTGCAGACATTCCCGGGATCCTGCGCCGAATTAGCTATCAGCAAAAACTTTTTCATGGCTTCCCTCCTGCAAGTTCATCATGAGCTGCTGCCACGATACCTTCTATATCCCAGCCTTCCTCTACGCAGTTTCCGGCCACGTCCTTGCCGAGATAAAGCAGATACTCTATATTTCCTTCCGGTCCCTTTATCGGGGAATATGAGAGGCCAAGCACCGTGAACCCGGCCCCGGCGGCATATCCGAGAACGGCTTCGATCACCTCCGCGTGTACCGCGGGATCCCTCACGACGCCTTTTTTACCGACCTTTTCGCGGCCCGCCTCGAACTGAGGCTTGATAAGGCACACCATGGCGCCGCCGCTTTTCAGGAGCCCGTATGCTGCCGGAAGGATGAGCTTCAGTGAAATGAACGAGACGTCGCAGGAAGCGAAGTCGATATCGTCCGGGACCTGCTCCCGGGTAATATACCTGAAATTCGTCTTTTCAAGGCAGACCACCCGCGGGTCGTTCCTCAGCTTCCAGTCGAGCTGGCCGTAGCCCACGTCGACAGAGTAGACCTTCTCCGCGCCGTTCTGCAGCATGCAGTCGGTGAAGCCTCCGGTGGAAGCCCCGATATCCAGGCAGGTCCGGCCGCTGAAACTAAGCCCGAATACATCTACGGCCTTCTCCAGCTTAAGCCCGCCGCGGCTTACGTACCTCAGCCCGCGGCTCTTAAGCTCTATCACAGCCTTCTCAGGATCAAAGGTGCTCCCGGGCTTATCCTCCCGCTGCCCGTTAACGTATACGTTCCCGGCCATGATCTCGGCCCGGGCCTTCTCCCGGGAAGATGTAAGACCCTGCAGAAGCAGGATCCTGTCAAGCCTCTCCTTCACTCTCAAGCTCCTTTGCCGCTTCTCTCGCGGCTGCCGCGGCATCCATTCCGAGGGCTTCCTTAAGCTCCCCGATGCTGCCCTGCTCGGCAAATATATCCGGCACCCCGATGTGGATGACCTTTATTGGATAGTTTTTACTCTTAATATAGTCCGCGCAGGCCTCACCGAAGCCTCCCCGGATCATGTTGTCTTCCATTGTGACCAGGAGCTCGAACCCTTCGCTGTTCAATCTGTCGAGCATCTCCGTGTCCAGAGGCTTTATGAACCTCGCGTTTATTACCTCGGGCTCGTACCCTCTCTCACTGAGGATCTTCCCGGCCTCAAGCGCGGTCTGGACCATGCCTCCCGCAGCCGCAAACGCAACGCAGCTTCCCTTTACCAGGGTCATGCTCTTTCCGGTCTCGAGCGGCGTCCTCTCAACCCCGCACTCCGCAGCCAGATCCTCCGGGCCGTTCCCCCTGGGATACCTTACCGCGATCGGAGCCTCAAAATGATAGGCAAATTCCATCATTTCTGAAAGCTCGGCGAGATCCATCGGCGCGCAGATCGTCATGTTCGGCACCGCGGATAAATACGAAAGATCCAGGGTGCCGTGATGCGTCGGCCCGTCCTGTCCTACCAGCCCCGCCCTGTCTATGCAGAGCACCACCGGGAGCTTCTGCAGGCAGACGTCGTGGACTATCTGGTCAAAGGCCCTCTGCAGGAAAGAGGAATACACCGCGAAAAATGGCTTCATCCCTCCTGCCGCGAGCCCCGCGGCAAATGTTACCGCGTGCTGCTCTGCGATCCCAACATCGAAAAAGCGGTCCGGATAGCGCACCTGGAAGGCCTTCAGGCCTGTGCCGTCCGGCATTGCCGCGGTGATCGCAGCGACATCCGGATGGTCCTTCCCCAGCTCGACCATCTTGTCGGAGAATGCGCTTGTCCAGGACCTTCCGGGCGATTTCACCGGCATACCGGTCTTAATGTCAAATGCCCCGATTCCGTGGAAAATATCCGGGTTCTCCTCCGCGGGCTTGTAGCCGCGGCCCTTCTGGGTAACTACGTGCAGCACCACAGGCCGGTTCACACGCTTCAGCGAATTGATGATATTAATGAGCCCGACGGTATCGTGCCCGTCGACCGGCCCGAAATAACGTATCCCGAGGCCTTCAAAGAAACCGTCCTGAACCAGGGCTTTGCGGATATCGTCCTTGCTCTGGCGCAGCATCCCCGCGAGGCGGTCGCCGACCTTCGGGACCTTGCCGAGGGCGTTCTTAAGTTCGTCCTTGAAATCGAGATAGGACTCCTTCGTCCTCATTTCCGTGAGGTGCTGCGAGAAGCCGCCCACGTTCCTCGAGATCGACATGGTATTGTCGTTCAGGATTATTATGAGGTTGCTCCTCAGCATCTCCATGTTGTTGAGGGCTTCGAAGGCCATTCCGCCGGTCATGGCGCCGTCGCCGATCACCGCCGCGATGGTGTATTTTTCACCCTTAATGTCGCGGGCCTTGGCGTAGCCGAGCGCTGCCGACAGGGAAGTAGTGCTGTGCCCCGTGTCGAATGCGTCGCAGGAGCTTTCCTCCATCTTCGGGAACCCGCTGATGCCCTTGTACTGCCTGAGGGTCGAAAAATCATCCTTCCGGCCCGTCAGTATCTTGTGGGCGTAAGCCTGGTGGCCTACGTCCCATATAAGCTTGTCCTGCGGAAGATCGAGGCACACGTGGAGAGCCATGGTGAGCTCTACGACTCCGAGGCTCGGTGCGAGGTGCCCCCCGGTCCTGCTCACCGTCCGGATGATAAGCTTCCTTATCTCCGAGGCAAGTTTCGGATAATCCTCCGGAGAAATACTCTTGATATCGTTTGGTTTATTTATCCTGTCAAGTACAGAATCAGATCCCACCGGTTCCTACCTGTCCCTTCCTGCAAGGTATATTACAAGATCCTCAAGGAAGCTGCCTTCCTTTTCCGGCCTCATTTCCTTAAGTATCCGGACCGCCTTCAGCGAATAGGCCTCGGCGTCCTCTCTTGCTTTATCCAATCCGTACAGGCTGACCCAGGTAGTCTTCTCATTTCGCTCGTCACTGTGGACCGGCTTACCGAGGTTCTTCTCGTCCCCAGTCACGTCCAAAATGTCATCGGCTATCTGGAAAGCCATTCCAATGCAGCTCGCGGCGTCATGCACCCCTGCAAGCTCTTCTTCGGAAGCGCCGGCGAGGACCGCCCCGATCATCATGGAGGCTTCGATCAACGCCCCGGTCTTGTTTTCAAATATGAACTCGAGCATCTCCTTATCGAGTGCCCGTCCGGTCATCTCAACGTCGGCGGTCTGACCGCCGATCATTCCGTATATGCCCGGCTTCTCTGCCAGTATCTTCATGGCGCGCGAGGCCCTTCGAAGCTCTTCCTCATCCTTAGCGAGGTCAAAAGCCCTGGCTGCGGTCTCGAAAGCATAATTCAGCAGGGCGTCGCCCGCGAGTATCGCCATGTCCTCTCCGAACACCTTGTGCGAGGTGAGCCTTCCGCGCCGGTAGTCGTCATTGTCAAGCGCGGGCAGATCGTCGTGGATCAGAGAGTAGGTATGGATCATCTCAATCGCAGCCATGAAGGGCTTTAGCATCTCTGCGCAGCCCTGGACGGCCTCCTGCGCATTCTCCCCGCAGCCATCCTTCAAAAGGAAGCTGAAGGTCTCGCTCATCAGCACCGGCCTGATCCTCTTACCGCCTGAGAGAAGGCTGTAGCGCATGGCCTCTATCACCGTCTTCTGGAATCCCTCCGCCTCAGGTGCAAAGCTCTCCACGATCTGTCCGGCCTGCTGCGCTTTTGCCCTAAGGAGCGCGGTCAGATCCGCGGTATTATTTTCCATCTTCATTCTCCCTGCGAAGCCTTATTATCTCTTTCTCAACTTTATCTATGGACCCATTGGCGAACTCAAGGAGCTCGGTCCCCTCCCGGTAAAGCTTAAATGCTTCCTCTAGGGGAATATCCTTGCTCTCCATCTTCCTGATAATGCCGTCAAGCTCTTCAAACGCCTTCTCGAGGGTCATGTCTTTATTCTTATTATCTTCCATATTGATCCTGCCTCTACGCTTAGATCCGGGGCGCTGAGGAAATGACCTCGGCTTCCAGATTTCCGTCAGTAACAGCAATGTTTATCCTGTCGCCGCGCTCTGCCTCCGAAACGGATGTGACTGCTTGTCCGCCCGCGCTTGTCACATATGCGTAGCCGCGCTCCAGCTGCCGCATCGGCGAGAGCCCTTCAATCGTCCGGACGCATACGGACATCCTGCCTTTGGTGCGGGTGAGTTCCATATCCATCAGCACTCCGATCCGGTCCGCGCAGTCTGCCGCATGCCGCCTGGAATCGGTAATGCGGTGGTCCATCAGCAGCTCAAGCTTGTCCCTGCTCCCGGCCAGCAGCTGCCTCTTGTGCTCCAGCATGCTGCGGGGGCTCCGGGCTTTCAGCAGCGCCTGGTAACGGGCCAGCTTGTCGCGGTTTTCCGAAAGCTTCCTGCCCATATGGAGCTCAAGCGCTTCCTTCGCGCTGTCCAGCCGGTCAAAGACCGCCATGATGTCCGGGACTGCAAGCTCTGCCGCAGCCGAAGGGGTCGGCGCCCGAAGGTCCGCCGCGAAATCGGCTATGGTGAAATCGGTCTCGTGGCCAACCGCGGAAATGACCGGGGTCCGGCATTCATAGATGGCCCTCGCGAGGACCTCCTCATTAAATGCCCAGAGATCCTCCAGCGAACCTCCGCCGCGGCCCGCGATGATCACGTCCACGCCGTATTCGTCGAGCTCCCTGATACCTGCGGCAACGCTCTCTGCCGCGCCGTCTCCCTGGACTGCAGCGGCCCTGAAAACTATCTGTATGTACGGGTCGCGCCTGGTCGACACGCTTATAATGTCGTGGACCGCCGCCCCGGTACTCGCTGTGACCACTCCAAGTTTCTTCGGAAACTTAGGGATGGGCTTCTTGTGCGCGGGATCGAAAAGGCCTTCCTCTTCGAGCTTCTTTTTCAGCTTCTCGAACTGCGCATATAGCGCCCCGGCCCCGTCCGTCACGATCTGCTTCGCGTAGAGCTGGTACTCGCCGCTGCGCTCGTAAACGGAAACGCTCCCGTAAACGATGACCTCCATGCCTTCCGCAAGCCGGAACGTAAGCCCCGCCTTCCGGTCGGCCGCGAACATCACCGCCCTGATCGCAGAACCGCTGTCCTTCAGGGTGAAATAGATATGCCCCGAGGAGTGGTACTTGCAGCTCCCGACCTCGCCCTTCACGAAGATCCTGTTGAGCGCGAAGTCGTCCATGAAGAGCTGCTTTATGTATCGGTTTACACTTGAAACCGAATATATCTTACGTCTCTGTTCCATTTTCCCTATTCAGAAAGCAGGGTCTCCGGAGCTTCTTCTTTGTCCGGCCCGCCGCCGGCTGCTGCCTTCGAAAGCCTGCCAAGGACCCCGTTCACAAATGAAGGCGAATTGTCTCCGCCGTACTCCCTGGCCAGCTCCACAGCCTCGTTTATCGCGACTTTTACGGGTATGTCGTCGTCATAGCGCATCTCGTACAGGGCCAGCCGGATGATTATCCTCTCCGCTGTGCCCATCCTGTCCGCGGACCAGCCCACGGTCTCCTCGTTAATAAGCCTGTCAAGCTCATCCTCCATGGCCTTCACCTTCCCGGCCTTGCCGGAAATATAGCTGCTCTCGGCCTCGTCGGGCACGGGGAGGACTTTCTCATCGCTGAAATCCTCCAGCATGTAAAGCTCCGCCTGCTCGCCGATCTCGGCCTCCGGGTGGAAATCACCGGCAAAAAGCAGCCGGAAGATGTGCTCTCTCAGCTCTCTCTTTTCCATTTATTCCTCCGCAAACATCTAAGATGTTTCATAGTAAGATAAAAGGACACATTACACGTAGTCCTGCAATATGTCCTCTCACTTTATCGTACGTATATATGGTTATCAATCTTCTTCTGTCTTCACATCTGTGACGCGGACATTAACTGTCTCGACCGTGAGCCCTGTCATGCTCTCGATCTCGCTCCTGACCTTGGACTGCACGTTCGCGGTGACCTCCGGAATGCTCACGCCGTAATCAAGAACAAGGGAAATATTCACTGTCACTTTATCTTCTTCTACTGAAAGCTGCACTCCCTTTGAAAGGACCTGCATCCCCAGACGGCTGATGATGTTCTTCTGGAGACTGCCTGCGCTTCCGGCAAGCGCCGCTACTCCCTCGGTCCCGCTGGCTGCGATGCCCGCGATGACCGCGATCACTTCCTCAGCAATCTCAACATCGCCGTAGGTGCCTCCGATCCCGGCTCCGTGCTTCTGCGCTTCTTTTAACTCTTCGGCCATATATATCACCTCCGGATACTATACTATTCATATCAGATCAGCACGCAGTTCGTACTGTCAATGTAATATTATAACAGAATGCAAATGTTTTGAACAGAGTTATCTGTCCCATTTGTCGCAGAGCCTGTTGATCTCGTCGGTAAACTTCTCGAGGTCGCTGTTCGCTCCGTGCTCGTTGTGGGCAATGACGGAAAGCAGTCTCTTGCCGGCAGCCTCCAGCCTCTGGAATACCTCGGAGACCTTCCTTGCCGCCGCGGAAATTCCGGGCTTCACGATCCTGACTGCCTGAGGGGCAGCCAGACATTCGTTGGTAATGAGGTCGTATTCCCAGCCGGTATAAGGCGCTACCGCGTCGAGCCCGGTCTCCTTCCTTATCCTTTCCGCGAGGATATCGGTCACGCCGTCCTCACCGTGGACAATGAACACTCTCTGAGGCTTCTTTTCGAAGGCTCCGATCCATTTCATGAGCCCTTCGCTGTCCGCGTGCCCGCTGATGCCGATAAGGGTAGCAATCTCGGCCTTGACCGCGATCTCCTCACCGAACAGCTTGACCTCGGTCGCGCCATCTACCAGGTTCCTGCCCAGCGTCCCGACGCTCTGGTAACCTACGAAGAGGACCGTCGATTCCGGCCTCCAAAGGTTGTGCTTCAGATGGTGCCTGATGCGGCCCGCGTCGCACATTCCGGATGCGGAGATGATCACCTTCGGGGTCATGTCGGTATTGATGGCTATGGAGTCATTGCTCGAGATCGAAACTTTAAGTCCTTCGAACTTGATCGGGCTGATGCCCTGCCTGATGAGGGCCTTTGCCTCGTCGTCATAGCAGCCGGGGATATTTCTGTCAAATATCGTCGTGGCTTCAACTGCCAGAGGGCTGTCCACGTAGACCTCGAAGCCGTCATGCCCCTGGACAAGGCCTCTCTCCTTGATCTCCCTGATGAAGTAGAGTATCTCCTGGGTCCTGCCTACCGCAAATGAGGGGATGACGACATTTCCTCCGCGGTCAAGCGTCCTCTGTATCACCTCGCCGAGGTCGCCGACATAGTCCGGGCGCTCGCCGTGGACCCTGTCGCCGTAGGTCGATTCCATGATAACGTAGTCGGCCTCTGTAATATAGTTCGGGTCGTCGATTATCGGCTGGTTGATATTTCCGATATCTCCGGAGAAGACCAGCTTCTTCGTAACCTCTCCCTCTGTCGCCCAGACTTCGATGCTGGCAGATCCCAGAAGGTGTCCGGCGTCGATGAACCTGATGCTGATCCCGTCGCAGACCTGTATGATCTGGTCGTACTGGCAGGGAATGAACTGCTCCATGACCGCAGCGGCCTGCTCCGTGGTATAAAGCGGCTCTACCGCGCCGTGGCCCGCCCTTTTCCCCTTGCGGTTCTTCCATTCAGCCTCGGCCTCCTGGATGTGGGCGCTGTCTTTAAGCATGATGTCGCAGAGCTCCATCGTTGCTTCGGTGCAGTACACCGGGCCCCGGAACCCCTGCGCGTAAAGAAGCGGAATGAGTCCGGAATGGTCAATATGAGCATGGGTAAGCAGCACATAATCGACCTGTGAGGCTGCCGCGGGGATGTCCCTGTTCTCGAACAGGTCCTTGCCCTGCTCCATGCCGCAGTCTACAAGTACCTTCTTTCCTGCAGCTTCAAGGTAGTGCTTGCTGCCTGTAACTTCATGAACGGCACCGGAAAATACTAGTCTCATATGCTCCCTCCTTATTTATTCTTCTTCTTGCTCTCAAGATATCTGAGTTTCAGATTCGTGTTGTAGAAATCCTTTGCGGAACAGCCGGCCCTGCCGCCGCCGGCGCAGGCACATGCGCAGGCACACGCGCAGGCGCATGAACTGTGGGCGCATCCGCCGCCGCGGGAAATATGCGAGCTGCCGCCGCCGCGTCCGGAGCTTCCCGAGCTCCTGCCGGCAGGACGGGCGCCGCCCCTTGGCGCTGCTATAGTGATCGGGACCACGTGGACCCTCATGAAGGTATTGGGCATCGAAGCAAAAGCGTAGGTACCGTCCGTGGTCTTGTTTTTGAGGTCCTTCTCTTCCTTCGGGATATCTTCTTCTGTTATGGTCTCCTCGCTCTGGATGAAGCTCCTGCCGCAGTACGGGCAGTTGTCCGCGCCCTCGGGCCTTGAAGCTCCGCAGCCCTGGCAGTTAGGATAGTAGACTACCTTGGTGCGGGTGATCTTTTTGCCCTGGGTCGAAGAGGAGCTGAATCCCGAACCACTCGCGTACCTCGATATCGTGCGGAAGATCCACCCGATAAACGCGATCACTCCGACGGAGAAGAGCATACCTATGATACCCAGGATAAAATCTCCAGTAGAATTATCGTTGTAATCGTAATCGTATGAACCGCCGTCATCATAGGATTTGGAATAATCGAAGGCATAGGCGTCATCCGAGTATGTTACCTGTACCGAGTAGCGCTCGTTCTTTCCGAGGGAAGTCTCCCAGAGATAATATCCGCTCCCGTCTACAGAGGTCTCCGGGCTTACTCCAAGCACATTCTCTGCGCTCCAGCGGATCGCCAGGCGGTCTACATTAAGGCTGTCGAACCATCCGGGCGTGAAGGTGTATACGGTCTCCCCTTCCATATTCTGGTCGACCTGGTACATATAGTCCTGGACAACGATGAACTCAAAGCTTACGACCTCGTCCTCATAATAATCCCTGTCGAAATCTATGCGCACATAGCTTCCGTATGAACCGTCGTACCTGATGCTCTTTATCGTATCAGAGACCGCCTCGATATCAACATATTCGTCGTTCGGGATGCCGATCGTGACCCAGGAAAGCGGGCCTTCCGAGTCCGAATCAAGCACCAGCCAGTCGATCCGATAGTCCATTGTGAGCGTAGCGTCGTCATTAACCGTGACTGTGATCTCATAGTTCTGGATCTCGTCCAGATCTTTGGCCGAAGCTTTCATACCGAAAGCCGGCAGCAGGAGAACAGCGCACACGGCGCATACGATAAGTTTCCTTAACTTTCTCATGACCGTCCGCCCTCCTCTCTCCTTATTATCCTTAAGGGGCAGTCGCATCTCATCTGGGCGGAGTATTCTCTTCTCTTTTTGCTCTCCTCGCAGTTCCAGATACTCTCCCAGCTGTCGGTGAGCATGCTGCCGAGCGAAGCTCCTGAAAGCCAGCTCTGGCAGGGCACCGCGTTCCCGCCGGGCGTGACCGCCATATTGCTGAGGCAGGCCCCGCAGTTCGGAGTATTTATCCCAAGCTCCCTGCAGAGCTCGTCGCTGACCCATCCAGGCGAGGTGAAGCTGATCTCCATTCCAAGCGAAAATGCGTACGGGACCGCATCTTCAAGTATCTCCCTTACCTCGGCGTTGGTAAGCTGCAGCCGCTCCGAAGCCTGGCCTGCAGCCTTGCCGGTCGTGATGAGCCCCGAGCAGGTCACATAGCGCACGCCTTTCTCATGAAGAAATTTAAGCGTGCCGCGATAGTCTCTGTTAAGGGTGCAGAGCGGAGTGTTGATGCTTATATTAAGACCTTCCGCAAGAGCGTTATCAATGCCTGCCACGGTATCGCGGTACCTGTCTGCCCCCACAAGGGCGTTGTGGATCTGCTCGTCACAGGAATAAAATGTTATCTGCACGCTGTCGAGGGAAGCTTTCTTAAGCTCCTTGCAGTATTCCGGGGTAAGCCTGATCCCGTTGGTATTCAGCCTGGTCATGAACCACGCGGAGTACCCTATAAGCTCAACGAGGTCCTCCCTCATGGTCGGCTCCCCTCCGGTAAATGTGAGCTGGGGGATGCAGGCCTGGCGGCACTTGTCAATTATCTTCTTCCAGTCTTCGGTGCCGAGCTCTTCCTCTGCCGAATGTGACTGCCCGGCGGCGTAGCAGTGCACGCAGTTCTGGTTGCAGTGCCATGCGCCGTCCTTCGTCATTGCGCTCACGCAAAGGTCCATCCTGTGCGGGGCGCGCATGTAGGGCGCGTACTCGCCGATGCTCATGTACTCGATCCCTTCGTCCGGCTCCTCGCCGTAGGCTACCTGCCTGAAGGTATTCATGATGGTGTAAATATCGTCGGCAAGCCGCTTCTTTGAAATGAAAGGATAGACCTTCCTCACGGATGCTGCCGTGGCCTCGACTATTTTGCGGGCATCTTCTCCGTCGATCTCGCGCCCGCTGTACTTATTGACTTCCTTGATGAACTCGATAAGCAGAATGCTCCAGGAGCTGTTGACGGGGACTATATCCTGTCCGTTCAGGATGGCGGTGCCTGAGCTGATCTGCCCGTCCTTTAAGACCGGGGGGATCAGATGTATGCGCACTACGCCCGGGCCCTCCGGGTCCAGGGTAGTATGATGCACTTCCCCGAAATTCTGCTCAGCGTATTTTCTTTCTCTTGCTGAAGCTTTCATAGTCTTTCCCTCGTTCAATGATAATAATTACTGTTGGTCCTGCTCTGCTGCGATGACGTAGCGCTCGATCAGCTCCCAGACCTCCTCGCGGCCTTCCTTTGTCTCGGAAGAAAAAGGCACCAGCGGAGTCTCCTCCGGGAGGTCCAGCCCTTCCCGGATCGCCTTAATGTGCGCCGGGATCTGGCTCTTTTTCAGCTTGTCTGTCTTGGTCGCTATGATCGCCGGCGAGAAGCCGTTGTCACAGATCCATTCATAGGTGCTGCGGTCGCTGTCTGAAGGTTCACGTCTGCTGTCAACCAGCAGGAATACCATCCGGAGCATCTCCGACTGGCGGAAATATTTGCCGGTCATCTTCGCCCATTTGATCCTTGTCTCCCCGGAAACGGAGGCGTAGCCGTAGCCGGGAAGGTCGACAATGTAAACCTCGCCGTTAACATTATAATAGTTGATCGTCTGCGTTTTGCCGGGCTTCGCGGAGACCCTGGCGTAGGACTTCCTCCCCATCAGCGTGTTGATAAGGGAAGATTTTCCGACGTTCGAGCGTCCGGCAAAAGCGACCTCCGGACGGGAATTCTGCGGGATCTTGCTGCTCACGCCGATGACCGTCTCAAGATCTACCGACCTTATTACCATAAGACCCCATCTCCTTTTCTTTACTTCGCCGGCTGCGCTTCTTCCGGCATATGCTCAAGAGCTATGGGAAGGATATCCGCCATCGTTCCGGCGTAAATGATCTTCATTCCTTCACGTATCTCGGCGTCAAGCTCTTCTATGTCGGGCCTGTTCTTCTCCGGGACTATTACGGTATTTATCCCCGCGACCTTGGCCGCGATGATCTTTTCCCGGAGCCCTCCTATCGGAAGCACTCTGCCGCGGAGGGTTATCTCGCCGGTCATGGCCACGTCTGCGCGCACGGGTATGCCGAGGATCGCCGAAAACATGGCGGTCGCCATGGTAACGCCCGCTGAAGGCCCGTCCTTCGGGACAGCTCCTTCAGGAATATGTATATGCATGTCGTTCTTTTCGAAGAATTCCTTGCCGACGCCGTACTTCGATATCATCGAACGGATATAGCTTATCCCGGCGTGCGCGGATTCCTTCATGACGTCGCCAAGCTGCCCGGTAAGCTCAAAATTTCCCTTCCCGGGAAGGACGTTTACCTCTACGGAGAGGGTCTCGCCGCCGACGCTTGTCCATGCAAGCCCGCGCACGATACCGATCTCGTTCTTCTCGTTCTTCTTGTCGTAGCTGAATTTAGCCTTGCCGAGATATTCCTCGAGGTTCTTTTCGGTCACGCGGACGCGTTTCTTGCCTCCCTGGATGATCTTTCTCGCGGTCTTCCTGCAGATCTCGCCGATCTGCCTCTCAAGCTCGCGCACCCCGGATTCGCGGGTATACGAAAGGATGATCTCCTCGATCGCTTTGTCGGTTATGACGAGCTGGCCCTTTTTGATCCCGTTCGTCTCCATCTGCTTCGCGATCAGATGCTCGCGGGCGATGTGGAGCTTCTCGTTCTCGGTGTAGGTATTGACCTCGATGACTTCCATCCTGTCAAGGAGCGGTCTCGGCACCGGCGCAAGTGTATTCGCGGTGCAGATGAAAAGCACCTTCGAGAGGTCCAGCGGGACTTCGAGGAAATTATCGCGGAAGTTAACGTTCTGCTCGGGGTCGAGCACCTCAAGCATGGCTGAATATGCGTCGCCGCGGTAGTCCGCTCCCACTTTGTCTATCTCGTCCAGCAGGATGACAGGATTATTGACCCCGGCATGCTGCAGCGCGGTAGCGATCCTTCCGGGCTGCGCGCCGATGTAGGTCTTCCTGTGGCCCCGTATCTCGGCCTCATCGTGGAGTCCGCCGAGGCTGATCCTGACGTATTTGCGGCTGGTGGCGCGGGCAATAGACTTCGCGATGGAGGTCTTGCCTGTGCCGGGAGGCCCTACAAGGCAGAGTATCGGGCTCTTGCCGTGCCCAGTAAGGATCCTTACGGAAAGGTATTCAAGTATCCTTTCCTTGACCTTGTTCAGCCCGTAATGGTCCGCGCGGAGCACTTCCTCCGCCTGGTCGAGGTCCTTATTCTCCCGGCTGGATCTGCTCCAGGGGATCTCAAATATGGTCTCAATATAATTTCTGTAGACCGAGCTTTCGGAGCTGACGTTCCCGAGAAGGCGGAGACGGTCGATCTCCTTCTTCAGCTTCTCCTTGACGATCGCGGGAGCGCGGAAGGTCTTCAGCCTCTCCTCGTACTCCTCGGCCTCGGTGAGATGCTCTTCGCCGAGCTCCTGCCGGATCGCCTTCATCTGCTCGCGGAGAACGTACTCCCGCTGGTTCTTGTCCATCGCTTCCTTGACTTTGCGCTGGATCTCGATATTCAGCGTTACAAGGTTGTACTCCTTGTTCAGGAAGGTGACGAGCTCCATGTAAAGATCCCTGAAGCTCCCGCATTCAAGCAGCTTCTGCGCCTGCTGCCAGGACATGGGGACCCCGGTACACAGCTTGTCTACGTACTCCTCCAGGTTCTCCATCGTGACGGAAGTGCTGCTGTTCGGGTCGCGTATCCCGATCATGGAATATTTATCAACTATTTCCTGGAGCGCCTGCACCATCGCCCCCCGCTCGTCCTCAGAAAGGTCCTTGCTGCCGGGTCTTCCGTCGTAGATCTCGATACTACAGAAAAGGTAAGGGGACGTGGAGACCACATCAGTAATCCTGGCTTTGTAAAGCCCCTCCACAGTTACCCTTACCTGGGTTTGAGGCAGGCCTATGACCTGCTTTATTCTTGCAAGCGTTCCGTACTCATAGATTTCCTCAGGTTCAGGGTCGTCCACAGCCGGATCCCTCTGAGCCGCGAGAAAAATGATCTCGTCTCCCACTGCTGCCGCTTCGATGGCTGCGAGGGACTTTATCCTTTCGGCATCAAAATGCTGGGTCTGGCCCGGCAGTACCACCAATCCTCTCAGCGGCACTACCGGGACATCTTTGTTTATAATATTTATCATTTGCGTTCCTGAAAAATTAAGCTATTTCATCTGATGACTCGGCTTTAACGGGGAATGTCTGGCGGCGCTTCCTGGGAACGGAAGCCTCGGCCTCTCCGTGTTCCACTACAGGCCCTGCGGCCCCGTCAACCGTGTCTTTAGTGACGGTGCACTTCTTTACGGTCTTATCCGAAGGAAGCTCGAACATTATGTCCATTAGGATATTCTCGACGATCGCGCGAAGTCCCCTGGCTCCCATATTTCTCTGGGAAGAAAGCTTTGCTATCTCATGGACCGCCTCGTCCTCAAACACGAGCTCTACCCCGTCCAGCTCGAAAAGGGCCTTAAACTGCTTGATTATAGCGGTCTTCGGTTCTGTAAGGACTCTCACCAGGTCTTCCTCCGTGAGCTGGTTGAGCGACACGCTTACCGGCACGCGGCCTACAAGCTCGGGGATAAGCCCGTACTTCACAAGATCCTGCGGGGTCACCTGCTGCATGAGCTCGCTTAAGGTCTCCTGCTGGGTCTTGACCCTGATGTCCGCATTGAACCCGATAGACTGTCCGCCGAGGCGGTTTGCCACGATCTTGTCGATCCCGTCGAAAGCTCCCCCGCAGATGAACAGTATATTCGTGGTGTCGATCTGCATCAGTTCCTGGTGGGGATGCTTCCTGCCGCCCTGCGGCGGTACCGAAGCGACAGTCCCCTCAAGGATCTTCAGGAGCGCCTGCTGCACTCCCTCGCCTGAAACGTCGCGGGTAATGGAAACATTCTCGGACTTCTTCGAGATCTTGTCTATCTCGTCGATGTAGACAATGCCTTTTTCGGCCTTCGGGATATCGTAATCCGCAGCCTGGATAAGCTTGAGAAGGATATTCTCGACGTCTTCTCCGACATATCCGGCCTCCGTAAGGGTCGTGGCGTCAGCAATAGCAAAGGGAACGTTCAGTATCTTCGCAAGCGTCTGGGCCAGAAGGGTCTTTCCGGAACCGGTGGGCCCGAGCATGATGATATTGCTCTTCTGAAGCTCCACTTCCGTCTTCCTGCCGGACATTATCCTCTTGTAGTGATTGTATACCGCAACAGAGAGCGCTTTCTTTGCCGTTTCCTGCCCAATGACATATTCGTCAAGGAATTCCTTGATCTCCTTAGGCTTCGGCAACTCCATCTCTCCGAGGTCCCCGTCGCCGGTCCTGTCCTCGTTCAGGATCTCCATGCAGATATCCACGCACTCGTCGCAGATATAAACATTCGGTCCCGCTATCAGCTTGCGGACCTGCGCCTGGGTCTTGTTGCAGAACGCGCATCTCGGCAGTTTTCTGTCGTCTGAACGATTTGCCATCTAAAAAAATCTCCTGTTATTCACGTTTTGTAACTACCGCGTCGATAAGGCCGTAGCTAAGGGCCTCCTCGGCGCTCATATAATGATCTCTCTCGGTATCAGCCGCGATCTTCTCGATGGGCTGGTGTGTATTCGCCGCCAGGATCTCATTCAGCATGTTCTTCGTGTAGAGTATCCTCTCCGCAACGATCTGGATCTCCGTGGCCTGGCCCTGGGCTCCGCCTGAGGGCTGATGGATCATGATGGTGGAATGCGGCAGCGCGAGGCGCTTACCGGGGGTGCCTCCCGCCAGGAGGAAGGCTCCCATGGAAGCAGCCATTCCCATGCAGATGGTAGACACGTCGCACTTGATGAACTGCATGGTGTCATAAATGGCCATTCCCGCGGAGACCGAGCCGCCGGGGCTGTTGATGTAGAGCTGGATATCCTTTCCCGGATCCTCGGATTCAAGGAAAAGGAGCTGTGACACCGTAAGGCTCGCGGTCACGTCGGTGATCTCTTCCCCGAGGAAAATGATCCTGTCTTTTAATAATCTCGAATAAATATCAAAGGCTCTCTCGCCTCTGTTGGTCTGCTCTATAACTGTGGGGACCAGACTCATCCTCTCAGACCTCCTGTCGTGTATTGTAAAATATTTCCGGACGTCCCTGCGGAAGATCACTCCGGAAGCTCCTCATCGGACTTCGGGGGCTGTGCCATCTCTTCAACTTCGGGCTCTGTCTCCTCAACTTCGGGTGCGGGAACAGGAACGACGTTCTCGCCGATAAGGTCAAGCGCCTTGCGGATGGCGATATCGTGCCTGATATTCTTTTCCTCTTCCTTGCTGATGATCTCCTTGACCTTCTCAGCGTCCATGTTGTAGGTCTTCGCCATGGTCTCGTATTCCTTCTCGAGATCTTCATCAGAAGCTTCGAAGCCCTCAGCCCTTGCAACTGCTTCAAGGACCAGCCTCATCTGGATATTCTTGAGCGCTGAACCCCTCATCTGGTTCCTGAGGTCGTCCATGGTCATGCCGGTGTACTGAAGGTACATGTCGATGCTGAGGCCGCTGTATCTCATCTGCTGCTCATAGTTCTGAACCATTTTGTCGGTCTCGTACTCGATCATTGCCTCGGGGATATCCATCTCGGTGGCCTCGACGATCTTGTCAACAGCTTCCTGCTCCATGGTGTGCTTAGCGCTCTCGGCCTTGTCCTTCTCAAGGGACTCCTTTACGCTTGCCCTGTACTCTTCGAATGTATCGAACTCGGAAACGTCCTGGGCGAACTCGTCGTTAAGCTCCGGAAGCTCGGTAGTCTTGACCTCATTCACCTTTACCTTGAAGAGTGCGGGCTTGCCTGCAAGATCCTCTGCATGATATTTCTCAGGGAAGGTAACGTTAACGTCCACTTCGTCTCCGGCCTTCGATCCAATCAGCTGATCCTCGAATCCCGGGATAAATGAGTTGGATCCGAGAACGAGAGAATGGTTCTCGTCCTTGCCGCCCTCGAACTCAACGCCATCAACGGAGCCGACATAGTCGATCACAACGGTGTCGTCCTTCTCTGCGGGACGGTCTACGGTAACTTCACGGGAGTTCTTCTTCTGCTCGGACTTGATCTCCTCTTCGATCTCCTCGTCGCTGACCTCAACGGGAACCTCGGTGGCCTCGATGCCCTTGTACTGCTCAACGGTGATCTCAGGATTAACAGCTACCTCAGCGGTATAGATGAAATCCTGTCCCTTCGCCATCTGCTCAACGCCGATCTTCGGCTGGGAAACGATATTGATCTCGTCAATGACCTGGTTGTATGCTTCCTCGTAAGATTCAGGAAGGACGATATTAGCAGCATCCTCATAGAAAGTCTCGGGTCCGTACATCTTTTCGATAATAGCCTGCGGAGCCTTTCCCTTTCTGAATCCGGGAACATTGATCCTGTTCTTCATCTTGTTGTAGGCCCTGGTGCATGCCTTGTCAAAATCCTGCGCGGGAACAGTGATGGTAAGTTTTGCCATGTTGTGTTCCAGTCTCTCTGTACTAACCTGTATGCTCATTTAATAATCCTCCTGAAAAATAGCATTTACCGTTAAATTATAAACTAATGAAGGAAATAAGTAAATAGTTGACAGGAATATTCAAGCCGGACCGGCCTGAATTGAAGGCCAAAAGACAAAAACCCCGGATCCCTTTTCCGGGACCCGGGTCTTCTAAACAATATTATGATAATTTATCCGCCGCTCAGTCCGGCTCAGTATCCAGGAGCTCAGTATCCAGGAGCTCCGTCTCTTCGGTCTCGTCCACGCGGTCCATCTCAACTCCGACCGCGTACTGCTCTATCACTTCGATCCCGAGGTCTTCGTAGATGTCCTCAATTATGGCGTCGAGTCCATAGTAAGCCTCGAAGGTCTCAACATCAATAAAACCAAGGCTCTGCGAATACTCGGCCTCGCGCTCCGCTATCAGCTCCCAGGTGACATCGATCCCCTCGGCCTCGACCACCGCGCAGAGCACCATGTCATATGCGGTCTGCTGCCGCCCGTACTGCGCGGCCTTGTTCTGGAACTCCTCCATGGTCATTCCGGTCAGGGAAATATAGGTCTCCAGATCCAGCCCGTAGTAATACTCTGCGGCCTGCGAGTAATAATTCAGATATTTCTGTGTGTATCTGTAAACGATACCTGAAGGGTACTCAAGTATCTCCGAGACCGCTGCCGCCTCCGCAAGGAGCTCCGACTGCTTTGAAGACTCGGCCTCCTCAAGCTTTTTCTGTCTGAGATACGCCTCAAACTCACTCACCGTGGAAACCCCGGAAATATCCATGAGCGCGACGAAATCATCGTCAAACTCAGGGATCACCTGCTCGCCCTTGATGTAATTGACGGTAATGCTGTAGGTGATCTTCTTGCCTTCGCTCTGTTCGGATCCCCCAATCCCCGGAAGGGTCGCGGTGAATTCGCAGCTTTCTCCGGGCATCACCCCGATAATGCTCTCTTCAAAACCTTCCATGAAGGTGCCTGAACCGATAACGACCTCGCAGGAGACCCCGCTGCCGTTCTCGACCGGCTCGCCGTTAAGGACCGCGGCATAATCAATATTTACGGTGTCGCCGTATTCCGCCGCGCGGTCGGTGACAATAGCGTACTGCGGATAGTTTTCCGCGTACTGCTCGGTATAACTGCGCTCGATAGCCTGCATCTCTTCATCAGAGATGGTGTCCTGGATCAGGGTGTACTCGAGTCCCCGGTACTCACCCAGAACAACATACCTGGAAAGATCAAGCTTGTATGCGTATATCTCGTCCGAACTGTAGGTGATCTGCTCTTCAGTATCACTCTCAGTCTCGGAAACGCTTTCCGTTTCCGATTCGGTCTCTTCTGAACTCTCCGTCTCTGTATCTGTCTCCGAAGCGGTCTCCGTTTCGGTCTCTTCGGTCTGTGCCGTCTCGCTCTCGCTCACTAAAATGCTTTCCGATGCCTGCGTTTCCTCGGCGGATGACTGAGCCCCGCTGTTCGCGCAGCCGCACAGAGCGGCAGCACAGCATATACAGAGTATCCTCCTAAGCAATTTAAGCATATCCATGTCCTTCTACAGGGAAATACGAGTCATGCTGCAAATTTTTTATATCACACCTGCAGCCTGATTTAAACCTTTTGGAGCCAGTTCACAGAAAATTCAGACTTTCCGGCCGGGGTTTTCGGTGCCCGCGGCAGCCCTCAGAATGCCCTTTCCGGCCTCTTCCGGAATGAGTTTTCCATTCCACGCGTCCCTTATTTTGCGAAGGAAATCACCGGTGCATTCATCTGGGACTGATATCTCCAGCTTCACGACGTCGGAGAACTCCGGCTGCCCCATATCCGCCCCCAGGCCTGCGCAGATCCGGGTCAGAAGCCCGTAGGCGTTATAGTCCACGGTGAGAGCATACTTTGTGCAGGTAATCTCAGTCACGGGATCCGCGTTCTTAAGGCATTCCGAAACGGCCTGCGAGTATGCTCTCACAAGCCCTCCGGTCCCCAGAAGGATCCCCCCGAAATAGCGGGTCACGACGACAACTATGTTCCGAAGGCCGGAGGCCTGCAGGACGTCAAGCATAGGCTTGCCCGCAGTCTGGGAAGGTTCGCCGTCATCATTGCTCCTTACGATATCCGGGCCGCCTGCCGCGTCCGCGACGATAAAGGCGCTGCAGTTGTGGCGTGCGTCGCGGTACGTGTTCTTCATTCCGGCGATAAACGCAAGGGCCTCGGCCTCATTTTCCGCGTGCGCCAGATGCGCGATGAATCTGGAGCGCCGGTCCGTATATTCGCCCGTACAGGGCTCATAAATAGTCAGGTACCTAATGATCAAGCCACCTCTTTCATTTGCGGTTCGCGTATTTCTGGAAGGTCACCAGGTCCTTTTTGCCCTCGAGAAACCTGTCCTCCTCGCTGAATATGCAGCCGCAGTATTTCTGGCGGTATAAGCCCAGCTCCTTTGCCTTCTCCTGGCCTTCCTTAAAGTAAGGCCGGAAATCCCTGTAAAGAAACTCTATGCCGAATTCATCCTGGACCTTCTCCGCGGTCCTCCTGAGAAGCTCATGCTTCTGGTAGGGGCTCACGAAGAGGGTCGAAGTGAAGGCATCGTAACCGTTCTCCTTGGCGTACCTCGCGGTCTCGGCAAGCCGCACTTCGTAGCAGTAGCCGCAGCGGTTATTTACGTCCCCGATGGTATTCTCCACGAACCTGCGCAGACCGTACTCGTTTTCAACGATGAGCTTCATGTGTACGTCCCCGGCATACTGGGTCAGGGTATTCTTACGCATCTTGTACTCCGTTACCGGGTGTATGTTGGGATTGTAGAAAAAACCTGTGGGTTCGATATCTTCCGCCCGCAGTGTTTCTATGCACATGATCGAGCAGGGCGCGCAGCAGATATGCATCAAAAGCCTCATGGTAAAACCTCTTTCCTATACTTCTATCCTGGCCCGCGATATGCCCGAGCTGTCCTTTTCGACGATTATCTTCCGGTCGATGCGGTTCTTGAGGGCGTCCACGTGGGAAATGATCCCGACCAGCCTGTTCCCTTCGGCGAGATCCGAGAGCGCCTTCATCGCCTGGTCGAGCGCGTTGTCGTCCAGCGTTCCGAAACCCTCGTCGACAAAGAGGCAGTCCAGCTTTACTCCCCCCGCGCCTGCCTGGATCTCATCCGAAAGCCCCAGCGCGAGCGACAGGGACGCCATGAATGATTCTCCTCCCGAAAGCGTGCTGACGCTGCGCGAGGTACTGTTGTGGTGGTCAATTATATCAAGATCGAGCCCGCTCTTGGACCTCAGGTTCCCGGCCTCTTTTCGGCGAACCAGTTCGAACTGCGATCCCGACATTATCATGAGCCGGAGGTTTGCCCTCTCGATTATGCGGTCGAAGGCAGCCATCTGGACGTAGGTCTCCAGCATGATGCGCTCCTTGCCGGAGAGGGTGCCGTTCGCGGTGTCGGAGAGGGTCTTGACCCAGGAAAGCTTTTCCTCGGCCTTCCCAAGCTCCGCCGTGTTCTGCAGAAAACTCTCCAGCGCCTTGCGGTTATTGATTATTCTGGCTCCGACGGCATTTTTCAGTCCGTCAAGAACTTCCTTTTCCGCGCCCAGCTTCTCAAGCGCCTCTTTTTCCGCGGCCTCGTCTATCTCGGGGAATCTGAGCAGTTCCGCCTTTCCGCTCTCGATAACTGCTGCCAGGCGGTCGATCGCGGCGCGGGCTGCGTCCCTGTCTTTTCTGGAGCTGTCTATCCTCTCACGCAGATCCTGCGCAGACTTTTCAAGCCTAGCGGCCTCGTCTGCAGCGATCTTCTCTGTATCGTATTTCAAGGATTTCCTCAGTAATCTATACTGATCTTTTTTCGCTTCGCCAAGGCTCTTCCCGGATTTAATGTCTGCCTCAAGTCCGGAGATCCCGGCGCGAAGCTCCTGCTCTTCATTCTCAAGCTTAGGTAATATCTGTGCGATCTCCTGCTGCAGTTCTATGCCGGCCTCTTCGGCCTTTATACTTTCCTTCAGCCCGGCAGCGCGGGCAGCATGGTCCCGCTTCCATCCCTTTAGGAGCTCTGCCATCTCCTCTTTTCCGGGGATGTCTGCGGTGTACTCATTGTCGCCGGCGATCTTCTCAAAGCCGGTCTTGACCTGATTGTCCAGCGCTTCCTTCCTGCCGTGCAGCTTCCCGGATCTCTCGCTGGCCCTGCGCTCGCATTCGGCAGCGGCCTCGGCCTCCCTTTTCGCTTCCTCTACCTCTTTCTCGGTCGGAGCGCCCTCAGAGAGCGCTGCCGGATGAGGGTGGGCAACAGATCCGCACACCGGACAGGGCTCGCCTTCAATAAGCCCCTCCGCAAGGATGCCTGCCTGTTCGTCAAGAAAGGCCCTGTTCTTCTGCCCGTACTTCTCTCTCTTCGTTTCGGAGGCAGACCTCGCGGAAATATACTCTTCCTGCGCCTTTGCGGCCTCCTCTTCGGCCGCGGCCAGATCCCTGATATCCTTCAGGGCGGAATCAATATCACTTATCCGTGCCTTAAGGATCCCGGATTCTTTTTCAAGCGCGTCTTTCCGCGCCTCCGCGCCGGTATATTTGGCAAGGTCTTCCCGGTACCTGGTGATGAGTCCGGAAGTCTTTTCCAGCTTTTCTCTGCTGCGGCTAAGAAGCTCTTCCTCCTCAGACACCTTTTTGCCAAGGCCCCTGATCTCGCCCCTTAACCTGTCAAGTTCCTGGTATTTTTCAAGATCATTTTTCAGAAGGGCGGCTTCCTTAAGAGAAGCATCAATCTCAGCTTCCCGCGAAGATGCCTCGGCAAAAGCCTTCTCTGCCTCTGCAAACCTGCTGTTATTCTTTTCAAGATCTTCTTCGTTCCTGCGAAGCGCAGCCCGCTTTTCACGGATCTCAATGGCCTTCTGAAGCCTCAGTGAACTCCTGGTCTCCTCTTTCTGCAGTTCACCCTCGCGGGCGCTGATCTTCTCCCCTGCAGCGGTGTCCTCTTCGATGACCGCGTTCACGATCTGCTCGGTGCTCTCTGCATTCTCGGCAGATACCCGGAGATCCGCATCCTCCTGAAGGGCATGCAGCTCCTGCGCGTGCTCTGAATCTTCCCCGCATGAGAAATTCTGCACATTCTGGCGCACTCTTTCTGAAACTGTATTTCTCGCCGATGTAATACGCGAAGTCTCCTCCTTCAGCATGTCCTGTAGCTTCTGATAATTCATGGTGGAAAAGATCTTCCTGAATATATCCTGACGCGAAGAGGTATCCGCGGTGAGGAGCCTGCGGAAATCATTCTGCGCGATCATTACTATCTGGGAGAACTGTTCCCTGCTGATCCCGAGCACGCTGTCAACCGCCCTGTTAACCTCGCTTACCCCGGTAACCACATGCCCGTTCGGATAGGTAAACTCCGCGGATGCCGGGCTGTCGGTGAAGCCCTCGCCGCGCTTCTTCCTGCGCTGGTATGAGGGGCTGCGGCGGACCTTATATTCGCTTCCGTGGTAGAGGAAGCTAAGTTCCGCAAATGTATCCGTATCGGGGGAGGCGTAGGCCGAGCGCAGCATCTCCGCCTTGCGCTCGCTCCCGCTCGCGGTGCCGTAAAGGGCAAATGCTATCGCGTCGAATATCGTGGTCTTCCCCGCGCCGGTATCCCCGGTTATGAGGTAAAGCCCCCGCTCGCCCAGCTTAGTGAATTCAAATATCATCTCCCCGGCATATGCTCCAAAAGCCGAAACAGTTAACCGTACAGGTCTCACTTCGCTTCCTCCCAGATTCTCTCTATAAGATCGTCCGCCAGCTTTATCTGGCTCTCTGTCATTTCGTTATTATTCTGCAGCCGGTAAAAGTCCATAAAAAGCTCCAGAGGGCTTCTCTTGTCCGTACCGGTCATTATCTCGCCGATATTGGATCGCCGTGTCCGTGAATTGTCATAGTTCAGTGAGGTAATATTCGGGTAGACCGTCCTCAGTTTAGCCATAGCCTCAAAGACCTCGTCCTCATCCGTCAGCACGGCGTGGACGAAGGACTGTGTATCCAGGCCTTCATAAAATTTCTTTGATACGAGGGTGTTGTAATCGCCCCTGATCTCAATAAGGTCGCGCAGAGGCATGAGCGGGATCTCCCTTACGGACAGTTCTCCCTTTTCTCTGAGCTCGGCGACCGTCACCGACTTCACCTGGTCCTTCTCTGAATATGAATATTTTAACGGAGTCCCGCAGTACCGGAGAAGCGTCCCCTCGCAGCGGATATTCTGCGGGCTGTGTATATGCCCGAGCGCAACGTAGTCGAAATCTGCGAATACGGAGGCGTCTACATTGTCAAGGCCCCCGACGGTATGCTCCTCCGAATCGGATATGGAGGCCCCTGTGACAAACTGGTGCGAGACCAGGACGTTCCTGCAGGAGGCGTCGATGTTCATTCCTTTTATTGCGGCGCTCACCGCATCCGTATAGCTCTCGATGGTCTCGTCAGGGAAGAACCTGCGGACCTCCCCGGGCTTTATAAAAGGAAGCAGCCAGAACGTCGCCTCGCCGAAACTGTCACGCAGCACAACCGGGTTTACACTTCCGCTGTAAATCGGGGAGATGTGGACCCCCGAGCGCTCCATCAGCCTTCCCCCGAAGGCTATCCTGGCAGCGCTGTCATGATTTCCGCTGATCACGAAAATATCCGCGCAGAGCCCGGAAAGCTTTACAAGGAAATCATCAAAGAGGGTTACCGCCTCGGCAGGCGGAAAAGGCTTATCGTATATATCCCCCGCGATGATCACCGCCTCCGGCGATTCCTCCGCCGTGATCTCCAGGATCCTCTCAAGAATATGTTTCTGGTCTTCAATGAGAGAGAAGTTGTACAGCCTTTTTCCCAGATGCAGATCCGACAGATGCAATATCTTCAAGTGTTTATACCTCCGGGGACTCCGCAGCGTCCCTCATCATCATCCTGAATCCCTGAAGAGTCCCGCAGGGGATATCCTCGTCAAAGGAATATACCCTCACGTCCTGCGGACTCTCCTGGGCCTTCTTTATTACCATGGTCTCTTTCTTCCAGGGGTTCACTATCCAGTATTCCGGCACCCCGTGAAAAGCATAGATCTCCGCCTTGTCAACGTAGTCGAGCGGTGCGCTCCGCGGGGTCGCGATCTCTATGATCCAGTCGGGAACTCCGCTGTAAAGGTTTCCTGACAGCCTGGAACCGTCCCTGACCAGAAAAAGGTCCGGGGATACGACGCAGTCTAGCGCGCCGTCTTTCTTCAGCATTGCCTGGATCGGAGGAAAACAGAGTATCCCCTCCGCCTTCGTGTCTTTCAGGAAAGTCCTTACCGAGAAATACAGGTTCCCCCTAATGAACTGGTACTCGAACCCGGGCTGCTCCTGAATGGAGAGCTTCCCGAAAAAGAGTTCCGCCTTATCGGCGAGCCTTGCTCGGCCCTCGCGGACCTTCATCCATTCGCAGAATTCCTCCGCGGTATATTTTTTCTCCGGGTCCGCCATGTAGGCCCCGGCATCCTCCGCCACCTGGCCGTTCCGGTCCTTAAGTATTTCCTCCCTGAACCGGTAGAATACCGCAAGCTGCCTGAGCCCTCCCCCGTCGGACCTCATCACGTCCGACACGCTGCAGGAGAACCTGGGCACCGCGGAGCTTTTCACGGTCTGGTCGAAAGAATACCTGCGGTAGGCGGTGCCGTTATTCCCGGAACTTATGTCCCTGGAAAAAACGTACACGAAGCGCTCCGCCATATCTATTATCCAGTATTCGGCCGTGCCCCGGCAGGTCAGCGCGAAGGCCTTGTCAAGGCATCCGTAAATGATATTGTGCCGCGGCATGATGTCCGCGGCAAATGAAGGACATCCTTCCCTCCCGGATTCCCAGAGGCCGATCCCGAGGCGGAAAATGTTCTCGTCATCGGCCTCGACGTTCCTCGCGTCAAATTCAATCTCGCTCTCCGGGGCGGCGTCCTTCAGCAGGGTCCCTATCAAAAAGCAGAGCCTTCGTCCATCCTCGCCGACTGCGGGATTCCTTACGATATGTCCCCCGATAAGCTCGCAGCTCCCGCGGGGATCCAGCCCTGCGTCAAGTTCCGCAAGCTTCTCTCCGGCCCCGGTATCTGGTGTTTTTCTGTACATTCTGCTCTCCCTCCCTTACTTTTTGGTAGGGTGAGTATAGCAATGTATTCTCCTTAAGTAAAACATCATTTACCGCAAAAAAAGCCGGAATATTCAGTTTTTCTGGATATTCCGGCATTTTTCGGCACGGATATACGGACACTGCCGGAATTATGCATAAACTTTTAGATTCGCAGTCTCGTATATGCAGCCCTTATCAGTGGTGGAAAAGCCTCTGGCCTGTGAAGCACATCACCATTCCGTACTTGTCGCAGGTCTCAATGACCTGGTCGTCGCGGACCGATCCGCCGGGCTGGGCAACGTATTTTACACCGCTCTTCCTGGCGCGCTCGATATTGTCCCCGAATGGGAAGAATGCGTCTGAGCCGAGAGCTACATCCTGCATCTGGTCGAGCCAGGCTCTCTTTTCCTCCGCGGTGAAGACTTCGGGCTTAACCTTGAAGGTCCTCTGCCATGCTCCTTCAGCGAGCACGTCCATGTATTCGTCGCCGATATACAGATCGATCGCGTTGTCGCGGTCAGCCCTTCCGATGTGATCTGCAAAAGGAAGCTCAAGCACCTTCGGGCTCTGGCGGAGAAGCCAGTTGTCAGCCTTCTGTCCCGCGAGCCTTGTGCAGTGGATGCGGCTCTGCTGTCCCGCGCCGATGCCTATCGCCTGTCCGCCCTTTGCGTAGCAGACCGAATTGGACTGGGTGTATTTAAGGGTGATCAGCGCGATTATGAGGTCGATCTTTGCCTGGTCCGGCAGCTCCTTGTTTTCAGTAACGATATTAGTAAGGCAGCCCTCGTCGATCACGCATTCATTTCTCCCCTGCTCAAAGGTAACTCCGAAGACGTCCTTGCGCTCAATCGGGGCCGGTTTGTAATCCGGATCAATCTGGATCACGGCGTACCCGCCCTTCTTCTTTCCTTTAAGCATCTCGAGCGCTTCGGGCTCGTATCCGGGAGCAATGATCCCGTCGGAGACCTCGCGCTTCACGATCCTCGCGGTATCGACGTCGCATATGTCCGAAAGGGAAATGAAATCACCGAAGGAGGACATCCTGTCCGCGCCCCTCGCCCTTGCGTACGCGCTTGCCATGGGTGAGAGATCCCCGAGATCGTCGACCCAGTATATCTTCCTCTCAACTTCCGAAAGCGGAAGCCCTGCTGCCGCGCCCGCAGGTGAAACATGCTTAAATGATGCGGCGCTGGGAAGGCCTGTAGCCCTCTTAAGCTCTGATACGAGCTGCCATCCGTTAAGCGCGTCGAGGAGATTGATATATCCCGGTCTGCCGTTCAGCACGGTGATCGGAAGCTCTCCCTCCTGCATGAATACGCGCGCGGGCTTCTGGTTCGGATTACAGCCATACTTAAGTTCAAGTTCTTTCATCTGACCCTCCGTTATTTATTTTTATTTACTATCCTGGTGTCGTACTTGCCGTCCGCGATATTGATCAGCCTCACGAAAAGCGATACCTTGTTGTCTTTGTCAAGGCTCTCCCAGATGGTCTCGGTGAGGACGTCGATGTCGCAGGAATCTACCGCAAGCCTCTCGGGCTCGCCCTCAAAGCTCGGAAGCGGGTTCCCGTCGCCCATGTAGGTGTGGATGAACCTGGCTTCGCCGTCTGCGGCGTTGCTGTATTCAAATGTAAACCTGTCGCACGACTTCGGCGAGCCGTTATTGCTCTTCAGTATGGACATCACGTAATTATATCCGCCGTCAGTGACCCTGAGTATGCCGGAGATCCTGGGGGTGTAGTTCGGGACGTCAGGTTCGAATTCGCGTGTCCTTAAGGACTGTTCAAAGCTCATTCCCTTCTGCAGGCCTTCGTAGATGGTGTCTGTCTGGTCGCCGTTCGTAACGATGGTCTCATTTCCGAGAACGCGGACCGGAGCGTAGATTATAAGGCTCGGATCCTTCATCTTAGAAGGATCGAAGGCCTCTGTCCTGATGCCCTCTCCGTCCTTCACGAATACTCTGTTGCGGCTGTTCTCGCTTCTTCCCATGATGAAATAAGCGGTGAAAGCCTTTTTGCCGTCGGGGGTGCGGCCGATGATTATGCCGCGCCCGGGGTAGCTGGTCCTGGAAACAGCTTCTGCAATAGTGATGATCTTCATTACTGATTTCTCCGTTACATTTGTTTTTATAATATAGTTCTACGTATCAATATGCCTTGCCCCAATAGACCATCTTCTTAGCGGGTCTTCCGCAGCATACGCAAACATCAGAGAGATGCTCCTGCTCGAAAGGCATGCAGCGGCTGGTAGCGGCAAACTCCTCTTTCAGCTTGTCCTCGCAGGCCTGGTCGCCGCACCACATGGCTTTAATGAAGCCGGGCTTATTGGTGATCGTGTCCGCGAACTCTTCGTAATTCGCCGCAACATAAGTGTGAGAATCGCGGTGAGCCCTCGCCCTCTCAAGCATTTCCTTCTGCATGCTTTCGAGGATCTCCCCGGCCCTGTCCTCTATGGAGTCGAGCGGAACTGCGATCTTCTCGCCGGTATCGCGGCGGACGAGCACTGCCTCGCCGTTCTCGATGTCCTTCGGGCCAAGCTCAACGCGGAGCGGGATGCCTCTCATCTCGGTCTCGGCGAACTTCCAGCCCGGCTTGTTGTCGGTCTCGTCGATCTTCGTCCTGAAGCGTGCGCTGAGCCTGTCAAGCACGCCGTGAGCCGCGTCAAGGACACCTTCCTTATGCTGGGCGATGGGAACCACCATTATCTGTACCGGCGCGAGTCTCGGCGGAAGCACCAGGCCCTTATTGTCGCCGTGCACCATGATCACCGCGCCGATGAGCCTTGTTGTCATGCCCCAGGAGGTCTGGTATACATACTTCAGCTGGTTGTCCCTGTCTGTATACTGTATACCGTATGCCTTCGCGAAACCGTCTCCGAAATCATGGCTGGTGCCGGACTGGAGCGCCTTGCCGTCATGCATCAGGGCCTCGATCGTGAATGTAGCCTCGGCTCCGGCAAATTTCTCCTTCTCGGTCTTCTGCCCCTTGATAACGGGGATCGCGAGAAATTCCTCGCAGAAATCCGCATAGAGGTTCAGCATCTGGATAGTCCTCTCGTGAGATTCCTCTGCGGTCGCGTGAGCGGTATGTCCCTCCTGCCACAGGAATTCCCTTGAGCGCAGGAAAGGCCTGGTCTCCTTCTCCCAGCGGAGCACGTTGCACCACTGGTTGTATACCTTCGGAAGGTCCCTGTAGGACTGGATCTCCTTCTGATAGAAATCGCAGAACAGCGTCTCCGATGTAGGACGGATGCACATAGGCTCGGTGAGGTCGTTAAGGCCTCCTTTTGTGACCCAGGCTACCTCCGGCGCAAAGCCTTCCACATGGTCCTTCTCTTTCTGGAGCAGGCTTTCCGGGATGAGAACAGGCATGTAAACATTCTCGACTCCGGTCTCCTTGAACCTTCTGTCGAGCTCTTTCTGTATATTCTCCCACAGTGCATAGCCTGCAGGCTTATATGCCATGCAGCCCTTTACGCTCGTATAGCCTATCAGTCCGGCTTTTACCACAACGTCAGTGTACCACTGCGCGAAATCGTCCTCCATAGCGGTGATCTCGCGCACCAATTTGTCCTTAGCCATTTAAGGGATCCTCCGTTTGATCGCTAGTATATATAAATTTTAATTCAGCAGAATATCAATGTCAACAATGCTTAGGGGCTCCGGCAGCCCGGTACCGGATAAAATACTTTCAGGCAGCGGTCTTCGAAAGACGCGCCGATACCGCCCCGCAGATCCTGTGGGCGATCTCCGCCACACCGGCCGATATTATGAGTATCACCAGATACTCCAGAAGCCTCGGCTTGCTGCTGAGGGCAGGAAGATTATTTTTGTAAAATCGCGTTATCATCACATGCGCCAGGTAGAGCTCCAGAGATCTCTCGCCAAAATACGAGAGGAACCTGTGAGGGACAGGGTTTGAGACAGGCTTCAGGACAAATACCAGCAGCACCATTGCCGAAAGCCCTATAATGCTCCCCCAGTACCTTATCATCAGGCTGTCGATAAGGCCGGCGCACTTCAGAGCGACTGCTGCTGCCATTACTGCAGCCGCGGCGATGTATATCCCGCCGGGCATCTTTTTCCCGGAGGATACGTACCTTCCCGCAAAAGTCCCCGCAATAAATACCGGAAACCTGCAGAGTGCGATCTCGTACACATTGAAAAGCCGGGGAGAAGACATGCGGAAGGAATGTATGACCAGAAGCACGGCCGCTGTCAGAAGCACTGTCCGCAGCCAGGCGTGCGTTTCCTTCCCCGAAAAGATGACAGCATAGAAGAACGGATACAGAAGGTAAAGCACCAGGATAAGTGATACGTACCATATCTGCTGGTCTCCGGTGATCCAGAAACAGGCAAGCGAGATCCTGCTCACAAAGCCCCATATGCCTGTACCAAGTATCAGTGTGAATACAGCCCAGTACCAGCCATCGATCACCAGCACCGGGATAAAGAGCCTCTGCATCCTTTTCTTATAATACAGCGCCATATCCTGGTTCCTTGAAAAAGAAAAAAACAGACAAACGCCAGACATGAAGAGAAATACATCTACTCCTGTATTTCCATGCTTCATTATGGAATCCAGCCACCAGAGCATCTCTGAGAAATTATCATACCGCAGCCCCAGCATAGCTTTCGCGTGAAAAAGCATTATCCAGAGTATGGAAAACCCGTAGATCTGGCTCCTGTATTTACTTAGCTCCAACTCTCTCCTCCACAATCAGTACGGCAATCACTGCCTCAAAAACCTATTCCCGCCGTATATTTACTATACCATAAATATCCCTCAGCACAAAGAAAAACGGGCTGCCGGGGAAATCCCCGGCAGCCCTGCTGTCTCTTATTCAGGTCTCGTCTTTAATTGCATTTAAATTATCAGTCCATGTTGGCATATCTGTACATGAATGTAAGGATCATACGTCTCATGCACTCGCCTGCAGGCTTGAAGGTTCCATCGGCGTAACCGCTTGCGATGCCGTTCTGGTTAGCCCAAACGATAGGCTCTACCCAGATGCCGTCGATATCGCTGAATGCTACTTCAGAGGTATCTACAGCAGGTTCTCCAGCCAGTCTCCACAGGAACATGCACGCCTGACGGCGGAGGCAAGGGCCTGAAGGTCTGAATGTACCATCGGTATATCCTGCAGCGATACCATTCTCAGCTGCCCAGAGGACTGCCTTGTAGTAGTAAGCGTTAGGATTGGTAACATCGGTGAACGGGCTCTCTGTGCTGCTAGGCTCAGGTTCGCCTTCCATTCTCCAGAGGAATGTAACCATAGCGCCGCGGTTGGTAACGCCGGTAGGATTGAATGTGGTGTAGTCAGGAGCGACACCTGTAGTAATGCCGTTCTCAACTGCCCAGTATACAGGCTCGAACCAGTACTTATCAATATCAGCATCCGTTACATCCTTGAAGAGGACCTGAACTTCCTTCTCAGCGGTCGCGCCGGTAGCGGAAGTTGCGGTAACGGTGACCTTCGCAACAGCCTTGCCTGTAAGGACGCCGTTCTCATCGATCTCAGCAATGCTGTCATCGCTTACGGACCAGGTGATGGTATCGCCTGCAAGCTCAGGCTCAAGCGCTGCGGTAAGGGTGATGCTGGACTCAGCAACTACATAATCAGCGCCCTCAAGGGTCAGCGCGTAGTTGACCTTGCTGGTCTTAACGATGAGAGTGGTGTCACCTTCGATAGTAAGGGTGTAGCTTCCGTCTGCGTTAGCAATGATGTTGCCGGCATCTCCGGTCGTGGTGTTAACATAATCGATCTCCTCAATGGTAACACCGGTGCCTGCTGCAGCACTGATCGTGTACTCATCGCCGTAGTTTACAGCGTAGGTTCCGTCATCATTTGCAGCGGGCTCAGGATCAAATGCCAGGTCAACGTTGTCAGCATCAACAGTGAGAGTGCACTCGTCACCTATGAATCCTGCATATACATCATACATGTCGTGAGGATTTACGGTGATCGTGAAGGAATCTTCCTCAAGCTCGGCTTCAACATAGTCGCCGGCATCGAGGGTATCGGTATACTTCATGTACTCTGCATAATCCACGCTGTAGTTCTCGTCAGCTTTAAGCGTGAACGTAACATCTACAGGCTCGGAAATAAGCAGGTTGGAAAGGACGTAAAGATTGTCTTCCTTGTCGGGAGTTTCGATCTCAAACGCTTCTCCATCAACGGTATAGGAAGCTGTGAGGGTTCCGTTTCCGTCAGTCTCGATGTAGAGATATGTGCCGTAGGTCATGAGCGCAACATCGTAGTTTCCGGCATAGTCGCCGACCATGATGTACGCGATCGAAGTCTCAGGGAACTCGCTCATATCTACGGATACCTGGATCTCCTCGCCTGCTTCGGTCTGAGCGGGTGTAAATTCAGCTATCTGTTCATCGGTAAAGAAGTCAAATACCCTGACTACTGCTACATACTCATTATCCTTAACCGTGAACTTAAGGGTGTTGGATGCGTTATCACACTCTGAAGAATCAAGGATCTTGTTTTCGTATTCGTCAACCTCGTAAGAAGTGATGAACTCAGGCGCGGTGTCATCCACGGTGAATGTGTGTGAAAGGTAAGCGCCCTTTCCGAGAACATCGCTCTCAATGATATCAACAACAGCATCCTCACTGATCTCATCGAGATCCTTGGTGTAGTACTCAGGGATAGCAACTGCGCTCAGAGTGAAGGTGTCACCCTCTTCGTATCCAAGATCGGAAACGAATGTTCCGAACTGAGCCGGGTCTGCTCCGAAGTAGTAGAGTCCGTCTCCTGCCATCTCAACCCATACTCCATACCTGCTGTAATAGAATACAGGATAGTGGTTGATCTGGAGATCAAAGAGGTTAACTTCACCGTCCTCGCCGGTAATGATGCCTGCGAATGCTGCGGAGTTCCTGATATCTCTGGTATCAAAATCAAGAATATAATCTCTGGAAGTAACAGCCTTCCTTGCAGCATCCGGAACGGTTGCTACAAGCTCTCCTTCTTCATTCTCAGCAGTCTCAACGTACCAGGGGTTGGTAAGGTAAGGATATGAGTACTGAGACAGATAATCCTCAAGCCCAAGAGCAATGAGAAGCTCTGCATAGTCAGGATCTACAAGCTCGACCAGGTTGGTGTAGTACCTGTACTGGTCGCCGTAATCAGCCACAAGGGAGTCAAATCCTGAAAGGGTGTAAGGCTCCTTGTCGAAGTAATCGGTGAATTTCTCCTGTGCCCCGTAGTAGTAGGTCTCAAAGCTCTCAAGGTCATATGCGGAAGCATCGGACCAGTTGCCGTAGAAACCAAGGATCGGGATAGAGTACTCAACGGTATCTCCGAGGATCTCGCCTTCTTCTGAAGTAGTATTAGTGATAGGGGTGATGAAGGTATAGCCTTCTAAGTATGTGCCGTTAGGATAGGTCTCGTCGATATTTGCCTTCTCCTCATCGGAAAGGGTAATGGTGACCTTGACCTCTGCGCTTCCGTTAGCGGGAACTGTTACAACACCGTCCTCAACAGCATCGCCTTCATAAACTGCAGTTGCATCCATACCGTATGCACCGTCAGTAAGGAAGTTGTCGGTGATGCCGTATGAGCTGTAAAGAGGATACTCTACCTGCTCGAACATATCAGTATAAAGCTCATACTGCTGCTCGATATCGGAAAGGTTGTTAACGGTGAATGTGTAAGTGTAAACGCCGGTCCTGTCGGGATCGTCGCCAAGCTCGACTTTGACCTTGCCGTCCGATGCTGAAGCGGTAGCGTCTTCGCCCATAAGGATGTAAGCCTTAGCAGATACTGCGTTTCCTACATTCGCAAGGCCTGCGCCCTGACGGAATACAGGATAGTAGTATCCGAACCACTCTTCATCAATAATGGGTTCTGCAGTTGCCATAAGGAGGCTCTGGGAGAGCTGTCTTACAGTAAGGCCGGTCTTCTCGTCAAGGTTGTTTTCCTTGATGTACTGTGCAACGACTGCTGCCATACCGGTGACCTGAGGAGCTGCCATTGATGTACCGGACATGTTCTGGTAATCGTTACCGTCCATGAGCGAGTAGATGTTTCCGCCGGGTGCGGTGATCTCAGGCTTAAGCTCAAGTGATGAAGGAACGCCGTAAGAGCTGAAGTCGCTCATCTCGACAACTGCGTTTTCATCAGGATCCTGAACTACAACAGTACCTGTAACTTCAACTGTGCCTTCATAATAGGTGTATTCTGTACCGTCTACAGTGATAGTCTTCTCCTCGCCTAATGTCTTGAGGAGTGTTCCGTCTGACTGTGTAAGAGATACGACAGGAACATCGTATTCATAACCGGTAAGGTTCATCGAGATAGTGCCGCTGGTATTGTTGTAGATAAATACAGCGACTGCGCCGTTTCCAACGGCTGCGTTTGCCTTCTCATAGAAGGATGTGGTTCCTCTCGAACATACAGCGATATTGCCTGCAACTACGTCCTTAAGAGCTGCCCACTCTTCGTCAGTACCTACTCCGTCGATAGCGATGTAGGTGTAAGGAGTATCGCTCACGATATCGGTAAGAGGAGCGTTGCCGTAACCATCCTGGGTATCGGTGTAGAAAATAGGGGATCCGTCAGAAGCGGTAACGGTACGTCCGGTGCTTCCGGTGTTGTTTGCGGACGCAACTGTAAGAGCGTTCGTGTATGATCCGGGGCTTCCGACAGTATCGAATACTGTGTCTTCCTCATAGAGGTATCCGTAATATGAATAGTATGCCCAATCGTAAGCATTGCCTGCGGAGATGGATACTACAGTATCGGAATCCTCAAGGGAATCAAGGATGTCAAGGAAATAGTCATTTCCGTATTCATTGCCGCCCTCTGCTGCATATCCTGTGTCGCCATCGAAATCAATGGAGAATCCGGGAGCTGCGGAGCCAAGGGAAAGGTTTACGGAATCAGCGCCGAGGATGATAGCGTCCTCGATAGCTGCCATATAATCGGAATCATATGCGCCGCCGCCTTCACCGAAGACCTTCATGACAAGGATCTGCGCGTCAGGAGCAACACCCTGTACATATGTGGAGCTAAGGGAAGCAACATACTTGCCGTCCTCGTTCTTCACATACTTGTTGGCTGCAGCGATACCGGAAACGTGTGAACCGTGATCGCCCTGGTTGTCCTGCTCGTGTCCGCCGTTCGTATTCTGATCGATGTAGTTGAATACGTAGGGAACCTTGGAGGTATTGTAGAGATCCTCTGCGGTAACGTCGGAATTGATCTTCGCATTCAGCTGCTCGTAAACGCCTGCGATCTCTTCTTCATCAAGAAGGTCAAGGCTCTCAACGTACTCAGCTGCCTTCTGCTTGTTCATAGCTGCCTTTACAAGGAGCGAGAACTCGAAAGCGTCAGCGTCGACCATCTCGTGGTCGAGGTCAAGACCGGTATCGATAATAGCTACCCTGCTGCCGGCTCCGGTATATCCGTTTGCCCATGCATTGCCGGATCCGATCATCACGGTCGATGTAGCCATGTTGGGATCTGCGGAATCGGTGCTGTATACAGCCGGTTCGTACTTGGTCTCAACAACGACCTTCTCAACGCCTGCGACCTTAAGGATAGCAGGGATCTGACCGTATGTAACGTTGGCAGAGATAACGTTCGCTGCCAGGGTCAGGTTCCACTTCACATCGAGAGTCTCGCCGCCAAGGACCTCTGCCTCGATGGCAGCAGTAACTTCAGCCTGCTTGCTCTCAAGCTTTGCGCGGTAAGCCAAAGCCTCTTTGTTCGAAGCAATATCTGCCGTGCCGAACTTCTGAGTGGTAGGCTCGCCTTCAACAACGATCGATACACGTACGACCTCATCAGCGTTTTCTGTTAACTTCGCGATGTTAGCCTGAGCTTCTGCGATCTCGGTGATCTCATCAGCGGAAAGATCCGTGATGTCTGTCACTGAGTCGGAAAGCTTCTCGGTACCGAGACCGCTGTCCTTTGCATTTGCCAGTTTCTCTTCAAGCAGTGTTGTTGCCTGTACGGCATTCTCCTCTGCTGCAGCGGTATCCTGGTCCGCAAAAGCGGTGCCCAGGCTGCCAAATACCATTGCAACTGAGAGAGAGGCTGCAAGAAGGGACTGGTAAAGATGCGTCCTCTTCATGTAACTTCCTCCTTTTTTCTTATGCAGGGCGGCCGAATAAAAACGACTGTCCCCGCGAAATTAAATGGTTGCAAACATTATATCATGTTATGACGGTTTTTAAACATCAGGTTGCCCGGATTTTTGTATTTTTTCACGAATGATCACAGGTCGCAGCTGCCCACCGTTCTCGGGAAAGGAAGCACGTCCCTGATATTTCCGATACCGGTAAGGTACATCACGCATCTCTCGAATCCGAGGCCGTATCCGGCGTGGCGGACGGTTCCGTATTTGCGGAGGTCAAGATAGAAATCATAGTCCTCCTTCTTCATGCCGAGCTCTTCGATCCTTGCAAGCAGCTTTCCGTAGTCATTCTCACGCTCGCTCCCGCCGATGATCTCGCCGATCCCCGGGACCAGGAGGTCCATGGCTGCAACGGTCTTTCCGTCAGGATTCTGCTTCATATAGAAGGCTTTGATGTCCTTCGGGTAGTCGGTCACGAATACAGGGCGCTTGAACACTTTCTCTGTGAGATACCTCTCGTGCTCGGTCTGCAGGTCGCAGCCCCAGGATACCTTGTAGTCGAAATTGTCGTTGTTCTTTTCAAGTATTTCGACGGCTTCGGTGTAGGTCACGCGGCCGAAATCAGAGCTGACGACATTGTGGAGCCTTTCCAGAAGGCCCTTGTCGATGAACTGGTTGAAGAACTTCATCTCCTCGGGAGCGTTCTCGAGCACATAGTTGATGATGTATTTCACCATCTTCTCCGCAACTTCCATGTCATCCTCGATGTCCGCACATGCCATCTCGGGCTCTATCATCCAGACTTCAGCGGCATGGCGGGTGGTGTTGGAATTCTCTGCCCTGAAGGTCGGTCCGAAGGTATAAATGTTCCTGAAGGCCATCGCGAAAGTCTCTCCGTCTAGCTGACCGCTGACCGTGAGGTTGGTGGACTTGCCGAAGAAATCCTTGCTGAAATCTACGCTGCCGTCCTCCTTTAACGGTATCGCGGCGGGATCCAGGGTGGTCGCGCGGAACATCTCCCCCGCTCCTTCCGCATCGCTTCCTGTAATTATCGGGGTGTGGACGTAAACGAAGTTATTCTCGTTAAAGAACTTGTGGATCGCGTAAGCCGCCAGAGAGCGCACGCGGAACACCGCGCTGAATGTATTCGTCCTCGGACGCAGATGCGTTATCGTCCTGAGAAATTCCATGGAATGCCTCTTGGGCTGCAGAGGGTAGTCCGGAGTCGAAGGACCCTCGACCTCCACGCTGTCCGCCTGTATCTCGAAGGGCTGCTTAGCGTTCGGAGTCTGCACCAGGGTGCCTCTCGCAATGACCGCCGCCCCGACGTTCAGATGGCTGATCTCTGCAAAATTCTCCATCTTGTCAGTGTACACTATCTGGAGGGTCTGGAAGCAGGTCCCGTCATTGATCACGAGGAACCCGAATACCTTTGAGTCCCTGAGGTTCCTGATCCAGCCGCCGACGGAAACCTTTTGGCCGGCATACTTTTCAGGATCGTCAAACAGTTCCCTGACTGTAGTTAAATGTTCCATTTCTATCATCCTCCGTTTTAATCCGGCAGCACTTTCTCAAGATGCCAGATATCATCTACATATTCCTGTATGGTGCGGTCCGAAGAGAACTTTCCGGAATGGGCGGTGTTTAGCATCGCCATCTTCGTCCATCCGACATGGTCCCTGTACGCTGTGTTTACCCTGCGCTGGGCGTTCTCGTAAGCCCTGAAGTCCGCAAGCACGAAATAGCTGTCCCTGTAAAGCACGGAATTAAAGAGCTCCCTGAACATCTCGTGGTCGCCGTTCGAGTAGGTCCCGTCGACCATCTGGTCCATGACGCGCCTGATATCCGGGTCGTCCCTGTAAATGTCCCCGGGGAAGTAATCCCCCCTGGCCTCTTGATCCAGGACCTCCTGCGCACTCATTCCGAAAATGAAAACGTTCTCCTCGCCGACTTCCTCGACGATCTCAACGTTCGCGCCGTCCATCGTGCCTATAGTTACCGCGCCGTTCATCATGAACTTCATGTTCCCGGTGCCGGAAGCCTCGCGGCTCGCGGTCGAGATCTGCTCGGACACGTCGCTGGCAGCAAACAGCAGCTCCGCGTTCGAAACGCAGTAGTTCTCTATGAATACGACCTTGAGTTTCCCGTTCACATCCGGGTCGGAATTGATCACCTCAGCCACGTTATTGATGAGGTGTATCGTCTGCTTCGCGGTCTTGTACGCCGCGGCAGCCTTCGCGCCGAATATGAAGGTCGTGGGATGGAACTCCATGCCCGGGTCGTCTTTCAGCTTATTGTAAATATACATAACGTGCATGATATTAAGAAGCTGGCGCTTGTACTCATGAAGCCTCTTCGCCTGGACGTCAAATATCGAATCCGGGTCGACTTCTATGCCGTTATGCTCTTTTATGTACTGCGCAAGGCGGACCTTGTTCGCGCGCTTAATCTTCTGGAACTCTTTTCTCGCTCTGGAATCCTCCGCCAGAGGGGCGAGCCCCTCGACAAGCTCGAAATCGGTGATCCACCTGTCGGTCCCGAGCCTTGCAGTGATCCACTTCGCGAGCTCCGGATTCCCGTGCACCAGGAAGCGCCTCTGGGTGACGCCGTTCGTCTTGTTATTGAATTTCCAGGGCATCATCTGATAGAAATCAGCGAGCTGGTAGTTCTTCAGGATATCGGTGTGGAGCCTTGCAACGCCGTTCACGGAGAATCCTGCGGCGATCGCGAGGTTGGCCATCCTGACCTGCCCCTCATAGATGATCGCCATGCTGCGGACCTTGCTGTCCTGGCCGGGATAGAGCTCCTCGATCTTCTCTGTGAAGCGCCTGTTGATCTCCGCGATAATCTGGTAGATCCTCGGAAGCAGCGTCATAAAGAGGTCCGCGGGCCATTTCTCAAGGGCCTCAGCCATAATGGTATGGTTGGTGTAGGCGCAGCACTTCGTGGTGATAGCCCAGGCCTCGTCCCACTCCAGGTCCTCTTCGTCCACAAGTATCCTCATGAGCTCCGCGACCGCTACCGCCGGATGGGTGTCATTCATCTGGAAGACGACCTTCTCGGGAAGGGCGCGGATATCGTCATGATTTTCCTTAAATTTATGTATTACCTGCTGCACGGTCGCCGAGACGAAGAAGTACTGCTGCTTCAGCCTCAGCTCCTTGCCGCTGTAATGATTGTCGTTCGGGTACAGGACCTCGACGATGGTCTTCGCGAGGTTCTCCTGCTCGACCGCCTTGTAATATTCGCCCTTGTCGAAGGACTCAAGATTAAAGTTCACCACAGGCTCCGCGTCCCAGATCCGGAGGGAATTTACCATCTTATTGCCGTACCCGGTTATGGGGATGTCGTAGGGCACGCCCATAACGGACTGGTAGCCGTCCAGAATATAGCGGTTCCGCCCGAGCTTCGGGTCGTACTCGATCCTGACATATCCTCCGAACCTGATCACCTCGGCATATTCCGGGCGCTTGATCTCGAAGGGATAGCCGTGCTTCAGCCAGTCATCGGGTTGCTCGGTCTGCTCACCGTTCTCGATCTTCTGGCGGAACATTCCGTATTTATAGCGTATTCCGCATCCGTAGGCCGGGTATCCAAGTGTCGCGAGCGAATCCAGGAAGCAGGCCGCAAGCCTTCCGAGGCCTCCGTTGCCTAGCGCGGGATCCGCCTCCTCGTCCTCCAGAAGGTTGATATTGAGGCCCATGTCCTGCAGCACTTCGGCCGCTTCCTTGTAAAATCCGAGATTTATCAGGTTGTTCCCGAGCGCGCGCCCCAGCAGGAACTCCATCGAAAGGTAGTAGACTACCTTGCTGTCATAGTCCTCCACTGCCTTGTGGGAGATCATCCAGTTGTCGATTATCCTGTCCTTGACTGCCCTCGAGACCGCCTGGAAGATCTCCTGGCTGCTCGCGGTGTCCAGGGTCTTCCTGAACATGTACTTGATATTGAAAAGGATGTCTCTCTTAAATTGTTCTTTATCAAAAAGTTCCTGTGCGGGACTCTGCGTCATCCGATTAACTCCCTTATTAAAGTATAGTTACGCCTGTTCCTTCTCGACTCCGAGGGTTACGTCCTCGCCGTTGATATTCCAGTCTTTGGAGTATCCCTTTACCTCGCCGAACGAGATGCCGTTTGCCAGCACTTCCCTGCTGATCTCGGCGCTGTTCTTCTCTGCGATCGCCCTGAGCTTTTCATTTTCAGAGAAATATACATGGATGTGGTCCATGACCTCGAAGCCGGCTTCCTTCCTCATCGTCTGCACCTTGGAAACGATCTCGCGCACGAAGCCTTCCTCGATGAGCTCTTCGGAAAGGTTGGTGTCAAGGACTACGGTGATGCCGTAACCGCTTCCGGATACGTATCCGGGAACCTGTGCGGAATCGATGAGAAGGTCTTCCTCGGCAAGCTTTACTTCTGTGCCGTTCGCGTCAAATGTGATGGATCCGGTCTCTGTCAGCTCCTTCATGGCAGCGTTGCCGTCGACATTTGCCAGGTACTGCCTGATCGCGCCGACCAGTTTTCCGAACTTGGGCCCGACGGTCTTAAGCTGAGGCTTGAAGCTGTAGCTGGTGAAGCTGCTGACGTCGTCAGTGAACACAACTTCCTTCACGTTGAGCTCGTCCGCGATTATATCGGTGTAGAACTCTCCGAGCGTGAAATCTGCCTTCACGTACATGCGGCCTATCGGCTGGCGGTTCTTGATGCCGGCGTCGTTCCTGCAGGCACGTCCGATAACGACTACGTCAAGGACGTCCTTCATGTCGGCCTCGAGCTCCTTGTCGATCCACTCCTCATGGATCTCGGGATACCCGCAGAGATGGATGCTCTCCGGAGCGCTCTTGTCAACGCTTCTCACGATATTCTGGTAAATATCCTCGGTCATGAACGGAACCATCGGCGCAGCAGCCTTCGAGAAATCGGCAAGAACGGTGTAAAGGGTCATGTAAGCGCTTATCTTGTCCTGCTCCATTCCCTCTGCCCAGTACCTTCCGCGGTTCCTGCGCACATACCAGTTGCTCAGGTCGTCGACGAAGTCCTGCATGACCTTGGTGCACTCGGTGATCTTGTAGTCCGCAAGGAAATCGTCCACAGCCTTCACCGTGGTCTCGAGCCTTGAAAGGATCCATTTGTCCATTACGGGCAGTTTGTCATATTCCAGGGTGTACTTCGTGGGATCGAACTGGTCGATCTCAGCGTAAAGCACATAGAAAGCGTAGGTGTTGTAGAGGGTCCCCATGAATTTGGACCTTCCCTCGAGCACTGCCTTCTCATGGAAGCGGTTCGGCAGCCAGGGCGCGGAATTCGAGTAGAAATACCACCTGATCGCGTCTGCGCCGTACTTGGTAAGCGCTTCCATCGGGTCCACAGCATTCCCCTTGGACTTGCTCATCTTCTGGCCGTTCTCGTCCTGCACGTGTCCGAGCACGATGACGTTCTTGAACGGCGCCTGGTTGAAGATAAGAGTCGAGATCGCCATCAGGGAATAGAACCATCCTCTGGTCTGGTCGACTGCCTCGGAGATAAAGTCTGCGGGGAACTGCTCCTCGAAGAGATCCTGGTTCTCGAAAGGATAATGATGCTGGGCGAAGGGCATGGAGCCGGAATCGAACCAGCAGTCGATCACCTCGGGAACGCGGTGCATGATCTTCCCGCAGTCCGGGCACTTGATAGTTACATTATCTATATAGGGCTTATGAAGCTCGATATCCTCCGGGCAGTTGTCGGAGAGCTCGCGAAGCTCCTCGCGGCTTCCCACGGAGATCTGCTTCCCGCACTCGCACTCCCAGATATTCAGCGGGGTGCCCCAGTAGCGGTTCCTGCTGATGCCCCAGTCCTGGATATTCTCGAGCCAGTTTCCGAAACGGCCCTTGCCGATGCTCTCGGGGATCCAGTTGACGGTGTTATTATTCCTGATAAGGTCGTCCCTTACCGCGGTCATCTTGATGAACCAGGATTCGCGCGCATAGTAGATCAGCGGGGTGCCGCATCTCCAGCAGTGCGGATAATCGTGCTCAAAATTAGGCGCCGAGAAGAGCAGTCCTCTCTCGTCAAGGTCGCGGAGCACCATCGGGTCAGCCTTCTTCACGAATACTCCCGGCCACTTGGTGTCGTCGGTCATCTCGCCCTTGGTATCAACGAACTGATGCACCGGAAGCCCGTAATTCCTGCCTACACGGTAGTCGTCTTCACCAAACGCGGGAGCAATATGAACGATACCGGTACCGTCTGTCAGCGTTACATAGCCGTCGCAGACCACGTACCAGCACTTTTCCTTTACCTGCCTCTTAAGCGGCGCGAAGAGCGGCTCGTACTCCATGTACTCGAGCTCCTTGCCGGTGCAGGTCGAAACGACCTCGTACTTGCCTTCGCCGAGCACGGTGTCAAGAAGCGCGCCTGCCATGATGCATTCGTACTCCTCGCCGGTCTTCTCATTAGTGGTCTTTACCCTCGCATACTCCTCGACCGGGTTCACGCAGAGCGCAACGTTCGAAGGAAGAGTCCAGGGCGTGGTCGTCCATGCGAGGAAATACGCGTTCTCCTCGCCCTTGATTTTGAATCTCGCGACCGCGGAACGCTCCTTGACCGCCTTGTAACCCTGCGCTACCTCGTGGCTCGAGAGAGGGGTCCCGCACCTCGGGCAGTAGGGAACGATCTTGTGGCCCTTGTAGAGAAGGCCGCGGTCCCAGATTTTCTTAAGAGCCCACCACTCGGACTCGATATAGTCATTCTTGTAGGTGACATAGGGGTCGTCCATGTCTGCCCAGAAGCCAACGGTGCCGGAGAATTCCTCCCACATTCCCTTGTATCTCCACACGCTCTCCTTGCAATGCTCGATAAAGGGTCCTACGCCGTACTCCTCGATCTGCTCCTTGCCGTCAAGCCCGAGCTCCTTCTCGACCTCGATCTCGACCGGAAGCCCGTGGGTATCCCAGCCGGCCTTCCTGGGCACTTTGTACCCCTTCATGGTCTTGTAGCGGGGAATCATGTCCTTGATGACACGCGTAAGCACGTGTCCGATATGCGGCTTGCCGTTCGCGGTAGGCGGGCCGTCATAGAAAGTGAACTCCGGGCTGTTCTTTCTCAGCTCGATGCTCTCCCTGAATATATCATTATCATCCCAGAACTTTTTGACCCTCTGCTCGCGCTCCACAAAGTTCTGGCCGCTGTCTGTCTTGCTGTACATATGATTCCCCTCCGGAAAAAAAGATATTCTTTCATATATTATTACAACAGGGCCTTAAAGTCAACGGCACGCAGGCCTCCGGCCCTTAAAAACCCGCATATTTCTTCCATACTTCTCTTGCAAACTGTGAACCTTTAACACTATAATTATGCATGGATGCATTTGAAGGTATCAGCAAAAACTATCATACGAGGAGTTCCTGCTTATGTACCGTGGAGACGATATTTTAAAGATTTACGATGAAGACGGCAATGAGATCGGCCGCGAGACCCGTGAAACGGTCCACCGGCAGGGTCTTCTGCACGTCGTAGCGCATGTATGGATGTTTGAAGAAAACAGCGAAGGCCTCAATATTTTCTTCCAGAAGAGGTCCGCGGGAAGGGAGCTCTATCCCGGCAAATACGATCTCGTCCAGACCACGCATTTCGATCCGGACGAAGGACTTGTCGAGGGCGTGCTCCACGCGATGGACTACTATCTCGGGACTAAAGTCGATCCTGAAAACGCCGCCCACATCGGAAGCCTGCGGCAGCATATCGACCAGGGCGATTACCACGACAACGCGCTCGTCCAGGTCTTCTCAGTAAGGATAAAAAAGGCCCTCTTCGTCCTTCCCGACGCTGAAGACATCGTGAAGGCACGCTTCGAGGACTTTGCGGATTTCGTCCACGGACGAAAAGATTCCATCCCGATGTACTCCGCAGACGGCCTGTACATCTCAAAATCCTTCCCTGATGACTGGTGGCTTAGGAAAGAGGAATTCCTTGAGGTCGTTGAGCCCTATATAAGAGGCGCTTTGTCATGAAGGAACTGTTTGATCTTTTCTTCGCATTCGCGAAAATAGGCGCGACCACCTTCGGAGGCGGGTACGCCATGCTTCCGGTGCTCCAGCGCGAGATCGTCGAGGACCGGAAATGGGCAACCGAAGAGGACCTGATGGATTACTACGCGATCGGCCAGTGCACCCCCGGCATCATCGCGGTCAATGTAGCGACATTCATCGGGGCCAGGAGGCGCGGCACCATCGGCGCGATCTTCGCGACCGCGGGCGTCGTATTCCCTTCGATCGTTATAATCATGATAATCTCCGCATTCATACACAATTTCGCTGAATACCCTGCCGTCCAGCACGCGCTTGCCGGTGTTAGGGTCTGCGTATGCGTGCTGGTCTTCTCGGCAGTAATAAAGCTCGCGAAAAAGTCCCTGATAGACGCCGGGACCTACGCGATCTTCGGAGCCGTGCTCATCCTCTCGCTCTTTACCGGGGTCCAGAAATTTGTCTGGGTCATCGCAGCAGGGATCGCCGGGATCCTCATAAAAGTCCTTTCCGGGAAGCGCTCCGCTGAAAGTCAGGGAGGTCCGGAAAAATGATATTCTTAAGGCTTTTCTGGGAATTTTTCAAGATCGGTCTCTTCTCCGTAGGCGGAGGCCTCGCGACCCTTCCCTTCCTGTACGAGCTTCAGGCAAATACCGGCTGGTTCACGGTTGAAGATATCGGAAACATGATCGCGGTCTCGGAGTCCACCCCGGGCCCCATGGGCATCAACATGGCGACCTATACCGGCTTCACCATCGCGGGTATACCCGGGGGTATCGTGGCGGTCATCGGGGAGGTCACTCCCTGCGTGATAATAATCCTGCTGATCACCAGGATCATGAAAAAGTTCAAGGACAATAAATACGTGCAGTTCGCCATGTACGGCCTCCGTGCAGCTTCCGTCGGCCTCATCGTCGTCGCCTGCCTGCAGGTCGCAAAGGCAGCCTTCCTGGATACCGAGCTCTACAGCGCGACCGGGAGCCTCACGGATCTCTTCAGCATCCCCGCGATAATATTTGCCGTGGTGCTGGCAGTCGTCTATGTCAAGACGAACAAGCACCCGATCATCTATATAGCCGCAGCAGCCGTGATCGGGATACTGCTGAAGATGTAGTGCGGACTTGCTGATGCGGTCCTGCGGATCGGCTGCATTCAGGGTATGCCCCGCATCAGATTTCTCGCAAATTGGCATCATGATTTTTTCTGATGTGGGGCCGGTGATCCTGCTATCCGATTTCAGGCATACCCTGGGATATGCCTTAGGGATATGTTCGAGCATCCGGCACAGCAGGCATAAAAATTGCGGCTTGTGCCTTTCTCATGAAAAAGGCTCGAGAGGCATCCTGAAGGGATGCCTCTCGGAGCATTTAAATGAATCAGACATATTCCTTCCTAAAAATTCCCAAGATGCCGGATATTAATTATTGGCCTCCGGGCATCATTTGGGGTGTGCCTGATCACACAAAACAAGCCTCAGGCATGCCTTTCTCAAAAGCAAGTATGCCTGCTAAGATAAATGGCGTGATTGGCTCCATCCTTCCCGTTAAACCCGGAAGAATAACCCGGTGGGCGCCGCAAAAGAAACACAAACCGGCCTGCGCCACAAAAAGAAATCAAGAAAAGAGGAAATTAAGTTGGCGGTTTTTTCATCCGGATCGTCCGACAATAAATTATCCGGTAAGGCAATGCTTCTTGTCTCCGGATTTCTTTTTGGGCTGATGCCCCTTTTTGCAAAGCAAATATACCTGCACGGCGGGAACGCTCTTGGCCTGCTCTTCCTCCGCTTCGCGATCGGAGGAGCCGTTTTCCTGCTTATAATGCGCTTCACCGGAGCACCGTGCGTACTGAAAAAGGACGAGATCCTTTCGGTATTTCTAGTATCGCTCCCGGAGGCCCTGACTTCCGTGCTGCTGTATCAGTCATACAATTACATATCCTCGGGAACAGCAACAACTCTTCACTTCAGCTACCCTGCCGCCGTCCTCATTCTGGAAACGCTGATCTTCAGGAAAAAGCTCAACCGGCGGAATCTGCTTTGCTGCGCCCTGTGCATCCTAGGCATCGTCATGTTCTACCTTCCCGAGGCATTACATGGTGCGGGCAGTTCTGCTCCGGGAAGTCTTGCCGGACTTCTCCTGGCACTTTCTTCAGGTATCGTATACTCCTCATATATCCTCGCGCTTACCCATATCGATAAAGTGAATACCATGCCGCGTATGAAGCTCTCCGCCTGGGTGTCCCTCATGATAGCCGTAGAGCTTGCATGCATAATGGCTTTCACAGGAAAATTCAGCTTTCAAATGGACGCGAATGGCTGGGGGCTCGCTGTTCTGTGCTCAGCCTTCGTATCTTCCTTCGCCTTCCTGACATTTCAGGCGGGGGCAGGAAGGTGCGGACCGCAGACCGCCGCGCTCCTTAGCACGAGCGAACCCGCTTCCAGCGTGATCTTTGGAATCTTGATACTGGGCGAATCGATGAGCATCTTCGCAGGGGCCGGATGTGCTTTCATACTGCTCTCGATCGTGCTGCAGGTCGCGGTGAAAGGGGATCCGGCCTGAAAACTGCGCGGATGATCAAAAAACCGGCCGGAGAAGGAGTCCATCCTCTTTCTCCGGCCGGTTTTTATGCCTCATAGGCTTCAGCATTATTCTTCCACGTGCTCGGTGTGCCCGGAAAGCCCGGTCCCGTCCGAATCTATGCAGATAGTGTCTCCCGGCGCGACCCCATTTGAGAGGATCATCCTGGCGCACATGGTCTCCACATTCTTCTGCAGATATCTCTTAAGCGGCCTTGCGCCGTATACCGGATCGTAGCCGTTGTCAATAATATAATCTTTTGCCCTCTCAGAGAGAACTATCGTAACTTCGCGGTCAGCAAGCCTCCTGTTCAGCCTGTCCATCTGGATGTCGACAATTCCGCCGATATTATCCTTGGTGAGCGGTCTGAACATGATGATCTCATCCAGCCTGTTCAGGAACTCCGGCCTGAAATGTGCACGGAGGTCGGACATGACCATTTCCTGGGCATCCGCGTTAATATTCCCGTCGCTGTCAATGCCTTCAAGCAGAAACTGCGATCCGATGTTCGAGGTCATGATAAGTATCGTGTTCTTGAAGTCTACCGTGCGTCCCTGGGAATCGGTGATCCTTCCGTCGTCAAGGACCTGGAGGAGAATATTGAACACGTCCGGGTGAGCTTTCTCGATCTCATCGAAAAGCACTACGCTGTACGGCTTTCTGCGGACTGCCTCGGTAAGCTGTCCCCCTTCTTCGTACCCCACGTATCCGGGAGGCGCTCCTATAAGCCTTGAGACGGAGAATTTCTCCATGTACTCGCTCATATCGATACGAACGATATTGTTCTCATCATCAAAAAGATTCTCCGCCAGGGACTTGGCCAGCTCCGTCTTGCCGACGCCCGTGGGCCCAAGGAACATAAATGAGCCAATAGGCCTGTTCTCATCCTGTATGCCAGCCTTCGAGCGGATGATCGCCTCAGTCACTTTCTGGACTGCCTCATCCTGCCCGATCACGCGCTTATGCAGCTGGCCGTCAAGATGGAGGATCTTGTTCCGCTCGCTCTCGTTCAGCTTGGTGACCGGGATGCCGGTCCATCTTGAAACTATCCTGGCTATCTCATCCTCTGTCACACGTTCGCGAAGAAGCGAATTCTCCCTTCCGTGGATCCTCGACTCCTCTTCCTCAAGCCTCTTTTTCAGCCCGGGAAGGGTGCCGTACTGGAGCTCCGCGGCCCTGTTAAGATCATATGCCCTCTGGGCGGCCTCGATCTGCTTGTTGACGTCATCGATCTGGAATCTAAGGTTCTGGACGTCAAGGACTTCCTTCTTCTCATCCTCCCATTTAGCCTTCTTCTCCTGCAGCTCGTCGCGCAGTTCCGCGATCTCCTGGGTAATGTTGGCAAGCCGCTCCATGCTGAGCTTATCGTCTTCCTTCTTCAGCGCGGCCTCCTCTATCTCAAGCTGCATGATCTTTCTCTGGATCTCGTCGAGCTCGGTCGGCATGGAATCAAGCTCGGTCTTGATCATAGCGCAGGCCTCATCCACCAGATCGATCGCCTTGTCCGGCAGGAATCTGTCGGAAATATACCTGTCCGAGAGAGTTGCCGCCGATACCAGGGCAGTGTCCGTGATCTTGACGCCGTGGAAGACTTCGTATTTCTCCTTAAGGCCGCGGAGTATCGCGATGGTATCCTCCACGGTAGGCTCACCGATCTGGACAGGCTGGAAACGTCTCTCAAGTGCCTTGTCCTTCTCGATATATTTACGGTATTCGTCAAGCGTCGTCGCGCCGATGCAGTGAAGCTCTCCGCGCGCAAGCATGGGCTTCAGCATATTTCCTGCGTCCATGGCGCCGTCGGTCTGGCCCGCGCCAACTATCAGGTGCAGCTCATCTATGAAAAGGATTATCTGCCCGTCGCTCTTCCTGACTTCAGCAAGGACCGCCTTCAGCCTCTCCTCAAACTCCCCGCGGTACTTCGCGCCGGCCACGAGCGCCCCCATATCAAGTGAAAATATGGTCTTGTCCTTCAGACTGTCCGGGACATCGCCCCGCACTATACGTTGCGCGAGCCCCTCGACCACCGCGGTCTTGCCAACGCCCGGCTCTCCGATGAGGCAGGGATTGTTCTTTGTCTTTCGTGAAAGGATCCTGATGATGTTCCTGATCTCGGAGTCGCGCCCGATCACCGGGTCCATCTTCTGCTCGCGGGCTTTCTTCACCAGATCCTCGCCGTACTTCGCGAGGCTGTCATAGGTATCCTCGGGGTTGTCGCTGGTCACCCTCTGGTTGCCGCGCACCGTCTCGAGAGCCGCGAGGAAACCGTTCCTGGTTATATCAAAATTCCTGAAAAGCTGCTTTATATCGCGGTCGGCGGTATCGATAAGGGCCAGGAACAAATGCTCGACCGAGACGTACTCGTCGTTCATCTGCTTTGCCTCTTCCTCAGCTTTCATGAAGGTCTTATTGACGTCGTCCGACAGATAGACCTGCCCGCCCTGGACCTTTACCAGGCCTTCGACAAGCTTCTCCGCCTGCGTCTTAACGCCCTCGTTATTGATGTTCATCTTGCCGAGGAGCCTGTAGATCAGGCTGTCCTCCTGAGTGAGGAGCGCGAGCAGCAGGTGGGCCTGCTCGATCTTCTGGTTTCCGTACTTATATGCAAGTTTCTGACAGTCCTGCACCGCCTGTATGGATTTCTGCGTAAATTTATTTATGTCCATGATTCTCCCTCCTTCCGGGAAAATATATGATTCCGGTTTGTTCTACTCGAAGTATAACAAGTTCCGCTGAGACTACTATAGCACGCGTTGTTAGCACTGTCAAGCAGCGAGTGCTAATTAATTAAACTTATTGTATCTCCGCTCTGTTTGCCGCGCCAGACTCCGGCGTCTGTGGTATATTGTACTGGAAAGCATCGCTATTTCTATCACTCCCGGAGGTGCTCGGATTTGTTATACCTGGAAAGCCCGTCCCACGACCCGTATTTCAACCTTGCTGCAGAGCAATATGTCTTTGACACGCTCTCTGCGGGGAAGGACTGCCTCATGCTCTGGCAGAACGATAAGGCGGTGATCATCGGGAAATATCAGAATGCTGCCGCGGAGATCAACGCGGCCTTCGTAAAAGAGCACGGCATCCGCGTAGTGCGGCGTCTGTCCGGAGGGGGCGCGGTCTATCACGACCTTGGAAATATCAACTACACTTTCATTACGGACTCGGAAGGCATCGAAAGGCTCAGCCTGCAGCGTTTCTGCGTTCCTCTCCGTGACGCGCTCCGGGATCTCGGCGTTCCCGCGGTCATCTCCGGGCGGAACGACATCACGATAGGCGGGCTCAAATGTTCCGGGAGTTCTCAATATATCAAAAACGGGCGGGTCCTCCATCACGGGACGGTGATGTTTGACTCCGACCTCAGCACCGTCGCAGGCGCGCTTAATGTCTCCGAGGACAAATACAGGTTTAAGGGAACAAAGTCCGTGCGCAGCCGCGTTGCCAACATCCGGCCGCATCTCCCGCAAGACATGGATATAGCCGGATTCTTCGCGGTCCTGAAGGAAAAGATGCTCGGGGCAGGAGAGGCGGAGGAATATTCCTTCACTGAAAACGACATCGTATGCATCTCACGCCTCAGAGACAGCGTGTACTCCACCTGGGAATGGAACTACGGCAGGTCCGGGGCATTCAGTGTAAATAAGTCCCGCAGGATCGAAGGCTGCGGCACGATCGAGGTGTCCATGGATACCGACCACGGGATCATCCGGAAGATCGAATTCCACGGAGACTACTTTGCCGTGAAGGACAGCGGTCCCCTCTGCCGGATGCTCTACGGATGCGAACTAAAAGAAGAGGCCCTGAGGCCTCTCCTTGAAAGTGTTGATATTGAAGATTATTTTCACGCTCTTACGGCGGGCGAGCTTGTTAAGGTGATACTGGAATAGGGATTACATTCAGCTGATCTCACTCGCGATCCCCATAACTTCAGGTTTGAAGAGCCTGGGATCCATAATGGCAAGGTCTTCAGCTATTTCAGGAACGAAATCCATTTTGTCAAGTATATCTTTTTCAAGGTCGACCCCTGGAGCGATCTCGGTTAACATTATTCCCGTTTCAGTCAGTTTAAAGACCGCTCTCTCGGTAATATATCCGACTTCCTGGCCGCTTTTTCTTGCATAATCAGCAGAAAAGGTTATCTGCTGGACCTTATCGACAAATTTTTTTATGCTGCCATCTTTATGGATCCGGAGCTCTCCGTCAGCTATTTCCAGCTCGGTCTTTCCGGCTGTAAAGGTTGCAAGAAAATATATTTTCGGTGTGTTCTGTGTGATGTTAATGAATCCTCCCGGGCCTGTGCACCTTGGCCCGAACATTGAAACGTTTACATTTCCTTTCTTATCTATTTCAGCTCCGCCCAGAAATGTCACGTCAAGATACCCCCCGTCGTACATATCAAACACGTCAGAAACAGGTATTATCATTTCCGGATTGATAGCGGCCCCAAAGCCGACACCTTCGACCGGAACTCCTCCAAGAGGTCCGGATTCCATTGAAAGAAGGCTTGAGATCCCCTCTTCGTTAGCTACATTCCCTACGCCTGATGGAAGCCCGATCCCGAGATTTATTACGCAGTTCTGGCTAAGCTCCATAGCCGATCTTCTGGCAATTACTTTTCTGACGTTGAGCGGCATAGGCTCGATCTCGTCTGTCGGGATAATCGTCTCCCCGGAGAGTTCAGGATGATATCCCTCCTGTGCATAACCCTGTCTTGAAAGTTCCCGGGGCACTTTAACAACATAGTCTACGATTGAATTATGTATATTTACGTCACGCCCTAAAAGCGTTCCGTTTTTAACTGTCTCTTCGACCTGGCAGATCACGATGCCCCCGCAGTTATGAGTCGCCTCGGCTATTTCCGCTTCGTTGTTATGCAATGCATCTTTTTTCAGGCAGATATTTCCGTCTTCATCTGCCATATCTCCCCGTATCAGGCAGGCGTCGATCTTAAAGCTGTGATAGAACAGGTATTCCTTCCCATCGATCTCCATCAGGCGGACTATCTCTCTTCCGGATTCCCTGGCTTTGTCATTGATCTTGCACCCTTCATTTCTCGGGTCTGCGTAGGTATTCAGACCGACATTCGTAATATAACCAGGTTGTCTTGCTGCTATTGCCCTGAACAAATGTACCACTACTCCCAGAGGTATGGGGAATGCAGCGATCTTATTGCTGGCTGCAAGCTCACTGAGCAGAGGCGGATTTCCAAAATGTCCGGCGATCGCGGCTTTGATAAGCCCTTCTTTCGCAATGCGGTTCATGCCTACCATATTTCTGGTATTGTCACCCGGGCTGATCCCCGAAACGGTAGTTATGTTCCTGGGTGAACCGGTCTCATCGAACCGGTCTCTCAGCGCCTGCATTAATCCGTCCGGACCGCCATATGCTCCAAACCCTCCTATGGCTACAGTCATCTCGTCTTTAATAAGTTCCGATGCTTCAGCAGCTGTGATAAATCTGCTCATTTTATTTACCTCCTTTTCCCGAAGAAAGATACTACCTTGCCCAGAGGAATGTGTTCCGGTTCAGGGTACTCTTCTCCAAATGTTTCAACTCTAATAGACTCGCAGACCGGCTTGATCATTGGCAGTCCCTTTTTGTCGCAGCCGATAAGGGTCATTTCCTTAATTACGTCAAGGCCTTCAGTTATCTCCCCAAATACTGCCTGTTTTCCATCCATTGAATGAATATCGCCGCACAATATGCTGAAAATGCTGCCCGCGCTGTTGGGCAGGGTCTCGTGAAGCATGGTCAGGGCACCGCTGCTATGTGTCAGCCGGTTGTGTTCATAGCCGTTTTCCAGAAACTCTCCAAACACTCCGTACCCGGGTCCGCTTACTCCGCGGGAAAAAGGGCATCCCATCGTGATCATATAATTAGGAACGATGTTATAGACCTTGAGTCCGTCATAGTACTGTCTTTTTATCAGGCTGATAAAATTGAAACAGGTCTGCGGCGCATACTGTGGATAAAGCACTGCTTTAGCCTCGCCGAATTTTTTAAATTTAAATGTGACTTCAGGATTTTTCCTCATCTCCGAACTCTCCTTCTTCGTTCAGCCTTTAAGTCCTTTCATAATGTTTCCAGATTTTATTCATTGCAAAATCTGTGCCATAAAGCTCAGGTATTTAGAGGCCGGATATTTTATCTCAAATAAAACCTCTCTCTCCCGAACAATTGACCCGTTTGCTTCAAGGAAGCCGGAACAGGAAGAGCTCCTGCGCGTTGTAAAACCACGACACCTGCTGCCGTATTTGTAGGAAAAACTCACGCGCATTCTGAAAAATGCTGCACATTTTGCTTTAAAAACACTAAAAGCGATATTGGCATGGATTTTGTTAATGAATAAAGCATGTAAGATGAGCGCGGCTGAAAAACCATTCATGGACTGCACGCCATGTCTGACACTTTGATCGGTCGCTGCGAATCAAAGCATTGTACTCATTATCATTTTGAAAGGAGAGGAAAAGATGAGCACAAATACAGGAGCATTGATAATCCTGATCATTTATTTTATTGGCTTGTTCGTTCTGGCCGCAATCGCTAACAATATGCAGAAAAAGCGTGCCGCACAGCTTCACACGGAGGGTGCCGAAGGGTACCTCATGGCGTCCCGTTCAATGGGTATCGGAACCATCATGACCACCATCATGGGCGTAGCGATCGGAGCAAACGCGACCACCGGAGCCGCTCAGGGCGGATACTCTTACGGTCTTGCAGCAGGGACCCATCCCTTCTGGCTTGGCTTAGGAGTAGTTATCACTGGTATTTTCTTCGTTAATAAATACCGCAACACCGGTATGGCTACTATCCCCGGACTGTTCGTTGACGCATACGGCGGCAACACCGGTGTGGTCAATGCTATCGGCCAGATCTTCATGCAGTTCGTAATCATGGTATCCCAGTTCATAGCAGGAGGATCCATCCTTCATACCCTGCTTCCTCAGTATTTCACTACAACGATGGGCATGATCGTTTCCGCGATCATCTTCCTTCTTATAGCCATATTCGGAGGATGGATGAGCTGCGGCGTTACTAACATCCTTAACATGATAGTCTGCTACCTGGCAGTTGCTCTCGCCCTTGTTGCAGTTTTCACCAACCCGGATGTTGGAGGCCTTGTCGGAATCAGGGAAGCTCTTGGTGACAAAGCCAGCACCTATTTCAGCCCGATTGCAGGAATTGGCTGGGGCGTATGGTTTGCATATCCGGTAATGATGATCACGAATGTTGCGACCGGACAGTCTCAGGTACAGTGCATCACTACCGCAAAAGACGCTAAGACCGCTAAGATCTCGTTTATCGTCGGCGGACTTCTCGTTGCGCCTATCGGCTACTGCTGCGCTCTCATCGGAATGGCAGCATATAAGCTGAATCCTTCTCTCCAGAGCACTGCTGACGCAATGCCCAGCGTTCTCCTTACACTTCCGACGGTAGCCGCAGGTATCGCAGTCGCGGGTATGTGGGCTTGCTACGTTTCTACAGCAACCAATCTGTCCATAGCTTCCGCTACAGTAGCTGTTAAGGACATTATTAAACCCCTCCGCGCTAAGTCCGGGAAAGACCTCACCCCTAAACAGGAATCGACTCTCGGTGCAGTAATAATCATTGCTTTCACTGCGGTAGCATGCTTCTGCTCGTTCTTTGTAAAGTCACTGCTTAACTTCGCCAGAGCAGGCCTTGGAATCTGCATCCCGTTCTTCTTCATTATGATGATCACCCTCTTCTTCCCCAAACTTGCAAGGAAGAGAACAGCTGTTGCCATCACGATCCCTTCATATATCGTAATGATCCTGGTAACTATCAGCCCGAAGATCAAGGCATTCTTCTTTGGCGACGCTATCTGGGCACTCACGATCGTAGGCCTGATCGCAGCCGTACTGGTCACAATTATTGACAAGGAGCCTGCATTCTTCCAGACAAAAGAATTCTACAAGATCAAGCCTTCGCTCTATCTGCCCGGAACCCCTGACTATGAGAAAGATCCGTTCAGGGAAAAATAATCGGCAATCACATTTTTCTTAAAGGAGATTAAAAGAATGGCCAATCAAAGAAAAGTAATCGTTACCTGCGCTCTGACCGGCGCATTTCAGGGAAAAGCACAGTGCCCCGGTCTTCCGGAGCAGCCGGATGAAATCGCCCAGTCCGCATATGAGGCTTACAACGAAGGGGCATCCATCGTTCATATCCACGCGCGTGATAAGGATGGGATCAACGTAACAGATCCGCACATTTTCAGCGAGATAGGTTCCAAGATCAGGGCAAAATGCAATCTGATCACCCAGTATTCCACAGCCCCCGCAACCGCCCGCAGGACCATGATCGACGAAGAATATACCCGCAGCTCTCTCGAAATGTTCGACGCGGAATTCCTTCCCGAAATGGCATCGCTTGATGTAGCTCTGATGCATATCGTGTGGGGCGGAAACCGTATCTATTACGGGTGGACAAGGGAGATCCTTCAGGAGGCAGCAAAGAAAATGCGGGATCTCAAGATCCGTCCGGAAATCGAGATCTTCTCTATGACGAATCTTGAGGATGTTGACGACTATCTGCTCGAGTATCTTGGCACGCCGCTCTCATATACCCTCGTAATGGGAATGTCCATTACACAGGGAGCTATGAAGTACAGCCCTGACAATGTATATGACACCTGGAAGAGGCTGCCTAAGGGTGCAGACTTCTCCGTAATGCATGTCGGCGCAAGGGAAATGGAAGGCGTGACCATGGGCCTGATCCTCGGAGGCGGTGTCCGCGTAGGATTGGAGGATAATATCTGGTACGCAAGAGGGGAAAAGGCCAAGAGCAACGCGCAGCTCGTTGCCAGGGCAGTCAGAGTTATCCGCGAACTCGGCTATGAAGTGGCGACACCGGATGAAGCCCGCGAGATGCTCGGAATTCCTCCACTTTCGGTCAGCGGACGTTAAATAATTTGGTAATTTCCGACAATTACTTCCAAAGAGGCGGATTTCTCCGCCTCTTTTTTTAATTTATCACGAAAACTCCTCTATATCCCCTTTCTCACCCCTCTATTCTGTGGTAAAATTCAGAAAAAGTCTCCTCGTTCTGTAGGAGTTTTGCTACTCTTTGTAAATGTAATGCAAGAGGGGTTCAACATGAACTATTTTTTAAATGAAGAGAGTGAATTAAGTTCAAATATGTGGCAGGGAGACAATGATCCTGAATATTTTCACGATTTGATCAATTGGGGTTTCTCTAAACTTGAAGGCGTAATGATGCTGGACGAGAAGCAGCGCTACGTCTATATAAGCGACGATTACGCGAAAATGATGGAAGTAAATATTCCCTCCGCCCTTGGAAAGAGGATAGACGAGGTTATAGATAATACCGACATTCCTATGGTCATTGAAGGGGGCAAAGACCTGCGGGAGGCACTCTATACACGGCACGGAAAAAGCTTTGTCGTTAACAGGTTTCTCTGGCAGGAAAACGGAAAATTCAAGGGTATTGTTGCGCAGTCCGTCCTGACCAGCGGGCATACCGAGCCGCAAATGCTGGAGCATACTTACATGCAGATGATCAACTATTATAAAGAGAAGTATGAACAAACTACGGTTGCGCAGTATGATATCAATTCCATTGTGTCTAAAAGCACACAAATGGAAGATATGAAGAACAACATACGGATTATTGCGCCAACACGGTCCTCCGTACTTGTCACGGGTGAGACCGGCACCGGAAAGGAACTCGCGGCAGCCGCTCTTCATAACCTTAGCGGAAGGGCTGGGAAACCCTTTATCAAGCTCAATTGCGCCTCCATACCGGAAAGCCTTATGGAATCCGAGCTTTTCGGTTATGTAGGCGGATCCTTTACCGGAGCCTTAAAAGGCGGAAAAATCGGGGATTTTGAAGCAGCGAACGGAGGAACGATATTCCTGGACGAAGTAGACTCGCTTTCGCTTAATATGCAGGCTAAATTGCTTCGCTCCATACAGGAAAAGGAGATCAAAAAGGTTGGAAGCAGCGAACCCATACCAATAGACGTGCGATTCATCTTTGCAACCAACAAAGATCTGTATCAGCTTGTAAAGGAAGAAAAATTCCGTGAGGATTTTTACTACAGGATCAACGTAGTCAATCTCCACTTACCCCCTCTTAGGGAACGAAAAGAGGATATCTTACCTCTGGCAGAAAATTTTATTAAAAAGTTCAATCTTGAAAGCGGGCGAAACATTATCGGACTTGCCCCGGCAAGCATAGATATGTTGGAAAATTACGACTGGCCCGGCAATATCCGGGAACTGGAAAACTGTATTGAACGGGCTTTTGCTTACTGCAGGGGAAATTTTATTCTTCCCGGGGATATTAAGCTCAACGATGGGACCGTCTCCTGTGCGCAGGAAGAATCCTTTAACGCCTTCTCTTTAAAGGAGATTCGCGAAAGAGCCGAAAAAACGGCTATTGAGCGGGTGTTAAAGCATTGCGGAGGAAACAAAGCAGAAACTGCTTCGCTTCTTAAAATAGACAGAAGTATCCTGTATGACAAGCTAAAGAAATACAACATTTCATATTAGGCCGCGTTACTCTCTGCCTGCTTCTCTTTATTTGGCATTATTCTTGCTATATTTAATATTGAGCGCTTCTGATTTTCTTCGCCTGCCTGAAATGGCGGGTGACGTGCAGAGATAATCAGAGGACAGTTCGGAATTATAATAAAGGAAGGAGCAGATAAAACATGGCACCTAGAAAAGTAATTATCACCGTAGCTCAGACAGGAGCGTTCCAGGGTAAGGAAGCAAATCCCAATATCCCTCTTCAGCCGGATGAGATCATTAAATCCGCATACGACTGCTATAATGCAGGTGCGGCTATTGTACACATACACGCGCGTGACAAGGATGGCGTTTCATCCAACGATCCTGCGATCTATAATGAGATCGGTTCCGGAATCCGCGCAAAATGCAATCTCGTTACGCAGTATTCCACCGCTCCCGCCAACAAGGCAGGTGCTACCGCTGAAGACGGCATGAGGCTTCTCTATGATCCAAATCTCGTCAAACCTGATATGTGTTCGCTCGACCTTTCCCTCATTTCTACAACATGGGGAGGCCGGACCTTCGTTCATGAATGGTACAGGGACTTTCTTATAAAATATGCGGGAATGATGAAGGACATGGGTATCAAGCCGGAGCTCGAAGCTTTCAATCCCTCCTCGATGGAAGACATTTTCAACGTCCTTGAGCCCGCAGGCGTGCTTGACGACCCGATCTCCGTATCCTTCGTAATGGGCATGGATAAGATCTCCCAGGGAGCGATTTCCTTCTCTCAGGAAAACATTGACTTCATGATCAAAAAGATCCCCGCAGCGCACAGCTTTGTCGATTTCAGCACCATTTCCATCGGCGCGAAGAATCATGTTCCGGGACTTGCTTACACGGTCCTTAAAGGCGGCGGAGCACGTGTCGGAATGGAGGACAATATCTGGTATTCACCCGGAGAACTGCTCAAGAGCAATGCCCAGATGGTTGAAAGGGCCGTGCGTATCATTCATGAGCTCGGCCTTGAAGTCGCGACTCCGGATGAGGCGAGAGACATCCTGAAGATACCTCACCTTAATTAAGATTAAGGGACAAAAAATGCCTATCGGTGTAATTACTGACGCATCTATGGTAGCCTTGGGCGGCCTCATCGGGGCTGCCCTTGGCCCCAGGCTGAAGGATAATATAAAAACCGGTCTGAATCAGTTTTTCGGTTTCATAGCTTTAGCTATCGCAATAACTCTTGTTATTAAAGTCAATACTCTTGCCGTCGTAGCACTGTCAGCGATTTTGGGAATGCTGATCGGGACGATCCTTAACATGGAAGATCATGTCAGCAATTTCTTTTCCGGAATAAACAAGAAATTCTTTAGCAGTTCCGGTCTTGATGATGAAAAAATGGCTCAGTTTACGACACTGCTGGTGCTCTGCTGTACCAGCGGGACAGGTATTTTCGGCTCTATGAACGAGGGATTGTCCGGAGATTCTTCCGTAATCATAACCAAGGCAATCCTGGATTTCTTCACCGTCATGATATTTGCCACCCTGCTAGGATCATTCACTGCGATTATAGCCATACCACAGATTATCATCCTGCTTGTCTGCTTCTTTGCAGCGAGGCTGATCATGCCTCTGATCACCCCGGAGATGCTTGCCAACTTTTCTGCTGTCGGAGGAATCCTTGAACTTGCGATAGCCTTCCGCATACTGAAACTGTCCAGTATTAAGGCTGTGAACATAATTCCGGCGCTTATCCTGGTTTTCCCGCTTACATCGCTGTGGGGAATTATCTTTTAAGCCTGATCTGTTAATATTAAAGCAAAAAGCTGAGCATCCGGCGCACAGCCGTCTGCTCAGCTTTTTTACATTCTCGCTCCGGAACAGAGCCGTATAAAGGGCTCCTCTCCATCATGCCGCCATTTACTGCATATTTTCTCTTACCGTGATACTCCTGATTATAGGCTGCTCCTCGTCCTTGATAGTCCCGTTGCTGTCGGTGGGCTTCGCGTCGCTGCAGATCCTGTCCACTATATCCTGCCCGGAGATCACATAGCCGAACGCAGCGTAATTTCCATCCAGAAATGTGCTGTCCTTCTGGACAATGAAGAACTGGGAACTTGCGCTGTTCGGATCTTTCGCTCTCGCCATGGAGATCGCTCCGGCAACGTGCGTTATGGGATTTACCACCCCGTTCGAGGAGAACTCCCCTTCTATAGTGGTCCCGCTGCCGCCGGACCCGTTCCCGTTCGGATCTCCGCCCTGCATCATGAATCCGTTCATTATGCGGTGGAAAGTCAGCCCGTCGTAAAAGCCCTCATTTGCAAGGTTTACGAAATTCTTTACCGTTACCGGGGCAATGGTCTTGTCAAGGGCCACGGTTATGGTCCCGTAATTCTCTATCTCAATGTCCGCGAAAACGAGCTCGTCCCCGGAAATATCAAAAGCCCCTTTGGGAAGCATGATAGCGGTCTCCGAGGATCCCTCCTTGCCAGCTTCCGTTTCAGGCGCAGCAGTGTCAGCAGATGTTTCCGCCTCCCCGGCACCCCCGCTCTCAGCTGTATCGGTGACCTCCGCGCTCTCCGCAGCAGCCTCCGTCTGAGCCTGCGCGGACGAACTCCCGGATCCGCTGCTGCCGCAGGCCGCCAGAAGGCACACCGATAAAGCCGCGGCCGCGATCATCATTCCTGCTCTATATTTCCCTAAACTGCACATATTGTCAAAGACTCCTTTCAAAAGACTTTTTTCTGCCGGTTCTTTCCCGCACCTCTGCGAAAAGCCATTCATTATTATATAAAAACCGCACCCGTATTTCCATCAAAAAACAAATTTTAAAAACTTTAAGTTCTTTAAGGTAAATTTAGGGTTCGGCTTTTATAATCCAGTTATCACAAAGAAAATATTCGCAAAGGAGGAATCATAAAATGACAGTTCAGAAGGTTTTTCAGAGACGCGAATTAAAATATATGCTTACACGCAGCCAGCATCAGGCACTGCTTAAGGTCATGGAACCCTACATGCACCTCGACGAGTTCGGGCATTCTACCATCAGGAACATCTATTATGATACAGACTCCTTCCGGCTGATCAGAAGATCCATAGAGAAGCCCGCGTACAAAGAAAAGCTCCGCATCCGCAGCTACCGCAAGGCAACCGGTACCAGCACCGTATTCGTGGAACTTAAAAAGAAATATGACCACATCGTTTACAAGCGCAGGATGACTCTTCCCGAGAACGAAGCTCTTGAGTGGCTCGCAGGCGGCGAGAAGCCCGAAGATTCACAGATCGCCAGGGAGATCGAATTCTTCCGCGACTTCTACAAGGAGCTTCATCCCGCAATGTTCCTCAGCTACGAACGCGAAGCTTACGCTCCTAACCCGGGAAGCCCGATGGAAAGCGGATTCAGGATCACATTCGACGAGAACATCCGCTCACGCAGGGACAATATTTCCCTCGATACCGAGATCTGGGGCGACAAGGTCATCTCAGACGACAGCGTACTCATGGAAGTCAAGGCCTTCGGCGGAATGCCTGTATGGCTCACAGATTTCCTCACAGAGAACCACATTTTCGGCACTTCATTTTCCAAGTACGGCGCCGCATACACCAAATTCGTCCTCCCGGAAATGACCGCCGGCAGCAGGACATTAGCATACGGAAGATCCGGCCAGGCAGCCGCATACCGCGGATATGCTTCAGCATCCGGTTTAAATAGATCAAAAAAAGTAAGAACGGAGAGTTATAGATATGCTTAGTACAATATTCCAGAGCGTTTTCAGCTCAAGCACGGTTTCAACAATTTCGGTAACTAATTTCATAATATGTATCGTATTTTCACTGGTCCTCGGACTCCTGATGTCAGTCGCCTGCATGTTCAGGTCTTCCGTCACCCGGACCTTCGCCCTCACACTTGCGGTCCTCCCCGCAGTGGTCTGCGTAGTAATAATGATGGTCAACGGAAACGTCGGCACCGGTGTGGCGGTCGCCGGAGCATTCAGCCTCGTAAGGTTCCGTTCAGCACCCGGCACGGCAAAAGAGATCACGATGCTCTTCCTGGCAATGGGCGCAGGCCTCATCTGCGGCATGGGCTACCTCGGATTCGCAGTACTCTACACCATCATCCTCTGCGCAGCAGTCATGGTCTACACCGTATCCGGTTTCGGCAGCTCAAAGCATGACATGACCAGGACGCTCCACATAACCGTACCCGAGGATCTCAACTACACCGATTCCTTCAACGACCTCTTCGAGAAGTACACCGTGAATTCCGAGCTCGTTAAAGTGAAGACCACCAACATGGGCAGCCTCTACAAGCTCACCTACGACGTCACCCTCAGGAACTCCGAAGCAGAGCGCGACTTCATCGACGACCTCCGCGTAAGGAACGGCAACCTCGAGATCGCCCTTGCAAGGCAGGAAAGCAAGACCCAGAACCTGTAATAAAGAATTTTAAAATAGAATGTGCCGGCTTAGGCGAGCCGGCACATTTTTTGTTGTATTTTTGTCTGATTTGTTGTCCAGAACCTGGAAACACATGAAATATGGCTTATGGACATTAAACACATGCGATGCGGCGGGACCTGTCACCAACAAAACAGTTCTCCTGCATACTCCCCGGAAAAGGGGCTGCCTGACTGCTTTTGACATGCTTTGCGGATACAGCATTTCTCCTTCATTCCGCATCGATCGTGGAAACACCAAAAGTCACTTCTTCCAGGACGTCCAGCAGCAGACGGACAGTATCCAGTGAAGTCAGCATGGTGATATTATTCTGCGCCGCTGCACGGCGGATGGCCACGCCGTCACCGTAGTGGACCCCGGAAAACACAGCCCTTGTATTGATCACATAACTCACATATCCGGATCGAATAGAATCAAGTACTTCTTCACTCCCCTCGCTTGGCTTGCGCCGTATCCTGGTGCGAATACCGTGAGCTCTGAGGACTTCACCTGTCAGCGTTGTGGCTTCAATATTGAAACCCATGTCATAAAAGCGCCGGATCAGAGGTACCGTCTCCTCTTTGTCCTCGTCCGCAACGCTTACCAGAACAGTGCCGTAGTTGCGAAGTTTGAGCCCTGCAGCCATCATAGCTTTGTAAGCTGCCCGATGAAGCTTTTTGTCATATCCGATCGCTTCGCCGGTTGATTTCATTTCCGGAGAAAGATACGCATCCATTCCCCGAAGCTTGGAAAACGAAAAGGCTGGTACCTTGACGTAGTAGCGTTTCTTTTCCTCCGGATACCGATCTGTGATCCCCTGCTCCTGAAGTGTCACGCCAAGCATAGCGAGCGTCCCGATGTCGGCAAGGCTGTAACCGGTCGCTTTGGAGAGAAAAGGTACGGTACGCGAAGAACGCGGGTTTACCTCGATCACATATACCTTTTCGGAACTGTCAACTATGAACTGAATATTAAACAGACCCACGATTCCGATCCCCAGGCCGAGCTTTTCGGTATAATCCAGGATCGTCTTCTTCACATCTTCCGATAAGCTGTACGAAGGATATACGCTGATGGAGTCCCCGGAATGGATCCCGGTCCGCTCTACCAGCTCCATGATCCCCGGCACAAATACCTGCCGGCCGTCGCAGACCGCGTCAACTTCCACTTCTTTCCCCCGGACATAATGGTCGACCAGAACAGGTTTATCCTTGTCAACCTCGACCGCGTTCTTCAGATAATCCCACATGGATTCTTCCTTCGCCACGATCTGCATGGCCCGGCCTCCAAGCACAAAACTCGGCCGCACCAGCACGGGATACCCTATCTCCCTGGCAGCCTGAACGCCGGCCTCTATGCTTGTTACTGCCTGTCCGGTGGGCTGCGGGATCTTCAGCTCCAGGAGGAGCTTTTCGAATAAATCGCGGTTTTCTGCGCGGTCGATCGCCTCGCAGCCGGTTCCGATTATCTTCACCCCCCGGTCCTTGAGCGGCTGCGCAAGGTTGATTGCTGTCTGGCCGCCCAGGGAAACAATGACTCCCTCCGGCTGCTCCAGCATGATGATATTCATCACGTCTTCCTCGCAGAGCGGCTCAAAATAAAGCTTGTCGGAGCAGGTGTAATCCGTCGAGACCGTCTCCGGATTGTTATTTATAATGATTGCTTCGTACCCGGCTTTCCTGATCGTCTGCACGGCATGCACGGTAGAATAGTCAAATTCCACTCCCTGCCCGATGCGGATGGGGCCGGAACCAAGCACTACTATCTTTTTCTTTTCGGATACGACGGACTCATTCTCCTCTTCGTATGTGGAATAGAAATAAGGAATGTAACTGTCAAATTCAGAAGCGCAGCTGTCGATCATTTTATAGACCGGAAAGATTCCGCGGGCGGCCCTCAGCCGGAAAATATCAATCTCGCTTTTGTCCCAGAGTCTGGCGATCTCTCTGTCGGAAAAACCCATTTTCTTCGCGGCATATAGCTCCCGCGAGTCCGAAGGGTGCGCCGCGAGCCTACTCTCTTCCTCGACAATTTTCATGACCTTGTTTATGAAGAAGCGGTCGATCCCGGTGACCCTGCAGATGCTTTCCAGGTCCGAACCGCGCCGTAAAAGCTCTGCAGCCGCATAGATCCGGTCATCGGTCCCGATATTGATATATTCAAGCAGATCCGGCGTCTCAACCAGGTCGAACTTGTCCAGGTGAATATGAAAGGCCCCGGTCTCCAGCGACCGTATTCCTTTCAGAAGGCTTTCTTCAAAGGTCCTTCCCACGCTCATGACTTCGCCGGTAGCCTTCATCTGAGTGGAAAGCGTGTTATTGGCGTCCGCGAATTTATCGAACGGGAACCTGGGCAGCTTTGTCACCACGTAATCCAGCGCAGGTTCAAATGATGCAGGCGTGTTCGCAAGCATTATTTCATCCAGCCTCATTCCGACGCCGATCTTGGCCGAGACCCGCGCTATCGGGTATCCCGAGGCTTTTGAGGCAAGCGCCGAGGAACGGGAAACGCGGGGATTTACCTCGATCAGATAATATTGGAACGAGTTCGGATCCAGAGCAAACTGCACGTTGCATCCGCCTTCGATCTTAAGCGCGCGGATGATCTTAAGCGCGCTGTCTCTCAGCATTTGGTATTCCTTGTTGGTCAGCGTCTGGGAGGGACAGACCACGATCGAGTCGCCGGTATGTATCCCGACAGGGTCGAGGTTCTCCATGTTGCAGATGGTGACCGCGGTGTCATTGCTGTCGCGGATGACCTCGTATTCGATCTCCTTAAAGCCCTTGACGCTCTTCTCCACCAGCACCTGGTGCACAGGGGAAAGCTCGAGGGCATTTTTTATAATTTCCGCGCATTCTTCGGGGTCATCGGCAAATCCGCCTCCCGTGCCGCCGAGCGTAAAGGCGGGCCTTAGCACGACCGGATAGCCGATCTCTCCGGCGATCCCCAGTCCTTCTTCTATCGAGGAGGCGACGTCCGAAGGGAGAGTCGGCTCACCCAGGGATTCGCATAGCTTTTTGAACTGTTCCCGGTCTTCGGCCTGCTCTATGGATGCGCTGCGTGTCCCGAGAAGCTCAACGCGGCATTCCGCTAGAATGCCTTTTTTTTCAAGCTGGATGGCAAGATTCAGCCCGGTCTGGCCTCCGATCCCGGGAAGGATCGCGTCGGGCCGCTCATATCGGATGGTCTTCGCGATGTATTCCAGCGTCAGCGGCTCCATGTATACCTTATCTGCGATAGAGGTATCAGTCATGATAGTTGCCGGATTTGAATTGCACAGGATCACCTCGTAACCCTCTTCTTTCAGCGCGAGGCAGGCCTGTGTTCCAGCGTAGTCAAACTCCGCGGCCTGGCCTATCACGATGGGACCGGATCCGATTACCAGTATCTTTCTGATGTCAGTTCTTTTAGGCATGGTCCCCATCCTCCATCATGCGAATAAACCGGTCAAACAGATGCCCGCTGTCCTGCGGCCCCGGCGCGCTTTCCGGGTGATACTGTACGCTGAACACCCTGTCCTTTTCGCAGCTTATCCCCTCGACCGTACCGTCAAGGATATTACGGTGAGTCACCCTGAGCGGAGTGTCCGGAATGCTGTCTTCATCCACGGCGTAGGAATGGTTCTGCGAGGTGATCTCGATCTTTCCGGTCTCCAGATCCCTGACAGGATGGTTGCCGCCGCGGTGTCCGAATTTCAGCTTATATGTCTTCGCGCCGTAAGCCAGCGAAATGATCTGATGTCCGAGGCATATCCCGAAGATAGGACGGTATCCGATAAGTAAGCGGATAGTTTCGATTACCTCCGGAACGCTTGTCGGATCGCCGGGCCCATTCGAGAGGAAGATCCCGTCGGGTCCCAGAGCACGGATACGGTCCGCGGGAGTGTTCCAGGGCACGACCGTCACGCGGCATCCCCTGCCAGTAAGAGACCTCACGATATTACGCTTCATTCCGCAGTCTATTGCCACAACGTGATGACCTGTGTTTTCCGCCCCTGCCTTCCATGGGGCACGGCAGCTTACCCGGCTTACTGCGTCCTTCGGCATCCTGCAGCAGGCAAGTCTGCTCAACCCTTCGTCCAGCGGCATTTCTGCATCAGTCAGAAGCGCCTTCCTGCTGCCGAAATCGCGGATCGAGCGGTTCAGCCTGCGGGTATCCACGCCGCTGATCCCGGAGATCCCGTACTGCTTCATTACCTCCCCAAGGGTCTGCACCGAGCGGAAATTGGAGGGACGGTCATTGTACTCGCGCACGATCAGAGCCCCTATTGCAGGGATCTCTGTCTCATAATCATCCTCAGCCATTCCGTAATTGCCGATCAGCGGATAGGTCATCACTACCGCCTGGTCCGAGTAGGAGGGGTCGGAGAGTATCTCCTGGTATCCGACCATGGAGGTATTGAAGACTATCTCAAGGATCTTCTCCTTCTCCGCCCCGAAAGCATACCCGTAATATTCCTGTCCGTCTTCCAGAATGATCTTTCTGTTTGGAGTCCCTGTCATTGCCCAGCACCTCACTTTATCCTCTCCGAGAGCCTCGCTTCAAAGCGGTTTTTCCTTGTATCTTCCGGTATCTTTGTGGGATAAATGCCGTCAAAGCAGGAGCTGCAGTAATCCTGGCTGCCTGCGAGCTCCCCAAGGCTTTCCACCGGAAGGAAGCCGAGCGAATCCACCCCGATCATCTCCGCTATTTCCGGCACCGTGTGATGGCAGGCGATCAGGTTTTCCTGCGAATCGATGTCCGTGCCGTAAAAGCATGGGTAGAGGAAAGGCGGGGCGGAGACCCTCATATGAATCTCCTTTGCGCCGGCATCCCTGAGCAGCGACACGATATGTCCGCTCGTCGTGCCGCGCACGATAGAGTCGTCGATCAGGACAATGCTTTTTCCCTTCACGGCCTCTTCGACCGCGGAGAGCTTAATATTCACCTGGTCCAGCCTGTCTCCGGGGGCGATAAATGTCCTTCCGATATATTTATTTTTAATGAGCCCGATGCCGTAGGGAATACCTGACTCCCTGCTGTATCCGAGCGCGGCGTCCAGCCCTGAATCCGGAACGCCGATCACGAGGTCAGCCTGGACCGGATGAGCTTTCGCAAGCACCTTCCCGGCTTTTATCCGGGCCATATGCACCGAACGTCCGTCAATGACCGAATCAGGCCGAGCGAAATAAATGTATTCAAAGACGCAGAATTTTTTCAGTTTTTTCCCGCAGTGTTCCCGGCGCGAGGTGATCCCCGCCCGGCTGAATATCAATATTTCCCCCGGCTCGATATCGCGCACGAACTTCGCCCCGACCGCCTTTAGCGCGCAGTCTTCGGAAGCAACGATATACGTTCCGTCCTCTGTCTTTCCGTAGCAGAGCGGACGGAAACCGTAAGGATCTCTAGCACAGATCAGCTTCTGCGGAGACATGAGGATAAGCGAGTAGGCGCCCTCCAGAGTATTCATGGCCCTGCTGAGGGCCTCCTCTATCGAGGGTGAACTAAGCCTCTCTTTAGTGACGATATAGGCAATGGTCTCGGTATCGCTGGAGGTGTGGAAGATCGCCCCGGTAAGTTCCAGGGCAGACCGCAGCTCCGCGGCATTTGAAAGATTCCCATTGTGCGCAATCGCCATCCGGCCCTTCTGGTGGTTCACTTCTATCGGCTGGCAGTTGCTACGGTTCGAGGCACCTGTTGTTCCGTAGCGGGTGTGGGCCACAGCCATCGTCCCTTCCGGGTATGCGGCGAGCACATCCTTTGAGAAAACTTCGCTCACCAGCCCCAGGTCCTTATGAGACACAAATAATCCGTCATCATTTACAATGATCCCGCAGCTCTCCTGCCCTCTGTGCTGCAGCGCGTACAGCCCGTAATAGCAGATCCGCGCCGCGTCGGCCGGCCTGTCCGCCATCACTCCAAAAACACCGCACTCTTCATGAATACTCATTCTTATCAGTCCTTTTTATTCTTTACGGACGCGCCAATAAAGCCTCTGAACAGCGGGTGAGGCTTATTGGGGCGGCTCTTAAACTCCGGGTGATACTGGACTCCGATGTAGAAAGGCTTGCCGGCGATCTCAACGGTCTCCACGAGCCTCCCGTCAGGGGAAATTCCGCTTAAGGTAAGACCGCAGCACTCAAGCTTGCCCCGGTAGTCGTTATTGAACTCGTAGCGGTGGCGGTGACGCTCTGAAATCTCCAGAGTCCCGTAACACTCCTCCATATTCGTCCCGGGCTGTATTACGCAGGGATACGCTCCAAGCCGGAGGGTCCCTCCCTTATCAATATCCACGCTCTGTCCGGGCATGAAATCAATAACTTTATTGCGGCACTGCTCATTAAACTCACCGGAATTGGCATCCGCGATGCCGGCCACGTTCCGCGCGAATTCAATCACCGCGATCTGCATTCCAAGACAGATCCCGAAATAGGGAATGCTGTTCTCCCGGGCATATTCTGCGGTCAGGATCATCCCTTCGATCCCCCGGTTACCGAACCCTCCGGGCACAATAATACCGTCTATTCCCGAGAAGGTCTGATCAAGATTCTCTTCGCGGATCTCTTCCGAATCGATCCAGTGAATATTAATATGCACGCCGTGATAAAACCCAGCGTGGTGAAGCGCTTCCGCAACAGAGAGATACGCATCGTGCAGGCCGACATATTTCCCCACGAGCCCGATCTCAACGCAGTGCTCCTTGGCCTTGTCGATCTTTTCCACCATCCCGGCCCACTCATCCAGATCCGGTTCCGGGGCCTCGATCCCCAGCTCGCGGCACACGACTTCGGAAAAATGCGATCTCTCCAGCATCAGCGGAGCCTCGTACAGGTTCGGGAGGGTAATGTTTTCAATAACGCAGTCCGGCTTCACATTGCAGAAAAGCGCGATCTTCTGGAAGATCGACTCCTCCAGCGGCCGGTCGCAGCGCAGAACGATAATGTCCGGGTTGATACCCATGCCCTGAAGCTCCTTTACAGAGTGCTGCGTGGGCTTAGACTTATGCTCCTCCGACCCGTGCAGGTACGGGACCAAAGTCACATGGATGAAGAGGCTGTTCTGCAGCCCGACCTCCAGGGATATCTGCCGCACCGCCTCGATAAATGGCTGCGACTCAATATCTCCGATGGTCCCGCCGATCTCGGTAATAACAACGTCGGCATTAGTCTTTTTCCCGACGCTGTATACGAACTCTTTGATCTCGTTCGTGATATGGGGGATCACCTGCACTGTGGAGCCGAGGTATTCTCCCCGGCGCTCCTTGTTCAGCACGTTCCAGTAAACCTTCCCCGTCGTGAGATTGGAGTATTTGTTCAGGTCTTCATCAATGAACCGCTCGTAATGCCCCAGATCCAGATCGGTCTCTGCCCCGTCCTCCGTGACGTAGACCTCCCCGTGCTGGTAAGGACTCATTGTGCCCGGATCAACATTTATGTACGGATCGAGCTTCTGCGCGGCTACCTTTAAGCCTCTGGATTTCAGCAGCCGTCCGAGTGATGCTGCTGTAATACCTTTTCCCAGGCCGGATACCACGCCTCCGGTCACGAAAATATACTTTGTCATTTTTCCTCTCCTTTACTCACGTTATGCCCGGGACATACTCCTCTTAAGGGCAGAGCATGCCTCGGGCCGGTCAAAGTTTCTCCGATGAAATATGTTATTTTCCGCTCTCTCCGTAGTTTGACAGAACGCGTGCAGAGGGGTCGTCCACGTCGCACCCTTCCCACTCTTTGTTCGGCATCCAGAAGCCGGCGATCATTTGGGCCTGGCCGGGATAATATTTCTCAAATATCTCCCGGTACAGGAGCGATTCCTTGGTAAACGGCTGAGCCCAGGTGAAGCCCTGCCTTTTTTCTTCAAATTCTTCGTCCGTATAACGGCTATCCGCGTATTCCTTCAGATAATCCACCATTGAATGGCCGACCGCGTCGGAAAAAGCGGCTTTCTCCCTCCACAGAAGATGATCCGGCAGGTACCCTTGCCCCTCAAAGGCGTGCCGCAGCAGGTATTTTCCCTTTCCGTACCTGTTTATCTTTATTTCAGGATCAAGGCTCATCACATAGCTCACAAAGTCCAGGTCTCCAAAGGGCACCCGGGCCTCCAGCGAGTTTACGGAGATGCAGCGGTCCGCGCGGAGCACGTCGTACATGTGCAGCTCCCTGACGCGTTTCTCGGCTTCCTCCTGGAACGCGCGGGCGGACGGAGCGAAGTCTGTGTACTTATAGCCAAATAGTTCGTCTGATATTTCCCCTGTGAGGATGACCCGAAGCTCCGTCCGCTCATGGATCGCCTTGCATACAAGGTACATGCCCATGCTCGCGCGTATGGTGGTAATGTCGTAGGTACCGAGAAGGTGTATCACATCTTCCAGGGATGAAATCACATCCTCCGGCGTCATATATACCTCGGTGTGGCGGCTGCCGATGAACTCTGCGGCCTGCCTTGCATATTTAAGGTCGATCGCGTCCCCGCTCATTCCGATGGCAAAGGTCTCGATCGGCTCGCTGCTCTCCCTCGCCGCGATAGCGCATACAAGGGAGGAATCCAGACCGCCGGACAGCAGGTATCCGATCCTGGAATCCGAGACAAGGCGTTTCTTTACCCCCGCGATCAGTTTCTCCCGGATCTTTCCGCAGGCGGTCTCGAGATCGTCCCTGCAGACACTGCCGGCTTTCGCAATGTCCGAGTAGCGGATGAAGCTGCCGTCCTTGTAATAGCAGCCCGGCGGGAAGGGCATGATCTTATCCGCAAGCCCCACAAGGTTCTTAGCCTCGCTCGCAAAGAGGACGGTCCCCTTCCGGTCGTACCCGAAATAGAGCGGCCGGATGCCTATGGGATCGCGGGCGGCAATGTACTGCCCTGTCCTTCCGTCATAGATAATGCAGGCAAACTCGGCGTCCAGCATGGAGAACATCGCCTCGCCGTACTCGAAGTACATCGGCAGGATGATCTCGCAGTCGCTGTCGGATTCAAAAGTATATCCCTTCCGCTTCAGCTCCTCCCGCATTTTTTCAAATCCGTAAAGCTCCCCGTTGCAGACCGTCCAGCATCCGCTGAGCCCGAACGGCTGCATACCGGAAGGCGTCAGGCCCATGATCGAGAGCCTGTGAAAACCCAGGAGCCCTTCCCCGGTGTCAATTATCCTGCTGTCGTCAGGGCCTCTGGAGACCGTGCGGGAAAAGCCTTTTTTAAATATTTGAATATCGGCGTTCTCGCCGCAATAGCCCATAATAGAACACATATTTCACAAACTCTTTCAGAAATGTATTATTCAACGTCCTGGAGGGCCGCATAGCCTTCCTCGCCGGTACGTACCTTGATCACGTTCTCCACATCGTAAACAAATATCTTTCCGTCTCCGATATGTCCGGTGTAAAGAACCTTCTTGGCTGTTTCAATTACGTCCCGCACAGGGATCGCGCTTACCACGATATCAACCTGTACCTTCGGACGGAGGTCGGTCTCGACCGCGACTCCTCGGTAAAACTCGGTGTGGCCTTTCTGCATGCCGTATCCCATAACGTGTGATACCGTCATTCCGGTGATCCCGAGCTTGCTCATGGCTTCCTTCAGCGCGTAGAGCTTCTCTTCCTTGAAAACGATCTCGACCTTGGTGAACTTGCCGTCTTCAAATGAAGGCTCGCGCTTTACCGGAACCGCTTCAGCAACAGGCGTCGTTCCGGTGACCGCCACGATATGGTCCCCGGTGCCGAACTCAGCGTATTTATCAACTGCCGGCATGAAGTCAGCATACGCGCTCGGAAGACCGTGCTCACTGACGTCAAGTCCTGACAGCTCATCAGCAGCTTCGGCACGCAGAAAATCAACCTTTTTAAGCAGTTTGAAGAACAGCAGCATGGTGACCGCGGCCCAGGCCGCAACGCTTACAAATCCGAGGAGCTGTATCCCAAGCTGCTTGAAGTCTCCGGTGTAAAGGAGTCCCCGCAGCCCTGCCGGTGCGTCGGGATTCGCAAGCAGACCAACAGCTATGGTTCCCCAGACACCGTTCGCGCAGTGCACTCCTACGGCGCCGACCGGATCGTCGATGTGAAGCTTCAGATCTAAAGTTTCAACAACAGCAACTACCAGGATCCCGGCAACGATACCAACAACTGCCGCGCCGATGGCGTCAAGCGCATCGCATCCTGCCGTAACAGCTACCAGCCCCGCAAGCGAAGCGTTCAGACACATTGAAACGTCCGGCTTTCCATTCTTGATCCAGGTGTAGATCATGGTCGTACAAGTGGCAACGGACGGCGCGATCGTCGTTGTCAGGAAAATAGAGGAAAGCTCTGACGGTGAAGTTGCCGCCGCGCCGTTGAATCCGTACCAGCCAAGCCAGAGAATGAAAACGCCCAGCGCGCCCAGCGGAATAGAGTGGCCTGGGATCGCGTTGACTTTCACCACTTTCCCATCCTTGTCTTTTACGTATTTTCCGATACGCGGCCCCAGTACCGCTGCTCCGATAAGCGCGGCCATACCGCCTACCATGTGGATCGCGCAGGAGCCTGCATAGTCATGGAATCCAAGCTGGCTAAGCCAGCCGCCGCCCCAGATCCAGTGAGCTTCTATCGGATAGACCACGAGGCTGATCACCGCGGAATAAACGCAGTAGGCGGAAAACTTTGTCCGCTCAGCCATGGCCCCGGAAACTATTGTTGCCGTCGTCGCGCAGAACACCAGATTGAACACGAAATAGCTGGCGTCTGTAAAGCCCTCTGCGGGCGACGCTATAAAATCTTTAAAATGAGTGAACAGATCCATGTTCGGCTTGCCTATCAGGCCGAAGAATGAGTCCTCGCCCATCATCAACGTGTATCCTAAAAGTGAAAACACCACGGTGCCGATACAGAAATCCATCAGGTTCTTCATTATGATGTTCCCGGCGTTCTTTGCCCGGGTGAATCCGGTCTCCACCATGGCAAAGCCGGCCTGCATCCAGAAAACCAGCGCAGCTCCTATCAAAAACCAGAATTCAACTGTCATATTTATCTACCTCCTCTTATTTCACGCTGAACAGGATGTCGCCGTAGGTCGGGAAAGGCCAGTAGCTCTTGGCTGTCAGCAGTTCGGCCTGGTCGCAGGGGATGCGAAGTTCGCACATTTTAGGCAGCACGGTATCGCGGATAAGCTCAGACTCCGTTATTATGTCTTCAGCATCCCGGAGCCCGAGGACTGCCTCTTGAAGCTCGTCGGTCTTCTCGGTAATATTGTCGGTCAATGCGGAGAGCTTGGTCACAAGCTCTGCCTCGTAGCTGCATGCCAGATCCGGGAAAAGCTGCTTCTTGTCCAGAGCCTGCTTTGCCAGATCGGAGGTGAAACGTGTAATAGCGGGCGCTATGCGCTTATGTACCATATTGATCATGGTATTGGCCTCGATAGTCACGCTCTTGCAGTAGTTCTCCAGCATGATATCGCGTCTGGACCTCAGCTCGTCCTCGGAGAATACCCCTAGGGAGGTAAGCATTTTGACATTTTTCTCGTCCAGCAGGTGCGGCAGGCAGTCCGCGGTCGTACGGTAATTCAGGAGCCCGCGCTTTTCGGTGGCTTCGGTGATCCAGGCATCGTCATATCCGTTGCCGTTGAAGATGATGCGTTTGTGATCCTTGATCGTCTTCTTGATCATCTCGTGGAGAGCGCTCTCAAAATCATCAGCCTTCTCCAGACGGTCAGCGTAGATCCTCAGGGATTCTGCGACCGCGCTGTTAAGCATGATATTCGCGCAGGCAATGCTGTTCGCGGAGCCCAGCATACGGAATTCGAACTTGTTGCCGGTAAATGCAAAGGGCGAGGTTCGGTTGCGGTCCGTCGTGTCGCGGCTGAATTTGGGCAGAACGTCCACTCCAAGCTTCATCAGCGTCTTCTCGGTGCCCTGATACGGGGTGTCGGTCTCGATGGCTTCCAGCACCGCGTTCAGCTCATCTCCAAGGAAAATGGATATCACAGCCGGCGGAGCCTCGTTCGCTCCGAGACGGTGATCGTTGCCGGCCGTCGCCACTGAAATACGAAGAAGATCCTGATAATCGTCAACTGCCTTGATGACCGCGCAGAGGATCAGAAGAAACTGCGCGTTTTCATAAGGAGTGTCCCCGGGAGAAAGAAGGTTCTGCCCCTCATCCGTTGCGATGGACCAGTTATTATGCTTGCCGCTGCCGTTTACGCCTGCAAAGGGCTTTTCATGGAGCAGGCATACCAGCCCGTGTCTTTCCGCCACCTTCTGCATGATCTCCATGGTCAGCTGGTTGTGGTCGGTAGCGATGTTGGTGGTGGTATAGATAGGCGCGAGCTCGTGCTGGGCCGGAGCTACCTCGTTATGCTCTGTCTTGGCCAGGATCCCGAGCTTCCAGAGCTCATTATTCAGATCCTCCATGAAGGCTGCGACGCCGGGTTTGATCACTCCGAAATAGTGGTCGTCCAGTTCCTGTCCCTTGGGAGGCTTTGCCCCGAACAGAGTCCGGCCTGTGAACCGAAGGTCAGGCCTTGCCTCGTACATTTCCCTCGTGATCAGGAAATATTCCTGCTCCGGACCGACAGATGAAACCACCCTCTTTGCGGTGTCGTTGCCGAAAAGGCGGAGGATACGCAGAGCCTGTTTGTTCAGCACTTCCATGGAACGAAGAAGCGGGGTCTTCTTGTCCAGCGCGTGTCCGCCGTAGGAGCAGAACGCGGTCGGGATACAGAGCGTCTTTCCCTTGATAAATGCATACGAAGTAGGATCCCAGGCGGTATAGCCCCTTGCCTCAAAAGTCGCGCGCAGTCCACCCGAGGGAAATGATGACGCGTCCGGCTCGCCCTTGATAAGTTCCTTGCCGGAAAACTCCATGATCACGCTGCCGTCCGGAGAAGGAGTGATAAAGCTGTCGTGCTTTTCCGCAGTTATGCCGGTCAGCGGCTGGAACCAGTGAGTGAAATGTGTCGCGCCGTTCTCGACCGCCCAATTCTTCATGGCCTCTGCCACCGCGTTGGCCACGCCGATATCCAGCTCCTTGCCCTCGTCGATCGTCTTCCTGAGAGATGCGTATATCTCAGCGGAAAGCTTTGCGCGCATTACGCGGTCATCAAAAACTTTGCTCCCAAAATAATCCGATACTGTACTCATGATTTCGTCCTCCTTTTTGATCGGAAATAAGTAAAGGCAAAGACTCCTTCGTGCGAACACAAAAGACGCCTTTGCCTTTTTTCATCCGTATTCAATTCGAATCACTCTTCCCCCAAAAAGGAGAAAAAGCGTCTTCGAGTCAAATAACTCAAAGACGCCCTTGCCTTTCAATGGACGGATTATACCCTTGTGCATAATCTTTGTCAACCCTGTTTTTCAAAAAATCGCTTGACAGTTCCTATTACTAAGGGTTATTATTCGTGCAAATGAGCAAAGGCGTTCATTATCGTACAGATAACTATCTGCGCGGCAATGAGCGCCTTTCTTTTTTGTATTTTTCCCCGAAAGGAACGGATATTTATGATGATAGAAGGTCAGGTGCGCATTCCCTCAGGATGCGCGATCGCTGCGGTCATTTCAAAGGACGGAAACAAAATGACCGGTGAAATGATCACAAACGCCATGAGGCCGATGCATGACAGAAGCAACGGGCTGGGCGGAGGTTTCGCAGGTTATGGGATCTATCCCGAATACAAGGATTTCTATGCGCTGCATCTGTTCTTCGATTCCCGCGATACCCGGAAGACCTGCGAAGCATTCCTGAAGGATTATTTTGAGATAGTCCATGCTGAGCGCATCCCTACCCGGAAGATCCCCGCCATTACGGACGAGCCGATGATCTGGAGATTCTTTGTCGCGCCGCTTAAGTCGATGCTTGCAGACCTGCAGCTCGACGAAAAGGAATTCGTAGCCCGCGCGGTCATGAAGATCAACACCTCAATGAACGGGGCTTACGTATTTTCAAGCGGAAAGAACATGGGTACCTTCAAGGCCGTGGGATTTCCTGAGGACGTTGGGATTTTCTACAAGCTGGAAGAATATGAGGGCTATTCCTGGACCGCGCACGGCCGCTATCCGACCAATACTCCCGGGTGGTGGGGCGGCGCGCACCCGTTTACCCTCCTCGATTATTCCGTTGTGCATAACGGCGAGATCTCTTCCTATGACGCCAACCGCAGATTTATTGAAATGTTCGGCTATAAATGCACCCTGCAGACCGATACCGAGGTCATCACCTATATTCTGGATTATCTGGTCCGCAGACAGGGATTGACCCTAACTGAAGCCGCAAATGTGATCGCGGCTCCCTTCTGGAGCACGATCAAGAGCGAGCAGAGCGAAGCTGACCGCGAAAGGCACGCCTTCCTCCGCACCGTTTTCCCGAGCCTGCTTGTGACAGGACCGTTCTCGATCGTTCTCGGATTTACGGGCGGCATCATGGCGCTGAACGACCGCCTGAAGCTCCGCTCAATGGTCGTCGGAGAAAAAGACGACCTGGTATTCATTGCCAGTGAAGAAGCCGCTATCCGGACAATGGCTCCGGATGCAGCAAATATATGGGCCCCCGCAGGAGGGGAACCGGTCATCGTCACAGTGAAAGAGGGTGCTTACTGATGGGTGTGGATTTCATTTATCCTGAATTTGAAGTAATACGGAACGAATCCCGCTGCATCGCCTGCCGCGTCTGCGAAAGGCAATGCGCCAATGAAGTGCACTTTTTCAGCAGTGAACGCGGGATAATGATGAGCGACGAGTCGAAATGCGTGAACTGCCAGCGCTGCGTATCCCTGTGCCCTACAAGGGCGCTGAAGATCGTGAAGAGCGACTGCACTCTCCGCGAGAACGCGAACTGGCAGAACGATACGACCCGGGAAATCTACAAACAGGCCGGTAGCGGCGGCGTGCTGCTCTCCTCCATGGGGAACCCCAAGCCCCTGCCGGTCTACTGGGACAGGATCCTCATAAACGCCTCCCAGGTCACGAACCCTCCGATCGACCCCCTGCGCGAACCTATGGAAACGCGCGTATTCCTCGGGAAAAAGCCCGAAAGGATCCGGAGGGACACGGAAGGAAACATTATCTGCGATCTTCCGCCGCAGATCGAACTAGCCATGCCGGTAATGTTCTCGGCAATGAGCTACGGATCCATCAGCTATAACGCGCACGCTTCCCTGGCAAGGGCGGCAACAGAGCTCGGGATACTTTACAACACCGGAGAGGGCGGGCTTCACGAGGATTTCTATCAGTACGGGCCGCACACTATAGTGCAGGTCGCGAGCGGACGTTTCGGTGTACATGAGGATTATCTTGAGGCAGGAGCCGCTATCGAGATAAAGATGGGACAGGGCGCAAAGCCCGGCATCGGCGGACACCTGCCCGGCGCCAAGATCGTCGGCGACGTTTCAAGGACGAGGATGATACCGGAAGGGTCCGACGCCATCTCTCCCGCCCCGCACCATGACATATATTCCATAGAAGACCTTCGGCAGCTCGTATTTTCCTTAAAGGAAGCCACCGAGTATAAAAAGCCTGTTATCGTGAAGATCGCTGCGGTACACAACGTCGCCGCCATCGCGAGCGGCATCGCGCGCAGCGGCGCGGACATCATTGCCATCGACGGTTTCCGCGGAGGCACGGGAGCAGCTCCCACACGCATACGGGATAACGTCGGAATCCCTATCGAGCTAGCGCTTGCAGCGGTGGACCAGAGGCTGAGGGACGAAGGCATCCGCAACAATGTTTCCCTCGTGGTCGGCGGATCTATAAGGAGCGCAGCAGACGTCGTCAAGGCGATCGCTCTCGGCGCCGACGCTTGCTACATAGCTACCGCTGCCGTACTGGCGCTCGGCTGCCACCTCTGCCGCACCTGCCAGACCGGAAAATGCAACTGGGGCATCGCAACACAGCGCCCCGACCTCGTCAGGCGCCTGAACCCGGATATTGGAAGCGCGCGCCTTGTAAACCTGATGACTGCATGGCGGCATGAGATCATGGAGCTCATGGGCGGCATGGGGATCAATTCCATAGAAGCCCTTCGCGGGAACCGTCTCATGCTCCGGGGCGTCGGGCTGAACACCAAAGAACTAGAGATACTTGGCATCTCACATGCGGGGGAATAGACCTATGAAAAGAGTTTACGTCAATGAAGAATGGTGCCTTGGCTGCCATTTATGCGAATACAACTGCGCCTTCGCGAACTCAGGTTCTTCCGACATGGCCTTCGCCCTCAAGGGCAGGCCGATCTACCCGAGGATCCACGTCGAAAGCAGCGAAAAGATCTCCTATGCAGTTTCATGCAGGCACTGCGAAGACCCGGTATGCGTCAAAAGCTGCATTGCCGGGGCTCTCTCAAAAGATGACGGCGTCATCCGGATCGACAAGAACAAATGCGTTGGTTGCTTTACCTGCGTCCTCGTCTGTCCCTACGGAGCGCTCTCGCCGAATGAAAACGGCGTGATGCAGAAATGCGAACTTTGCCTGCAGAATGCCTGCGGCGAGCCTGCCTGCGTTAAAGGCTGCCCCAACAGGGCGATCGTCTATGAGGAGCGTGATGAGGCTGTATGAAACAATATCTGATCATCGGAAACGGGGTGGCCGCTGCCGGCTGCATCGAAGGAATCCGCAGCGTTGATACAGAAAACGCTATAACTGTCATCTCGGAAGAGAAACATGAAGTGTACTGCAGACCGCTTATCTCCTACTATCTCGAGGGAAAAACGGATCTTGCCCGCATGCAGTACCGCGGGACTGATTTTTATGAAAAAAACGGATGCAGTGTCATTTACGGACACAGGGCAGTCCGCATCCTTACGGACCCCCGGGAGGTTGAGCTTGATGACGGCCGAAAGCTCCCCTATACGGATATCTGCATCGCGGCCGGGTCCTCACCTTTTGTACCGCCGTTTGAAGGACTCGATACCGTAAAAGAAAAATATTCCTTTATGACTCTTGACGACGCCCTCTCGCTGGAACAGGGCATCAATGAGCAGAGCAGCGTGCTGATCGTCGGGGCAGGGCTTATCGGCCTCAAATGCGCCGAGGGCATAGCTGACCGGGTGGCTGAAGTTACCGTATGCGACCTCGCGGACCGCGTTCTTTCCAGCATTCTTGACACCGAGTGCGCCGCCCTCATGCAGAAGAATCTGGAAGCACACGGAATACGGTTCTGCCTGGGCGACAGCGCCGCGCGCTTCGAGGGAAACACGGCTTACATGAAGAGCGGAGCAGAAATTGATTTCGACGTCCTCGTGCTCGCAGTCGGCGTGCGGCCCAACACTTCCCTCATGAAGGATATCGGCGGGGAAGTCGACCGCGGCATCGTCGTTGACGAACACATGCAGACCTCCGCCGCAAATATTTACGCCGCCGGAGACTGCGCGCAGGGAACGGACATCTCTACCGGCCAGAAGCGCATCCTCGCGATCCTGCCGAACGCTTACATGCAGGGACACACCGCAGGGGTCAACATGGCCGGCGGAAACGAGGTCTTCGACAAAGCGATCCCAATGAACTCCATCGGTTTCTTCGGGGTGCACGCAATGACCGCCGGCGCCTACGATGGCGAAATGTACGAGGAAAAGACAGAAAACTCCATAAAGCGTCTCTTCACAAAAGACGATCTGCTGAAAGGATTTATCCTGGTAGGCTGCAGCGAACGCGCGGGAATCTATACCTCCATGATCAGGGAGAAGACCCCTCTCTCCTCCGTCAATTTCGAGGAGCTCAGAAAAACCGCCTCGACAACCGCCTTTTCTCCCGAAATCCGTAGAAAAAAGTTTGGAGGTGTGGTATAAAATGATGATAATTAATGCAAAAGGCATGGACCACAGACTCATTAACGAAACAATAAGAAATTCCTGCGGCCCGTGCACCATTGATTCGTGCTGCGGCCAGCGCTTCATAGCTGCCGGAATGGCAGATAAAGACATCACTATCCGCGGTGTCCCCGGGAACGCCCTTGGGGCCTACCTGAACGGCGGAACGCTCACCGTGACCGGGAACGCCCAGGACGCCGTAGGCGACACCATGAATGACGGCACGATCGTCATCCACGGAAATATCGGCGATGCCGCAGGCTATGCCATGCGCGGCGGAAGGATCTTCGTAAGAGGCAACGCCGGATACCGTGCCGGCATACACATGAAAGCTTACCGGGACAAAGTCCCTCTCATGGTGATCGGCGGCAGGGCCGGAAGCTTCCTTGGAGAGTACCAGGCCGGCGGAATCATCATCGTTTTAAACCTTGAGTCCCCGCAGGAAAAGTGCGTCGGCTTCTTCCCCTGCACCGGAATGCATGGCGGCAAGATGTTCCTCAGGTCAGCCGGCAAAGACGTGGCCTTCCCGGAACAGGTGACGGCCCGCCCCGCATCCGCAGAGGATCTGGAAGAGCTCCGGTCATATTTAACTGACTACTGCGGTCTCTTCGGACTGGACACAGAAGACATCCTCTCGTCCGATTTCACCGTCGTGACCCCGGACAGCAGGAACCCTTACAGGCAAATGTACGTGGCTAATTAAAAACCCAGGAGGTAAGTATGAATTATTCAAAGGATGAGGTCCTAGCGTACACACAGGAAGAAGACGTCAAATTCATACGTCTGACCTTTTGTGATGTTTTCGGTAAACAGAAAAATGTTGCCATCATGCCGGATGAACTGCCTCGGGCCTTTGAATACGGCATTTCATTTGACTCCTCTGCGATCAGCGGCTTCGGGGACGAAGTTCACAGCGACCTGCTGCTGCATCCGGAACCCGGGACCCTCATGCCCTTCCCCTGGAGGCCGGAACACGGCAGGGTCGTCCAGATGTTCTCAAACATCACCCGCCCGGACGGAACGCCCTTCCCCTGCGACACCCGCAGCCTGTTAAAAAGGGCTGTCTCGGATGCCAGCAAGGCCGGGCTTGAATTCACCTTCGGCGCGGAGGAGGAATTCTATCTTTTCAACCTTGACGAAAAAGGCCGGCCCACGCTGACCCCCTGCGATAATGCAGGCTATATGGACATTGCTCCCGAAGACCGCGGGGAAAACGTCCGCCGCGAGATCTGCCTTACCCTGGAGCAGATGGGTATCCGCCCTGAGAGCTCCCATCATGAAGAAGGTCCCGGCCAGAACGAGATCGACTTCCGCTACGCCGATGCCATGACCGTCGCGGACAATGCCATGACATTCCAGCGCGTGGTCAAGACTGTTGCCCACAGGAACGGCCTGGCCGCAGACTTCTCTCCGAAGCCGCTTGAAGGCGCTCCGGGCAACGGATTACATGTCAATATGTCCGTGCGCCCTTTCGATAACGGCGAGGCTTTTTCCGGAATGATCGCCGGGATCCTGAAAAACATCGAGGCCATGACGGCATTCCTGAATCCGACCGAAAATTCATACAAACGCCTTGGTAATCACAAAGCTCCACGGTACATTTCGTGGTCGCACGAAAACCGTTCGCAGCTCATCCGCGTTCCGGCGGCATCAGGTGAATACCGCCGCGCGGAGCTTCGCTCCCCGGATCCTTTGGCCAACCCCTACCTCGCCTTCGCGCTCCTGATCTACGCAGGGATCGACGGCATTACAAATAAACTGCCCCTGTGCGGGCCCTCAGATATCAATCTGTATACGGCTGGCCCCGAAGTGCTCGCGTCCTGCAAAAAGCTTCCGGAAACTCTTTCGGAAGCCTGCGCTGCCGCGTCCTCAAGCGATTTTATCAAAGCGCACATTCCCCCCGAGATCCTGTCGATATACTGCAGAAAAAAAGAATTATTGCGTTAAATTAGAACTTTTGCAGAATACCTGCTGAACCGAAACTGAACTGATATAGCAGAGAAAGGGATTCCGTATGAGCCTGAAGGAGCGGTGTTATAGCGTTCTTGTCGTTTCTGCGGCGGAAAAACTGAATAATGCTCTGTCCGGCATCCTGCCGAGGTCCCACTACCAGCCTGTCAGGGTCGTTTCTAGTGTCAGCGAGGGAAAGCGCGTCTGGAGCGAGCGGAGCTACGATTTCGTCATAATTAATTCTCCGCTGCCTGACGACGCAGGGATAAGATTTGCCGTTGACATCGGAAACTCCCAGGGGACCGTAGTGCTGCTCTGCGTCCGTGCGGAGCTCCACGACGACATCCGCAGCAAAGTCGAGGAACACGGCGTCTTCACTCTCTCAAAGCCTCTCTCCCGCCAGGCCGTCACCCTGGCTCTCGAGTGGATGGCAGCCACGAGGGAACGCCTGAGAAAACTGGAGAAAAAGACCCTTTCTGTCGAAGAAAAAATGGCAGAGATCCGCATCGTCAACCGTGCGAAATGGCTGCTCATCTCGGAACTCAAGATGGACGAGCCGCAGGCGCACCGCTACATCGAAAAGCAGGCGATGAACCGATGTGTCACAAAGCGGGAGATCGCGGAAGAGATAATCACGACATACTCGTGATAAACACAAGACGATGCTTTAATGACTGCATGACCGAACAATCCATGAAACATGGTGGTGCCAGCCACCAACAAAACAGCGCTCCGGCATACCCCTAAAAGGGTCTGCCGGAGCGCTTATCTGCCTCAATAATCATAATAAACAAATTTCTAGAAATTCTGGTCGTACCTGTACAGGAAGGTGACCGTCTGGCGCCTCAGGCAGCTCCCGGCCGGCTTGAAGGTGCCGTCGGAGTAGCCCTCGATGATCCCGTTCTCATAACCCCAGAGGACCGCGTCATAATAGTAGGTCCCCTCCTTCACGTCGCTGAAGGGATTGGAACACGAGTATGAGGTCGAAACGCCTTTGTAAGCCGCGTACCTGTACAGCATTGTGATCGCCTGGCTCCTCGTACAGTTGCCCGCCGGCTTGAAGGTGCCGTCGGAGTAGCCCTCGATGATGCCCTGCTCGACCCCCCAGAGCACCGCTTTATAATAATAAGCCCCGGAAGCAACGTCGCTGTATACGCTCTTGGTACCTGAAGGTGCGGGCGAGCCCGCCATCCTCCACAGGAAGGTTATCATCTGCGCGCGGGTGCATTGATTCGCGGGCTTAAAATAGGTCTGGTCATCGTAGCCATAAATGATCCCGTTATTCGTTCCCCAGTAGACCGACTTGTACCAGTATTTAGAGGTCGCGGTGACGTCCTTGTATAGGACCTGTATCTGGCACTTCGCAGTGTAGCCTGTCGTGCTCGCGGTGATGGTCACGAGACCGGCTTTCTTTCCGGTCATAAGGCCATTGCTGGAGACAGTCGCAATACTGGTGTCCGAACTTTTCCATGTAAGCGTTCCGGACCCGGAATAATTTGTAACCACCCTCCTGGTGTTACCCGGAAGCAGTGTGGCGCCCTTCACCGATGATGAATTGGCCTTCACAGCCGGCATGTAGCCATACTGAAGATCCAGATCCACGTCCCAATCAGTAGAAATTCCGTTCACTGCGCCGCAGGAAGTGAACTGCCAGAAATAATAGCTTCCTGTGTAGGCGGTCGTCCAGCCTGAGATTTCGCTGAAGCTCTCAGCCTGAGTGTCCCTGGTCCCGTTCCCGTCGGTATCCTTGACATACCAGTACTGGGCCACCCATGTTCCGTACTTGGACAGATCGCTGATATTCCAGCATGTAGAATCAGAAAGGTGCGAGCTGCTGCCGTACATCATTCCTTCATAGCCCTGGGTCTCGACGTAGCTGAGGAAGGCCTTCGCGTAGCTGGTCCTCTCCGCGGCTGTCTTGCCGTAGGTACGGCTTGATGAAGAAAGGTAACCCTCGTAGTCAAATACTATCGGATAGGTGATATCGTAATCTTTGATCAGGCTGATCGTGTATTTTGCTTCCTCGACTGCCTCGGCCGTGGAGGTCGCCTGCGAGAAGAAATAAACTCCGACCTTGATCCCTGCCGCAAGGGCTCCGGAAATATTTGCCTCATAATTGCTGTCGGTATCAAGCTTTCCGCTCTGCATGTAGCGGAGCCCTACGCGGATGAACGCAAATGTGACCCCGGCTTTTTTGACCTTGGCCCAGTCTATATCGCCCTGCCACTCCGAGACGTCGATCCCGTAGCCGGTAACTGTGAGCGAACTTGAAGAAGAGGTAGAATTAGTGCTGCTTACTGCCTGTACCGCATTTGCCAGATCGTCATAATCAAGCGCAGAGAGCTTGGAGTTATCGGCCTGAGCCTCGGCTGCACGAAGGCTGCGGATGTAGTATTCCGGATCCACTTCGGTCTCGGGCTCTGTCTCGATTTCGGTCACCGCCTCGGTCTCGAGGACAGTCTCAACCTCGGTTTCCACCTCAGTTTCAACCTCAGTCTCCACCTCAGTATCAACCTCCGTCTCTGCCTCGGTCTCCAGAACCGTTTCGATCTCGGTCTCCGTTTCGACCCCGGTCTCTACCTCAGTCTCGGCCTCGGTCTCTATTGCAGCAGTACTCTCCTGCGCCGTCTCCTCCTCCGCCCTGGCCGGCGCTGCAATCCCGAAAATCATGACCGCCGCAAGCAGGGCCGATATCACTCTCTTCATAAAAACACTCCTAAAAAATACGGCTGAAAGCAAAAAAACAAAACCTGTACAGTTTATAGCCTAATTTGTGTATTTTTTATTATATAATTATTACAAAAATATTGCAAGAAGTATTTTTCAGACGGGTCACACCGCGCCGGAAAAGCAAAAAATGTAAAAACCTCTTGACATTACACGGCACCGCCGCTATGATATTAATGTAAAAACATTTTTACATTTGCGAGGTGCATTCATGAATAAGATATTACCCAAAGCCGACGAGATGGAAATGTCCATTAACTACAAGTCCGCCCGGAACGCCTACGCGTTCCTTGTGCTGGCGCTTGCGGTCTACTGCCTTGTATACACTCTGAAAACCGGGGAGCTGCCCTTCGTATTCCTGCCGTTCGCGGTTTCCGGCGTGATCTTCTGGGGAACGAAGCTGATAGAGACCAGACATCTTACAGCCGCAGGTGATCCTGATGAAGAATAATATCCGAACCCTCCGGAAAAGCAGGAACCTCCGTCAGGAAGACCTGGCAGAGATCCTGGGAGTGACCCGGCAGACTGTCATCGCAATTGAGAACAATAAATACGATCCGACGCTGGAGCTGGCCATGAAGATATCGGAATATTTTGAAGTCACCGTAAACGATATTTTTCAGCTCAGATAGCTTTGACGGGGGAATCATGAAACAGACCAATAAGAACCTGCACCCGCTCATCTTCCTGATCGTCTTCGAGGCGGTCGCCGTGACCCTTTGGCTCACCAAAGGTAATATTTTCTATCTGTTCAATTTCAGCTATATCGGGCTGTCCATATCTTTCGGACTGTTCCTGTTCATAAGGAAATATAAACACGCCCGACGCGTAGTCCAGCTGCTCGTGGGCCTGTACATGCTCGTCTATCTCGGGCTGATCTGCCGGGAAAACATGCAGATCGAGGGGTTCTGGTACTATCTCTTCACCGGCGTGTTCGAGGCGGCCACGATCCATTATGCAGTCGCAAAGATATTCGGGCCGCTGATATTCGGCCGCGGATGGTGCGGATATGCCTGCTGGACCGCGATGGTCCTCGATTTCCTTCCCTACAAAGTCCCCGCTCAGCCGCGAAAGAAGATCGGCTGGATCAGATATATCACATTCGCGGCTTCACTCATCTTCGTAGCCGCGCTCTTCCTCGCAAAGGCCGCCAATATCGAAAGCATCATGTTCCGGGCCTTCATCGCAGGGAACATCGCCTATTATGCAGTTGGCATTATCCTGGCCTTCGCGTTTAAAGACAACCGCGCGTTCTGCAAATATATCTGCCCGGTCACGGTATTCCTGAAGCCCATGAGCTATTTCTCGCTGATCCGCGTAAAATGCAAAGAGGACATATGCGTAAAATGCGGAAAGTGCAAACGCATATGCCCTATGAATGTGGATGTGACCGATAATTCCCGAAGCAGGGAAAACGGTACCGAATGCATCCTCTGTATGGAATGTGTAAAGAACTGTCCTAAAAACGCACTCTAGCGCACTGTCATCTTCTTGAAGGGCTTAACGTCCTTCACGGCTTCCTTCGGAGTGATCACCGCGTCGCCGTTATCAAGATCGATCAGGATATATTTCCAGTTGCCCATGCCCAGCTCATGCATATAAGAAAGCTGGCGGAACCCGTGGCGGCTCTGCATCCTCTCCCAGAGGTCGTGGTGCTGCTCCTCGGTCATCGCATGGATCAGGTCGACGCTCGCGCTGTCGATCGCGCAGATATCGGTGGAAGAAAGGATCCCGACATTCGGGGTAACTACCGGCATGGCCCCGACGCCTTCGCAGTCGCAGGAGACCGACATATTGCGCATCACGTTGACGTAGGTCACGTTCCTGCCGAAGAAGTCGATCGTAGCCTTGGTGGACTCCGTGATCTTCTCCATCAGCTCCTCTTCCACAACGCCCCAGTCGTTGCCGTCCTTCGCGTGGATCATGCCCTTGCCGATCCGGCCGTCCGCGCAGCCGATCCCAATATTCTTATTCGAGCCGCCGAAACCGCCCATGGTATGCCCTTTGAAGTGCGTCAGGGTAAATAAGGAGTCATAATTTGTCATGTGCGAGCCGTGGGTCATGTGGTCGAACCACTTGCCGCCTTCGACCGGGAGGTCCACAGTGCCTTCCTCATCCATGATGTCGACTTCGCAGAATTCCGTCCAGCCGTTGACCTTCAGCGTCTCGCGGTGCTGCTCAGTGGTGTAGCGGTCCCCGTCATAAAATGTATTCGTCTCGACTATAGTGGCCCCTTTCAGGGTCTCTTCATTCTCCAGGACCTTTCTGATCCAGGCGGGAGGAACGATATTCGGACCTTTGGGCTCCCCGGTATGAAGCTTTACAGCGACCTTTCCGGTGATATTGCCGCAGACTTTCTCATAGGCTTTCATGATGCCTTCCGGAGAAAGCTCGCGAGTGAAGTAAACTATCGATTCGTTGCCGGTCCTCTCTTCAAAAGGAACGTAGATGCTTCCGTCTGTAGATCCTGCCATGTTCCGGTCCTCCTGTAGGTAATCTTTATTTCTCTTATATTATATATTATACAATAAAAATTCCGGGGCTTCATAGAGGAATTTGCCTCCTAAGCGTACCCGTACCTCTTCCGGTTCCTGACAAGGCACCACCCCGTCAGCACGACTGCGCAGAGCTCCGCCATAACGATCGACAGCCAGATCCCCGTGATCTCCAGGAACTGCGGCAGTATCAGTACGAACAGGATCTGCAGCACCAGCACCCTCATGAACGAGATCAGCGCCGAGATCTTGCCGTTATTCAGCGCGGTAAAGAATGACGAGCCAAAGAGATTTATCCCGGTGAACAGATAGCTGATCGAATAGATCCTTATCGCGGTCGTCGTCATTTCCAGAAGATCCGGGTTCGCGCTCGCAAAGATCATCGCGAGCAGCCTTGCCGACAATATAGACAGCGCGGTCACAATAAGGGAAGATACCGCTATCAGCTTCACGCTCCTCTTAAACACATTTTTCAGCTCGTCCGTATTGCCCGCCCCGTGGTCGAAGCCCACGACCGGCGCGACTCCCATAGAATACCCGAAGAAATACCCTATAAATATAAAGTTCGTGTACATGATGATCCCGTAAGCCGCGACGCCGCTCTCCCCCGCGAACTTCATGAGCTGGAAGTTGTAAAGCATGTTGACTATGGACATCGACACGTTCGAGAGGAACTCCGAAGAGCCGTTCGTGGCCGACTTTATAAGGGCTTTCCCGTACCATCTCGCCCTTCCCAGCCGGAGGAGCGAAGTATTCGGCATCAGGAAATAAATCAGAGGTATGACCCCTCCGATGACCGTCCCGGTGACCGTCGCCCAGGCAGCCCCCGCGAGCCCGAACCTCAGCACGCCGACCAGCAGCCAGTCGAGGAACATATTTGTCACGCCTGCCAGAACGGTCACGTAGAGCCCGAGCTTCGGCTTCTCCGCGGTAATAAAAAAGCTCTGAAAAACATACTGCAGCGAGAAAGGGATCGCCCCGACAAAACATATCCTCGCATACTGCACACAATACGGGAGCATCGCCTCGTCCGCGCCTAAAAGCTTTGAGGCCGGCTCCGCAAACACGATCCCGATGACCATGAACAGCGCGCCGAGGCCCGTGACAAAGTATAGTATCAGCGAAAAGATCTCATTGGCCTTTTTCCGGTCGCCCGCCCCCAGGGTAAACGCAACCAGAGCGCTTCCCCCGGTCCCGAACATGGTGCCCACGGCGGTAAATAGCATGATGTAGGGCATGATCAGGTTCAGCGCCGCAAAAGGCGTTTCTCCGACATAATTCGACACAAAGATCCCGTCCACCACTCCGTAAATGGACGTAAAGATCATCATGGCAATGGACGGAAGTGTAAACCTTAAAAGTCTTCCGTATGTAAAATGATCAGAAAGTCTGATCTCTTCCTTAGCGTTCCTGCTCATTACAGCTTCTTAACCTCTGCCGCGAACCGCTCCATAAATATGCGGTTCAGCTCAATCATCTTCCTGATATCTTCCACGGGAAAGCTCTCATATATCGCGTTCTCTATCTCAATTATCCTTCCAGCAGTCTTCATCGCGCGCCTGCTGCCCTCCGGGGTGAGCTCCGCTCTCGTGCTCCTGCCGTCAATAGCATTGATCCTGAGGCAACCGTCCTTCTCCATCCTTTTTACAGCGGAGTTCACGGTCGATCTGCTGATGCCGGTCTCTTTATAAAGGTCCCGCTGCGGACACGCTCCGCCCCGCTCAAGAAGGGAATAATAAATATACAGCTCCGCATCGGATATCCCCAAGCTTTTCGCGGCGCGATGATACAGGACATCCGTCCCCTCCATCAGCGAGTTCAGTTCTCTAAATTTAATCTCCATGTATTCACCTGAAAAGAAAAACGTCCGAAAGCGTACGATTGATATAATAGTACGGTTTCGGACATATGTCAACGGTGAGAGGATCTCTATGCAGTGCGAAATTACAGCTCCATATCCAGAGCATATGCATAGGAAATGATCTGCCCTGTCGTTGTGGCTTTGTACCCTTTTTCCTGGTGTGAATAATCTGATATCTCTGCCGATCCGAAGTCCTTGAACTTCTCATATACACGCTCAAGTACTTCGATCTCTTCATCTGAAAGAACGCCCCCGGGCACGTCGCATTCCGGAATGACCTGATGATTCTCAAAGGCTCCGTCATAGAAGACTTCAATGTGAGCGATATGATCTGCTGCCATCCGGCCCATAATCATGTCAAAATTATCCGGCACCGGCCCGTATGGAAGATGCGCATACTTTAAACCAGAGATAGATATCCCATTCTCCTTATAGAAAACAAAATCCGAATAGCTCAGCAGTTTCATGAGTTTTGTCTTTAACAGTCCGCTGCCCTTATTTGCAAAAAACAGAACCATCGCGCAAAGCTTCTCATAATCAAAGCCCTTATATCCATTCTCCTCTGATGGAGTATTCGAGAAGAACCTCCCAAAGAACCGTTTCGCAGCCTGATAATCCGCATTCTGCTCAAGCTTTTCAACGGTGGCCAGGAGCCTGGCTCTCTGCCTTTCATTAAAACTGACCTCGTTTTCAGTGAGATAAGTTCTCATATTCTCAGGCTCACGCAGGAAAAGAAGCAGACTGTTATGCGCCTTGTCCTGAATTGAACCGTTTTCATAACGGCAAATGGTTTTATCTCCCCAGTTCAGCAGCTTAGCCATACCTCTCTGGCTAAGGCCATACTGCTCCCGGATCTCCTTAATCTCTTCCGGAAGCAAGAGTTTATGCCTTCTCCGATACTCGGTGTATGCCCTAACCAAAGTCGCATTATCAAGTTCCTCGCAGAAAAACTCTTCTCCGCAATCCGCACAGACCAGAACCTGTGCATCTACTTCAACTGATTCGCCGCAAACAGCATATGATTCCTTTTTCGTAATGACTTTCGTCTCAACTTCTCTTCCGCAGTCTTCGCAAAACCTTATCATCGACGCAACTCCCTTTCCTAAGCGAAATCATCCTCGTGAAAAGCGAGACATTTTAGAATATCTTCTCCATTTTCCTTCACGATCTTTATCTTTACGTAAAACTGAATACCATCAATGTCTTTCTTGAACTCCCATATGTCTCCCGGACGATTTGGATCTAAATCCTGCTTAGGGCCTTTATAATAATCACCAACAACAAGTCCTAAAATTTCATTTTTGGCATCTGTGATAGTAAGGCCGTGCTGCGCCAATGCCTGCATATTCTTCCTTCTTGGGACAAGATCATATTCCCCTGTTGAAACCAATCTTTTGACCTTTATAAGATATGATGCTATGTCCGATTTGCTGGCTTGATTACCCACTAAGATACCTCCGTGTAATTAGTATTATACTCCGAAGGTTTTATATGTCAACAAAAACGCGGTCATGTGACCGCATTTTTCTATTGGATCCTTTACCTGAAGAAAGCTGCTGCTGAATACTCATTTAATTGCCAACCAGATACTGCGCAGTTATAAAAGGTTATAAAAATAAGTTGTAAAAGGTTATAAAAAGTTATATAATGGCATTGTGTCTTCCAAGTAATTAAAGGAGAGCATCAATGCAGAATCCATTTTCCTTATCCTTCGGGAAAGAGCCAATAAGCGTGATTGACAGGAATCTTCAAAATGAAGATATTATAAGCAGCTTTACAGCAGAGCAGGCATCTTATCAGGTATGCCTGATAACGGGCGTAAGAGGATCTGGCAAGACGGTTGCTATGACAATGATCGCAAATGATCTGAAAAAAGATAAAAACTGGATCGTAGTTGACTTAAATCCCGAAAGAGATCTTTTAAACCAACTTGCAGCGGAACTTAGCAACAGGAAAGAATTATTACAAATATTCAGGGACGCTAAAATCAATTTATCCTTCCTCGGCTTTGGATTGGAAATAGATGGTGTTCCGCCAATCACGGATACGGTTGTCGCGCTGCGGAGAATGTTAAGCCGTCTCACAGATTTGAATAAGAGGATACTGATAACTATAGATGAGGTTACATCCAACGAAAACGTCCGAGTCTTTATCAGTCAATTTCAAATATTTATGCGGGAAAATCTAAACGTTTTTCTGATAATGACCGGTCTATACGATAATATTAAAAATCTGAAAGACGAAAAAACGTTGACCTTTTTATACCGCGCTCCATCGATAGAGCTGCAGCCTCTGAGCCTGGTATTAATTGCCCAGAATTATAAAGAGGCATTTGATCTGTCCGACGCCGAAGCTTTGTCTATGGCTAAAGTCACCAAAGGATATCCGTTTGCCTATCAGGTATTAGGGTATCTCTGCTGGACTGAAAAGCGTCCCTGGACAGAAGTGCTTCCCCGCTATGACGGGCTGCTTGAGGATTACGCATATAGTAAAATATGGAGCGAAAGATCTAATAAAGATAAGTCCGTTCTAATAGCCGTTGCAACCCTTCAGGAAACCAAGGTCGAAAACATACGTAAAGAAGTTAATATGACATCGAACCAATTCTCAGTATATAGAAACAGGCTTATAAAAAGCGGTATTATCCATTCGCAGTCTTATGGATATTTAGAATTCACATTGCCTAGATTTAAAGAATTTATTTTGAGAACAATATAGCTTAGGCATCTAACAGAAGAGCGTGTGAAAAATCGAAAGTATTTCACACGCTCTTAGCATTCTTTCTGTCAGTACTTCTTCTTTATCCCAAGCGCATCCATCTTTTTGTACAAGCCGGAACGGCTTACATCCAGCGCTTCTGCGGATTTATCGACATTTCCTCCGGTCTCAGAAAGGCTCTTCAGGATCAGCTCCCTCTGAAATGCTTCGGTCTCCGCTTTAAGCGTGCCGTCGGAGCGCACCCTTAAGCTTCTGCTGTTTTCTTCAGAGCGATATGCACGGCTGGTATCATTATCGAGCCCAAGCTTGTCATAGACCTGCCGCTCTGTTATCACATCGTTCTTCGTAATTACATACAGCCGCTCGACCACGTTCCTGAGCTCCCGCACGTTCCCCGGCCAGGAGTAGCTCCCGAAGGCCTCGATAGCGGTCTGCGAGAACTGCTTATTCGTAGAATACTTCCGGTTCAGATTATTCATGAAATTAAGGACGAGACCTTCGATATCTTCCTTGCGCTCGCGAAGCGGCGGCACGTTGATCGGTATTACGCTGAGGCGGTAATACAGGTCTTCCCTGAAGGTGCCCTGTACGATCATGTGCCGGAGATCCCTGTTTGTTGCCGCGATAATGCGCACGTCAACCTTGATATTTTCGGAGCCGCCGACCTTGCGGATCTCGCCGGACTCAAGCACCCGGAGCAGTTTTGACTGCATCGCGAGGTCCAGCTCGCCGATCTCATCGAGGAACAGCGTCCCTCCATCCGCCAGCTGGAACAGTCCGATCTTGCCCTCTCTTGCCGCCCCGGTAAACGCGCCCTTCTCATATCCGAAGAGCTCCGATTCCATGAGCTCCTTCGGTATAGCCGCGCAGTTCACCGCCATGAACATCTTATCTTTCCTGAGGCTGTGCCGGTGAATATAGCTGGCAAAGACGTCCTTGCCGGAACCGGTCTCGCCGTACAGCATTACGGCGCTGTCGTGTTCTGCTGCCAGGGTTGCCATTTCGATGCACTTCTGCGTCGAAGGGCTGGACACGATTATGTTCGTGTCGGAATTCTGCTCCATGACAAGCTTATTCAGCGTCTGAGTAATAATAGTGTTTTTCTTCTCAAGAGACTGGATCCTCTCAGACAAGACGTTCTTTTTCTGGCCGTAGACGACGACATATTCAAGCTCTCCGCCCTCGCCGAACACCGGCTCCCCCATTACGATGTTTTCTTTGCCGTCAAAATAATGGACATTCTGAGCCATTGGAAGCTTTGAATCGAGCACGCCGATGGAGACCGCCCCGCTGGTCATGCCCTTTTTCTCCAGCTCATAAATATCCATTTTCAGCAGCTGCTTTACAGGGCAGCCCAAAGCAATGGCCGCGGCTTCGTTCACATATACGATCCGGCCTTTGGCATCCGTAACGAAAACCGTCCCGGATACATGTTCAAGAATAAGTTCGTAGAGTTTTACCTTATCTGAATGAGACATGCTTTTTCCTTTAAAACCTTCCTGCACTACAAGGTACTACAGCAACTTTATTATACTATAATTCCCGCCGTTTCTGCCTGCACAAATGAACAGGAGCGGACCCGGATGAGCCCGCCCCTGCCATATTTGGGAGATTGAGTTATGAGCGTTAGCAGATTCCTGCAGTCGCCAGCAGGATACCGATTACGCAAACTATAAGTGTTAATACAACCGTGGTGATGAAGATCTGCTTGTATGAATCCTTGTGGGTCATCCCTGAGAGCGTCAGCAGAACGACAACTGCTCCGTTATGCGGCAGCGAGTCGAGGCCTGTTGCAGCCATACAGCCAATCCTGTGGAGGACCTCCGGAGAAATTCCCATCTCGATGAACTTCGGGGCCAGGTTGTTCAGCGCGATAGCGAGTCCGCCGGTACCTGAACCTGCAGCACCTGCAAGCACCGTAGTAGTCAGTGAGTAGGAAATCAGTGGAGATGCGTTCATATTGACCATCGCGTCAGACAGGATCGCGTAGCCTGCGGAAGCGGATACGACCGAGCCGTAACCAACGATAGCGCCGGTGGTGATTGCCGCGCCGGTACCGCTCTGAACTGCTGCAAGGATAGCCGGCATCGGATTTCCGATATTCTTAAAGAACAGCGCGTAGCATACAGCGCATGCGATCAGCAGAGCAACGTGCGCATTCAGTTTGAAAGCAACGAGGAGGACGATAACGACGATCATCGGAACTACTGCGAGGAAAGGATTCACGCCTTCGCCGGCAGTCTCTGCTTTTGCAAGGACTTCGAGAGTAGCATCGTCAGCTTCGAAATGCTCTTCTTTCTTCCTGGCCTTCGCACCTTCCCTGTAGATGTAGAGCGCGGTGAGAACAATACCGATTGCGCCGCAGATGATGCCAAGCACAGGAGCTGCGGATACGGTAGTGCTGAGGTACGGGATAGGTACCATGTTGATGGTCTGAGGAGTTCCGGGCAGGCATGTAGCCGCGAATGTGAAGCAGCCTGCAGCGATAACGCCGGGGATAAGCCTTCTCGGAAGGTCAGCCCTCTTAAAAACTGCGAGAGCTATCGGATACATCGTGAACGCGATTACCAACGCGGAAATACCGCCGTAGCACAGGAGCATACCTGCGAAAAGCACACCCAGGATCGCGAATCTCTGTCCGAACAACCTTGCCAGCGACTTCGCGATCGAAGCTGCCGCACCGGACTCTTCCATGAATTTACCGAAGAGCGCGGATACTACGAACAGCAAGAAGAAGTTTTTAACATAGCCCGAAAGGCCGGTGGCGAAGGTAACCGTGAATGCCTCAAGTATATTCTGGCCGCTGAGAAGCGCAAGGATACCAGCTGCAATAATAGATACAACTATGATATTCCATTTTCTGAATGCCAGAAAGATTACAAGAGCAAGTGTTAAGAATACAAATATAACCTGAATCATTTTGCTCCTCCCTCTAAATATTCATTGGTATTAAGTTAAGCCGGATAGTTATTTATACTGATCAGCGCCATGGAACAGCTCCATGTTCCTGTAGTACTTGTCGTACGGCAGGACATCCATGATCTCATGTTCCTCGAAATCATAATCTATCTTCGTGATGTCCTGGGTCTCCTTGAACTTCTCAAGGGTCGCCTTGACTGCGGAGAACGCTGCATAGAGCGTTGTCGGCCAGTAGCAGGACATGTTCGCGCCGGCCTCGGTCTCTTCCGCAATGGAATCCTCGAAGTGGATCGCGGTGGTTACGACCGGTCCGTTGATGCGGTCTCTGTACTTCTTCAGCTCCTTGATCGATCCGGCAAATGTGATGAAGCATGCGTCTGCGCCAGCCTCAAGATAAGCATTGCAGCGCTCAACGGTGTCTTCCCAGTCATTCCTGAGCCAGAGAGCGTCGGTCCTCGCAATGATCATGAAGTCTTTGTCTGTCCTGGCGTCAACCATAGCCCTAACGTGATCGCACATAACTTCCTTGCTCATCTCTACGGGAGCGCCGCCTACGTGCTTTCCAAGAATGCCGTCTTCGACCTGGATCCCTGAGATCCCCGCGTACTCGAATTCGTGGATCACTCTCCAGATGTTACCGGCATGGTACCAGGCGTTATCTACATCGGCAATGATCGGAAGGTCGATCTCCTTCGCGATCTCCCTTGCGAGCGGAAGGAGGTCCTTCATCTGTACAAGGCCTACATCCGCAACGCCAAACTGTGAGGCGCCGGTAATAAAGCTTCCTGTATAAACGATCGGGAATCCGGCCTGCTCAATAAGCTTTGCGCTGAGCACATCATATGCGCACATGATCGGCGTGCAGCCCGGCGCCCTTAAATATTCCTGAAGCTTAACTCGTTTTTCGTGCATATCCATGATAATGTCCTCCATATATTTATCTGATATTTATTTCTGCATCAGCAGATCAGCGCATTCCCATTCCGCCGTTGACGTCTATCGTCGCGCCGGTAATGAAATCACTTTCGTAGCTTGCGAGGAATAATGCTGCATTAGCAATATCCTTAACATCGCCGAGCCTGTGAAGCGGAACGTTGAGCGATGCTTCAGCAGAGCCGAGGGTCTCGGTCATAGCGGTAAGAACAGTTCCGGGAGCGATGCAGTTGCAGGTGATGTTGTCCTTGCCGACCTGCTTTGCTACTGCCTTTGCCCAGCAGATAACGCCGGCTTTGGATACCGGATAGGTAGCCTCGGTAAATACGCCGCCGACCTGGCCTGCGATGGAAGCCATGCAGATGATCTTACCGCCGCCGTTCGCACGCATTACGGGGATGACGCACTGGGTGCCGTAGATGGTTCCCATAAGGTCGATATCAAGGACCTTCTTCCACTGCTCGGGGCTGATGTCCTCGACCGGACATGCAGGAAGTGTGATCCCGGCGTTGTTTACGATAATGTCTACAGTGCCAAATGCTTCAACTGCTGCATCTACAACTGCCTGGACCTCATCGCGGCTTGCGACGTTGCACTTAACGGCGATCGCCTTGATGCCGGTCTCTTCGGTGATCTCGTCTGCCACTGTCTGAGCCTTCTCTACAGCAAGGTCTGCAAGTACTACGTGAGCTCCCTCACGCGCATAAGTCCTGGAAATCTCCGCGCCGATTCCGTTGGCAGCTCCGGTAACGATTGCTACTTTGTCTTTGATCCTCATCTTGATACCCTCCAAATAAAAACAATATGAATTGATAACACTTAATTACACTATATTTAAGAGCATTAACTGTGCCAACTTTGACAGAAAATATGAAGATGTCACGGTATGCCTGATTTTATGTGGGTTTGAGAGGTGTGGAAAACGTGAGCGGAACCTAATAAGGTCATAAGAAATCCAGATACACATTCTACATTTGTAGACTATGTGTCTACAACAATAGATTTATTATATAATATTCACAAGCAGTTTTGAAAAACAATGGCATCTTAATACCTCATTTTCCACACGCAGAAAGAAAATAGTTCCGAGTAAAAGTCTAGTACACAGACCATAAAGCTGCTTGGAAAAATGTTTTTCCTTGCTGAAACGTGTAGAAGAATCAACTATAATATGATATGATAAAAAACAGATAATAAACGACACTATTCTTGGAGGTTTCATAAATGCCAAGGTCAAAAAAGGACGCCAAAATCCTGAATATTAAACTTGCAACACCTGTTTACGAGCGGCTTGAGGAGTTCTGCGATGAAAGCGGTATGACAAAAACCGTGGCTGCCGAGAAAATCTTCACGCAGTTCTTTAATCAGTACTTTGAACGGCCTGAATCTGAGAGAACAATCTTTCAGCATAGTGTAAAGGAGTAACAATCAGCCTATGGCTTCGATAGTAATTGACACGAATGCCTGGCCTGTCCGCGATGTGCTACCCTCTCTTCTATTAGATCGCACGACGAAGAAGAACATCATTTTCGCTACTGAAAGCTATGAAAATCGCGGTTCAGAATATGCGGCAAAAAACCAGATCACACCAGAGTTGCTCACCAGCCCCGAAGGCTGTATTATTCAGCCTCGTGTATTGAAAAAAGCAGAAAAACAAGCCATTCGTTCACGAAAGAAAGCAGAAATTTTTACCCCAGCCTGGGTTTGCTGCCTAATGATTGATTATGCAGATGAGGTATGGTTTGACAGATCAAATGTATTTGGGAAACTGAACGGTCAAAAATGGATACGTTCAGAAGAACCAATACAAATGCCGAAGCGAAAGAGGTGGCAGGCATATGTAGATTCACGCCGCATGGAAATCACTTGCGGCGAAGCTCCGTATCTGGTTTCCCGATACAATATAACAACCGGTGAACTTATCCCGATTAAGGATCGCTTTGGTATTCTGGATCGGAAGATGCGAATTGTAAACGAGAATTCCGTCTCCGAGGAAGAATGGTTAACATGGACTCTCCACGCTTTTCAGGCTGTGTACGGCTATGAGTATTTGGGAGATAACCTGCTGATAGCACGCATCAACCTGCTCCTCTCATATGTAGACTACATGGAAGACAGGTGGTGTAGAAAACCGACAATTAAGGAGCTTTCCTCGGTAAGTAAAGTAATCAGTTGGAATATCTGGCAGATGGACGGATTAAAAGGCTCAATTCCTTTAGGCGCGCTGCATGAGCAGTTCCATCAAGTGACTATGTCTGAGTTTTACGATACCAAGGAAATGCCTGAAATAGCCAAACCAGAAATAAATATCCCTTGCCGCATATTTGATTGGCGAGGGCAGAATAAAAGTCTCGAATATAAAGCTTTTCGAGAAGGGAGAAACGGAAGTATGAAGTTCGATTTTATTATTGGCAATCCACCATATCAGGAAGAGCAAGCTTCGGAAAATGCAGAAGGCTCTCTGAAGAATTATGCGCCTCCAATCTATGACAAATTCATGGATGAAGCTTATAAGGTTTCGGACAAAGTTGAACTGATCCATCCTGCACGCTTTTTATTTAATGCTGGCTCAACCCCGAAGTCTTGGAATGAGAAGATGCTAAATGATGAGCACTTCAAAGTTCTCCACTATGAGGAAGACGGTCACAAGGTGTTTCCATCATTATCTACACCACTCAGAGGAGGAGTTGCAATTACGTATCGGGATTCCAGTAAAGTTTTTGGAGCGATCCAAGCCTTTACAAAGTACCCTGAAGTGAACGACATTCTTCACAAAGTAATATATGACAGTTCTTTTAAGACACTGATGGATATTGTATATTCTAGGACATCTTATCGTCTTACCGAAGTGATGCATGCGGATCATCCTGAAGCACGATATAAAGAGGACAAGAATGGAATGAATATAGGCCTTTTGAGCAAAGGGCATGATTATGATATGTCCTCAAATATCATGGGGATAATCCCTGATATCTTCCATGATAAGAAACCAAATGACGGAAGGGATTATATTCAAATTCTCGGAAGAGCAAATAACAGGCGTATATACAAGTACATCAGACGCGACTATGTGAAGGACGTTGATAATCTGGACTATTACAAAGTGTATGTTGCTCAGGCAAATGGCAGTGGTGAATTCGGAGAAACAATAAGTGAGCCAGTAGTCGAGGGGCCTGGGGTTGGCTCTACGGAAACTTTCCTTAGCATTGGAAAGTTTGAGAACGAACAGGAAGCCTATGCCGTCGAGAAATATATAAAGACCAAATTTGCAAGGGCTTTGCTCAGCGTACTGAAAGTCACCCAGAATGGAAATAAACCCGTTTGGAGAATGATACCTCTCCAAGACTTCACCACGGGCTCCGATATTGGTTGGTCTCAGTCCATTTCGGATATCGATCATCAGTTATATGCCAAGTATGGCCTCTCTGATGAAGAAATCCAATTCATCGAGACCCATGTAAAGGAGATGAAGTGAAATGGCAGCATATTCAGCCCCTAATATCCAATCCTTTGTAAAAGTCGAGCCGATGATCTATGCCTACGATACGCCCGGCGTCACGTATCATGACGGATGGATCAAGATAGGTTACACGGACAAGCAGACGCCGGAACAACGCATCAAACAGCAGGGCGGCACGATAGATATCATGACGCGCCTGCTTTGGAAAGGTTTTGCCCGCTACACAGACAACTCTGGAGACAGCTTTAAGGACAGCGATTTCCATGCCTTTCTGGAGTTTGACAAGGGTATCGAGCGCAAGGACGGCGAACAGAAGAAAAAAGAGTGGTTCCACATAGACAAGAGCACATCCAGGGACTACTTTGACGAGTTCGCCGCCCGCGGCACAATGGACCAGCACGAGCAAAAGCTCTCCTATACCCTCCGCGACGAGCAGGAGGAAGCCGTCCGTATAACCAAGGCTTATTTCGAGGGCGGTGGCACAGAGTTCTTATGGAATGCGAAGCCCCGCTTTGGAAAGACTCTGACGGCCTATGATCTCGTGCGTCGGATGGGGCTTTCCAAAGTGCTGATAGTCACAAACAGGCCCTCCATTGCTAACTCCTGGGCAGAAGATTTTCGAAAATTTGTTGAATGGCGAGGAGAACTTTCCTTTGTTTCTGATACGGATGCGCTTGCCGGTAAGCCGGGTGTCCTCTCCCGCAAGGAATATATGTCTCGAATTTCCAGTGAAGACAAAGGAATGGTTGCTTTTGTCTCCCTGCAGGATTTAAAAGGTTCAATCTATTTTGGTGGAAATTACCCCAAATTAGAGTGGATGGCGAAAGAATACCAGGATAATCAGTTCAAAGTTCATCATGGACTTACCTTCGATATGCTTATAATTGACGAGGCACAGGAAGGCGTGGAGACGCTGCGCACTGAACGTGCTTTCAACAATATTGACCGTAAATATACGCTGTACCTTTCCGGCACGCCATTCAAGCAGCTTGCATCGGCCAAATTCTCTGCAAGTCAGATTTACAATTGGTCTTATTCTGATGAACAGGAACGCAAGGAGAGTTGGATAGGCGACGACTATAACCCCTATGAGCCACTTCCCCGCCTTGCTATGTACACATACCAGCTTTCATCCATGATTCGTGAGCGGATCGGACATGCCGATCTTGATGCCGAGGAGTACAGCGACTATGCGTTTGATCTGAATGAATTCTTCGCAACGAATGAAGCGGGACGCTTTATCCATGAAGCGGATATCAAGAAGTTCCTGCATGCGTTAAGCACTCAGGAGAAGTACCCTTTCTCAACCCCTAAATTGCGGAAGGAACTCTCTCATACCCTGTGGTACATGAACCGTATACAGAGTGTAGAAGCGCTTGAAAAGCTGCTTGCTGCAGATCCTGTGTTCTCAGAATATCATGTAGTAAAGGTCGTCGGAGACGGCAGTTCTAACGAAGACACAGATGCTGCTGCAAAGAAAAACTTTGATCGCGTAAAAAAAGCCATTGCCACGTATGACAAGACCATCACTCTAACTGTTGGTCAGCTAACTGTGGGAGTCACAGTTCCTGAATGGTCAGGCGTACTGATGCTCTGCAATTTGAAGAGTCCATCTTCCTATATGCAGGCTGCTTTTCGTGCGCAAAATCCTTGTATGCTCACTGTAAACGGTGAAACATTTCAGAAAGAGACTGCTTATGTCTTCGATTTTGATCCGGCACGAACACTGATCATCTTCGACGATTTTGCCAATAATCTAAATGCGGACACCGTAAACGGTCACGGCACTTCTGAGGAACGTAAGGAAAACATACGAAGACTGCTGAATTTCTTCCCTATATTAGGCGAAGATGATGAAGGTCGCATGATCGAGCTGGATGCCGCACAGGTGCTCTCGATTCCAAGAAAGTTGAAGTGTCAGGAAGTTGTGCGTTCCGGATTTATGTGCAACTACCTCTTCAATATCGGCAACGTCTTTGGGGCTCCTGCTGCTATTCAAGCCATCGTCGAGAAGCTTCAAACTGCCCACGAGGACAAACACAAGGACAATAAAGAAGCTCTAGATAACATGAGTAATATCCATGTCGGAGCCGACGGCGAAGTTGAAGTTCCTGAAGCAATCGTTATCGGTCAGGCCCAGAACTACTTTGCAGAGAAAAAATATGAAGATACCGCTGTCATTCAAGATCAAGCCGGGAATTTGCTTAATGCATCCCCTGCAAATTCCGGAAACTCTTTTGTTATAGGCGACAATTTAAAGAAGATAGCCGAAAGTGTAAAGAAAGCAGTAAAAGACTGTGTCACTCCTGTTATTGAGGACTATAACCCCAAGAAGTCTGCCAAGAACCGTATCGAGACGGAGGTTGATCGCGAAATAGACCATACTTTCCAGAAACTTGCCGATGATTACAAACAAGAAGAATCTATTGCCCAAGCCGAGCTTAATCACCAGCTTCAGCATGCTCAAACTGAAAAGCAGGCATCTGATGCAGAGCAAGCATTCCAGAACCGCATGAAGAATCTCCTTGAGGCTACAGTCGCGGCAGCACAGGAAGAAATCAAGCAAACCATGGACAAAAAACCTCAGGAAGTCATTGAGCATCTGGAAAAGAATAAAGCAGAGTCTGCAAAGCGTGATGCCGAGGAAGAGATACGTGCTCATCTCCGCGGGTTCTCCCGTACTATTCCCAGCTTTATCATGGCATATGGTGATGACGGCCTGACGCTTGCAAACTTTGATGATTACACCGAAGATGATGTATTCCTTGAAGTCACAGGCATCACCGAAGAAGATTTCAGATTCTTAAGAGACGGCGGAGACAGGGTAAATCCCGAAACTGGTGAAACCGAACATTGGGACGGTCATCTGTTCGACGAAACTGTATTCAACGACTCCATCCGTGAATTCTTACGAAAGAAGCAGGAGCTGGCAGATTACTTCGACGAGACACACACTGAAGATATCTTCGACTATATTCCGCCGCAGAAAACGAACCAGATCTTCACTCCGAAGCGTGTCGTAAAGATGATGGTGGATGAGCTGGAAAACCAGAACCCTGGGTGTTTCGACGATCCTACAAAGACTTATGCGGACCTGTACATGAAATCTGGCCTGTATATTACAGAGATTGTAAAGAGATTATATAACAGCCCCGCAATGAAAACTGCCATTCCGGATGACCGGGCCAGGATCCGCCACGTTCTGCAAAAGCAGGTATACGGAATGGCTCCGACAAGAATCATTTACTTGATTGCAACGAATTATATCCTCGGTTTTGATGAAACACTAAAAGAAGAAACCAATAATTTCGTCGAGGCGGATGCTGCAGAAGCATCGAAGAACGGAACTTTGGCCGAACTGGTGGATAAGTACTTTGGATAGAAAGAAGGAGAACGATAGTAATTGATGAGAACGAACAGATTATAAGGTATTGCATAGGAATGGAAAGACTTTACTGAAAGGAGATCTTTATGAAAGACAATAACATGAAGATTGAACAACGTATTCAAAATATGAAGAATTTCTATGTGAAGGCAGGCGACCTAATAGATAAACTTCCTGACGCTGTTCCACAAAAAGCAAGAACTACCCTTAAAGATGTAATACTCGGAGACAAAGATCTTAAGAAACTCATGGATGGTATCGATTCTCATCGGCCTCCAAGAATTTTCCTTATTGGTCGAACAGGGGTCGGTAAAAGCAGCTTGATAAACGCATTATGTGGATGCTACGTCGCTAGCGTAAGTGATACCCACAGTTGCACGGAAAGTGCAACTATATATAAGTGTAAGGATGGCAATCGCGTACTGATGGAAATCTGTGATACAAGGGGTATAGCAGAATCGGAGAGTATTAATTCTACTGTTTCTGCTGAGCAGATGCTTGTTGAACAAATCAATGAATTCTCACCAGATGTTGCTATCTTGATGTTAAACTGTACTCATCGTGATGACGTAGATTCAGATGTAAAATTCCTTAAGAAACTATCGAAATCTTATTTGGAAATCAATAGCGTGCGTCTTCCGATTGTCGTTGTTGTTAATAAGTGCGATGAGATGGCTCCGACTAGGTTTAAATCTCCTGCGGAGTACCCTCAATCGAAGATTCGCAAAATTGAGGAAGTAGTTCAAAACTATAGGAATATAATTGTTAAAAGCGGGCTTAAAATTGATAATATCGTTGCTGTGTCATCATTGATAGATTGGAAACTCGAGGATGGAACTGAAATAGATGTTGAAAACATTGATAGTCTGCCCGTGCATGATATTGAAAATCTTCAAATGTCTTTTGACGGAAGATATAACATTGAGGAACTGCTTGATATTTTAGAAGAAGCCATCCAAGATTTTGAGGCACAGATGGGATTAAGGATGGCTGCAAGACTTACTGAAGTTGTTCATAGACTGGCAAAGCATCTGAATAGTATCTTTTCAGCAATAGCTGGAACCGTGGCGCTAACTCCAATCCCAGTCTCGGACATATATATCTTGATTATCCTTCAATCAGTACTAGTATCGCTTATAGCGTCATTAAGCGGGCGAGATTTATCATTAGATGCAGCCAAAGAATTCATTTTAAGTTTGGGCGGAGTAACCGGTGTAGGATATACCCTCCGTTTTATTGCACAGCAAGCATCTAAGTTTATTAACGCAGCATGGCCAGGGGCAGGTTCAGCGATTAGTTCCATAATTGCTGCAGCTGGCACTTCTGCGATAGGTCAAGCTGCTATCGCTTACTACATCGATGGTTCCACCCTTGAGGGGGCAAAGAAAAAATTCGAACAAGAAAAAGACAAAAAGGTTGTTATTGGCTCAAAAATCAAAAGATAAAAACTGTAAAAACCAAAATGTGCATGGCTCTCAACCGTAAAAAGTTGAGAGCTTTTTGGTTGCCTAAAGAATAATTGAACAGCATTAAAACCAGTTCAACTATATTCCACACTGTCCCGATCCTCCGCACATTTTACATCTCCTCTTTAGAGAGTCATTCACTCTCTGAAAGGAGCCAAAATGAAAAGAGACAATATCCGACAAAAATCGACAAACATCGGCAGTGTCCAATCGAATTCGACAATCACCCCTAATATCCGACCAAATCGGACAGATAGCAACAAATATCACGTAGCACCGGGCAAAAAGGACCGAGCATCAAAGTATAATTATACTGTTATGGATGATGTGACGGTAACCGCTATTGATGGATTTCCCGAGAGGCTCGCCGAGCTGAGGAACGCAAAAGGTGTTTCCGGCCGTGAGATGAGCCTCTCCCTCGGTCAGGCCGCTGGCTATATCAACAGCATTGAGAACGGGAAAAGTCTGCCATCACTTACGATGTTCTTCGAGATATGCGAGTATCTTGAGATAACGCCCTACGCATTCTTCAGCTACACCGCAGCTGATAGTACTGCGGAAAAGAATAAAGGTCTTTCAGAAGAAGACAAAAAGACGCTTCTTGCGTTGGTCAGGAAACTATGCGAATGACCTCATCTGGGAAAAGGTCGGGTCATTTCTAGGTATAAAGGAGGATTAGCTAAAATGGCTACAAAGCTTATTTCAGTAGTGTGTCCGAACTGCGGCGCGACTTTGGACATGGAAGAAGGGCGGAAACAGATCTTCTGCTCGTACTGCGGCTCAAAGGTTATGCTGGATAACGAAAATGAATATGTCTACCGGCATATCGATGAGGCCGGAATAAAGCACGCCGAGACAGAGCGCCTCGTAGAATTAAAACGGATGGAGCTCGCAGAGAAAAAACGCGAGGCGAATGAAAAGAGGAAGGCAACCAAGATCAAGATTTCTATCATACTCGGGGTAATTGCCATTGCTACTATAGGCATTGGCCTTACTGTTAGTGGATTGGGCGGACTCGCATTAGTTGGATACTTTGCCATATTTGCACTAATGTTCATATGGATGGGCAGCGATAGAGAAAAAGGAGAAGACGACTATGCCTATGATGGCAAAATCAAAGTTCCATCAGGCATTACCGGCTTCGACAAGAAAAGCTACATCGCTATTGAATCCATGTTCAAAAGCGCAGGTTTCACGAATGTTAGGTGCGTGCCGGTGTATGATTTAACCACGGGCTTTGTCAAAAAGCCCAACATGGTTTCGTCCATAACAGTTAACGGTGAGGAAATATTATCCGGTGGAAGAAGGGTCCTTCCGGATGCGCCCGTGATCATTTCCTACCACGCATTTGCAGGGAGATAAAAACGGTGATTTAAAGGGATTCGGTCGGTACGAGAGTGTATGAAAGTTTTGGTATAAATAGCCTCAAATAGTTGGTATTCCTGCTTGTGCCCGGCAGATCTCTGCGGGCAGTTTTACGATTTTAATATATAATTCGACTACAGAAAATCTCTTGTCCGGCCAACTGCACTCAGTTAGCCGGACATCAGTTTATAGTGAGCTTACATATCGGCATGTAAAGCCTCCATTGTCGTGCCAACGCATCATGATACTCTAATTGTATTCGTACTGTTTTCTGCTTTTATTTTTATCTGCCGAAATTAGTTGAAATATTGATTAAAACAATGTATACTCTATATCAAGGAGGTGATTATCTTGATTGCGCTTAAAACAGACCAGAAATACTACACGACCGGCGAGCTGAAAGATATGGGGTACTCTTACTATAAGATTGGACAGATGGAGATGAATGGTAAACTTCACCGCATCAACCGTACCACATATGAAAATCTCTCCTATACGGGTGATGAGAATGATTTCATCAACGCAGCTGCATATGTTCCGGATGGTGTGATCTGCCTGATGAGTGCCGCCAGATACTATGAACTCACAAATTTCCTGCCTGATGTAATTAACGTAGCGATTGACCGCAAGAAAAAGGTAAGTACTCTTCCCAATTGGCCGAAAATCAAAGTCTTCTACTTTGACGCGACACGCATGAACAACGGTGTCACAGAGATTACAGAAGGAGGCGATTCATTTCGCATCTTTGATATCGAAAAGACCGTATCCGATATCATTTATTACCGCAATAAAATAGGTATTGAAGAAACATCCGAGGTGCTTCGTAATTACCTGAAAAGGCAGGACCGGCAAATAGACCGGCTGTATTCATATGCCAAAATGCTGCGGTGTGAATCGATTATACGGACTTATCTGGAGGTGCTTGTTTAATGAATGCAGATTCGGTAAAAGCAAGGCTGAAAAATTTTGCTGTAAGTTCAGGCTGCACATTTCAAGAGGCGCTTGTTTATTATGGACTTGAGCGGACGATATACCGTATCTCAGTGTCTCCATATGCCGATCAATTTGTCCTGAAAGGCGGCATCTTCCTTTATGCTATTTTCGACAGAAATTATGAACGAGCTACGACCGATGTTGACCTTCTGGCCAGGCGCATCTCAAACAGCGCAGATGAAATGAAAGCTGCCTTCCGTAATATCTTTGCGCAGGATGCGGATGATGCCCTTATTTTCGATCTCGAATCTATAACGGTGGAAGATATTACAGAGTTTAAAGAATACCATGGATTGCATGTTTCAGCGGTTGCATATCTTGACCGGACCAGGATTCCCATCGGAATTGATATTGGATTTGGCGATGTGATTTATCCGAATGCTATAGAAATGGAGTTCCCCGTGATCCTGGATATGGAAGCGCCAAAGGTGAATGCGTACTCTGTAGAATCTTCTATAGCAGAGAAACTGGAAACAATAGTCAAGAACGGCTTCCCCAACAGCCGCTACAAGGACTTTTATGATATTTATGTGCTCTCAGAAAAATATACATTCAGCTATGAAAAGCTGCATAATGCAGTCAATGAGACCTTTACTAATCGAAAGACACCTATAACTTTGGACACAGCTGCATTCGGTGATGAGTTCCTAAATGATGCAATGCACCGGACCAGATGGGACTCTTTTCTAAAAAAGAAAAAAGCGCTTATTCCAATTTCTATAGATGATGCCTTGAATCGAATCATAAAATTTGCGGAGCCACTTCTGAATGAATCTGCTAATTCATATACTGAATGGAATCCTCGCGAAGGCCGCTGGAAATAGAGCAATGTGAGCAAGCAGCGGGGATCATGTAGGCTAAAATGACACAAATCAAGTTTTATTACCGCCAGGAGGCATGATCATGGAATATCAGGGACTGAAGTATAAGACCCGCGGAAACGCGGACCCGAAGGGAAAGCCAAGGGTCTATTTCTGCTGCCACGAAGAGGATTTCGGCAAGTTTTTTAAGCCTGTGACGGAGGAGATCCTCTCCGTGGTCTCAAATGCCGCGGTCTGGTATTACGACCCCGCGGACGGCATCCCCGAGGACGAAGAGTTCCTCTCCGACCTCTCGCAGATGCAGCTCTTTGTCGTGCCTGTCACCGCAAATTTCATTTTAAAAGACAGCCGCGCGAGGACCGTCGAGTTTGCTTTTGCCCGTGAGCACCACATCCCGATCCTTCCTCTTATGCAGGAACCGGGGCTTGAGAAGCATTTTAACCGGATCTGCGGGGACCTCCAGTTCCTTGACAGGCGCGCTTCCCATGCAGACCCTACAGCCATCCCGTATAAAGAAAAACTAAAGACCTTTCTGGATTCCGTCATCGTCAGCGACGAGACCGCAAATAAAATCCGCGATGCTTTTGAGGCATACATTTTCCTGAGCTACCGCAAAAAGGACCGCGCCTATGCGCAGCAGGTCATGCGCCTCATCCATCAGAACGAATTCTGCAGGGACGTCGCGATCTGGTACGACGAGTTCCTGACTCCCGGGGAAGATTTCAACGAAGCGATCTCGCAGGCAATGAAGAAGAGCTCGCTTTTTGCCCTCGTTGTGACCCCGAGCATTCTTGAAAAACCAAACTATGTGATGACGACCGAGTATCCGGAGGCAAAGCGCTCCGGAAAGCCCGTGCTGCCGGTAGAAGCGCTTAAGACCAACTCCCTGAAGCTTTCATGGAATTATAAAGGGATCGGGACCGCCATTCAGTCTGCGCAGCTTCCGGAAAGGCTTAAGTCTGCGCTGCCTGACGCTGCAAAAGAAAGCGCCGTGGAGGACCCTGTCCACGATTACCTTATTGGCCTTGCGTACCTTTCAGGAATAGATGTTGAGATCGACCATGAAAAGGCCTTAAAGCTCATTACCTCCGCTGCGGAGGCGGAGCTTCCCGAGGCAATGCAGAAGCTAACGGACATGTACCTGCTTGGCGATGGCGTTAAGCGGAACACTTATACTGCCCATGAATGGTATGTGCGCTACGTAAAAGTCCTTAAAGGCCAGGCTGACGAGGACCCTTCCGAAGAGAATCTGGACCGCTTGTTTAATTCCCTCCTGATCCTTGGAAACATGGAGACGGAATACACTTTCCCGAAACAGGCCAACAAGACATTTGAAGAAATGCTGCACGTCGCGGAAAAGATGGGCGAGCTCGGATGCTCCAATGCCGGCAGCCGCCTTCTGCTCAGCTACCGTAAATTCGGGGATATTTCCCTGAAAGAAGGAAGGACAGCTGATGCAAAAGAACTGTTCAGGAAAAGCCTTGAACTTGCTGAGGCTAAGGCGAGAAGCAGCGGATCCGCGGATGACCGCAGGTACCTGATGCAGGCCTATGAAAGGATGGGCGATATATGCCAGTCGGAAGAAGACCTGAAAGAGGAAAGAAAATGGAGGTTTAAGAGCCTCAGCATAGCTGAAGAACTTGCCAAAGAGACCGGCACCGAGCTGGAACGCCGGAACATGATCATAAACTACTCGAATTACGGGTGCCTCTGCATGGACGACAAGGATATGCCTGAGGCAAAGTCCTGGCTCCTTAAGGCTCTCAGCCTTGCAGAGACTCTCTCTTCGGAGTACCCGACGCAGAAGAACCGCTGGCAGGTCTCGTATATCACCGGCCAGCTCGGCTGGAACTGCAAGCTGACGGGGGACCTGTCCGAGGCCAAGGAATGGTTCTTCAAGAGCTATAAGCTCAGGGCTGCCCTTGCCGCAGAGAGGCTTTCGCCCGAGAACCGCAGGGATCTGGAGGTCGGACTGATAAGGATGGAAGGGATCTGCAGAGAGCTCGGCGAAACTGAAGAGGCTGACGAATGGCAGGAACGGAAGAAATCCATGTTCCATAGATAAAAAGGCAAAAAAATAAAGCTAACGGCGGGAATCGGACCCGCGACCTACGCATTACGAGTGCGTCGCTCTACCGACTGAGCCACGTTAGCCTGTATTTGCCATTATACCATCTTTCGCGTTTTTATCAACAAAATTATTTTCCCGGGCACGCTTGACAAATCGCGCGTTATAAGTTTATATTACTTTAAACCGTTGAAGAAGAGTAGTAACTTTCACGCACGGATAAGAGAGAGCCATGGCAGCTGGAATCATGGCATCACGGCCGAAAGTGAATGGACTTCCGAGGGCGATCTGAACGGGAGTGATCCTCAGTAGGTGAGACGGGGCTGGCCGCCCGTTATCATATGGCCGGCATGTGAGTGCATGCATAGAGTGGACGTTTTACGTCAAGCCGGGTGGTACCGCAGGAGTTTTCGCTCTTGTCCCTGCATTTCTTATTTTCGTGCAGGAACAGGAGTTTTTTCTTTTTCCTGCAGCAACAGGCGCACGGCGCCGGAAATTTTTCAGGAGGATGAACCATGAACGAGTCAAAAATCCCTTACAAGATCTACCTTTCCGAAGAGGAGATGCCGACCACCTGGTACAATATGCGCGCTGATATGAAGATCAAGCCCGCACCGCTCCTTAACCCCGGAACGGGCCAGCCGGTTACGCTGGACGAGCTCTCCGCTATCTTCTGCCGCGAGCTCGGCAAGCAGGAGCTCGACAATGACACCCGCGAGTTCCCCATCCCGCAGGAGATCCTCGATTTCTACAAGATGTACCGCCCTTCACCGCTGGTACGCGCTTACTGCCTTGAAAAGAAGCTCGACACTCCCGCGCATATTTATTACAAGTTCGAGGGAAATAATACCTCAGGCTCTCATAAACTTAACTCCGCGATCGCCCAGGCTTACTACGCAAAGCAGCAGGACCTCAAGGGCGTTACCACCGAGACCGGAGCCGGCCAGTGGGGCACAGCTCTTTCAATGGCGTGCGCTTATCTCGGCCTTGACTGCCAGGTCTACATGGTCAAGATCAGTTACGAGCAGAAGCCCTTCAGGCGCGAAGTAATGCGCACCTACGGCGCAGCAGTGACCCCTTCGCCTTCGAACACCACCGCAGTCGGCAGGAAGATCCTCGAGGAGTTCCCCGGGACCAACGGTTCCCTCGGATGCGCGATCTCTGAGGCGGTCGAGGCCGCTGTCAGCCAGGAAGGCTACAGATACGTCCTCGGCTCCGTGCTGAACCAGGTGCTTCTCCACCAGTCGATCATCGGCCAGGAGACCTATGCGGCCTGCAAAAAGTATGACATAAAGCCCGACGTCATCATCGGCTGCGCCGGCGGCGGAAGCAACCTCGGCGGACTTATTTCTCCGTTCATGGGCGAAAAGCTCCGCGGTGAGGCTGATTACGACTTCATCGCTGTAGAGCCGGCTTCCTGCCCGAGCTTCACCCGCGGCACTTTCGCTTATGACTTCTGCGACACCGGGCACGTCACCCCGCTCGCGAAGATGTACACCCTCGGAAGCGATTTCATCCCGAGCGCGAACCACGCCGGGGGCCTTCGCTACCACGGAATGAGCCCTGTACTCTCCGAGCTCTACGATGAAGGATACATGCGCGCGGTAAGCTACGAGCAGACTTCCGTTTTCGCGGCTGCCGAAGAGTTCGCACGGGTCGAGGGTATCCTCCCGGCTCCCGAGAGCTCTCACGCGATCCGCTGCGCGGTCGACGAGGCTCTCAAGTGCAAAGAGACCGGCGAAGAGAAGAACATCATTTTCGGCCTCACCGGCACCGGCTACTTCGACCTCTACGCGTACCAGCAGTTCAACGACGGCACCATGAGCGACTACATCCCGAGCGACGAAGAGATCGAGAAATATAAGGCAAATCTGCCGAAGATCTGAAAAGCACAATACCCCTCCCGCAAGAAACGATTAACGTTAGTTTGTTTCTGCGGGAGGGGTATTTGTTTGTTTTAATAATAACTTGCCATCAGCCCGAGATTAGTACATTACCTCTCCATCAACAAGAGGAATCAACTGTACATAAAACTCGTAACTGTCAAATCCTGCAGGCCCGTATCCTAAATAGCCTGTAAAGAACACTTTTTTGCCTACCTTTATATCTAACATTAACCCCCCTGTGCCGCCTAGCATCTGACCATTTTTATAGTAAATCACACCAATAAAAGAATGTGTACTTACGTCAGAATTGTTAGTTACATATCCGCTATAACGATATCTGCCAGTATCTTCTTCATAAGCACGGGAAGTCTCTGAAAACGTAAAGTCTGATACCTTTGCGATTCCTAAAGTTTCCTGTTCTACAAAGATATCATCACTATACTCTATTTTATACTCCGCATATGATGGTACCTCCGCTTCTATTTTATACCCCAAATCAGTACCAACCGTAATAGTATCTCCCGCAGCAATATGGATATGCATGGTGCTGCTTACTGTTTTTAATACCTCACCGGACGATGACTTAAAATCAATGGGCATGCTAAATTCTTGAATAGCGTAGTCTACATTTGGATTTTTGATCTTAAAAGCCCAATCGGCATGCAGGTATCCATCCATCTGGTAAAAATAATATCCCCAATCCTGTATCCAGGGATCCAGATAGCCCGACTGAAGTGTTGCTATTCCTTTTTCGATCTTATAAGTGCCTGATCCAAATGAATATGATGCAATATCAGTTTTAGTGTATATCCCGTTCTTTACATAGAACTGTGTGTCGCTGCTGCAGTCAGCCTTCCTTGCCAGTCCGGTAAAGCTGGTCCTGTAAGTCCCATCCTTAACGTAGAACCATGTTGAGCTGCTGCCGTCTGCCTTCTTGGCTATTCCCGATTCATGTGGGCGATACACGCCGTTTCTGACATAATACCAGCCGCCTGTTCCATCTGCTTTCTTGGCGATTCCCGATGCAGTGCTCTTATATACCCCGCTCTGCACATAGAACCAGCGCGAGTCGCTGCTGCTGTCCGCCTTCTTTGTGATGCCCGTAGCACTGGTATTGTAGACGCCGTTCTTCACATAGTACCAGCCGCCAACTCCGTCTGCGCGCCTGGCAATTCCGGTAGCGCCGGCCTTATAGACGCCATTTTTTACATAGTACCAGCCGCCCGTTCCGTCCACCTTCTTTGCGATACCCGTCGCGTTGGTGTTATACACGCCGTTCTTCACATAATACCAGCCGCCAACTCCGTCTGCGCGCTTTGCGATACCGGTCACATTGGTTTTATACACGCCGTTCTTCACATAGTACCAGCCGCCAACTCCGTCTGCGCGCTTTGCGATGCCGGTAGCGCTGGTCGTATAAACGCCGTTCTTTACATAGTACCAGCCGCCTGACCCGTCGATCTTCTTGCTGATGCCGGTCACATTGGTCTTGTACACTCCGTTCTTCACATAGTACCAGCCACCGGTGCGGTCGACTTTTTTAGCTATCCCGGTCAGGTCTGTACGATACTTTCCGTCCCTGACATAGAACCAGCCGCCAACCCCGTCGATCCTCTTGCAGATTCCTTCCGCGGTCATGTCATAGGTACCTGATTTCATATAATACCAGCCTGTCCCATCGGTCGATTTGGCAAGCCCTGTCTTGGCAGACTTCACACCGTTTTCATAATATACGTAGGTGCCGTTTTCCGGCACTGCTCCGGTCGTCCCGGCCGCCTTAGCGCTGTGAGCGAACACCAGGGTAAAAACAAATACCAGGGCAAACAGAAATCCAAAAATCCTTAATATCCTGATCATTTTGCTGTTATTGATACTCTCCATTTCCCGGTCTCCTCATATCAATTACGCATAAGAGATATAAACATATACACTTATATTATAAATACGGATGTGTACAATTTCAAATACATTCTTACCATTAATCTGCAAGCAGGAAATCGCGAATATTTAGACGTTTGATTCCGTCGCGGTCCATATCAAATATATCTTTCTCGCCTGATCATAATGACCACCACCTTGGGATTATTATGATCTAATCTGGACGCACTTATAACTGACAATCAATCTGTAATTATGATTTTTGTCAGTTATAACTTACGAATTGTTTTCATTGAGAATTTCTAAAGCACATCTCCCCTCCCGTTAGTAAACATATATTTCAGCTTGCCAAAATCCAAAGCAGAAATACCTTTCCCGCAAGAAACGATTTGCGATGAGCATGTTTCTGCGGGAAAGGTATTTCTGCTCCTCTGCGGGAGGGTTATTGTGCTCCTTATATCATATCTATCGCTCCGCCCAGCAGGCTTTCGGCGGCTTCTTCTACTGCCTCGCTCACGGTCGGATGTGCATGTATAGTGTCCGCGATGTCGGTCACGGTACACTTCATCTTAATCGCCAGAGCGCACTCCGCGATGAGCTCGGTCGCGCAGGGTCCGATCATATGGACTCCCAGCACTCTCCCGCTCTCCGCCTCCGCGATCATCTTCACGAAGCCGGTACGCTTCCCTAGGATCATGGACCTGCCGTTCGCAGCGAAATTGAACTTTCCGGCCTTGTAGGCGAGGCCTGCGGCCTTCGCCTGCTCTTCGGAAATCCCTACACTTGCGATCTCAGGGTCGGTATAGATGCAGCTCGAAACGAGATCCGGATCTATACCGCACTCTTCACCGAGAAGCCTCGTTACCACAATCTTGCCCTGGGCAGCTGCTGCATGTGCCAGCATGCACTTGCCGTTTGCGTCTCCGATGCAGTAGATCCCGTCGGCGCTTGTCTTGAAGTTTTCATCGACGAGGACACGGCCGCGCTCGGTCTGAACGCCGGCACGCTCGAGCCCCAGCCCCTCAATAGAGGGTTTCCTGCCGATGCACACCAGCACCTTGTCGGCGGAGACTTCCTTTTCCTCGCCCTCGAGAGTATATTTTACTATCTTGCCGCCTTCTTCGCGGTCGAGGATCTCCTCCACCCTCGCGCCGGTGAAGACCTTGAACCTGCCTTTCACGAGGGATTTAAACTCTGCGCTGACTTCTCTGTCTATATTGGGGAGGAGGCTGTCCATCGCCTCCAGGATGGTTATTTTGACCCCGAAGGCCGCGTAGGCGGTCGCGATCTCGACCCCGATGACTCCGCCGCCGATGATTACCATTGACTCCGGGAGGGTCTCGCATTCAAGAGCCTCGGTGCTGGTGATCACGCCGCGGCCGCGGATACCGGGAATAGGCGGAAATGATACTTCCGAGCCGGCCGCGATGATGATGTTTTTCGCAGTGAGCTCCTCTTCCGTCCCGTCGGCCTTATGCACAAGCACGGTCTTCGCGTCCCTGAAAGAAGCCTCTCCGCGGACCAGCTCGACTTTCCTCGCGTTTATCAGATATTCTATGCCCTTGACCAGGGTCTTCACCGACCTCTTGCGGAAGGCGTCGACCTTCTTCATGTCGAGGGCAACATTTTCCGCGCGCACCCCATAGGCGCTGCTGCCTTTCGCTTCCTGATACCGCTCCGCGCTCTGGAGGAGCGCTTTCGTCGGAATGCATCCGCGGTTAAGGCAGGTGCCTCCTACCTGGTCCTTCTCTATCAGAACGGTCTTCGCCCCCATCATTGCGGCCTTCAGGGCTGCGGTGTACCCGCCGGGCCCTCCCCCGATAATGAGAATGTCGTGCGCAGCTTCTCCCATTTTACTGTCCTCTCCTTTTTCTTACGGCTTTTTTCACCGCGATCGTTATCACGAATATTATAGCAAAAAGGACTGCAAAATAGGGGAGATGTATCACTATCCATGAGAAAAAGTTCGCAATGCCGGCGCCGATCGCGCGGATGCTGCGAAGGATGCCGTTCCCGATGTTCTCCCAGAACCCGGGTTCCTCGGTAGGCACGGTCTCTTTGACCTCGTCGATGTGGAGCGAGACGGTGTCGTAGCTCACCCTGTTCTCAAGGGTCTTTAGCTGAGAGCGGTAGCTCTCGAGCTCATATCTGATGCAGGTGAGCTGCTCTTCGACCTTCATGATGTCTTCGATCGACTCGGCCTTCTCCATGAGGGCCAGGAGCTGCGCCTGCTCGGCTTCGAGCGCTTCAATATGGCTCTCAACGTCAACGTATTCGAGGGTAACGTCGCGGGTCGATTCGCTGCGGCTCGTGATCACGCCCGCATCTCCGACCGCCTCCATGAATGCGTCGGTATTTTCGGAAGGGATGCGGACCGTGTAAGCCGCGCTCCTGAGGGAATCGCTGTAGTAGCTGTTTCCGTAGAAGGAAGAGTTCTCGACGTATCCGCCGAAGGCTGCGGTCTGCGATTCTATCACGGAGATCATGTTGTCAAATTCGAGAGTCTGGATGTTGACCGAGATGTCCCGGATCAGCTTCCTAGCAGTCTCCTCGGCCTTATCTGATGCCCCGGTCTCTGCAGAACCTGCGGCCCCGGTCTCTGCAGACCCGGCCGATCCGGTCTCTGCTGCCATGACTTCCTGCGATCCGGCTGTCATGGACTCTCCGCTCATGTTGGCCGAGGTCTCGGCAGGTGTATATTGTGCCTCGTCCGCTATTTCAACGTTTTCATTATAGTAGTTTGAAGGCCCGCCGTAGTTCTCTGAAGCGTCCTTCTCGGCAATCGCGGTATAACTCGCTGAATATGATGCGCTGCTGTCAGCGGCGCTTCCCATGCGGAAGCCTCCGGTAAACGCTCCGCCTGCGCCTGCTATTATGACCGCGAACGCGGTGAGCGCCGCAGCGGTCCTGAATGCCGATCCGCCGAAGATGCCTCGTTTAAAGTTGTCGGCCAGGCTTTCCGCTTTCTTCTCGGGAAGCCTTGCTCTAATATTGTCCCACATATTCGGAGCTTCTTCCGAAATGAGCTTTAGATATTCATCTCTTATTGCCTGCTCATTCATCTTACAGCCCTCCTTAGCCGCTCAATACTTCTCTGATACTTCCAGGTGACTGTCCCGAGAGGGAGCTTCATTATCTGAGCTATCTCCCTGAAGGTCAGATCCCCGGCAAATTTCATGGCAATGATCTGCGATTCCTGCGAGGGAAGGCTTTCCACCATGTCCCGGAAGGAAATATTTCCGATGACTTCCTCTTCCGGGCTTTTTGCGGCATTATCCGGGCCGGCGGGCTCCGGGACTTCGCCCAGCAGCTCCTCGCGGCCTGCCTTCCTCATGAAATCTATCGCCATGTTGCGCGCGATCACCGTCATCCACGCGATGTGACCCTTTCCCGGTCTGTATTTGCGGGAAGACTCCCAGAGCTTTATAAAGAAATCTGATGTGAGATCCGCGGCGTTCTCTTCATTCTTTGCAATGCTCCGCATGACGGCGTGGATGTAAGTGGAATATTCCTCATAGATTAGACGCAGGCCTTCCTCGTCGCCTTTATTAATCATTTTTATGCAGCTGTCAAAGCTGTCCCTGGTCAAGGTCTGCGCCTCCTTTCTGTAAGGATTTCCGTGCGGAATCTTTCCGCTGCGCCCGGTGATTTCTGTACTGTCTGCGTCCGGCTTCTGCGGGGTTTCGCGAAAAGCACACGGCTTCCGCGTGGATTCGCGTGCAGTCCGGGTTCGCACATACATTATACGGACCGGACAGGCTGTTTTTGTGGAATAATTTCCGGTTTTTTAATTATACCAGATTCCCTGCGCACATTAAGGTACTTTTAAAGTCCATATAGTATTATATAGGCAGCTCTTCGGAGCTAATAATAGTTTTGACTGATTAAGGAGGCTTTGAAAACCATGATAAAAAGCAAATGGATAAAGATATCAGCGCTGCTGATGTCCGGCATCCTGACGGTCCCGGCGGCTGCCTGCAGCCAGAAAGGTTCGTCTGCAGGAAATTCCTCTTCCGGGACGGTTGCAGAGACTGAAACTAAGGCTGCGGAGACGGACGAAGAGACAGTATCAACAGAAACATCGGACCCGGAGACCGAAACGGCGGCTATCGAAACTGAAGCGGCGTTTCCGGAAACCGAAGCTGTTGAGACCGAGACTGAAGAAGAGACCGAAATCGAGACGACCAATACCATCTCCAGCGGCACCGACAATGAGCATGCGATCGAAGTTGACGGCACGGAAGCCTCGTATTCTAATGTCCTGGTGACCAAGACCGGAGACGGTGAAGGCGATGAAGCTGATTTCTATGGGGAGAACGCCGCGATACTCGCAGAAAACGGCGCCATGCTCACACTTTCGGAGGTCATAGTGCAGACCGACGGCACACATGCCAACGCGGTCTTCTCCTACGGCGATGGCACGACCATTAATATCAGCAATTCTTCCATTGAAACTTCCGGGAACTGCTCCGGAGGGCTGATGACTACGGGCGGAGGCACGATGAACGCCTCGGATCTTACGATCCACACGACCGGAAATTCCTCCGCAGCGATCCGTTCTGACCGCGGCGGAGGAACTGTTAATGTGACAGGCGGCAGCTACACCACTGAGGGCACCGGCTCCCCCGTGATCTACTCCACCGCGGACATCACGGTAAACGAAGCAGCCTTAAAGTCTACAGCTTCCCAGGGCGTAGTCGTTGAGGGGAAGAACAGCGTGACCCTGAATAACGTCACCTTGACCGCAGACAACAACACGAAAAACAGCAATAAGTCGGAATGGTACCAGGCAGTCATGATCTACCAGTCCATGTCCGGGGACGCCGCGCAGGGCGAGGCTTACTTCACAATGAACGGCGGGTCACTGACGAATATAAACGGGGACATTTTCTTCGTTAATAACACAGTGGCCACGATCACTCTGGAAAATGCTTCGATCGTAAACGAAGACGCAGACGGCGTATTCCTGCGTGCTGCTGCTGCCGGCTGGGGCAAGGAAGGTTCCAACGGCGGCAAGGTAAACCTTAAAGCGGTCAACCAGGTAATCGACGGCGATATCATTGTAGACGAAATATCCGCAGTGAATATTTACCTGACGGACGGCTCGTCCCTCACCGGAGCTGTAAATGCCGCAAACCAGGGTGAGGTCTACATAGAGATCGAAAGCGGCAGCACCTGGGTACTTACCGGAGATTCCTACATCACTTCTCTGACCTGCGAAGCGGACGCAATCGACCTGAATGGGTATACGCTCTATGTTAACGGAACCGCTTACACCGCAGGAACCACCTCTGACGGAAGTGCGATCACATTCTAATAGCGACAGTTTCGGTGGCCACCGGGCGGCGGGGAAATACCCCGCCATTTTTTTCGGAAAGACAGCCTTGCTTCACATATCTTCAAACCTTCTAATGTGTAATGTTTGCACATTTATATTGACAGCTTAATGCAAATATTGCATAATTAATATTAGTTGGAGGTGTGCCATATGACAGAATTGAAAGCATGCAGATTAGAAAAGAAGCTTACGCAGGCTGAAGTCTCAAGCCGTCTTGGAGTATCTCTTCGATCTTATATCTCTTACGAAAATGATGCCGCAAAGCAGAGAACCTTGAAATACCGTTTTCTTCTTCAGGAGCTCCAGAAGCTGAATCCGCTTGATGAAGAACACGGTATACTGTCATTAAAAGACATTCAGACCGTCTGCAACAATGTGTTTTCAGAGTATTCTGTCGATTTTTGTTATCTTTTCGGATCTTACGCAAAAGGAACAGCAACCGAAACAAGTGATGTGGACCTTTTGATCTCAACCAATACGACCGGTCTCCGCTACTACGAACTCACCGAGAGGCTGAGAGAGGCACTTCACAAGAAAGTAGATCTGTTAGAGACGAAACAGCTGCTGAACAATGAATATCTGCTTAAAGAGGTGCTGAAGGAAGGAATCCGCATTTATGGATAATGTGAAGAATGACAGTTACTGCATCCGCAAAATTCAGGAAGACCTGACCTTTATTGTTAGACAGATGAAAGGTGTGGATATTGGGGAGTTGTCAACATTCGAGCTGCTTCAGGACTCCATGTTATTTCGTCTGATTCAGATTTCTGAAAACACAAAAAGACTGAGTGAGGAATATAAAGCAAACCATAAAACCATTCCATGGACAGCTATTTACGGATTGAGAAACAGGATCGTCCATGATTATGGAAGCGTTGATCTCACAATTGTATTTGACACGTTGAAAAATGATATTCCTGAGTTATTGGCGCTTATGGAAAAAGAACTGCAGTAAGCAAGAATCGGGGGGACGGTTTTCCGTCCCCCCGATTTAACATTATAATATTACCTGGTATTGCAGGCCTCAATTCACCTTGTCCCAGTCAGGGTTCGCGTACCTGTAAAGGAAGGTCACGATCTGGCGGCGCAGGCAAAGTCCGCCCTCGTTGAAGGTGCGTGTGCCTGCCCCGATCACGCCCGTGGTGATGTTATGCTGGGCAGCCCACATGACCGGGTCGTACCAGACGTTCTTCTTTCCGTTCTTGTTGTACTCCGGAACGTCATCAAACGGTTCAACGGTGATCGTTTCGTGCGGCTCTCCTGCCATCCTCCACAGGAACATTACCGCCTGGCGGCGCAGGCAGGGATCCTGGGGCTTGAAGAGATATGTGCCGTCCGCCTGTTTGGTGCCTACCGTGATATTGTTCTCCGCTGCCCAGAGCACAGGCTTGTAGTAGTACTTATTAGCATCCTTCTCCGTTACGTCGGCGAAGGTGATGTCGCTGTTTCCGGTGGGCTCAGGTTCTCCCGCAAGCCTCCAGAGGAAGGTCACCATCTGGGCACGTGTACAGGTCCTCTCTTCGCCGAAGATCAGGAAGTAACCGGACTTGTCCTGTATCCCGTAGGTGATGCCCTCGTCAACTGCCCAGTATACTCCCTTGTAGAAGGGGCTTGAGCTTTTGGTCATATCCTGGAAGAGGATCATCACGCTCCTCCTCGCAACGCATCCGCCATCCTCGGATGATGCCACTACAGTGACTCTCCCCGCGGAATACGTGGTAAGCACTCCGGTCTCGGGATCGATCGCCGCCCTGTCAATATCGTACGCGTCGTCATGGTAATCCTCGAGCGACCAGATAATGTTCTTATTGTCCGCGCTGTCAGGACCTGCAGCCGCCGTCATCCTGAGTGTGCCTCCTGCGGGAACAGTGATCAGTCCTTCGTTATATGAAGCGTTCTCCGCGTCTATGGTTATCTCGTCTACAAGGACCGGCGAAGGCTCTGTCCCTCCCGGCGTTACAGTGAGGATCGTCTTCTCCGATAACCCGGTCCCCGCAACGCTAACCGTCACTTCAGTCTCGCCCAGAAGGAGGCCTTTAAGCTCTACCGTAAAGTCTCCGTTTTCATCAGGCTGGCTGACCGATACGGCCTCTGCGGTAATAGGGCTGTCCACGCTGCACTCGATCTGTTCCGTACCGGTACCGTTCTCAATATGCCCGGTAAGTACAACAGTCTGCTGGGACTGTACGGTAAGGCTCTCAGGCACCGTAAGCGTCCTTACTCCCAGTACCTCATAGACCCCTTCAGAAGGCTCGGTCGTCTGCCCGTTGTAGGATACGATCTCCGGGATCTCTACAGTATATGGACCTGTGAGCGGATCTTCGTCCTCAGCGTAAATAAGCCTGGCGCTGATCACGAGAGTGTTGCCTTCTTCGTCCACGCCGTACTCCACATACTCGACGGTATAAGGAATCCCATTTCCTTCGGAATCAACTATCACGATCTCCTCAAATGACGCCGGATCAACGTACTGAGTAAACCAGATCTCGGTGTACTCTTCGTACACGGCAACGCTTGCAACTTCCGGAGCTTCCTGTGAAACCATACCGATATTTATGTCCGTCTGAGCGGGAGGAACGTCATACCAGCCGGTTGTCACGGTATCGTATCCGTCAAGTTCAGCTTTTACCTGCCACTGGCCTTCAGGTACGTCCCATGCGTACCTGCCGCCGCTGTCAGTCAGGAGCGGATTCTCCTGCTGATATTCGGAGGCATCCCATAGGACTGAACCTCCCGATCCGTCATTATAGTAGGCGGTAACAGTCGCTCCCTCCAGGCGGTTGTCCGTGACGCCTTCGTAAACATATCCGGAAGGATCGATGATCCAGTCCAGAATAGACTCTCCCTTCTGCAGTTTATATTTCCAGTATTCAAATAAGGTATCGGCAACTGCAGTCACCAGCAGATATCCAATATACACCGCAGCTCCCGGAGGACTTATTACGATACCTATTCCTGCGATTGCGGCAATTACGGTATAGGCCGCAAATGCGTTATCATACACGTCAATCTCAGCAAGGATACGGGCCTGCTCTTCAGGAGAATAGTTCCTGGCATATACCGCCTCTCTCATTTTAGCAACGTCTGAAGGCAGCTTTTCAAGTTTTGATATGGCTTTGCAAGCCTTCCCTGCAATCTGCAGGTAAGGGAAAACTGTGGCTGCCGTATCCGCGGATCCAGCTACGGAAATAATAAACTTGGTAGCCTTGTTGTCGAGCGTATCCCCGACCAGAACAAGCACGCCGCTTATTTCCTTCTCTCCTGTCGGATTCTCTATCCAGTTATCTATTACCGTGACGAAAAAACCGTCGCCCTCAACGTTAAGATAGTGATCGAACAGTTTTCCTGTATCTGCCAAAACGGTCAGATCATCCTTGTTTAATTTATCGTAGATCTTACAGTAAGTCAGAACAGTTCTGTCAGCCAGTTTGCCAAGCTCTTTCAGATTCAGAAATTTTGTTGTTGACAGGGTCGAACCGTCGGAAAAAGTCTCAACGGTAGTTTCGGATGAGGCTTTTTCCTTCGCGTAAAGCTTCTGATTGAGCGCAACCAGCATATCCTCAGTAACCGCAGGATAGACAGATTCTTTTACGTCATACCCGACGCTGATCTTGCCCGGAACATAGTTTGAATCTCCTCCGAAATAACCTGAAGCGATATACTTTCCGGTAGCTGGATCATAAGCTGCCGGGATGCTCTTCGTAACGCCCTTCTTGTCGCTTATAATCTCAACGCTCTCAGGATCCACGGAATCATCATTATCAAAATCCACCACAAAGGTAAACGGATATTCCGGGTTAAAGCTTACGGCAGAGCCGTTGGTTCCTTTCGCAAGAAGGTCCTTCTTCGAGTCAGCGTGGTTATTATAATACAGATCAAACTGCGTCAGCTCAGGCATCCCCATGATATACCAGACTGTAGATGTAACCGTCTGGGCTTCATCTCCCGTGCCCTCTCCTGATCCTATGCCGGCAGCCACCTCATAAAACATTCCGTTGTATGGATCGGGGATGGTTAGATCTGCGCTGTAACAGCCGTTCTTAAGAGAATGAACCGTGGTCTGAAGAACATCGTCCAGGTAAATATTTACATCGGTATCTCCGGGGGCAACGCCCGTAATGGTAAACGAAGGCGATGAAATATCTTCAGCCGCATTAATTGTAAGCGTCGGCATCGTCTTGGATACGACTTCTATGATATCCGACCTGCTGGTTCCGTCCTTTGTATATGCAAACACTGCATAGCTGTCGTAACGCTTATTGCTCTCCGGTCTAAGGCAAAAACTGAAAGTACTGTTCCCCTCGTTAATCGGTATTATAAGAACACTGTTGTCATAGCTGTAATCCGTTACCTGAACGCCGTCAAGCATCATGGACTCAAACAGCACGGATGTATTATTCGGGAATTTTATCCTCAGTTCTCTGTCGGAAATACCTTCGGTTCCTTCTTTTACATTAAAGACCACCGTTCCCGTGATATAGCCCCTGGCAAGGGCGTTTTCGGTTGACAGTTCATAGAATGATCTCTCATGATCTATTACTGACTCAGTGTTTTCTGTCTCTTTATAAAAGACTATTTCAAAATCATTCTCAATTGCGTATACCGATGCCTGAGAATTCTGCGCACAGTGGATCACCAGATTAGTGCAGCCCTTAAAGACATCATCTCCAAAGCTCTCAACTGTTTCCGGAATATAAATATCCGTCAGAGCAGTGTCTCCGGAAAAAGCTTCCGTTTCTATTACCGTCGTTCCGTTCCCGATAGATACTTCTTCCAGATTTATACAATCGCTGAATGCTCTGTAGCTGATAGTGCTGACCGTTCCCGGTATCGTAATGCTTATGAGTCCTTCGCAGCCGTTAAACGCATGGTTTCCTATAGAGGAAAGGGAATCGTTGAAATAAATGTAAGGGAGGCCTTTGCAGCCCTCAAACGCCGCATCGCCTATCGATGCCAGGCTGTCAGGGAGATAAATATATCTCAGATACTCGGCTCCCTGGAACGCGTTTTCGGGGATCGCGGTGACTCCCTCCGGAACCGTTATCCTCCTAAGGCTCTCACACCCCTCGTATATTCCTCCTCCTGCTTCCTCGAGTCCTGCAGGGTAATTGATCTCCGAAAGAGACGTGCAGCTGTAGAACGCCCTGTACCCGATCACCCGCACGCTGTCAGGAAGAAGCACACTTACTATGCCTCTGCTTCCCGCGAACGCGTACTCTCCTATCTCCGTCAGCCCTGCGCAGGCCTCAAGGTCTATCTCCGTGAGTCCCGTGCAGCCCTCGAACGCGCCGTTACCGATATGCGTGACGCCTGCGGGCAGGTCTATCC
>JAIKVW010000046.1 GCA_024685315.1 Lachnospiraceae bacterium
GTCATGGTCAACGGACGCCGCATAGATTTCATCGGCGGTCCGGAAGCTCCTCTTAAAGACACAGATACCGTACTTGTATTCCCTGTTGTAGCAGGGGGCTAAACAGAAAGGCTGGTACGAACAATTGCCTGTTAATGTAGAAAAAATAAAAAAGATCCTGCATAGTTATCCTGCTGACCAGCATTACAGCCTGGCCATCATGCAGGACCTGCAGCATGAATTTCAGTATATACCGAGGGAAGGACTCGAAGCACTTGCAGATTATCTGAGTGTGCCTCTCTCCTCTCTCTATTCCATGGCGACCTTCTATAAGGCACTTTCGCTCAAACCTAAGGGAAAGCATATAATCAAGCTCTGTGACGGTACTGCATGCCATATCCGCGGTTCCATGACTCTCGTAGAAGGTGTGACCCGTGTTCTGGGCATATCCGATGGCGAGACGACAGAGGATGGCCTCTTCAGCCTTGAGCTGGTGAACTGTCTCGGTTCGTGTGCTCTGGCTCCTGTCATGGTCGTAGATGACACATACTACGGAAAGATGACAATGGAAAAGCTTCCGGGTGTGATCGAATCTTACAGGAAGGAGGGCTAGATGATGAAAACCATTCGTATTTGCTGCGGCACCGGATGTCTTGCCAACGGCAGCGCAAAGGTCGCAGAAGAGTTCGAACGTCTGGCAGCCGGCGATGGCGGCATCTTTATTGAATGCGATATAAAGCGCACCGGATGCAACGGCTTCTGTGAAAACGGTCCACTCGTAACCATCCTTCCTGACGAGATTTCTTATTACCATGTCAAAGTGTCTGACGTAAAGGATATCCTGGAGAAGACCGTTCTTCACGGAGAGCTGGTAGAAAAGCTGCTGTACAGAAATGATAAAGGTGAATTCGTCAGGAGCCAGAACGAGAACCCGTTCTACGCCCCTCAGATGAAAATCGCGCTTCGCAACATCGGTAAGATATCACCGGCCCATATAGATGACTATATTGCCTCCGGTGGTTATGAGGCGCTTAAGAAAGCTCTGGGAATGACTCCTGAAGAAATAATCGACGAAATCGATAATTCCGGCCTCAGAGGACGAGGCGGAGCAGGCTTCCCTACCGGACGTAAATGGCGCACCGCTCTTGGCTATGACAACTTCCCTAAATATGTAGCCTGCAACGGAGACGAAGGCGATCCTGGTGCTTTCATGGACAGATCCATACTCGAAGGAGACCCTCACAGTGTAATTGAAGGCCTTGCCATCTGCGCGCTGGCTATAGGATCCGAGCAGGGATATCTGTACATCAGAGACGAATATAATCTCGCCGTCAAAAACGTTAAAAAAGCTCTTGCGGATGCAGAAGCTGCCGGTTTCATAGGTGATGACATCTGCGGATCAGGCAGAAAGCTGCACCTCGAAGTCGTACGCGGAGGCGGAGCCTTCGTATGCGGCGAATCGACCGCATTGATGCAGTCGGTTGAGGGTAAGGTCGGAGAGCCTCGTGCAAAGTACATCAGATCAGTGCAGAGAGGTCTCTGGAACCAGCCTACCGTACTCAATAACGTAGAAACGCTGGCAAATGTGCCTTATATAATCAGTCACGGCGGCGCATCATATGCTTCTGTCGGTACCGAGAAGAGTAAAGGTACCAAGGTATTTGCCCTGGTAGGTAAAGTAAAAAGAACAGGACTCGTTGAAGTTCCTATGGGTACTACTCTCCGCGAGCTCATTTTCGATATCGGCGGCGGAATAAAAGGCGACAGACCGTTCAAGGCTGTCCAGACCGGCGGACCGTCAGGAGGATGCATTCCTGAAAGCATGCTCGATCTCCCGGTAGACTTTGACACCCTGAAGGCATATGGAGCTATGATGGGATCCGGCGGCATGATCGTTATGGATGACCGCAGCTGCATGGTCGACGTTGCAAGGTACTATGTCAACTTCCTCTGCGGCGAATCATGCGGAAAGTGCACACCATGCCGTGAAGGTCTCAAACAGATGCTCGAGATCCTCACTGACATATGTGAAGGCAGAGGAAAAATGGAGGATCTGGACCTTCTGGAAGCTTTGGGTGAGACAATGATAGACTGTTCACTCTGCGCTCTCGGAAAGTCAGCTCCTAACCCTGTACTTACTACCCTGAAATACTTCAGGGATGAATATGAAGCTCATATTCTCGAGCACAGATGTCCGGCGGGCGTCTGCAAGGAACTGACTACATTCAAGATAGATCCTGACAAGTGCAGAGGATGCACATCATGCGCGAGGGCATGCCCTGCCGGAGCGATATCAGGATCGGTCAAGCAGCCTCACAGCATTGACTCCAGTGTGTGCATCGCATGCGGAAGCTGCCGCGAGACCTGCAGGTTCGACGCAGTATATACAGAAGGGAGGCAGGCATAATGATCATTAAAATCGACGGTAAAGAATGTACCTGCGAAAAAGGTGAGTTTCTGCTCAACATAGCACGCCGTAACGGAATCACCATCCCTACCCTTTGCCAGCATGATTCTATTGAAGAAGGCATGGGTGCCTGCCGTCTGTGCATAGTGGAGATCACAGACAGAGGCAGAAAGAGCGTCGTTGTATCCTGCGTCTATCCGGTGAACAGCGAAATAGAAGTTGAAACTAACAGTGATCGAATCAAGCGTGAGCGCGCGATGATACTCACATTGCTCGCCAAACGCGCGCCTGAAAGCCCTGAGATAGCCAGGATGTGCAAATACTACAAAGTACCTGAAATCGACAGATTTGTGAAGGTAGACGGTGAAAAGTGCGTCATGTGCGGACTTTGCGCCAAGGTATGCGGATCGCTCTCGGTCGGAGCCATTTCTACTGTAAACAGGGGTATCACAAAAGCCATCTCCACACCTTACGGAGACCCGAGCAGCGTCTGCATCGGATGCGGCGCGTGCGCAAAGGTCTGCCCTACAAATGCGATAGATCTGGTTGAGGACTTCAACACACGCACTATCTGGGGAAAGACATTCGATCTTGTCCACTGTGAACGCTGTGGTGAGGTCATAGGCACACCTGAACAGATAGCCGAGGCAGCAAAGAGAAGCGGCAATGAAGCTGACTGTCTTTGCGACACATGCCGCAAGGAGAGAATGGCCCGTGTAATGGCCAGCACCTTCGGCTATGAAGCTCTGTAATAAGTTCTTTGCAAAATGCAGAATACTAAAACAGGCCGGGATAAATCCCGGCCTGTTTGTTTGATCATTATGCTCTACCCTCCCGCTGTCATGAAACTCAGATAGAAATGATGATATAGCTCTTCTGCATTATCTCCTGTAATTATGATACGGGTCTGAGGCATCGTCATAGACCCAAGCCTTTTTTCAAGCATGGGTATTATCATGACATCATCAGGATGGTCACTGAAGAAAGCTTTTATACGCTCCGCATCTACTGCCCAGACCTCATCGTACATAATAAACCTCTAAATTGTATCTTACCTT
>JAIKVW010000015.1 GCA_024685315.1 Lachnospiraceae bacterium
GGTTATCCGTACGACAGGCCAGAGCCTTCTTGATTTCGTGCCTTACGGCGCGACGACCGAGGGCTTCGGAGACACATATGCGACGCAGGAGAATTTCCGCCTGATGAGGAAGGCGCTCGACGATGCCGGCAAAGAACTGCACAGATATATCCGTCTCTGCAATTATTGTTCGGGACTGTGCATGCCTGAGATCGCTGCCATGGGAGCCATGGAACGTCTCGACGTTATGCTCAACGACGCGCTCTACGGCATACTGTTCCGCGATATAAATATGCAGAGGACTTTGATAGACCAGTATTTTTCGAGGGTCATAAACAGCTTTGCGGGTATTATCATTAATACTGGCGAGGACAATTATCTGACGACGGCCGATGCCATCGAAGAGGCTCACACCGTGCTGGCTTCCCAGTTCCTTAATGAGCAGTTCGCGCTCATGGCAGGCCTTCCGGAGGAGCAGCAGGGTCTCGGTCATGCGTTCGAGATGTCGCCTGACATCGAGGATACATTTCTTCTTGAGCTTGCTCAGGCACAGATGGCAAGAGAGATCTTCCCGAGGGCACCTCTCAAATACATGCCTCCTACAAAATTCATGACCGGAAATATTTTCAGAGGACATGTGCAGGACGCCCTCTTCAACATGGTCACGATCCTGACAGGACAGAAGATCCACCTTCTCGGCATGCTTACCGAGGCGATCCACACGCCGTTCATGTCGGACCGCGCGCTGTCTATCGAGAACGCGCAGTACATTTTCCGTACGATGAAGGATCTCGGAAGCGAGATCGAATTCAAGAAGGGCGGCATCATCCAGTCGAGGGCGGCAGAAGTGCTTAAAAAGGCAACGGACCTTCTTGCCGAGATAGAGAAGCAGGGCATGTTCACGACACTTGAGAAGGGTATATTTGCAGATATCAAGCGCCCGAAGGACGGCGGCAAAGGCCTTGACGGCGTAGTCATCAAGACGCCGGAATACTTTAACCCGTTCATCCCTCTGATGAAGAAGGATATACCGTTTACGGAGCTTGATCCTGAGGAAAGCGAGGTGAGGTCATGAGCGGAGGACTTTACAATACCCATAAAACCGATTTTGATACCACTCTGGACCTTACGCGCATCAAGCCTTACGGCGATACGATGAATGACGGCAAAGTCCAGCTGTCCTTCACTCTGCCGGTCAAGAATGATGAGAAGGGCGAAGAGGCCGCAAGACAGCTTGCAGGCAAGATGGGTCTTACCGATGTGAATGTTGCCTACCGCGGCAAGCTGGATAAAGAGTTCACATATTACATCGTTTACGGCAGCTGCGTCCACACGGTAGATTATACCAATATCCACGTTCAGACGGTCGAAGAGGAGACCATGAGTATGGAAGAATGCGATGCTTACATCAAAGAGCATTTCGGAAGGAAGATAGTGGTGGTCGGAGCTTCGACAGGTACCGACGCGCACACCGTTGGAATAGACGCCATCATGAACCGCAAGGGCTTCGCGGGCCATTACGGCCTTGAGAGATATGAGATGATCGAGGCTTATAACCTGGGCAGCCAGGTGCCGAATGAAGAGTTTATCGAGAAGGCAAAAGAGGTACATGCGGACGTGCTGCTGGTATCGCAGACGGTTACCCAGAAGGACATCCACATCATGAACCTGACCAACCTGATCGAGCTCCTCGAAGCCGAAGAGCTGCGCGATAAGTTCGTGGTCTGCTGCGGGGGCGCCCGTATCACTCATGAGCTTGCAAAGGAGCTCGGTTACGATGCAGGCTTCGGCAGCGGCAAATACGCGGATGACGTAGCGACATTCATGGTCACCGAGATGGTCAAGAGGGGTATGAAATAAAATATATGATCAAGAGGGAGGGTGCCGCAAGGTATCCTCTTTTATTGTTGATTTGAATACCGATTAGTTGTAAAATCTGTATAAAAAGGCAGGCTATGGCTATACAATTGAGCACGGAGAAATACAGATGACATATTACAGCGAGAAAACAAGTGAGATCCTGGATGAATTAAATACCGATATGCAGGATGGACTCAGCACCGGAGAAGCCCTTTCGCGAAAAGAAAAATACGGCGAGAATAAGCTCCGGGAAAAGAAAAAGACCACAACGCTGCAGCGTTTTCTGAATCAGTTTAAAGACGTAATGATCCTGATCCTGATCGCTGCTGCTGTCGTTTCATTTGCAGTGGTCTGTGTTGAGCAGAAGTGGGGAGAGATCTTTGAACCCATACTGATCGTTATTATCGTAATACTTAATGCCGTAATGGGGGTCTATCAGGAAGGCAAAGCCGAAAAAGCTCTGGATGCTCTCAAAAGCATGTCGGCGCCTCACGCCAGATTAATGAGAGACGGCGAAGAGCAGATCATCGATGCAACAGATCTGGTCCCGGGCGATATCATTCATCTGGAGGCGGGAGACTATGTTCCCGCAGATGCAAGGCTGCTGAACAGTACGGGACTTAAATCTGAAGAGTCTGCCTTGACAGGCGAATCGGTCCCGTCAGAAAAAGACTATCTTACCGAAGTGGCGGAAGGAGCCCCGCTTGCGGACCGCGACAATATGGTCTATTCCGGCTGTTCCATTACCTACGGTACCGCGACAGCGGTAGTCACTGCCACGGGCATGGATACGGAAATGGGTAAGATCGCCGGTCTTCTCGATAATGAAGTGAAGACCCGGACGCCTTTGCAGGAAAAGCTCGTGCAGCTCGGAAAGTACCTGGGCATTATGGCGCTCGCAGCCTGCGCGATCATTTTTAT
>JAIKVW010000001.1 GCA_024685315.1 Lachnospiraceae bacterium
CTGGTGTTCACCGAGATCCCCGGCTGGCAGCATATCGGGGGCGAGGTCTGGAAGGATATCGCTGTTCAGAACACTATAGATATGGTGGAGCAGTACCGCAACCATCCCTCGATCATTCTCTGGGGAGTCCGGATCAATGAATCTAAGGACGATGATGAGTTTTACGCCAGGACGAACGCGGCAGCCCACAAGCTTGATCCGACCCGCCAGACCGGCGGCGTCCGCAGTATGAAGGCCGACCGCAAGACCAATATTCAGGAAGACGTAATGACATACAATGATTTCGTGCACAGCGGAGAGAACGAAGGCTGCCTTCCGAAGCACAAGGTCACAAACGATATGTCGAAGGCCTACATGGTCACGGAATACTGCGGGCATATGTTCCCGACCAAAAGCTATGACTGCGAGGATCACAGGACCGAGCAGATGGTTCGCCACGCAAATGTTATAAATGCGGTTGCGGGCGAGTCAGACATCGCAGGATCTTTCGGCTGGTGCATGTTTGACTACAATACGCACAAGGACTTCGGGAGCGGCGACAGGATCTGCTACCACGGAGTAATGGATATGTTCAGGAATCCGAAGACCGCGGCCTACCTTTACAGTGCGCAGGCAAGGCCAAAGAGGCCGGAGGATACCGTGCTTGAGGTGTCTTCATCTCTCGATATCGGCGAGCATCCAGCAGGGCTTCGCGGCGACTGCTATATTATTTCAAATGCCGACAGCGTGCGGATGTACAGGAACGACAGGCTCCTGAAAGAGTATTTCCCTCAGGATTCCGAGTGGAAGTTCCTTCGCCACGGGCCGATCTTTATTGATGATTTCATCGGAGACCAGCTGAAGGAAGGCGAGGGCTACGGCGAGCAGCAGGCTGCGCTCACGAAGCAGTGCCTCAATCTGTACGCGAAGAACGGCGGAAAGCTTGACGCCCAGGCCGGTGCGCTTGCGGCTGGCCTTATGGCGGTCTATCATATGACGATGGCTGACGCGGTGCGCCTTTACGGGAAATATATCGGCGACTGGGGCGCGGCTTCCCGCGAATATAGATTTGAGGCAATTAAGGACGGCAAGGTCGTAAAGACGCTCGTGAAGGGCGCGCTTAAGGAAGTAAGGCTTCAGGCTGAGACTGACCGGGATGTGCTGATCGAAGACCAGACTTACGACTGCTGCGAGATCAGGATAAAGGCGGTCGACCAGAACGGCAACGTGCTGCCGTATTTCCAGGAGCCGGTAAGCGTGAGCTGTGAAGGACCGGTCGAGATCATCGGACCCTCGCTGGTAACGCTCCGGGGCGGAATGGCCGGGGTCTACGTGAAGACTGCAGGGAAGGCCGGGAAAGCTGTAGTGAGGCTTGAGTGCGCCGGAACGGAAGCGAAAGAGATAGAGCTGGACGTGATGGTGTAAGGCAGGGAGTGAAATTAAAAAATACCCAGGTTATGAAAAAAGGAAAAGCCAAAAAGGCTTTTCCTTTAGGTTCTGCCGGCAGTGGGACTTGAACCCACACGTAGTCACCTACAACAGATTTTGAGTCTGCCTCGTCTGCCATTCCGACATGCCGGCAAATAAAAAAAGATAAAATACAGGGCTCTGAAGATAAGCTTCAGAGCCCCGAGTAGCCCGTAGCGGAATCGAACCGCTGATTCCGCCGTGAGAGGGCGGCGTCTTAGCCTCTTGACCAACGGGCCACAAGCTACCTTGCTATAATATAACACTTTACCGCAAAAAGCAAGCTAATTTTTCAAAAAGCTCTGTAGATTATACAATACAACGGACGATCAGGGAGGACAAAGGATATGAAAAGAGCAGCAGTTTTATTTGCCGATGGTTTTGAGGAGATTGAAGGCCTTACCATAGTAGACGTTCTTCGCAGAGCCGGTGCAGGATGTGACATGATCGGTCTGGACGCCCTTGCGGTTACCGGATCACACGGAGTGACTGTCATTGCCGACAGGCAGCTTGGAGACATCGATATGGAAGAAATAACCGCTGAGTATGACATGATCGTGCTTCCCGGAGGCCTTCCAGGGGCGGAGAATCTTCGCGACGACAGGCGCGTAATCAGAATTATAAAGTCTTTTGCTGCGGATCCGGAAAAGTTTATCGCCGCTATTTGTGCCGGACCGATATCGTTCGGGAAAGCCGGTGTGATAAGCGGCAGGAGAGTGACCAGCTATCCTGACCCGGATGTGAAGGCACAGCTGCCGGACGCGGTCTATGTTGATGACGAGACAGTGGTGAGCGACGGGAATATTATCACGAGCCGCGGGCCTGCTACCGCGCTAAAATTCGCTTATACGCTTGTAAACGCGCTTGGTATTGAAAACACCGGTCTGGAGAAAAAGATGCTGTTCAGATAAAGCTGTCCGGTCATTTACTTGGACGTTTATGGCAGATCAAAACGCTTGCTGTGCTCGCTGTTCTCCAGCAGGGCCTCGAAGTTCTGGTATATCAGCACGCTGTTTTCATAAATGTAGGGGCCGTAGTTTTCTTCCCAGTATTCGATGATGACTCCTTTATGGTTATTCCGGTTCTTGTCCTCGATCTGGACGGAGTAAACATTCATATATTTCCCGCTGCCGAATTCGAACTCCATCTTTTCGGAATCCTCGGGGATATCTGAGCTTTTGACCACCCTGCCCATCCGGGTGCTGTGAATGAGCACATTGAAAGAGCTGATGGTGTCTTTGTCAGGGATCCATTTGGCATCACTGGTAGTTATCATGATGGTACGGTTCGCGTTTCCGTCGGCAATGGCTGCGGTGAGATGCTCTTCAAAGTCCCTGAACTGCAATGTATATTTAAGTGAAGACACAAAGGGAATGGACACGGTGGCCAGGAGGATTACAACGGCCAGGATGATGACCTTGAGGCGAGTGTCTTTTAAGGTCTTTCGGGCGGGCTTGCCGGCGCCTGCCGGAGCCATGCCGGGCGCGTCTTTTGATGCAGAAGGCATTAGATCAAACTCCTTATTGGTTAAATATTTACATATTTACAATAGCACCATTTGGCGGGGGAAGCAATATGGAGAGGCGCTCCGCTGCGGTTTACAAAACATTCCGTTGGGATTATTATAATGATGGCAGATAACGGACCTCGTGTCCGGCACATAATTTATTACGGAGGATAAGGATGAACTATTATTCATACACCCCTCAGGGTGTCTGCTCGAGGAGGATCACGTTCGGGCTGGAGGACGGAAAGCTCCATGATGTGAAGTTTGAAGGCGGCTGCAATGGCAATCTGAAAGCGATAGGAAAGCTTCTCGAGGGGGCAGACGCTCTTGATACGGTGAAGATTCTTGAGGGGAATGAATGCGGAGGCAAAGGCACATCCTGCGCCGACCAGCTCACGATAGGCATTAAGCGCGCGCTTGCGCACGAAGGGTGAGGATCTCATGAATACTTATGATGCGATAATAACGCGGAGAAGCATACGCTCATATGAAAGCACTCCTGTGCCGGAGGAGCTTCTTGACAAGGTAGTTTCCGCGGGGCTTTACGCGCCCTCGGGAGTGAATCTCCAGCCCTGGTTCGTGGTCGCGGTCAAAAGCAGCGAAGAGATGGACCGTGTGAGGGGAATAGTGGGAGAGGCTGCCGAGAAGTTCCGTCCCTTTCTGACCGAGCGCTTTAAGAACAACCCGGAGGTTGCCGAAAGCACAATAGCGTTTTTGAAGACCCTTGGCGGCGCGCCCGCGTGCATCCTTATTTTCCGGTACAAGCCTGATTACGGCGAATCCGAGGAAGCGGTCTCCATTAGCATCGGGGCCGCAATAGAGAATATGCTTGTTGCCGCAAGGGCTCTCGGCCTGGGTTCGATATGCCTCACTGGTCCGGTGAAGGACTGCAGCGCAAAAATGAATGAGATCTATGCGCCGGACAAAGGCCGGCTTACCGCGATCATCCCGGTAGGGTATCCTGCAGAGGAGCCGACAGCTCCCGCGCGCAAAGCCGGGCGGAGCATTACTGTGTGACCGGAAAATTTCAAATTTATTTACGAGGTATCATAGATAATGGATATTGCTGAGATCAAAAAGATCCTTGCGGCCTGCGACCACACGATCCTTAAGCCTGAGGCCCGCTGGGAGGACGTGAAGGAAGTTTGCGATGACGCGATGAAATATAATACTGCTTCCGTTTGCATTTCGCCTTGCTACGTAAGGCGCGCGAAGGAGTACCTGGGCGACAGGATGAAGATCGCTACGGTCATAGGTTTCCCGAGCGGCGCGCATACTACCGCGTCAAAGGTGCTGGAGACCGGCGATGCTGTGGCAAACGGTGCCGACGAGATCGATATGGTGATAAATGTCGGAATGCTGAAGGACGGAGACGACTCCTATGTGCTTTCTGAGATCCAGGCCGTACACGCGGCCTGCCAGGGAAGGGTGCTGAAGGTCATCGTCGAGGCCTGCCTCCTGACCGAAGAGGAGAAGGTCCGCGTCTGCGGGCTTGTTACCGAGGCCGGGGCGGATTACATCAAGACTTCGACAGGCTTTTCTACGGGCGGCGCGACATTTGAGGACGTTGCGCTTTTCAGGAAACATATTGGTCCGAAGGTCAGGATCAAGGCTGCCGGCGGAATCAGCACGCTTGAAGATGCGCGAAGATTCATGGAGCTCGGAGCCGACAGGCTCGGGACAAGCAGGATAGTGAAGATCGTAAAGCAGGAGGGGCTCCTTTGAAAAGCATTCTTTGGATAGGGACCGGAGGTACGATCGCTTCCGAGATCTCCGACTCGGGGCTTGCGCCCGCGCTTTCTTCGGAACAGATAGCCGAGAGGGTCCCTGAGATACGCGATATCTGTCATGTTGATTGTTCTGAGGCCTGCAATCTGGACAGCACGGATATGACTCCTGCGGAATGGCTGAAAGTGGCCTCCATGATCCGTGAACAATATGATAATTACGATGGTTTCGTGATCACTCACGGGACAGACACGCTGGCTTATACAGCGGCGGCGCTTTCCTACCTTATACAGGATTCTCCGAAACCGATAATCCTTACCGGGGCCCAGAAGCCCATAGGATCGAAGACTACCGATTCAAGGCTCAACCTTTACGACAGCTTTGTTTATGCTTCATCTGAAGAATCTGCCGGGGTAGCAATAGTGTTTAACGGGCTGGTGATCCAGGGGAACAGGGCGAGAAAGGTCCGCTCAAAGAGCATGAGAGCGTTCGCAAGCCTTAATTATCCTGTGCTTGCGGAGGTCCTGGACGGGCAGATCAGGCATTTCATCCGCCAGCCTTCTGACAGACAGCCTGTTTTTTTCAGTGAGCTGGACACAAAGGTCGCGCTGATAAAGCTTATTCCCGGGTGCGATGCGTCGCTTCTCAGGTACGCGCTTTCAGAAAATGACGCCGTGATCATTGAGAGCTTCGGCGCAGGAGGGCTGCCTTCCCAGGAAGAGCGGGGCTTCTACCAGGCTGTTTCCGAGGGAGTGGAGCGCGGGAAGACCGTAATTATCACCACACAGGTCGAGAATGAGGGCAGCGACCTTGCGAGATACAGGGTAGGCTACCAGTATAAAAACGGTCTCAGGATACTCGAGGCTTTCGACATGACGACAGAGGCGGTGCTGGCTAAGACAATGTGGATTCTTGCCCAGACAAAAGATCCGGATGAGATAGGGCGGCTTTTCATGAAGCCGGTTGGAAATGATATATGCTGACCACGAATGGTCAGCATATTTTTTTATTTATATTTATTTTTTCAGCCAGGCAGTGAACTCGTCGGCCGGAAGGAGGCCTTCCCTGGCGAGCTCAAGCTTTTGCTTGGCTTCTTCATACCAGGCCTCGAATTC
>JAIKVW010000006.1 GCA_024685315.1 Lachnospiraceae bacterium
GAACAAGATCATAGCTTACGAGGAGACCGGGGAAGAGCCTACTCTCACCGGACTGCTTGAAGAGATCGCGCTGGTCGCTGACGTGGACAGCATGGACGAGTCCGATGACAAGGTGACCCTAATGACGCTGCACGCGGCCAAAGGCCTGGAATTCCCGTATGTCTACATGTGCGGGATGGAGGAGAATGTTTTCCCGAGCTACATTTCGCTTTCCGGCGAGGATCCCTCCGAGGTGGAAGAGGAGAGGCGTCTCTGCTACGTTGGAATGACGCGGGCTGAGAAGCTGCTCACCCTGAGCAGCGCACAGTGCAGGATGACCCACGGATCTCCTCAGTACAATAAGATATCCAGATTTGCCCTCGAGATCCCGGAGGAACTGATCACAGGATTAAAGAACAGGGATCCGGAGGATGAAAGATATCTCCGGGGAAATGTTGAATACAGTCCGGCCAGGAATTCCGGAGGCAGCAGACCGGCAGCCGTGCAGGAAAGAAAGCCGGGGAATTCTTTCAGGAGCGGCTTTTCGGTGAGCCGCCCGCCGAGGAACTCCAGCTACCAGAAGGCGACCTCTTTCGACTTCAGATCATTTGTAAAGAAAGGCTCCGAGATAGGCAAGGCAGTGCCGGACTACAAAGCAGGCGACACCGTAAAGCACATTAAATTCGGGACAGGGGTCGTAAAGGAAGTCTTTGATGCAGGCGATGACTACCTTGTCACGGTAGATTTCGAGAAATTCGGAGTCAAGAAGATGAAGGCCTCTTTCGCAAAATTAAAAATAGTATAGTAAAAGCGGCTGCAATATGATATAATGCCCGTAAATATGATTGTATTTAGGAAGAATTCCAATATTGAGAGGTGGTCCAGATGAATAAGGTCGAAGAACTCATTAAACTTGCTAATGTTTCAGATCTGATCAGTAAGGTCAAGGCTTCTGATTCCAGAAAGAATGCTCTGAAGAAGATCCTTTTAGTGCTCGCGATACTTACCATTATAGGCATCGCCGCATACGTGGTCTATAAGTACATCCACTGTGATGATGACGATTTCGATGATGATTTCGATGACTTTGACGATTTCGACGATGACGACGATTTTGTGAAAGAGACCGCCGAGACTTTCGAGAACGTGAAGGAAGCTGCCAAGGATGTGGCTGAGGATGTCAAGGAAGCAGCTGAGGAAGTTGTTGAAGACGTCAAGGAAGCTGCTGAGTAATATTCAGGCAAATTTGTATGTATGATGGAAACTGGCTGCCAAAGTGTATGATGATACCGATGGCAGCCTTTTTTGCTGTAAAATGCTCCGGCACCGGATTTTGAAAGGAAGGGTACGCAGCTTGAAGCGCGGAGAAATATACGAAGGAACGGTAGAGCGGGTCGATTATCCGAATAAAGGGATCGTCCGGGTCCGGGATGAAGAAGAGCAGGTAATTGTAAAAAACGTTATCCCGGGACAGAAGGTCAGATTTGTGATCAACAAGTCCAAGGCCGGCCGGAAGGAAGGCAGGCTCCTGGAGGTCACCGAAAAGTCTCCGTCAGAGGCAGACAGGACTTTATGCAGCGCATTCCCGGATTGCGGGGGCTGCATATATCAGACGATGTCATACCCTGACCAGCTGGAGATGAAGGCCGGGCAGATAAAGCGGCTTCTAGACAGCGCCTCGGATCATCCTTACGAGTTTGAAGGGATCGCCAAGAGCCCGGACAGGTTCGGCTACCGCAATAAAATGGAGTATTCTTTTGGGGATGACCGCCCCGGCGGACCGCTCACCCTGGGACTTCACAGGAAAGCGAGCACCTATGACGTTCTCACATGCACGGACTGCGTGATCGTCCATCCGGACTTTAATGTAATAGTTGATGCGGTGCTACGCTGCTTTGCAGAGAATCCGCTGCCTTATTTTCACAAAATTAGGCACGAGGGGTACCTGCGGCATCTGCTGCTGCGCCGCAGCGCGAGCTACGGGGACATCCTCGTCCATATTGTCACGACCGGTGACAAGGAGTACGAAAAGCAGTTTGACGAAGAAGCATTCAGGGACATGATCCTTGAGCTTGAAAAGTCTGGAAGGCTCAGCGGGCATATCTCCGGCATTATGCATATCATCAATGATTCCCTTGCAGATATCGTGAGAAGCGACGAGACGAGGATCCTCTTCGGAAAAGATTATTTCATGGAGAAGGTGCTCGGGCTTGACTTTAAAGTGTCATCTTTTTCGTTCTTCCAGACCAATACGCGAGGCGCGGAGGTTCTCTACGACACCGCGCGGAATTATATTGGCGATACAAGGGATAAAAATGTATTTGATCTCTACAGCGGAACGGGCACTATAGCCCAGATACTCGCGCCCGCCTGCAGGAAGGTGACAGGGGTTGAAATAGTAGAGGAAACAGTTGAATCCGCAAGGTATAACGCAAAACTCAACGGTCTTACGAACTGTGATTTTATTGCAGGCGACGTCCTGAAGGTGCTGGATGATCTCACAGACAAGCCGGACTTCATTGTGCTCGATCCTCCGCGGGACGGGATACACCCCAAGGCGCTCCCCAAAATAATCGATTATAAGGTTGACAATATAGTTTACATCTCATGCAAGGCAACGAGCCTGGCGAGAGATCTTAAAGTGCTTCAGGAAGGCGGCTACAGGCTCGTCAGGGCAAAATGCATAGACCTCTTTCCAGATTCCCAGCATGTCGAGACTGTAGTTCTTTTACGTGGGGAAAAAGTTGACAGCTATGTAAGCATTGATTTAGATGTTAAAGAACTTGATAGGAAAAAAGTCAAGCGATAAACCGGAATTTATCTTTTTAGTGGAGAATTATATTACAGAATTATTTACGATGA
>JAIKVW010000025.1 GCA_024685315.1 Lachnospiraceae bacterium
AGCCTGTCCGCATCGGCCTGGTATGTTTCAGGACGCCAGCTGTGGCTGGATCCCTGCTGTATCGTCACTATGTCCCAGGTTCCGTCCGCAAGCATTTCAGGCAGGTTCGCCTTCCACTTGCCCGCCCTCACCTTTGGCGCACCAGGCAGTTCCAAGTTGGTGGTATATGGACGATACTTTGGATTCGCCTTTGCCTTGTCATATTCCTTCAGGTGGTGCTCAATGGTGCAGCCACCAATGTATGCCTGACGCAGCCTCATCTTTATCGTGCCGTCATTCTTCACCATCTCAGGGAAGTAGGCCAGCACACTCTCCGAAAAACTGTTCCCTATCATGAGGATTTTTATGGTCTTGTCTTCCTTGGCATCCTGGGCATCCTGGGATTTGAAATAGGCGACGGCTTTGCCGCTGCCCGCGCAAAAGGTTCAGAGAATAACGACGCTTTTGTTCCTGCGGAGAATGGCGGAGTCACCCTCGCGACCAATCATGCCGGGGGAATACTCGGCGGTATCTCAAACGGCGCAGAGATCATTTTCAGGGCCGCCATCAAGCCCACCCCTTCTATCTCCTCCGCGCAGGAAACGGTTGACAGCGAGGGTAAACCTGTGCAAATATCAATCAAGGGCAGGCACGATCCCGTAATAGTACCCCGCGCGGTAATTGTAGTCAAAGCGATGGCCGCAATAGTTCTTGCGGATGCAGTCCTTGCATCAGCAGGCTCCCGTATGGACAAAATAAAGGGCCTGCAAAGCAGGCCCTGATGGCTTAGATCTCTTCTTTCGGAAGTATCACCGCTGCTACGATGTAGAGCACTAACCCCGCGCCAAACGGCAGAACAAGTGACACAAGCACCCATATTAACCGCACGATGCTGGGGTCTATCCCAAAGCTCTCACCAAGGCCGCCGCATACTCCCGCGAGCAGCTTATTGCTGACTGACCTGTGAAGTTTAATATCTTTCATAATGATCTTCCTCCTCGATATTTTAACGACCGCCTTAGGGCGGATCATTACTGATCTATTCCGTCAAAAATATGCGTGAAATCAAAGGTCGCAAAGTAATCCTTCGGGGTCTCCGCCCTGCGTATCATTTTGACGCTCCCATCCTCGCAGAGCAGGAGCTCCGCGGACCTGAGCTTTCCGTTATACTGGTAGCCCATTGAAAAGCCGTGGGCCCCGGTATCATGGATGATAATGCGGTCCCCGATATCTATCTTCGGAAGCATCCTGTCTACCGCAAATTTATCGCTGTTCTCGCAGAGTCCCCCGGTCACGTCGTATTTGCATGTACAGGGGGCGTCTTCCTTTCCTGCGACCGTAATGTGATGGTAAGCTCCGTAGATCGCGGGGCGCATCAGGTTCGCGGCGCAGGCGTCAAGTCCGATGTATTCCTTATACGTGTGCTTTTCATGGATAGCTGTTGCCACAAGGTGTCCGTAAGGCGCCAGCATGAATCGTCCCATTTCAGTATAGAGGGCGATATCTCCCATCTCTGCGGGCACAAGGATCTCTTCATAGACCTTTCTGACTCCCTCTCCTATCGCCAGTATGTCGTTCTGCTCTCCCTCGGGAAGGTAATTGATCCCTACCCCGCCTGAAAGATTAATGAAACGGATGTCCGCCCCGGTCTCCTCCTTCAGCTCGACAGCTGTCTTAAAGAGGATCTTCGCGAGCTCCGGATAATACTCATTCGTCTGCGTGTTGCTGGCGAGGAAGGCATGGATCCCGAAGTGTTTCACGCCCTTTGACTTAAGGTACCTGAAGCCTTCGGTAAGCTGGTCCCTGGTGAAGCCGTACTTCGCCTCCTGCGGATTATCCATGATCGAATTGCTGATCTTAAATACCCCGCCGGTGTTGAACCTGCAGCAAACGGTCTCGGGGAACTCCCCGACATTTTCCTCAAAATACTTAAGGTGGGTGATATCGTCAAAATTGATAATTGCGTTTATCTCTTTCGCATAGGCGTACTCTTCCGCGGGAGTAACATTTGAAGAGAAAAAGATGTACGGATTCTCGAATCTGCAGGCCTTTGCCATCATGAGCTCGACCTTCGTAGCGCAGTCGGTCCCGCAGCCCTCCTCCTTCAGAATCTGAAGTATATAGGGGTTAGGCGTTGCCTTTACCGCAAAATACTCCCTAAAGCCTTTGTTCCATGAAAAGGCCTTGTATACCTTTCTTGCGTTCTCCCGGATCCCTTTCTCATCGTAAATATGGAACGGTGTCGGATATGTCTTTACGATCTCTTCGATCTTTTCTTTTGTTATAAATGGTATTTTTGCCATGATTCTTCCCTTGAAAACAAAGCAGGCCGGTCAAAGACGCATACTGCTTCTCCGGCCGGCCCAAATATTCAGTATTAATCAGATGATCCTGTGGATCCAGCCTTCAGGAGCGGCATGCTCGATCGTGCCGTACTGGATGCCGGTGAGAGTATCGTAAAGCTTTCTGGTAACAGGTCCCATCTCTTCCATTCCGCTCGGGAAGAGGATCTCTTCCTCTCCGCGCACTACTCTGCCTACAGGGCAGATAACGGCAGCGGTACCGCAGACACCGCACTCCACGAAATCCTTCAGCTCATCATATCTTACAGGACGCTCTACCGTCTTGAGGCCAAGATAATGCTCGGCTACGTACATAAGCGAACGCCTGGTGACTGAAGGAAGTATAGAATCCGAATGAGGAGTAACGATCTCGCCGTCCTTTGTGACGAAAAGGAAATTGGCCCCGCCGGTCTCTTCCACGAAGGTCCTGGTCGCGGGATCAAGGAACATATTCTCGTCGAAGCCGTTTGCATGAGCTGTCACATTTGCATGAAGGCTCATCGCATAGTTGAGCCCGGCCTTAATGAACCCGGTCCCTCTCGGTGCGGCGCGGTCGAAATCGCTGACGCAGATAGAGATAGGCTTTACGCCGCCTTTAAAATATGGGCCTACAGGTGTTACGAAAACCCTGAACTGGTACTCCTGAGCGGGCTTAACACCGATAACATTGCTGGACGCGAACATGTAAGGCCTTATATAAAGCGTAGCCCCAGTGCCGTAAGGAGGCACCCATGCCGCATTTGCCCTGACGACCTGGTCAACCGCATCGATGAACCTGTCGACAGGGAATGGAGGCATTTCCATCCTGAGCGCGGAACCGAACATTCTCTCCGCGTTGAGGTCGGGCCTGAAGGTTACGATCGAACCGTCGGCATGCTCGTATGCCTTGAGTCCCTCAAAGACCTCCTGGCAATACTGAAGGATCCCTGCGCACTCGCTTATATTAATAAAAGAATCTTCCGTAAGAACGCCGTCGTCCCACTCTCCGTCCTTGAAATTTGAAACATACCTGTAGTCGGTAACCCTGTACCCAAAATCCAGATTTTTCCAGTCTAAATCCTTTTTCTGCATCTTATCTGCCTCCGGAATCATGCACATTCAGCACTTTTCTGTTTACTATAGCCCTACCATTATTAAAAATCAAGATTTTTCTTCCGTTTATACAGTTTAAATACATAAGGGAGATCAAAATAGGTGCGCTCCTCGCTCTCCCCTGCCACTTCCCATTCCGGGTCTTCGTCCAGATTCGGAAAGAATGCGTCTGCGGCATAGGTATTGTCCATCGCAGTAATGTGCGCGGTATCGCAATACGGAAGGAACTGCCTGTAAACGCTCTCGCCGCCGATGATATAGATGTCCTCATCAGGGTATTTGGAAAGCTCCTGCAGGGCTTCTTCAAGGCTGTGCACTATAACGGCGTCCCCGGCTGTAAAGTCCTCTTTACCGGTGAGCACAATGTTCACTCGGTTCTTGAGGGGCCTCTTCCCCGGAAAGCTCTCAAGAGTATTGCGCCCCATGACCACCACTTTCCCGGTGGTGGTCTCGCGGAAGAACCTCATATCCTCCGGAATGCTGTTAAGGAGCCGGTTCCTGTAACCGATCCCCCAGTTATTGTCAACTGCTGCAATAATATTCATTCTGCTGGATCCTCCGCGGGCTACACGGCGATCGGAATATCCGTTACCTGCGGCCCGGTCTCGTAATTCTCTATGGTAATATCCTTCGTGGTGAACTGATAGAAATCCCTGATGTCCGGATTGAGCCTGAATACCGGCGCGGGATGCTGCTCGCGGCTGATCAGTTCGCGTATTATCGGGATGTGCCTGTCATAGATATGCGCGTCAGCTATAACATGTACAAGCTCTCCGGGCACCATATCGCAGACCTGTGCAAACATATGGATCAGCACTGCGTACTGGACCACATTCCAGTTGTTTGCTGCAAGCACGTCCTGCGAGCGCTGGTTAAGGATCGCGTTAAGCACGAGCTTGTCCGAATCTGCCTTTTTTGTGACGTTAAATGTCATAGAGTAAGCGCAGGGGTACAGATGCATATCATGCAGGTCCGCATGAACGTACATATTTGTCATGATGCGGCGGCTGTAGGGATTGTTCTTAAGATCGTAGATCACCCTGTCGACCTGGTCCATCATCCCTTCGGCGTAAATATGCTTCACGCCCATCTGGTAGCCGTAGGCCTTGCCGATCGAGCCGGTCTCGTCCGCCCACTCGTCCCAGACTCCGGATTTAAGCTCGTGAATATTATTGGATTTTTTCTGCCAGATCCACAGCATCTCGTCCGTTGCGCTCTTTATATAGGTCTTCCTCAGAGTGATAGCCGGGAATTCCTTCGAAAGGTCGTAGCGGTTCACTACCCCGAATTTCTTCACCGTGTATGCCGGAGTTCCGTCTTCCCAGTGAGGGCGGACCTTCTCTCCTTCGGTGCTGCACCCGTTCTCAAGGATATCGGTGCACATATCCACAAATAACCTGTCTGCAAGGCTCATTGCCAGGCCTCCCGTGTATAAATAATATCCTGCCGTGTACGGAAGGATCAGTACTTCGACATTATCTCTTTGAAATCAGTTACGTTTTTCGAGATATCCCCGGAAAAGATCTTCGATCCGGCTACAATAACGTCCGCCCCGGCTTCAATTACCTCTGCGAGGTTATCCGTCCCGATGCCTCCGTCGACCTCTATAATGGCTCCGGAGCCGGCTGCTTTCAGCTTCCTGGAGAGCTCCGCGATCTTGGCAGTGGAGAAGGGAATGTAGGACTGCCCCCCAAATCCTGGGTTAACGCTCATTATCAGCGCCATATCCATATCTCCCATACAGTAATCAAAAGCCGAAAGCGGGGTCGCGGGATTTACCGCTACGCCTGCCTTTACCCCAAGGCTTTGGATCAGCTGTATCGTACGGTTCAGATGCACGCAGGCCTCCGCATGTACCGTTATTATATCGGCCCCGGCCGCAGCAAAATCAGGGATCAGCGCATCCGGATGCTCTATCATGAGGTGCACGTCGAACACCTTATCCGTGCATTTACGGATCTTTTTGATCACAGGTGCGCCGAAAGTTATGTTCGGCACAAAGCTGCCGTCCATTACATCAATGTGGATGTAATCCGCTCCTGCAAGATCTGCCGTGATCACCTCGTCTCCCAGCCTTGAAAAATCAGCTGAAAGGATGGATGGCGCTAGATAAAGATTCCGCATTCTAATACCTCCTGAGAGAACTTAATTCTTCATATAACAGCTTATAGCCTTCGTATCTGTCCCTGTTTATCTTTCCGGCTTTCACCGCGTCCTTTACCGCGCAGTCGGGCTCATTTATGTGATTGCATCCCGCAAAGCGGCAGTCTCTGAAAAACGCTTCAAATTCCGGATAATATGCCTTTAGCTCCTCCGGCTCCATGTCCGTCAGGTAGAGCGAACTGAATCCCGGAGTGTCCATTATATAGGTCCCGCCTCCAAGCGCGAACAGTTCCGTGTGCCTCGTGGTCTGCTTTCCCCTTTTTACCTTGCGGCTTATCTCCCCGGTCTGCATTTTTGCTTCCGGGTAAAGCTTATTAGTCATCGAGGATTTTCCTACACCTGATGGCCCAGCTACAACGGTCGTCCTGCCCGAAAGTATCCCCCGGATCTTTTCCAGGCCTTTGCCTTCACGCACGCATGCGAGGATCACCCTGCAGCCGCTCCCGCTGTAGGTATCTGCGAGAGCTGCGGCTTCCGCCTCCGTCACCAGGTCGGTCTTGTTGAAAACGATCACCGTATCGATCCCCTGCCTGTTCATGATGATAAGGAACCGGTCCAGGAGGCCGAGGTTCGGCTTGGGATTCATGACCGCGAAAACTATCATTGCCTGGTCCACATTGGCAGAAGCAGGCCTGATCAGCTCGCTCCTTCTAGGGAGGAGCTGGGTGATATTTCCCTCTTTATCAGTATCGGAGATGATCTCGATACCGACATCATCTCCGACAAGTGGTTTCAGGTCATCCTTGCGGAACAGCCCGCGCGCCCTGCACTGGTAGACCCCGTGCCCGGGCACATGGACATAGTAAAAACCCGCAATACCTTTTATTATCTTTCCCTGCATTATCTGAAATCTATCGTCCACGAGCCTATGAGAATGCCCTGGAGGTATTCGTAAACGGTTCCCATTCCCGGAGTCTCGCTGGTCACGGCAATGGTCTTCGGCAGGCTGTCGGAATCCGCGTAATCATCGTATACGGTCTCCTCCGTCCCTGCGTGATCTACTATGATCGTAACTTTGCCGTACTCATAGACCTGGGCATCTCCGTGCTCGTCGATAACTTCTTTCCCGAAATAATCAAGCACATTGATGGTGGCGTTATATTCAGTGATCAGCGGTCCAAGGCTGACCGTAAGGGTCACAGAAGTGCCCTCCTCTATAGTCTCGCCCTGGGTAGGATACTGGTCCATTACCACGTTAACTGCATAGTCGTCGCTGTACTGTGATGACTTGCCGTTATAGGTGAGTCCAAGCTCCTCAATGGCCTCGATCGCCTCGTCAAGAGTCTTTCCTTTAAGGTCCGGCATCTTGACATAGACCTTCTGCTTTCCTTTGCCGACGTAGATCGTAACGTCGTCACCCGCGCTTACTATCTCCCCTGAATCGGGGCTTGTGCGAAGCACAAGATCCTTCATGCTGTCATCGCTCTCTTCGAATTCAAGCTTGACAGTAAGTCCCATGGACTCAAGAAGATCCTTTGCCTGCTTATAGTCCATACCCTTAAGGTCGTCTATTTCAATGCTGCTCCTGCCTTTGCTGACGTAGATGGTGACCTGCGTATGGAGTTCCGCATCTGTATTCGGCGCAGGATCCTGTTCATAGACCTGTCCCTCATCGTAATCGTCCGAAGTACCGCTCACTACCTTGACCCCGAGTTTAGCCTCTGAGAGCGCGGTGCGGGCCTGGCTTTCGGTCATTCCGAGCATGTCAGGCACCTCGACAGTAGCAGGCTGAGTCTCGGTCCAGGGTGCCACGGATTCGGTCTGGGTCTCCTTTCCGCCTCCGTTGAAAATACCCCCGTCAAGGAATCCTGTTGCATGTCCTATGATAAATATCAGGAGTATCACCAGTATTACGAATGCCACAACAGCGAACCCGAGGATCATCCTGGTGGTAGGATTCTGATTGTTTCCGCCTCCCACGCCAATGAAAGTATCGGTGGTATCCGCGCTGACATTCCTTCGGCCTGTCTTCCTGACCTCGCCCTTTTTCTGCGCTGCGCGCTCGCTGGTCTTGCTCCCTGAGGTCCTGGCATTCTTCTCCGAAGCGGTGACGACGGAAGCCTTCTCAGGCTCGCTTTCCTTCGTCACGGTCTCAGTGCCCTTCCTCCTGGCCTCAAGCTCCGCGATCTCCTTCTCGCCCATGACGATGGTGTTGCCCATGGCTGCTGCCGCGGAACCTAACACCACGTATTCGCCTTCAGGGTTCGTAAGGACTCTGCGGAGGTCCCCAATGAGTTCCTTCGCGTCATTATAGCGGTACTCAGGTTTCTTCTGGGTACATTTAAGGATTATCTTCTCAAAGCTCTTCGGTATCGAAGGCTCGATCTCCCTGGGAGGAGTCATCTCGCCCTGGATATGGAGAAGTGCGATGGCGACATTTGTCTCGCCGTCAAAAGGCACCCTTCCGGTGACCATCTCGTACATGGTGATACCAAGGGAATAGATATCGCTCTTCTCGTCACTGTACCCGCCCCGAGCCTGCTCGGGGGAAATATAGTGGACCGTCCCGGCAGCTGTAGTCGTGACCGTCGTGGAATCCGCCATCTTGGCGATACCGAAGTCGGTGACTTTGACCTTGCTGTCCCTGGATATAATGATGTTCTGAGGTTTGATATCCCTGTGGATTATCCTCTTCTCATGAGCCGCTGAGAGGCCCGAAGCGACCTGCACGGAGATATTGAGGGCTTCCGGGATCGAAAGCCGGCCCTTCATCTCTATGTAATTCTTAAGCGTGATGCCCTCGACCAGCTCCATCACTATGAAATATGTGCCGGACTCCTCGCCTACGTCGTAGACCCCGACGATATTCGGATGAGAGAGCCCGCCCGCGGACTGCGCCTCAGCGCGGAAACGCTTGACGAAAGTCTCATCGGAGCTGAACTCATTCTTCAGGACCTTGACCGCCACGAAACGGTTCAGGGCCGTATCCCTGGCTTTATAGACATCAGCCATTCCGCCGGAACCGATGCGTTCGATTATTTCATATCTGTTCATTAAAAGCTTGCCAGAACTAAACATCAGTTCACCTCCTCATCAAATGGCTCTATAACAAGTGCAGTAATATTATCAAATCCGCCGTACGCACGCGCGGCTTCTATTAGCATATCCGGAATGTCCCTCATGTTCCCGTTCCTGATGATGTCGTAGAGCTCATCCTCGGGGACCATATTGGAAAGCCCGTCAGTACAGAGCAGTATCCGGTCATGCTTCTTAAGATCAACTTCAAAAAAATCAGGTCTGACCTCGGGTCCTACTCCTATCGCCCTGGTAATTATGTTTTTATCAGGATGGTTCCGGGCTTCCTCCGGCGTGATCTCGCCTGCCCGCACCATCTCGGCTACATAAGAGTGGTCCTCGGTAACCTGGTTTATTTCATCTCCGATAAGGTATGCGCGGCTGTCTCCCACATTTGCCACATACAGCTCGCCGCTGGAATCTATATAGGCGGCGATGAAGGTGGTCCCCATCCCCGCGAGATCCCTGTCGACGAGAGATGTCTCATAGACAAATCTGTTAGCTCCTGATAGTCCCTGATCGATAAGGCGTATGAGATTGTGCTCAGGCGCCTTTCTTACATACTTTAGGAAATACTCTATCGAATACCTCGAAGCATAATCTCCTGCTTTATGTCCCCCCATTCCGTCTGCCACTATAAAGAGGTTCGGGAACGGCCCAACCTGGTTTGGAGAACAGAAGCAGGCATCCTGATTCATAATTCTCACACAGCCTATGTCGGTCTTTGCAAATGCCTGCATAAAGCCCTCCTGCTAGACTGTTTCACGGCTCATGTATTTCTTGCGGAGCTGCCCGCAGGCAGCGTCTATATCCCGGCCGATTTCTCTTCTAATAGTAACATTTCTTCCGCGTTTTTCAAGCACGTTTTTGAAGCGCAGCACGGCCTGCCTGCCGGTCTGGCGGTAGGAGCGCTCTTCAACGGGATTTACCGGGATGAGGTTAATCAGGCAGTTAAGCCCGGAAAGAATGTCCGCAAGCTCCTTCGCTTTCTCCTCGCTGTCGTTAACTCCCTCTATAAGGCTGTACTCGAAGGTCAGCCTTCTTCCGGTCTTTTCGAAATAATAGCTGCAGGCCTTCAGGATCTCGCTGATGCTGTACTTACGCGAGACCGGCATTATCGTGCTTCTGATACGGTCGTTCGGGGCATGCAGCGATACCGCAAGGTTTATCTGAAGCCCTTCTTCTGCCAGCGAATATATCGCCGGAACGATCCCGCAGGTAGAGACCGTGATATTCCTCTGGCTTATGCAGTCCCCCTCGGGGTCAGAGAGAATGCGTATGAACCGGAGCAGCTCTTCATAGTTCAGCAAAGGTTCCCCGGTTCCCATCACCACTGTGCTGTGTATCCTTCTGCAGGAGTCCTTTTCCATGCAGTAGATCTCTTCCAGCATCTCGGACGCGCTCAGGTTCCTCACAAATCCACCTATCGCTGAGGCGCAGAAGCTGCAGCCCATCGCGCAGCCCACCTGCGAAGAAACGCATGCGCTGTCGCCGTAGGAATACTGCATCAAAACGCTCTCCACCACATTGCCGTCAGATAGGCCCATGAGGAATTTGCGGGTACCGTCGATCGCGGAGACTTTCTTTTCGACCTGCATCACGGTCCCGGCTCTGCAGCTGGAAGCCAGAGCCTCCCTAAGCTTCTTCGAAAGATTGCTCATGAGCGCGGGGTCCGTCACGCCTTTTTTATGGATCCAGTCATATACCTGGTCTCCCCGGTAGGCTTTCTCGCCGAAGCTCTCCGCCATGAGCTCTTTCATTTCGGCCCTGGTCAGGCTTAGGAGCTCGGGTCTTATCATTGAGTCATTTCCACTTTCCGGATTCATTTTCTCCGTACCTTGCATATAAAGAAACCGTCTGAGTCAAATTCTCCCGGCATCACTTTAAGGATCCCGTGGGCGGTCTCGTCATTCTTCAGTTTCTCCGGAAGCTGGTCATCCATCGATACCGCTTCAAGAGGGAAATTATTGAGAAGCCACCTGACATTCTCTTCATTCTCTTCCCGGGTCAACGTGCAGGTGCTGTAAATGAGCACGCCGCCATGCTTCACATAGTGCCATGCGTTGCTGAGCATCAGCTTCTGAAGGCCTGCAAGCTCTTTTATCTTCTCGGGAGTCGCATTGGCCTTGATATCAGGCTTTCTCCCGATGACCCCGAGCCCCGAGCAGGGAAGGTCCGCGAGTACCACATCGTAGGCCTCTTCGTCCTCCTCGTAATACTTAAGCGCGTCCCTAAGCTCTATCCGGATGTCCGAAAGGCCTGTGCGGGCAGCGTTTTCTTCAATTCTCTCCGAACGGCTCCCGGAAATGTCGCGCGCACATATGCTTCCTGTGCCTCCGAGGATATCCGCGACCTGTATGGTCTTGCCTCCCGGGGCCGCGCAGATGTCCAGGACTCTTGCGCCCTTCTGCACACCTGCGGCTGCTGCCGGGATCATGCTGCTCTCATCCTGGACTACAAGTTCACCTTCCGCAAACGACTTTATAGATACCAGAGTATCGAAGCCCGAGATCTTAATGACGTCAGGGAAAATATTTCCGGGCTCGACCGTTATCCCCTGAGCCATAAGCGCTCCCTGGATCTTGTCCATCTTCTCCGTATTCCTGACACGCAGTGAGATCGGACGCTCCCTAAGCATGAACTCGCCCATCTTCGAGAGTTCTTCAATTCCGTATTCTTCAAGCCACATGTCGGTAAGCCAGCGCGGAAGCGAATATTTGACCGATATATACTGGGCAGGATCGCTGAAAGAATCCGGGAGCTCGATGGCGCCTTTCTCGCGCGCAATGGCCCTCAGGACCCCGTTGGTAAAACCCGACAGCCTCCCGAAACCATGGCTTTTGGTCATGTTTACCGCTTCGTTCACCGCGGCTCCGTCCGGCACCTGGTCCATCATAAGGATCTGGTAAGCCCCTATCTCAAGGATATTTTTCATCTGGCGCTTAAGCTTGCTGCTGTCAGTTACAGAATATCTGTCTATCACATAATCAAGATAGATCCTGTTCTCAAGGACGCCTTTAAAGACGCGGCTTATGAACGCCCTCGCCCTTTTCTCAAGGTAGGCGTACTTCCTTAGCATGCCGAAGGTCACAGCGGTACTGTTGGTGCCGCCGCGGTCAAATTCCAGCAGCATATCATATACTATCTCGCGTTCGTTAATTTCTCCCAAAGTAAACCACTCCGTAAAAAATATTTCCGACGTGCAATTTACGCAAGGACGGTCCCCGCGGCGAGCCTATAGCCCCGCAGGAATGACCCTGCATCCATTTTCTTCTTGCCCTGGAGCTGCACCTCTTTAACAGCGAGGAGCCCCTCCCCGGCCTTAACAAAGAAATCCTGCTTGTTAACTTTTACAACTTCACCGAAAGCCGCGCCTGCATATTCGTCCGCATCGCAGCTGACCGCATCCGCGTCCCAGATCTTAAGCACCTTTTCGTCAAGCATCGAAAATGCCCCCGGATGAGAGTTAAGGGCTCTCACCAGCCGCTCGATCTCTATCGCGGGCCTCGAATAATTAAGATGTCCCTCTTCTTTTGAGATCATCGATGCATACTCGCCTGCCTGGCTGCCGTCCTGTTTTTCCGGTACGATCGTGCCGTTTTCAAGGCCTGTGAGAGTCTTCTCAATAAGATCGCTCCCGAGCGCCGCGAGCTTCTCCCTCAGGCTGTCGCCGGTCTCGTCCGGGTCTATAGCGGTCTCGGCCTTAAGCAGCATGTCCCCGGTATCCAGTCCGGCATCGATCATCATTGTCGTCACCCCGGTCATGGTCTCACCGTTAATTATAGCCCGCTCGATCGGGGCCGCCCCGCGGTATTTCGGCAGAAGCGAGGCGTGCACGTTCACGCATCCGAGGCGCGGGATGTCAATAACGTCCTGCGGGATTATCTGCCCGAACGCCACTACGACGATCACGTCAGGATCCTCGCTCCTGATCGACTCTTTTACCTCCTCGTCCTTACGGATGCGCTGAGGCTGATAAACGCTGATCCCATGCGAAAGAGCGTACTCCTTGACCGGGGAGAAGACCATCTTCTTTCCCCTGCCTGCGGGCTTGTCCGGCTGGGTCACGACGCTTGTGACCTCGATCCCCATGCTGACCAGCCTGTCAAGTATCGGTACCGCAAACTGCGGAGTTCCCATAAAAACTGCTCTCATCAGCTGTTCTCCCCGTCTTCTTCTTCCTCGTACTCCTCGTCTTCCGCAACGGCGGTGAGGGTGCCGGGCTCTACCTTTTCGGTATAGAGGTGTCCGTCAAGATGCTCGAATTCATGGCACATAGCCCTTGCAAACAGCTCCTCGCCCTCTACCTCAAATGGATTCATATCCAGATCGAAGGCCCTTGCCTTGACGTTCATCGGGCGCTTTACCACGCCGCGCTTTCCGGGCACTGAAAGGCATCCTTCAAAGCCTTCCTGCTCCCCGCTTGACTCTATTATCTCGGGATTAATAAAGACTATCGGCCCTTCTCCCACATCGATGACCGCTATCCTCTTAAGAACGCCGACCTGCGGACCTGCAAGACCTACCCCTCCTTCGGAGTACATCGTCTCTATCATATCCTCGGCCAGTTCGCGGATGCGGGGCGTGATCTCCTTTATTTCCCTTGATTTCTTGTTAAGGATTGGATCTCCCTCGATTCTTAAAACTCTTATTGCCATTTATCATTTCCTCCCGGCAGTTTAGACTATTGTAAGCGGATCTATATCTGAATTCAGATAAATATTTTTCATATATTCTTTGTTTTTCAGCTCATTTTCGACCGAATCCCGCACCAGTCGGAGGTGTCCTTCGTCGAGACACTTTACGTACAGCACATATCTGTATAGGTCCTTGAGCTTAGTGATTGCCGCGGGCGAAGGCCCAAGCAGGTCTGTCCCCGCTGCGCTGCCTTCATTCTGAAAATACCTGATGGCTGAGGCTGCCTGTTCCGCGGCGCTCTTCACTTTCTCTTCGTCAGCTCCCTCGAGCAGGAAAAGCAGCATATGCCCCGCGGGCGGATATCCCATAAGGCTGCGGAATTTTATTTCCTTATCGTAAAACGAAGGGAAATCCTGTTCTGCCGCGGTCCTTATGCAGTAATGATCGGGCTTGTAAGTCTGAATGACCACTTTCCCGGGCTTTGCCCCGCGTCCGGCCCTTCCCGCAGCCTGCGTGAGGAGCTGGAAGGTCCTCTCGGTCGACATGTAGTCTCCTGAGAAAAGCGTGGTGTCAGCGGCAAGTATCCCCACGAGGGTCACATTTTCAAAGTCATGCCCTTTTACGATCATCTGGGTGCCGATAAGGATGTCCGCCTTTCCGGAAGCAAAAGCTGAAACTATCTTCCCCGCGGAATCCTTCGCTGAAGTCGTATCCCGGTCCATCCTAAGGACCCTGGCCGAAGGAAAAGTCTTCCTGACCAGATCTTCGACCTTCTCGGTGCCGATGCCGAACCTGCCTATGTAGGGCGATCCGCAGGATGGACATTTTTCCGGCATCGCAGCCTCGTACCCGCAGTAGTGGCATTTAAGCCTTCCCCCGCGGTGGGATGTGAGCGAGACCTCGCAGTGAGGACACTTAATTACTTCTCCGCAGCTCCTGCAGGAAACAAATCCCGCATAGCCCCTCCTGTTTAGGAAAAGCATGGTCTGCTCATGGTGTTCCAGATTCTGCTCGATCGCGCTGTAGAGCTCCCGGCTGAATATGCTCCTGTTCCCGGCTGCAAGCTCCGCCCTCATGTCCGCAATGCTTACCTGCGGGAGCACACTGCTTTCGCGGGCCCTCTTCCTAAGGACATGGAGCGAGTATTCTCCCTTTGAAGCCCTGCTGTACGAACGCAGGGAAGGAGTCGCGGATCCCAGGACCAGGAGGGCGCCGCCTTTACGCGCTCTCTCAGCTGCGATCTCCGCTGCGTGATATTTAGGGGTCTTCTCGCTCTTATATGCCCCGTCATGCTCCTCGTCAATAATAATCAGGCCGATATTATCAAAGGGCGCAAAAACCGCAGACCTCGGACCGATCATTATAGAGGCTTCGCCGCTGCGCGCTTTCATGTACTGGTCGTAGCGCTCCCCTGCCGAAAGCCTTGAATGAGTGACCGCAATAAGCTCCCCGAACCTCTCGTAGAATCTGGAGACCGTCTGAGGCGTAAGCGATATCTCCGGGATCAGCACGATGGCCTTTCTCCCTTCGGCAAGAGTCTTCCTGATAAGTTCAATATATACTTCGGTCTTTCCGCTGCCGGTTATTCCGTACAGCAGATGGACCGCGTCATGGGTATTCCAGTTTTCTCTGACCCTGCCGGCATTCTCCCATATATCATCTGCGGCGCGGCTCTGCTCATCGTTAAGCTCTGCCTCTGCGTGCGGCGAGAGGCGGAATATCTGCGGATCCCGGTACTGCCTGGAAGCGGTCCTGGCTACTGCCCCGGTTTCGGTCAGCTTCCTGACCGAGGCGGCAGTGACCCCGATGACCGCTTTAAGGGATTCTTCCGGAACTGTCCCCTGTGAAAGGAGCGCGGACAGGAACCTCGCGGCGCCGGCCCTCCTCCTGTCGCGGGAGAGCTCCTCAAGCAGGTGCTCAGCCTTCTCACGGTCCTCGAGGACATAGGTGTACTTCATGATCTCCCGGACCTTTTTCTTTACCGGGAGGACCAGCGAAAGCGCCTGTGAGAGCGTGCAGCTGTATTCATTCCGGATCCATCCGGCAAGCTCTATCAGCTTTCCGTCGGCATCCGGCGCGCCGTATGAAGATTCGATGTCCTTGATCCGCTCTTCAGCGATCCCGGCTTTATCACTTATATCAGTCACAAAGGCGTCGGACATACGGTTCCCGGCACCAAAGGGAACCCTTACTCTGGTTCCCCTGCCGATCTTCCCCTCCAGATCCTCCGGGATCCGGTACTGGAACACCCTGTCCAGGTCTCTCACACCTGTGTCAATGATAACGTCCGCGTATAAAGCCATCCGCCTGCTCCTAAGTCAAATTCTAATTACATAAAAACCCATTTAATTATACCATAAAAGCTTCGGTTCTCCTAACGCAACTTGAACCCTCCCGGATCCTTAAAAGTTCCGTTCCCAAATCACCAACTTTGTCGTATAATACTTTTGCAGGTCTATTATCTGCACATCTAAATATTGATACGGAGGCAAAATGTTCAGGTTCTACATAGCGCTTCTTATGGGAAAGATCGCCCGTATAGCGATAAAAATCCTTGGAAGATCCGGCGGGACCAATTATCCCGGCCAGCTTGCCCTTAAGATCTGTCCGCAGTTACTTGCATATGTCGGCCGCCCGGAAAAGATCATCGCGATTACCGGTACGAACGGCAAGACAACAACTTCAAACCTTCTCGCCGATATCTTTGAAAAGAACGGCTATACCATTACGACCAACAGGTTCGGCTCCAACATTGACACCGGGATCGCGACCTCTCTTCTCACTGGTGTCACCCTTGCCAACAAGCCCAAAAACAAGCTTGCGGTGCTCGAGGTGGATGAGAGAAGCTCGCTTAAGATCTACAATTACATCAAGCCGGATTTCCTGGTATGCACCAACCTTCTCAGGGACTCGCTTTTCAGGAATCCCCACCCTTATTTTATATTTGACATCATCGAGAAGGCCCTGCCCTCAAAGACCGTCCTGGTGCTGAATGCGGATGACCTGATCACCGCAAGGCTTGGCAGCCTCAAGGGAAACCGCAGGGTATACTACTCTGTCGCAAGATTCCCGGAGGACCGTGACGAGCCATTCAACCTGACGAACGATATGGCCCTCTGCCCTTTGTGCGGGGCGCCGCTGAAATTCAGTTATGTGAAATATAATCACATCGGCAGGGCTTACTGTCCTTCGTGCTCTTTTGGGTCTCCTGCTGCAGACTACACATTAAAAGCTGTCTTGGATAACGAGATCGAAGTCGCAGAAAACGAGTCCGAGGACCGCTATCACATGGTCTATGGCACTATACATTTCCTATATGACGAGATCGCCGCGATCGCTGCAGCACGGAGCTTCGGCCTGAGCGCAGATCAGATAAAGCGCGCCCTTGCAGACGCTTCCGTAGTAAGCACGAGGCTTGAAGAGGTCTCCGAGGGAGAGGTTAAGATCATTACATATATGACCAAAAGCCAGATCGCGACCGCCTGCTCGGGAGTATTTGACATCGTGAGGGGCTTCCCCGGCAAAAAAGAAGTCGTCCTCATCCTGGACGAGCTTCACGGCAACGTATCGGAAAATATGTCATATATCTACGATACCGATTATGAATTCCTCAATCACGAAAGCATTTCACGCATCGTGATAGTCGGTGCAAGGTGCAAGGATAATTATCTCAGGCTCCTTCTCGCAGGGGTTCCCGCGGAAAGGCTTGCGATGTCCGAGACCGGCGAGGATGCCGCAGAGCTCCTTGAGCTCGCGCCCGGCAGCACGCTTTTCATTCTTCCGGATCTCACCCAGCCCGCTGAAGCTGAAAAGATCAGGCAGGCCGTTCTCGGCAGGCTTAGATCGGGAAAGGAGGCATGAAGGAATGCTTAGAATAGAAATGCTTTATCCTGAAGCCGCGAACCTTTACGGCGACAGGTTTAACGCCTGGTACCTGCAGAAATCATGCCCGGGAAGCACAGTCATTTCTACATCATTCTCCGACGTTCCGGCCTTCGCAAAGGGCGAGGCAGACATTGTCTGCATGGGCGGGGCTCCTGAGATCTATCAGGAGAAAGCCATCGCCGCACTCATGCCCTACCGCAGCGCGCTTCAGGAATGCATAGACAAGGGGACCATATTTTTATTTACCGGAAATGCTGTTGAAGCAGCGGCTGAATATATTGAGAATGAAGACGGCTCCAGGATCGGTTCTCTCGGCCTTACAAAGCTTTACGCAAAGAGAGACCGGATGAACCGGTACAACTCGATATTCCTTGGCAGCTTTGACGGCGGTGAGTCTGGGCAGATAGAGATCGCCGGATTCCGCTCACAGTCATCGATGATGTACGGCGACAACTCCTCGTTTTACGCTTTTGCCTCCGAAAAAGGCTGCGGGATAAACAGGGAGAGCACTCTCGCCGGGGTCAGGCTCGGGAATTTCTTTGGGACTTACCTCCTGGGACCGCTGCTCCCGATGAACCCTGAGTTCACCAGGTACATTCTCCGCCTCGCGGGCGAAAATGAGGCAGCCCCCGCATTTGAAAAGGAGGCCGCCGCTGCTTTTGAAGCCAGGCTCATGGAGTTCCGGGATCCGCACTTCGCGACCGAGAACCTGCGATAAATGTTCAGCACCCCGAACCTGGGGTGCTGAACATTTTGTTTAAATAAAACAACTGTCAGTTCTGAGGCCTGCAGACTTCCGGAAGGAATTTGCTGGCCTCTATCATTTCTGACCTGATCTCCTGGAGGAGCCTGTGATAGAAGGCCTGCCCGCCCTTGACGATATCGTACCGGGCTACGTAGTTCTTTACCTGATGGCGGTCAAATGAGCTGCTCATGACATCCTCTTCATGATACAGGCAGTAATCCTTCAGGATGTCGTTCCCTTCAGCAACTGCCGCGGGCTTGAACAGAAATACCGATGGCCTGTCGACAGTTATCCCGAGGCCTTTAAATATTCTCTTCCCGGTCTCGATCGAGCAGGTGTAGATATGCGAATACCTGCCCGCCATCCTGGTGAAATCGTAGACCCTGAAGTTTTCAAGCCAGCCCTCGTCCAGCCAGCCATTTGCCTGCTCCTCGGAAATAACAAGGCATACCGGCATGGTCCTCTCACTGCTGGTAATAAGTTCCCTTACTTTCTCTACCCAGTTGTCCTTCAGTATCTTCCTCGAGGTCGACAGGTAACGCACGTCAAAAAGCCCTATCCGGTCTGCAATGTAGGAATAGAACATCGGACAGCTGAAGTAACGGTTGATGTACCGTCCCTGCTCTTCAGCCCTTGTGTAGGAATTGCGGACATTCAGCAGCTGCTTCCCGTCCTCTCCTCTCCTGCAGTCTGCCTCGGTGATCCAGAGCTGTCCGGGGACTTCATGGTCTACGTACATGCACGAGAGATACCAGTAATCATCCTCAGGCTTGTAAATAAAGCGGAGAAAGTAGCCCAGAGGCGCGGCTTCGAAGCTGACCGGGTCATCCGGGATGCTGGTGTCAAGATGCCCGAACTTGTCCTTGATCCATGCGCAGGCAATCCTGGCCGCCTCCATGCACCCGTCGTGAGCGCTGTATTTAAATGTGCTGAGGTTTACACAGGCGTTAAATACGCAGACCTTCGACAGAGGGCTCATCTTATTCATCGACATTTCCTCGCCGAGCTGGTCGTTGCCGTCATCGAAAACGTCCTTCTCGTGGAAAATGGCCTCAAGAGCCTCATTATGTATGACTGCCCGGTTGACAAGTGCGATTATAGTATTACTGTTTATCGGAACCCTTCTGGGCTGCTTCAGCAGCTCGTCTATAAGGATTTTTCTCGGAGTCTTGTATAGGATCTTCGCGATATTATTATCCGAGACGTCGCTGTTCATTATCTCTTCCACTTCAGGATAAGCGGGCTTGTCGCTCATCTTTATCCTGTAATGGGACTTGATCATCCCGCTCCAGTTCCCTTCCTTGTAGAGCTGGTGCCCAAGGTTCTCGAAAAGGGAAACAAGCGATTTATCGCAGAGCTCGAGCGTCGCCAGCACGCTGTTGAAATACCTGGAGATGCTCTCGCGCCCGCTCCAGAGCTCACCGCCTTTGTATTTCATATCGTGTTCTATCTCGTGCCACCCCTCGAAGAACATGGTCTTGATCTGTATCTCCACGGTGTCGTCTATCGCCATCTCCCAGGTCTCGGGCGATATCTGGGACTTTAGGTAAAGAGGCAGGCGGAACACGCCGTTGATCTTCACAGGTTTGAACTCCTGGTCGTTCTGCTCGGAAAGCGACCATTCCACAAGTTCGAACATCTGCTCAACTATCTGTTTGCAGATCTTAAGGTCATCTTCAAAGTATACGTCTATCCTGATCCCGACAAGATCCTGTATCTTCTTCTCCTGGTTATATATCTTCCTCTGATATTTATTTTCAAGAGATCCGGGCGTCTTGATCCTGGAAAAGATCCTGTGATATAGCCCGCACTGTTCAAGTCTTTCCTCGACAAGGTTGCGGAGTTCCATCTCCACGACCGCCGGTACCCTGACGGAGCGTTCGATCTCTTCTTTGCTGTAAATATATCTGTCTTCCATCTGAGCAGCTCCTTCCGTCCAATATTTTTAAAACAATTGTATTATATCACTAAAATCTGAATAAGATATGATATAATAATTAATAATCATTAACAATGTTTTTTTATCAAGGAGGTTCTTTATGGAAATAACAAAGGACATACGCCATATTGGCGTGAATGATCACGATATCGACTTGTTTGAATCCCAGTATCATGTGCCGGACGGAATGGCATATAACTCCTACATTATTATCGACGACAAGATCACTGTGGTTGACACTGTCGAGATCCGCTTTAAAGAGGAATGGCTGCGCAGGATCGAGGAGGAGACTTCCGGAAAAGCTCCTGACTACCTCATCATCCAGCATATGGAACCTGACCATTCTTCCAACATCCTCTCATTTATGGAGAAGTATCCTGAGGCCCGCATAGTTGCTTCGGCCAAGACCTTCACCATGATGGTACAGTTCTACGGGACCGACTTCCCCGAGAGGAAGATCGTCATCAAGGAAGGCGATACACTCGAGACCGGCCATCACAGCCTCACATTCGTCGCTGCTCCGATGGTACACTGGCCTGAGGTAATGTTCACCTACGATTCTGTGGACAAGGTGCTCTTCTCTATCGATGCTTTCGGAAAATTCGGGGCTAATGACGTTCCTTCCGAGGGCTGGGCAGACGAGGCCCGCCGCTACTACATCGGCATAGTCGGAAAGTACGGCACCCAGGTACAGAGCGTTCTGAAGAAGGCCGCTGCGATCGACATTCAGACCATCTGCCCTTCACACGGACCGGTGCTCACCGAGAACCTCTGCTACTACATCGGGCTTTATGACACCTGGTCATCCTACCGTCCCGAGACCGAAGGGATCGTAATAAACTACACTTCGGTTTACGGCCACACCCGCGAGGCGGTAATGAAACTCGAAGCAATGCTGAAGGAAAAAGGCGCAGAGACTGTCGTGGTAAATGATCTTGCCCGCTGCGATATGTCTAAGGCTATCGCCGACGCTTTCAGGTACAGCAAAGTAGTCCTGGCCACCACGACCTACAATATGGGGATCTTCCCCTTCATGGAAACTTTCCTTAACGGGCTTGTTGAGAGGAACTTCCAGAACAGGATCGTGGGCGTGATCGAGAACGGTACCTGGGCTCCCAAGGCCGCAGGCATCATCAAGGGAATGCTTGCAAACAGCAAGGACATCACCTTCACCGAGACCACAGTTTCCATTAAGTCCGCGCTTAACGAGGCAAGTGAAGCACAGCTTCGCGTGCTTGCCGAGGAGCTCGCAGGATAAAGGTCAGAACAAAATATCCCACAGAAACATGCTCATCGCAAATCGTTTCTTGTGGGATATTTTATTCTTCTGCATATTATGAATGTAAGCGTAAAAATATCCCGCGGGAATATGCTCGTCGCAAATCGTTTCCCGCGGGATATTTTTTATTTTGCCTTGCCCTGGTTGGCTACGGCTTCCATCTTCTTCTTCAGTTCTTCCTGATTGCCCAGGTAGTAATGCCTTATTACGTTAAAATCGTCATCGAATTCATAGACAAGCGGCACGCCGGTCGGAATATTGAGCTCCGTGATCTCTTCCTTGCTGATATTGTCGAAATACTTTACAAGTGCGCGGAGGGAATTTCCGTGAGCCGCGATTATGACCCTCTTTCCGGCCTCCATATCCTTCCTGATCACGTCGAGATAATAGGGGACTACCCTCTCGATCGTGGTCTCGAGGCTTTCGGTAAGCGGAAGCGCATTAGGATCCGTGCCCCTGTACATCTCGAGGTTCCAGGGCGCCCTCTCGTCTCCGGGCTCAAGTGCCGGAGGCTTTACGTCGAATGACCTTCTCCAGATCTTGACCTGGGCTTCTCCATACTTCTCGGCGGTCTCGGACTTATTAAGGCCCTGGAGCGCGCCGTAATGCCTCTCATTGAGCTTCCAGGTCTTCACCACCGGGAGCCAGCTCCTGTCCATCTCGTCAAGCACATGATCCAGGGTATGGATAGCGCGCTTCAGATAGGAAGTGTAGCATATATCAAAATCATATCCTTCAGCCTTCAGCAGCCTTCCGGCGTTCTTCGCCTCTTCATGGCCCTGCTCAGACAGATCTACGTCAGTCCATCCGGTAAAGAGATTCAGTTTGTTCCATTCGCTCTGACCGTGGCGTACAAGAACCAGTTTAGTCATATCCAGAGACCTCCTGTTATTTTTATTCAGTATAACATTTTTTGCGTGACATACAAAAATTATTTCTCGACCTGTTCAAGAGCCGACAGCGCTGCCCCGACCGCCCCGACTATGTCCGGATCTTCGGTAATGTAGATCTTCGCGCCTAATGCCTCTTCTATCTCCTTCACAACGCCCTTGTTGCGGGCAACTCCGCCGGTCATCATGAATCCCGGCACCAGTCCGACCCTTTTCATAAGGGATACCGACTTCCCGGCGATCGAGCGGTGCACTCCTCTTGCAATGTCTGCCTTTTCGGTGTTCTGCGCGATCAGGGAAATGACTTCTGACTCCGCGAAGACGGTGCACATAGAGCTGATGCTCACTTCCTTCGAGGATTCAAATGATATCGGCCCCAGCTCTGAAATATCGACTTCAAGGGTCCGGGCCATAGCTTCAAGGAACCTGCCGGTGCCTGCGGCGCACTTGTCGTTCATGACGAAGTCCGCTACCTCGCCGGCATCGTCAAGTCTTATAGCCTTGGAGTCCTGACCTCCTATGTCAAGGATGGTATGAACGTCTTTGTTAAAATACCTCGCGCCCTTGGCGTGGCATGAGATCTCGGTCACCGATTTCCCTGCCGCGGTGATCGCCTCGCGCCCGTATCCGGTGGATACCGTCATCGCGATGTCATTTTCGGAAATCCCGGACTCATCAAGCACCTGCTTTGCGGCGCGCACTGCGGAATCCGCGGATTTGGCACCTGTCCTGATCACCGCGCTCGCGACTATCTTTTTGTCCTTATCCATGATTACAGCGTTGGTCGATGTCGAACCGCTGTCTATTCCCATTACATAAAACATCTCTGACTCAGCCGCCTTTCCGGCAATCTTTTTCTCCGTCGTTCCCCTCATCGCAGCAAGCGATTCCATAAACGCTTCTACCCTGGTCTTTATCTGGCCGCTGCACTGCGGCGTGAGGTCGGTCTCTATCTTAAGGATCGGGACCTGGCTGTCTTTCTTCATCTGCATGTATTCAAATGAATAGACGTCGCAGAACTTTACAGTATGGTAAATGATCCCGTCGATCTCATTCCCGAATCCGGCAATGAAATCCGAGCGTCCCCGGGCGTCCGCCATCCTTAGGCAGGGAAGCTGCGAAAGGAGCGCAGAGCTCAGTATTCCCTCGGGATCCGTGCTCTCCCTGCTGATACTGCCAAGGTAAGGAGCCAGCGCCTCTTCACGCCTCGTTCCGGTACAGGAAATATCGAAAACTACTTTGCCGCCGTTATCCTCTACCAGGGTCTTTACCGTCTCAGGACAGCGGGCCCCGATTATGCCGACCCTGAGTTTGTCAGGTTTTTCGCCAGCCGCGTTTATTCTTGCGCTCTCCCTCTCCCGCTCAAGTATTTCAATCAGCGCTTCGCGGCTGTATACCTTGCCGGAGAATGCGGAATATGCATCTGCCAGCTCCAGGATCCTCTTCCTGTATATCCCGATGGAAAAGTCGTTGACCTTCCTCGGAACATCGAGCATATAAATGAATTTCTCAGGATACTGTTCCTTAAGGACATCCTCGAGACGCCTTATCGCGTCGCAGCAGGAGGTCAGCACTATACCTTCATAACCGCCCTCTGCCATGACCTCCAGGACCGCCTTCGCGTAGGAACATACATTGGGATGCATGAGCGCGTCAGCATGATTAAAGCTGGTGACCGCGGGCTGGATCCTTACAGGTTCTGCCCCCATCGCTTCAAGAAGCTCGACCGGGGTATATTTACAGACATATCCAAGCATCAGGCCGTCTCACCTCCCTTGCCGAGGAGTTCCAGAAAGGCCTCGAACCTTGTCTTGATCTGCCCGTCCGGACTGTTCCTGCGGTCTACCGCGTCGCCGTCCAGGATCAGCATGGGCTTACCCGTCTCCCTGACTTTTTCCTTCATCAGCATTACGCCGCCGGATGACTGGGAACATCCCCAGTGACAGAACTCCACCACGCCGTCCGGATCGTACTTCCGGATCATGTCCGCTATAGCGTCGGCCTTGCGCTCAAATCCGCCGTTATAGATATTCAGGATCATTTTCCTGGCAATCGCATCTACCGGATGATCCGCATCCATTTCTTCAATATAGTCGAGATCGAAGTCCCCGCAGGTAACATTGATATCCCCGCCGAAATTAAGATATTCCCTCAGGGCCATCTGCGCATACGGAAGAAGATGTATCCAGAACAGCCTCTTCTGGCCTGACTCCGGATAAGCCTCGATCTCCTCGTCCATCATCCTGAAAGCCTCAAGCGGCCACTCCTCGCCTATGCTGAGGTGCGTCGCAAAGAGCTGGAACAGAACGAGGGTGAGGGTATTCGGATACTCGTGCCGCTGTCTCTTATCCAGGAACGACAGGAAATATTTTTTCGTCTCATTCTCCCGGGCTACCGCTTCCCTTAGGCGCTCCTCGGAAAACTTCCTGCGGGTTATATCTTCCAGCATGCATATAAGCTCGCGGAGCTGACCGGACACATACGAAAGGGACTCCTCTGAATATTCATGAGGAATATCGATCATGTATGTGGGGATATTAAATATGTCGTTGATATAGCGGAACGACTGCACGTTCGCATCGCAGGCAAGCGTAGTCGTGACTGCTGCTGCCGGCACAGGGAGCACCCCGGCCTCTGCCGCGCCTATGAAATTTTTGTGGTATGAACAGAGCGTGGAGGCGATGCCGCAGCTTTCGGAACGGTCGATAAAATAATCCTCAAGATAAAAACCTGAAAGATATGAGGCAAGCGCTTCCATGGATACGGAGGTGAGCCCGAAATTCTGCAGGATCTCCACCGGGGCGAATATATTTGTCCATGCGCAGTGCTCCGGGTCGTCAAGGGCGTCAGCCACGACCGTGATCCCCTTATAATTAAGGTATTTATACCCTGCAGGGATCCTCTTGTCGGACAGGTGCTTCACCCTGAAGCCCTCCAGATGGAGCCCCTTCCGGATCAGCTTTCCGGCCTTCACAGGATCGCTTTCAAGTTTTTTCCTTACAATATTTCCGTAAGTCCTTGCTATGTTCATCTAAGTTCCTTATATTTAAACAGTATTTTTCAGCACTAAATTATATACTTATTGCAACAAAAAAGGAAAATGTCCTGCCGGAGCACTTTCCGTTCTCTATTCTCCCGAAGGGAAATACGGATTTATTGTAACAGTTTTTCTGTATTAATACAAGTATTGACACTCAAAAACCTCTATTGTAAAATACGGGAAGTTTAAGCAAAATTTCATATTGAGGAGGATGATCACATGAACAACATGATCTACCAGGTCGAAGACAGACCTGCGTTCGGCAAAAACCTTGTTTTCGCCATCCAGCAGCTGCTCGCCATTATCGCGGCAACTCTACTGGTCCCCACGCTTGTCAACCTAAGCAGCGCGTCAGCAGACGTACAGATGAGTCAGCCGGCAGCACTTTTCGGAGCCGGTGTCGGAACACTTCTTTATCTGCTTATCACCCGCAGAAAAAGCCCTATTTTCCTTGGTAGTTCTTTCGCATTCATCTCTCCTCTTATCGGGGCAACTGCTTTCGGCTATCTCGGGATCATTCTCGGAGCGATCTTCGCGGGAGCTGTCTACACACTGATCTCTGTGATCGTCCACTTTGCCGGCACAGGATGGGTAGACAAACTTATGCCTACCGTAATCATCGGACCTACTGTAGCCCTTATCGGACTCAGCCTCTGCAGCTCTGCAGTCAACAACCTCAACAATACCGCAGGCGGTTCCTACAACCTCATCCACATCCTCTGCGGCCTGATCGCATTCCTTGTTACGACTTTCGCTTCAGTAAAGGGAAACAAGACCGCTAAGGCAATTCCTTTTATAATCGGTATTCTTGCAGGTTATGTTGTCGCAGCTATCTTTACCGCCATCGGTAACGCAGCCGGTATCGATTACCTTAAGGTCGTTGATTTCACACCGCTCGTAGAGAACTTCAGTCCTTTCACCGTCAGCAGCCTCTTCGCGGTTCCTGATTTCACGATCGTAAAAGCTGCCGAGCAGGGATCTTCCCTCCTCTCTGGTGCAGCCGGCGTCGCGAACATTGCCCTGCTTTTCATCCCCGTTTCTTTCGTAGTTTTTGCAGAGCATATAGCTGATCACAAGAACCTGAGCTCCATCATCGGCAGAGATCTGATCAAGGATCCCGGCCTTGACAAGACCGTTCTCGGCGACGGATTAGGATCTATCGCAGGCGCGATCTTCGGCGGATGCCCTAACACCAGCTACGGCGAGAGCATCGGATGTATCGCGATCACCAGGAACGCATCTACCCACACGATCACCCTCACTGCTATCCTCTGCCTCATCGTGGCTTTCCTTAAGCCTGTAGTTGCTTTCATTAACACGATACCTACCTGTATCGTCGGAGGAATCTGCGTAGCTCTCTACGGTTTCATCGCAGTAAGCGGTCTCCGCATGATCCAGCAGGTAGACTTAAACAACAACAAGAACCTCTTCGTAGTGAGCGTTATCCTGGTGCTCGGTATTGGCGGACTCGTACTCAACTTCGGTCCTGTCCAGATCACCAGCATTGCTACCGCTCTCATCATGGGAATCATCCTTAACCTCATCCTCAAGGATGACCCAAAGAAAGAGGATTGATCCGAAGCCGCATACATGATCATCAAAAAGGGACAGATATGCTGCGAAGAATTTCGCATCGTATCTGTCCCTTATTTTTATTTATTACGATTTCAGAGAGTCCCTATTCAATGTACTCCCGGGAAACATCCCTTGCCCCGGCTGCCGTCAGCATTGCAAGATAATTCATGTAGAAGCTGACCCTGCCGCCGGGCTTCAGATCCCGGGTGCAGTCTTCTATGTCCAGGATGGTGTGATCACTTGAGGCCCCGATCAGCGAGATGCCTTCATCCAGAGGAATGATCTCGTCCGGGAAGCCGTAATCCGCCCTTCCTCCTGCTGCGAGCGCTCTCTTCCTTATGCCCCGGTCAACATATACCGGCTTGTGGCTGAAAGCGTCGACTCCGAGCTCTCCGACCGGATAAGTGGGTTTATCGCGGACCTCAAGAATTTCCATGCTGAGGACAGCCACGTCCTGCTTCATCTGAGGGACTTTATGCGCGTAGGCATTTTCATAGAGCATCGGAAGGAACAGACCTTCTCCGATGCGAAGGTTATTGATCCCTTCGGGCATATCACCGTCCAGCACCCGCACAAAGCTTGAGGAGGCTCCTCCAGAGATTATCTCGAGCTTCCTTCCGATCGCTCCCTCGACTTTCTCTGCGCAGTCCGTGAGCTCTTTAAGCTTTTCGCAGGTCGGGACCACGGAACCGTAGCAGCCCACATTGGTGCCTATGCCGGCGACATGTATGGCGGGCAGTTCCCTTTCGCAGTATAAAGCCGCAGATATGAACTCGTCTTCCTCCCACCAGCCTTCGCGCAGATCTCCGATGTCCTTCATCAGGATAACGTTATGCGTGAGGCCCTGCTTCACTGCTTCCGCATTCAGAGCTTTAAGCACTTCGAGGTCACTCTCGAGCGAATAATCAGCGTCCTTTACTACATCAGTGACTTCGCTGATCATCGATACCCTCAGTGACATAGTAGGGATGCGCACGCCCGCCTGCTTTGCATCGCGGAGCTCGCAAAGCCTGGATGACGCAATATAGTCAGCGCCGCCTTTTTCTATTGTGAGCGCACATCTCGTATCTCCGGCCATTCCCTTCACCACCCCGGCAAGGCTTATTCCTGCCTGATGGCATTTTTCCGCAGTAAACGATACGTTCTGCAGGAGCGATCCAAGCCGGATCTCAATTACAGGACCTCTACTGCTCCCCATACGAAACCTCTTTCTGCTTTTTCTTCAGATCCATCTTATAATAAAGCTTTCTCAGCGCAAAATAGACTATCCGGCTTACAATAAGCGCGATCAGGAATCCGCCGATAATGTCGGTCGGATAATGCACCCCTACATACAGCCTCGACAGCGAGATAAGCGCCGCGAGTATCACCGCAGGTATCCCTATGTACGGCGGGAACATGTAAAGGTAAATGAGAGCACAGGAGAAGCCGTTGACTGTATGTCCTGAGGGCCATGAAAAATCCTTCTGCTTCTCGACCAGTATCGTCAGAGCATTGTACAGGTCATACGGCCTGATCCTTGCAACTGCGTTTTTCAGGACTAGATTGGCTGTTATATAGCAGATGGCCATGGATACTCCTGCCGCAAAGCCTACCCTGCGAGTCTTTTTAGGGATAAGCAGGACCAGCGCAGTTATTATCCAGAAGATCCCCTTGTCGCCGAGAAAAGACAGCAGCTGCCAGAATGGAGTCCAGATATCGCTCCTTAAGTGCTCCTGTATAAACATCAGGACATTAATATCCAGCTGGGTTATCCAATCCATTACTCTTCATCCTCTCCGTTTTCATCGTCATCGTAAATGTCATTCTCATCAGCCTCTGGCGCTGTGCCTTTGAGGCGTCTGTAAAGAATAATTATAACTGCCAGGAGAGCCGCGCAAGCTGCAGCAATGATTGCTGCGAGAGCCCAAAGCAGGGTTCCGGAAGTTTTGCTTTCAGAGCTTTCGGTCTCTGTCTCGGTCTGGAGGCTGATCTCTGTCTCTGTCTCTGTTTCCGTCTCGGTCTCTGTCTCTGTCTCAGTTTCAGTCTCGGTCTCCGTTTCAGTCTCTGTTTCGGTCTCAGTCTCTGTCTCTGTCTCTGTCTCTGTTTCTGTCTCTGTCTCCGTCTCTGTTTCGGTCTCCGTCTCAGGCTGTTCCGGTGTATAAGGAGATCCTGTCACCTGGAAATCAGTTTTAACGATCCCGTCATCAAACACAAGCACGATGTCATGCTGCCCGAATGTAAGGTCCTGGATGAAACCCCTGGATACGGTAATAATAGTCGAGCCGTAATCCGGATCCGCGCTGTAGTAGGAATTTCCGACCCTTTCGCCGTCCACATAGATCGTATAAAAGTCCTCGCAGGCTGAATCAGCCACATAGACCATGGTGCCGTCCTTGATATTGACGATCTTTCCGTCAGCATCATGAGTGACCGTAAGCCTTGAAGACCTGTAGACCACTGTCCTGAGGCCAAGGCTCAGCTCATACTCGTTAGGATACAGCTTGATATCGTAAGTGTCTTTGAGGCCCTGGTAGCTTATAGTCACAGGGATGACGGCATATCCGTCTTTTACAATATCATCAAGACAATCCCCTGTGATCGTGAGGATGTCGGGTTCGTCGCATTCGATATCGTCCATATATACGACCTCAGTGGACCCGTCGCTGTAGGTAACGGTTACCTCAATGCCGTAATAATGGAACACGTTGCCGCATGTGAACTCAGTCATCTGGGGCTCTTTGGTGATCTTTATGCTTTTGGGGTTATTATTCTTGATAATGACCTCGTATGTCAGCTGGGCAGAAAGACCTTCCTCGGTATAATTAACGGTCAGTATCTGCCGCGGATTTGCTTTGCTGGAATCAAACCCATTCACCATGGACTTGGTGATCTCCACGTCTTTGGAGCTTCCGTCGGTGTATACGACATGGAGAGTCCCTCCGGAAACGTCAAGCTCTTCTCCCACGTAGTATTCGTTCTTCGCAGGCCTGCTTCCCCACATCACGTAATCCGGGACCACTGCCTGTGTCTCGGTTTCCTTTTCGGTATTGGTCCCGTAATTCATGGACCCTGCATGCGCAGAGATCGTGATCCCGCAGCAAAGAAATGCCAGCAGGATAATTCCTGAAATCTTTCTGATCTTATCCATCATACAAGCCCTCACCTTCATATCCATCCTTTGTCGGCAAACGCCTTCTTAAGCCTTCCGAAAGCCTCGTGTACCAGGCTTGTCGGCAGCGCCAGATTCATCCTTATATTGTATCCCTGTTCAAAACGTCTTCCGTCCTGCCAGATCACTCCTGCCCGGACGCCTTCGCCTTGAAGCTCATCTATTGTTATGCCGTTACGCTTACAGAACTCTTCGCAGGAAAGCCACAGCATGTAAGTCCCATGGGGATCGCTGACCTGTATCCCGCGGAAATTATCACGGATAAATCCGCAGGCATAGGACACGTTCTCCCTTAGGACGTCCAGGAGCTGCGCCAGCCACTCCCTGCCTTCACCGGTATAGGCACCGATCATAGCGTACATAGAAAGCATATTCATCCAGTTATAATGGCTGAGCGACCCTACCTTCGCGAGGCTGTCCCTCAGGTAGTCATTAAAGACTATATGGTAAGCCCCCGAGATCCCCGAGAGATTAAAGGTCTTCGCCGGAGAATAGAATGTCATGGTCCGGTGCTTCATGTCCTCGGAGATGCAGGCAAGCGGAATGTGCTCCCCGGAAAGGATGAGGTCTGACCAGATCTCATCGCAGACTACATACACATCATACTTGCGGAAGATTTCCGCCGCTCTCTGCAGCTCTTCCATCTCCCAGACTCTTCCGGTAGGATTGTGCGGAGAGCAGAATATCGCGGCATGTATCTTATGCTTTGATATCTTCTCCTCCATGTCTTCATAATCCATGCGGTAGGTCCCGCCGGCATCCCTCACCAGAGGGCTTGTAATTATATTATAGCCGTTATTCTCCAGCAGGCCGGAAAAGCCTACATAAACCGGAGAATGGACCAGGACATTCCCGCCCTGTGGGCAGATCACCCTGAGCGCGCTTGTCACTCCGCCGAGGAGGCCGTTTTCAAAACCGATATATTTTTCCGAAAGGCCGCCTATGGCATCCAGGTATTTGCCATGGTAATGATCCTGCCATTCAAGGATATTCCGGGTATATACCTCCCTGGGAAGGAAATATCCGAAATGCGGTTCGCTGAGCCTCTCAGACACACTCCTTATTATTGAAGGGCAGGTCGCGAAATCCATGTCTGCGACCCACATCGGTATGCGGCTCACGCCTTCTGGCGTCTCTCCCTCCGGTATCATCCCCGGGGCATGCAGCAGGTCAACTGCAATCGCGTCCCTGCCTTTCCTGTCCATTATACTTGTAAAATCATACTTCATAATTGTCAAACTTAGCTCTCTTAGATTATCCAGAATGTGTTTCCATTTATTATATCACACCTTGCAATACTCTAATAAAAGATATTGCCCCGTCAGCCATCCGGTCAGGCGCTGCGGAGCAATACCTTTTAGTTCTTTAATTTTATCTGTAAAAGAACCGTTTTACCAGTTCGTTGCAATATCTATCCAGTATCTGTCGACCGAGGCAAATCCGCCGGTATCGCATACCATGCACATTCCGAGCGAGCTCAGTACCAGAGTACCTCTCGGACGCTCGTCAAGATTTGCAGCGCATATAATGTAATCTCCGAACATCTTGCATCCGTCATCGCGGATCCAGTAAGGATAATCGGACTCTGAATACCCAAGGTTCCTCATTAGAGTGATGACCGGGGTCATGTCGAGATTATAATATGTCTCTTTGCCTGAAGGTCCGTAGTTGACTCCCTTATATGCGGTAAGAACGGAACCGTCCCATCCGTTATCCTCAGATTCCTCTTCGGTCTCAGTCTCGCAGCTTTCTTCAGTCTCAGGAGTCTCAGCTACTGTTTCGGGCTCGGAACCTGTGTTGTCCTCTTCATCAGGATCGGCCTCAGCAACTTCAGCTATCCGTGCTTCCTCCTCAGCTGCTCTTCTTGCCTCTTCCTCAGCAGCGGCGATCCTTGCCTGCTCCTCAGCAGCCTGCCTTGCCTCTTCCTCAGCTGCAAGCCTTGCTTCCTCTTCGGCTGCCAGTCTCTCTTCCTCTTCTGCCTGTGCTATCTCAGTAACGGCCTCATTAGCCATTCCTGCATATTTATCTGCAAGTGCTGCATACTCGTAGGCTTTCTGATCGAAAGAGTCTTTCTCGAGTATCTTGGATGAAAGAGCGGCATATTTTGATGCCAGATCGGCATATTCCTTAGCTTCAGCAGAATAACCCTCTATCTCATCCGATATCTCCGCATAGCGTTCAAGATTATCTTCAGCAGATGAGACCATATTTAAATAATTTACCGGAGCATCACACTTCGACTCATTGCGGGAATCCTGCCACGCCCTGGCCGAGTTGACATTCACCAGCATGGGAATTACGATACATATTGTTCTGACTGCGTGCGCAAAGTACAACAAATATCTTCTCCCCCTTTCTGTACGACCTCTGTACGTTTATTTCAAAATTGTTACAATAGCTATACAGAATTATTATATCAGCTTTCCTGAATATGTCAACTCCCCCCACCAGGATACCATTTACGGCCGTGCAGAAGGCCCGCTCCACCCACAAAAACAGAAAGACCGCAGCGTGAAAACTGCGGCCTCTCCGGAAGCAAACAATAAATTGTGATAATTCAGTACTTACTTCACAAAAGCTCTTACAGCATAGTCATGAAATTCACGATAGCGCCTGTCTCTACCGGATCGCTTACATGCAGCACGAACATCTCTACGCATGCAATAACGATTACCAGGATCGAGAACAGTACGCAAGGAAGAATATTCGTACGTATGATCCTTCCTTCATTACCTACAGTACCGGTCGTAGCTGTAGCAGATACAACGTTATTTACGCAGATCATGTTACCGATAGCGCCGCCGTTGTTCTGGAGCGCAACTATGATAACGGTAGGAAGTCCGACCTCAACAGCTGCCTGATACTGAAGAGCTGAGAACAGGGTATTTGATACCGTGTTCGAACCGGACATGAACGCGCCGAGCACACCGATGAACGGAGCAATTACGACATACGCAACCTTGAAGACAGCCGCAAGTGCCTTCGCCATAACGACAAGCATCGAGCTGGCAATGACTTCGGTGGAAGCAGGATCATTTGCAAGTACGGTCACGTTGCTGTAACGGAAAAGGTTAACCATCGCAACGCCGAAGAGAAGCGCGATAGCTGCTCCCTTGACCATCTTGAATGTATCCTTCCATGCTCCGGCAACAGCTTCGCCGCTCATGCCGTGGATAGCGACCGTGATAAGAGCTACGATAATGAATACGATACCGGGGCTCCAGAGGATCGCCCAGTTCCAGTTAAGGCCGAGGATAGCATTGCTTGAGCCGGTTCCGACCGTAAACTTCCTCATGCTGTTTGCCCAATCCATACCGACATTCTGAGATACACGGGTAAGAACCAGAACGATAGCGATGATGAAGTAAGGGATCCATGCCTTGACGAGCGGCATATTGGATGTCTTCGGAGCTTCGACTTTGGTAGTTGAAAGCCAGGTGGAATCCCATTTTTCCTTCTCATCAAATGTCCATACATCCTTCGGTACGAGGAATCCCTTGCCGGTAGTAAAGATAACTACGAACAGGGTGATTACAGCTGCAACGAGTGATACGAGCTCGGGGCCGATGAATGAAGCGATGAGCAGATAGATTACGTCAAAGAGAACAGAAACGTAAATGATGAACGGTATTACAGGAACAACATCGGAGAATTTCTTCCTCTTGCCGAAGAATTTGCAGAGGATTCCGACACCTACGATGAGGATAAGGAAAGTTCCGATAGCCATGTGGATAGCTGTGTACTTGGTAAGAGCCATCCTGTAAACATTGGTATCGCTGTACCCTGTAAGGGATCCTGCGATGGTGCTGAATGCGGTGTTGGTAGGAGTACCTACAGCACCGTAGCAGACGGGAACAGAGTTGAACTCAAGAGCTATGATAGCTGCAGCAAGCGGAGGGAATCCTACGCTGATGAGCAGCGGTGCAGCAAGAGCTGCAGGGGTTCCGAATCCGGCAGCACCCTCGATGAATGCGCCGAAGATGAAACCGATAATGATCGCCTGAAGACGCGCGTCAGGGGTGATGTGCGTGAACATCCTGTTGATAGCGGACATTGCACCTGAACGCGAAAGCGTATTCATGATCAGAATAGCTCCGAAGATGATTACCAGTGTCTCGAATGCACTAAGGAAACCGGTGAGCGTATACGCGATACCGCTCTTGACGGACATATGCCACAGAGCGATTGCGATAACAAGCGCGATAGCCCAGGCAAGCGGCAGTGCCCTCTTTGCAGGCCAGTTAAACGCGATCATGAGAACGATCGTCACGATGATCGGAATAAAGGCGATGACAGCATAAACACCAAGACTCATAAACTAAAACCTCCCTCTTAAAGAATATTAGTCTTGAAAATTACTATGTAATTATACCACTATCATCGTGCAATGTGAAGTAAAATCTATTGCCATTTTCCTTATTGATTGTGAAAAAAGCAACAATAAGGTCTGCCTATTCACAATTTGTTCACAAAGTCTAAATCATCTCATCACAAACTTATAGTAGATTAAAATTGTAAGAACAATTCCAGTTTGTTTTTGCATTTTCAGCAATATTTCTTTTTCATATTCAAAAGCCAGCGGCCTTGCGGTCACTGGCTCTCCTCCTTTTTAAGGACATTTTCCGAAACTCTGCGGTTCCGGGCATGCTGCCTAGCTGTTTTCCCTGCGGACACGCACTTTTTCTACCCTGTGCCCGTCCATGGACATAACTGTTATCTTGAGCCCTTCCGCTATGAAAGAATCTCCTGCTTTCGGATAGCCTCCGAAATTCTCAAGGGTCCATCCGCCGAGAGTCTCGCTCTCCGCCTCAAAGCTCTCTTCATCGCGTCCCAGAAGCTCTGCAAAATCTGACAGCTGCATATCGCCGTCAATTATGTAGTCGTCTTCCCTGATCTTGATGTAATCATGTTCGACTATATCGGTCTCGTCCCAGATATCTCCTACTATCTGTTCCAGCACGTCTTCCAGGGTAACTACCCCGAAGGTCCCGCCGTACTCGTCCGTTACTATTGCGAGATGCTGCTGCTCGCTCCTGAACAGCTTTACCAGCTCGGGAAGCTTGACGGTCTTGTATACATAGCAGGGCTTCATAAGCAGCCGCCTTATGTCAGCATTCCGGTCAGCCGCCTCTGCTTTAAGGAAATGATTGAGATGAAGTATGCCGATTATATTATCGATGCTGCCTTCATATACCGGGATCCTTGAATAGTGCGAATTCATGATCACGGAAAGTATCTCATCCCTGTCATCATCGATATCTATGGCGACCACGTCGACCCTCGCGGTCATGACCTCGTCTGCCGAAATATCCCTGAACTCGATAGCGTTCTGCAGGAGCTCTGACTGGCCCTCGTCAATAACGTTCTCATCTTCCGCGGTCTCAATGATAGACTGCAGCTCAAGGGCGGCTTCTTCTTCATCATCCTGTTTGTCGCTCTTCATCCCGTTGGTCAGAAGCTGTGTGAGTGCTACGGTCAGCATGATGAGCGGCTTCAGGATAAACATGAGCGCCCTTACGGGATACGAGAATCTCAGAGCCATCCTGTTTGGGCTCTTGCTGGTGACTATCTTCGGCATGGTCTCCCCGAAGATAATTACCAGAACGGTGATAATGATGGTCGCGGCCCAGGCATATTTGTCGCCTCCGGTAACGATGATGACGAACACCGAGGCCAGCGCGGATGAAGCTATGTTCACGAGGTTGTTCCCGATAAGTATCGCCGAGAGCGCGTCTTCAAAATGTTCGATTATGAAATGAGCGATCCGTGCGGGCTTTGAACCCTCTTCTGCCTCATTCTCTATCCTCATCGGGTTGCAGGAAGTAAAGGCGATCTCAGATGATGAGAAAAATGCCGAAAGTATGATGCACAGGATTATGCCTGCCGTTACTAGAATGATTTCCGTCATCATCCTTCACCCCCTTCCGGGATTTCAGGAGACTCCGGTTCAAGCTCGGCCTTCAGTCTCATGATCCTGTTGTGGAATACTTCAAGAACGGTTACCTTGATGCCGTGGTATATAAATGAATCCCCGGCTTCAGGTATCTTGGTAAAATGCTCGTAGGCCCACTCGCCCATGAGCGTATTTACCAGTTCCTCGTCATCCTCGGGGTCTTCGTAGCCCAGATGGTCGAATACGTCGCTTACCGACTCATCCGCTCTTACGATGCAGGCTCCCTCGCGTATATCCTTTACTGGTTCTACCGCGACGTCGTCTTCGTCCCAGATCTCTCCGACCAGCTCCTCGAGGATATTCTCCACGGTCACGATCCCGAGGGTACCGCCGTAGTTATCCGTAACGACCGCAAGGTTCATCTGCCTGCGCGAAAGTATAGGCAGCAGGTCGTCGATCTTCATGCTCTGATGGACGAAAAGCACCTCATCCAGAAGATCTTTAACCTTGATCCTGTCCCCGTAGCGCAGATAATGCTTGAGGAATCTGCGGATCTGCAGGATCCCTATAATATTGTCCACGGAACCTTCGTATACAGGGAAACGCGAATGATTGTTCTCCTGTATGACCTTCAGAATCTGCTCCGGCGTCCAGGCCGCGTCTATAGCGGCTACGTCCACCCTGGGGGTCAGTATGCTCTCTACTTCCACGTCTCCGAACTGGAGCGCGGACGAGATCAGCTCGCCCTGCTCTTCGTCAAGGCTGCCCTCCTCCGTCATGTCTTCGATGATATCGTAGAGCTCGTCTTCCGTGACTGATATCTCGTCATCTTCACGGCTCAGGCTTGCTGCGGCCTCTCCGATCTTTGAAAGGATCAATGCGACCGGGGCGAACAGCTTCATGAAGAAGATCAGGAGCGGCGCGCATGATTTGGCGAAGCGTTCCGGGTATTTCTTTCCGATAGTTTTCGGCAGCATCTCCCCGAAGAAAAATACTGCTATGGTGGTTATTACCGTACTCAGTGTAACGGCGCTAAGCCCCCAGATCCGCGTTACCATAACGGTCACTATGGCCGCTGCGGACATGTGGACTATGTTTGTCCCGATAAGTATAGTGCTGATAGCCTTATTGAAATTATCAAGCACGAACTGCGCCTTTACTGCGTTTTTCTCGCCGCGGTCAGCGGCTGTCCTGATCCTGGTACGTGAGGCGGCGGCAAATGCCGTCTCTGCGACTGCAAAATAGGCAGCAAGAGCAAGAAGTAATATTATTGCCGTCACTTGCAACCGTATGCCATCATCCATAACGGATCTCTCAACTCCTCTCTATTAGCTTTAAGGCAATTGCACAGGCCCTGCCCTTCTCATAACTCCCGATAGCCTCGTGATGCTTCTTCAGAGCATCCTTGTAAGCGGATTCGTCGAACCTGAGGATACGGGAAACAAGTTCATTTTCACTTTTTGCAACAATATAGGGCCATTCCGATACCGGGACATAGAACCCGCGCTCCTTTTCATACTGATCGATGTCAGGAGCGAATATAAAGCACGGTTTCCCGGTAAAGCCCGCATCCCACATGAGGGAAGAATAATCGGTTATCACGGCACCTGCAGCGCAGAGCAGCTCCTGCATATCCGGATATCCGGTGAGGTCAAGGCAGCCTTCCGCGGGCTTTGCGATGTCTTTAAGCTTGGGATGCAGCCTGATTCCAAGATCCCAGCTTCCGCCGAAACGCTGAGCGAATGCCGCAGTCACCCTGGCACTGTCAAGCTCCGATCCGGAACTGCTGTAGAGCCCGCCCACATAGTCATTCATATCGCTCCTGTAGGTCGGCGCATAAATGACCAGGTGCGAATCCCTGTTAAGCCCGTAGTAATTGAATACCTTTTCCCGGATCATTCCGGTATCTTTGAAAAAGATATCCACTCTCGGGATCCCCGAAGGGACACATTTCCTTGGCGGTATGTCCATCGACCTGCACTCATATTTTGAAAAATACAGGCAGGATGAAAGCATGTAGTCAAGGTTGCCGGCGTTCATCTTCGATTCAAGCCTGCTCCACCTGTTCTTAAATACTTCGCCGCCGACCTTCTTGTAGGCGCCTCCGCCATGCCAGGTGCTGATGACCTTCTGGCTCTTCCTAAGCGGAAGATACGAGTACCCTCCGGCGTTTGAAATAATGACCCTGCTGGTCATAATATAATAATAATAGAGCCTGGAGTGCGGCTTTACCGGGATGAACTTCCCGGAGCCCTCTTCCGCAGTATCCTTCACCGGAAAGATGACCTGATACTTCCCGGGGCGCTTTTCCCGGATATACTCGTTTATATATTTCAGGCTGTCCCCGTAGGTATAGGAAAGCTCGTTAATGAAAAACAGCCTGTTCTGCCGCACCGGAAAGATCCAGAACACATGCAGGACCGTCCGTAGCAGCACCTTGACCATAAAATGCAGGAAATACTTAATATTCATTCGCTTTTTTCCCTCAGGAAGTTCTCGGAGAGGTATTTTACGGCGCCCACCGGAAGCACCGCAAAAGCAGCTTCCGCGCACGATATCAGCAGGAAATCGCCCAGGCCGCAGCCTCCGCGCTTAAAATGCCTCCAGTAAACCCTTATTGCCGAGAGACAATTCTGAAGGCTTTTCCTTCTGCGGTAATTGCTGTCTCCTGCGCGGTAAAGGTAGAGGGCCTCGGGAATGTTGATCCCTTCATATCCGGATGATAGGAGCCTTGAAAACAGGTCGAAGTCCTCCTTCCTCCGAAGACCGGGGTATCCCCCGCAGGCAAGCACCGCGCTTTTCCTGTAAATAACGGTCGGATGGTTGAAGGGCTGGCGCTTTCTCATGAACTTGCGTACCTCTGCCTCGGTGCAGGGGACCGTTCTCATTATCCCGTTAGGCTTACCGTCCTCACCGGTCTCGCAGATCTGGCATCCGCAGACCGCAGCATCAGGGGCCGCCATAAGGGCTTCGAGTTCTTTTTCACAGCGCTCCGGCAGCGATACGTCGTCCGCATCCATCCTGGCCACGAATTCGTTTTTACATAATCTGAGGCCCAGATTAAGCGAGCTCGCGAGCCCCCTGTTCCTGCGCCTTGCAACTATACGGAAAAGTCCCGGCGCTTCCCTCATGAGGGAGCGCAGGGCTTCCTCTATTTCGTCTGAAACCGGACCGTCCACTACTATGACGAACTGGTCCGGTTTTATAGTCTGACTGAGCATGCTGTCCGCAGCAGCCTTTATGAGCGAGGGATCATCCCCGCTGTAAACAGCCATAAGGACAGAATACTTTATATTATCCTTCATCTTTTCCGCTGATCCTGTCGGAATCTTCCTGAGTGAACCCTTCGGTAGCCTCGGGAGTAAATATGATCTTAAGTGTCAGCACCAGGATCCTCAGATCCATTAGTACTGAGAAATTCTCAATATAGATCAGGTCAAGCCTGAGCTTATCGTAGGCGGTAGTATTGTATTTTCCGAAGACCTGCGCATAGCCGGTAAGGCCGCCCCTTACCAGGAGCCTGTAGTTGAATTCGGGAATGTTCTTTGTGTACTCCTCGACATGCTCGGTGCGCTCCGGACGGGGGCCGACCCAGCTCATGTCCCCCTTCAGGATATTGATGATCTGCGGGAGCTCATCGATCCTGGTCGCGCGGATCACCTTCCCAACCTTCGTGATCCTCGGGTCTCCCTCGGTGCTGGGAATAAAACCGTTCTTCTCGGCATCCACCACCATGCTCCGGAATTTGATTATCCGGAACTTCCTGGCGTTCATGGTATACCTTTCCTGTTTATAGAATACCGGGCCGCCGTCCTCTGCCTTGATGCAAATTGCAACTACCAGGAAAAGCGGCGAAAGGATAACGAGGGCAATAACGGAAAATATAACGTCAAGGATCCTTTTTACGACCCTGTAGGCGCTCTTCTCGCTGTTGTACTCGAACTTCAGTATCGGAGTATCAATATAAGGCTTATGGTTGAACCCCTCAAGGAATACGTCAGAGATGGTAGGCGTGACCAGAAGCTCCTTCTTGTCTCGGATCGAAGCCTGGAACAGCACACGCCTCCACTCATGAGATACCTCATACAGGATAATGGTCTCTGCTTCATCCAGATATCCCGCAAGAAGCTCGACCTCGTTGCGGTCCGTGGTCGGAAGCGAATCTTCGCTCATTATCCTGTATACCCGGTACAGATGGGCATACTTCTTCATAAGCTTCTTCTTGAAAAGATCGGTCTCCGCGCAGGGAATATCCCTGCCGCGGATTATGATCGTCGCCTTGGGGATAAGGTGCTTCCTCAGGACCCTCTTCATTATAAAGATGAGAAATCCTGTACAGAAAAGCTGCACAAAAACTATCCTGAGGCCCGGGATGATATCAACATACCATCTGTGCATCAGGCAGCAGCTTACCCAGGAAACAAGATCCGCGATCCCGAAGGATACCAGCTGCCCGAAAAGGGCGTTGCCAAGCGAATTTGACGCGATCTTGAAAGCCCTGTAGGTATGGCAGAGCATATTGTACATGATCACGTAGGCCAGGATCACGACAGTTGCTCCCTGCACCGCCAGGACGGTAAAAGCTTTTGAATTGTAGTATATTATCCAGATATAAGCAAACAGTCCTATGTTGACGAATTCAAGCAAAACGACTGCTAAGTTGCTTATACTTCTATTCTTCAGACTGTTCATTTTTGTGATAATACAACCTGTTAATTGCGCTGAATATCGCGCGTATCGAAGAACGGTTGATATTCGAGCTTATACCTACGCCAAATGCCTTTCTGCCTGTATTGGCGTCCATGAGTTCAATGTAAGTTGCGGCCTGCGAATCCGAACCGGTCGTGAGCGCGTGCTCCTCATACATCGTAAGTTTCGCGTTCACATTCAGCTGCTTGCTGAGCGCGTTCTTCGCAGCATTGATCGGGCCGTTTCCTGTTCCTTCTATTGCCCTGGCCTCTTCCCTGTCAGTGTAATAGAGAGTAACTTTGGTATTGTATTCACCCTCTTCAGAGTGAGTATCCATTATATCCATCCTCTTGAAGTGCAGAGGATACTTGGCATTGATATACATCTCCCTGAACTTGTCCATGATCTGCGAAGGAGAAACTTCGCCCTGGCGCTCGGAGATGGCCTGGATCTCATCAGAGAGTTCCTTGTGCATGCTCTTGGGAAGCCTGAATCCGTAGTAGTGATCCATGACGAAAGCAACGCCGCCCTTTCCGGACTGGCTGTTGATCCTGACAACGGGCTCGTACTTCCTGCCGAGGTCTGAAGGATCGATCGGAAGATAAGGCACCTCCCATATGGTGCTCTTGCGCTCTTCCATTGCCTTGACGCCCTTGTTGATCGCATCCTGGTGGGAACCTGAGAATGCGGTGAACACGAGCTTGCCGGCATAGGGATGCCTGGGATCGATATTCATCTTTGTGCACTTCTCGTAGACATTGATTATCTCATTGATGTCTTCGAGATTGAGCATGGGGTCAATCCCCTGTGAGAACATATTGTAGGCGATATTGAGGATATCTACGTTTCCGGTGCGCTCTCCGTTGCCGAAAAGGGTCCCCTCGATCCTGTCGGCGCCTGCAAGAAGGGCAAGCTCGGAAGCCGCGACTCCGCATCCCCTGTCATTATGCGGATGGATGCTGAGGATAATATTGTCCCTGTCTGTAAAATGGGTCGACATCCACTCTATCTGGTCGGCATAGACGTTCGGAGTAGTCATCTCTACGGTCGCGGGAAGGTTGAAAATGATCTTGTTGTCTGCGTCGGGCTGCCATACATCCTTGACCGCCTCGCAGATATCGAGCGCAAAATCAAGCTCGGTGCCTGTGAAACTCTCCGGGGAATACTGGAGCTGGAGATTTCCCTTGAAGTTCTTCGCGCCTTCCTTGACCATCTCCGTTCCGGATATAGCTATTTCCTTTATTCCTTCCCTGTCCATATTGAAAACGACGTCTCTCTGGAGCGTGGAAGTTGAATTGTAGATGTGGAAAATAACGTTCTTGCAGCCTTCTATTGCCTCAAAGGTCCTCTTGATGAGATGTTCCCTGCACTGGCAGAGCACCTGGATCTTCACGTCATCCGGGATAAGGTCTCTTTCAACCAGGGTGCGGAGGAAATCATACTCGATCTGAGAAGAAGCGGGGAAACCTACTTCGATCTCCTTGAAACCGAGCTTGACCAGCTCGTTGAACATAAGGAGCTTCTCCTCGACTACCATCGGCTCCACAAGGGCCTGGTTGCCGTCCCTGAGATCCACACTGCACCAGATCGGAGCTTTCTCGATCTCTTTTCCGGGCCACTGTCTCTCAGGGAAATCCACTACAGGTACTCTTTTGTATTTATTTACATTTAACATTTCTTATAGGCCTTTCTTTTCATTACAAATCATTCTTCTGCTTCAGTCTCGGTGCTGTCCTGCTCTGAAACGACCTGGGCGATCACTACGGTTACCGCAGTCTCTTCCTCGTACTCTATCTCAAGCGGTCCGGAATAAACTGCCGTAAGCGTTATAGATACTCTTCCGGTCCCGACCCCGGACATATCTCCTGTCAGAGAAATATCCGATACATCAACTGCGTCCAGCTCATCAGCGGTGCCGGAGAAAACCACAGGTACCGTTGAGCTTGTGAAGGTATAGGTATAATCATTAGATATACCTTCCAGCGTTATGTTAGATACAGGAACAGCTATGCTCTTCTCTTCAATTTTCTCGATATCGACGGCAATAGCGACCGTTTCCTCCTTGTTAGTCAGATAGATCCCGTCCGGCAGAGCTTCGGAAAGGCTGTCTGCTATAACAAGCGTATCTTCTATGCTTTCTTCCGCTCCGGAAATATCGTAATCGGCGAGAGAAAGGCTTCTGATACTGTACAGGCTGCTGCTGGCCCCTGCGATGGTGATCTCCTTCGGTTCATAGTCCAGCAAAGAAGCTTTGTATCCTTCTGCCGGATCCCCGGTGATCTCCATGCGAAGCGCAACAGTCTTGGTATTGTATACGGGAACGGTGACGGCGACTGCCGTCTCCGATAGCGTAAGAGTCGATGAGGTGATCACATTGTCAGATGCATCCAGAAGCACCAGATTCCCGTTCGCGGAGATATCCTGGGTCGTGTTCTCAGCAACCTCAACATATACCGCTACGCGGCTTATCTTATTGACTTCAGATGCCGGACCGCTTATGGTCACGAGGTTAGGCGTTGCAGTCCCCTGCGAGATATATTTGCCGGCAGGAGCAGTTCCTGTCGTGATGACCTGCACACTGAACGATTTCTCCAGTCTGTCCTCGAGCGCGACCCGCAGCACTGTCTGCGAACCGATCGGGGAAATGGTGACCTCGGAAGAATACTTCGGACAGCTTATGTCCACATTCACCGCCCCGGTCACGGAGACCTTTGAGAGGTCGGCGATGCATTCAAAGTCATCATCGCTCAGATCATTTATCACGGAGGTCCTTCCCTTTACCCGGAAAGAAACCGTGTTCCCGTCGACATAGGTGTAGGCCTGTCCCGCCTGCTCAATTACGTCGGCATTGATCTCGGTAACCGCTACGTCGGTAAAATCCCTTGTTGTAGTAGGATCCTCGATATTAAAGATGACGACCCAAAGCAGGACGGCCAGTCCTAAAGCTAATAGTTTGTATCTCAGATTATGAGTCAGTCTTTCCTTCATTATTACTCTTCTTCCCTCTCAGCCTGCTTATAACGCTCACTGCGGACGTTTGAAGAGCCGGATCCGTATTCAGCTTATTGCGGAGCTCTTCCTGGCTTACGTCCTGTTCGATCTTTCCGCCTTCCGCAGTGGATACTTTCCCGGTTTCTTCAGATACGATGATAACAAAGCAGTCGGATATCTCACTGATGCCTATCCCCGCCCTGTGCCTGGTGCCGAGTTCCTTGCTCAAGTTCTTTTCTTCCGTAAGCGGCAGATAGCATGTGGCTGCGGTGATCCGGTTATCCCTGATGATGACTGCCCCGTCATGAAGGGGTGTATTCTTTTCAAAAATATTTATAAGCAGTGAACTCGTCACTTTAGCGTCAAGCTCGATCCCGGTCGTCTCGTACTCGCTCAGCTTTACCTGACGTTCTATAACGATAAGGGCACCGGTCCTGACCTTGCTCATCTCGTAGACCGCTCTTATGATCTCATTGTTTGCCTCAGCGCGGTCTTTAAGCGAGTTCTCGTCGAGATTTCTGATCCCGAATAACCTTGAGAAATACTGTCCGGTTCCGACCTTCTCAAGCGCCCTTCTGAGCTCCGGCTGGAATATTATCGCTACTATGGTGATAAACACAGCGGCCAGGTTTGATATCAGCCAGGTCAGAGTACTCAGATTGAAAACATAGGCCAGGATGGCAAAAATAAATATGACCAGTATTCCGCGGATCAGTGTCCAGGCGCGGGTATCCTTGACCAGCTTTATCAGATGGTATATCAGGTAAGCCAGTATGATAATCTCAATTATACTGGACACCCGGACCGACCTGGGTATCTGGAAGTTCAGTATATTCAGCAGTCCGCTCATTATCAATCCTCTGTCTCAAATTCAGCGTCTAATATTTCATCCTCTCCAAGATCCAGGTCTTCTGCACCGCCAGTGATCCCTTCGCGGCCGGAGACCAGATATTTGGGGATTGCTTTTACGTAATAATAATATTCGTCATCTTCAAACTGAAGAGATTCCTTGCGCGAATAGTCAACGATGCATTTAAAGAACTGCGCCACTGCCGCGATCAGGGCTCCGAGAATGGCACCTTTAACTACCCCGTACTGGGAAGCATCCACTCCAAGCCTTCCGTCGATCGCGGAGGCTGCAACGATCTGGGCAACCGCGCCTGCGGCGATCGCGATGTACCAGGAGTATTTAAACTCGAACCTTGAAACAATATATACGACCACGATGGCTACTGCGCACACGATACCGTAGAACAGCGCAGCGCGTGCGAAGGAAGCGTCGGTAAAGAGAGCCGAAGCCGCTTCCAGTACCGTATTAAAATCCATGCTCTTCACTGAGAGCGAGCTCCCGTAAGTCTCAATGATCCCCATTGAGGCGCGGATAAACCCTATCATAAAGGCCGATACAAAACAGGGCACCGCTGCATAAGGGGTAAACAATACTCCCGCGATTACCGGGATAACGAGTCCCAGATTATAATGGATAAGCACCGGAACGAGCACCAGGAGCAATACCTCCCCCTCACCTGACGCAAAGTGGATGAAGATCAGGTAAAGGATCGCCATTACGACCAGCGCGGCCAAGGCAATTACCACGGATTCATGCGCCAGATGCACCAGTATCACTGCCGCCACTATTACGACTCCAAGCCCTGTCGGGGCTATGGAGCATACAAGCGCAAGGAGCGTATTAAGCGCCTGCGTGTCCAGCATCTTGTAGTAAGACAGCCCGCCGTTCATGTATTTGAAGAAAAGGTAGAATACCAGAAGCTTGCCGGCTATCCTGAACCAGTTCTCGTATTCCCTGACTATGTATATGATCTTCTCTCTGATCAGCAGCACCGTATTCATTGCTGTTCCTCCCGATTGCATTTTTCTATCCTTTTCAGGGTCCTGTAATAATCCCTGACCCGGTCCCTGGAAGAGAAGAACTTCCAGATATAACATGCAACGCAGATCGCGGCATAAATGATAACAAGAATTATGTAGTAAGTGATTATAGGCTCAAAGACCGGTCTGAAATCCATTTCCGCAAAGGCGCTGAACAGCGTTTCCGTATTGCAGAGCAGATAGACGCCCGCAATGAGGACATACGCGATCGTGAAGAACACGATTCCTTTCAGTGTATTCCACCGCACGTATGAACCGAAGAAAAACCTGTTTGAGCGCAGGTCCTTCCTGCCCTCATGCTGCTCATAAGCAGCAGCCCTGGTCATCAGGGCTATCTTATCCTGATTAAGCATACAGCCACCTCTCCGGGAGTTCCTGCCGAAAGAGCGCAGAATCCCCCATATATTTTATCAGTATATCACAAGCCCCATGCCAAATACAATATCAACCTGTAACTATTCAGCTCCCCAGGCTCGGGATGCTTCGCAATTACAAAAACTTAAATATGTCCCTTCCGGCACATCCGGGCAGACGGCCGAAAGGGACATTTATTCAGGAATCATTCAGCGTTTTCTATCCCAGCGGTATCTCTACCACCTGCGCCATCTTCGTGAGGCATTCCTCTATCTGGACGGATACCTCGTCGACCATCCTGTCGATCATCTCTTCGTTCTTCTCGCCCTCGAAATTGCTGAGAAGCCCGTCTTTTACGGAGGCGCTGAGCGAATCCAGCCTCGAAGCGAATGAATTCTTGGATATCAGCTTCCTCATGATCTTTGGAATATCCGCGTTGAGAAGTGCCTCTTCCATCTTGTTCTTCCCGAGAAGAAGGAGTATGAACGAGATCACGACTCCCGCGATGATGCCTGCGGGTCCGCTTGATATAAGGGCAACTCCGCTGCCGCCGCAGACAAGCCCGACCAGGATGGAAATAATGGAATCTATCAGTATGGTGACATCCTGTACCGCGAAAATATCCTTCGCGTCAAGCTTTATGTCAACATCAGACGCGGAAAGATATGAATTAAGGCTAAGCGCGGAATACGGAACATTGTGGTTCACACATATCGGGATGGTGTACTGCTCAAGGTCATTTGAGATAGTACGCAGCCAGGCGGATACCGGCTTCACCATCAGGCCTTTTGCCTTATCGCCCTTGAGATAATCATTGACATCTCTCTGCATGATATCGTCCACATCGGAAAGTGTCCTGACCTCTCCTTTTCTCCAGCGCTCAAACACCGGTGCCGCAACATCCTGGAGGATCGGGTCCACCATGGTGTCAACTACGCCTCTGTAAAGCTCTTCCATGTGGGACTTTACGATATCTTCGACTTTTCGCGAAGCCTTGAAGAGTTCAAGATCCTTCTTGAATTCGCGAAGCTCTTCGTCGATCTTTCCGCTCCAGGCAAGACCCCTTGAGACGGAGAACTCAGGCTCTGCCCCGGCTATCACGACCGACTCCGGAAATACGTCGCTGCACCAGCCGCGTATTGCCTCAAGTTTAGATACTCCGCCGGTGAGGAAGAGAAGTTCAGGCTGGATCCCGTCGATCTTGTCCCGGACGTCCCTCAGGCTCCTGACGAATACTGACTTGAATGAACTTCCCCCAAGGCTCCGGATCCCTCCGGTAGTCAGCTTGTCCGCTGTCTGAGGATCCATGAACAGGCGCAGCCTTAGCGGCTCCTGATACTGTATAAGCACGGTATCGGAGCACTCATTATCCTTCCAGTATGCCTCGTCTGAGAAATATTTCTCCTTAAGTTTCCTGGCAGCGAACTCGCAGTAGTTCCTCCAGGGCTCGCTCTCTTCGAACACCTTGCGGATCTTTGATTTGTCGCGCGAAGCATCCACACAGATGTCCAGAAGCAGCTCGTCCATAAGGCCGCCTCCCAGAGCTACCTCTCCGGCTGTCTGGAGCGCAGTTTCTTTTCCGTTGGTAATATAGGCAAAATCGGTCGTCGAGGAACCGATGTCGACCACGAGCACCGGTTTTGAAAGGATGTCGTAGCCCACCTGGAGATGCCTTGACTGGCAGGCTGATACAAGCGCTGCACGCGACTCAGAAACTATCCTGGTCGGAGGATAGCCGCACCTCTCAAATATCTCCCTGTACCTTTCGCGGGCATTTTTGCCCCATCCCGCGGGACATCCGACATAGAAGCAGCAGTCTTCATCCTCTTTTACAAGGTCCCCGCTTCCGTAGAGCTCGCTGAGGACCCCGGCCGCAAACCGCCTTACGTCGCTCTCGCTTTCAGGGTCTGAAAGGAACCTGCTCTTAAACCGGATGCGGCGCTTAACTGCGGCCGAGTTGTAGCAGGCCTTCTCGCCTATCTGCACCTCGCCGTTCTCAAGATTCGCGTATGCGGTTATAAAGCTTTTCTCGCCGCATACCCGTATGATCTCGGGCGGGACCGCGTCCTTTTTGTACATCCTCGAGATCGCGCTTTCGGCATCTCCAAGGTCAAATCCGTAAAATTTTTCCATCAGAAGCCTCCTGCCAGCCCCTTCTTGATAAGCTTGCCTTTAGACATGAGGGCCGGCCTTATGGTGCCGGGTCTCTTTGAAGGTATCATATCAAAATAATTTTCGGTCTCTTCGGAATAATCCAGGACATCGATGCCGCTCTTATGCAGGTAATATTTAAGGTTCTGGATCTTGTCGAGCGCGAACTGTCCGTCGCCGCTGTATGAAGCCTCCAGAAGGCCCGCAATGACTTCGAGTCCGCCTGAATCCTCAAGCTCTTCCCTGTCGGCTCCCCCTGAGATCTGGGCCCTTTGAGTCTCTTCTTCAGCGATGGTCCTAAGGTTCCTGTCCATAGTTACGCTCATTGCGTAGAGATATCTGTAGAGCTTCTCTGCGTCGACCGAGATCTCCACCTGCCGGTCAGGCTCAGGCTGCTCTTTCGGCTTCCTTTTCCTGGTGGCGCCTGAAATGTAGGTGAAAAGCACCCCGGCGGCCGCGCTGATGATCGCGGCGGGAAGTTTCTGGAGCTGCAGCATGGACGAAACGTCCGTAGCCAGCAGGACTATTGCGAACGCTGCGCCGACTATTCCAAGGACGAGCATTATCTTTGAGATCAGAGGTATGCTCTTATTCTCCTTTACGGGAGTATTCCCTGACCTCTCCCAGATGCTTGTCTCTCCGATGCTGTCAACTATCGGGACCGCGGTCCTCGCGGTCTGCAGCATGTAGGCGGAAGCATTTCTCCCGGAATTACTCTCGCACTGCTCGCTGTACCTGTACATGAGCGTATCAAGCTCGGATTCAAGCACGGCGCCGGCCCGCTCCGGGGTCTTTGCCTGCTTCAGATTGCTGATTATTATTTCTTTGTCATTTTCCAGAAGCTCTGTAAGCGTCATTGCAATGCCTCCTTTATTGATAAGGTGCCTCAGTCCTCATTCTCTGAATCGTAAACTATCTCCCCTGCGCATATTGTAAAATGTACTCTCCCGGGAAGCTCCCATCCGATAAACGGGGAATTCACCGATTTTGATCTGAAATGATCGGCCTTCCAGGTCTCACTTTCAGAAAAAATAACGATATCCGCAGCTGCGCCGCCCGCGATAGTCCCGGGGACCATCCTGTAGAATTCTGCCGGAGCGGTGCTCATAAGATGCAGAAGCTTCATAAGGCTGATGTGTCCTGGCCTTACAAGCGACAGTATCCCAAGCCCCAGAGAGGTCTCCAGGCCGATTATGCCGCTCGGAGCCTTCTCCATCGGCCTAGCCTTCTCCTCAGGGCTGTGAGGCGCGTGGTCGGTAACGATCATGTCGATAGTCCCGTCCTTTATGCCTTCAATTATCCGCTGCCTGTCTTCTTCCGTCCTAAGCGGAGGGTTCATCCTCGCATTGGTTCCGGAGACCAGCACGGCGTCCTCGGTGAGCGTAAAATGATGCGGCGTCGCCTCCGCATGCACGTCTGCCCCTTTTGCTTTTGCTTTCCTTACGATATCGACGGAATAACCTGAGCTGATGTGCTGTATGCAGACAGAAGCCCCTGTGCGGAGCGCGATATCGCAGTCGCGCTGCACCATAACGTCTTCCGCGAGGTGCGATGCGCCTCCGTAATTAAGCAGCTCTGCGACTCTCCCTTTATTTACCCCCGGAGCGTCAATGTACGCCGGGTCCTCCTCATGAAGACTCACCGGAATGTCAAGCTCAGCGGCCTTTATAAATGCGGCCTCAAGCACTTTTTCATCAAGGATAGGCAGTCCGTCGTCGGTAAAGCTTACCGCGCCGGCAGCTGCCAGTGCTTCCATGTCAGTCAGGCGTTTCCCCTTCATGCCCTCCGTGACGCAAGCAGCCTGCAGCACGTGGATGCAGGCGGATTCTTCACGCTCCTGGAGGGCTTTAAGCCTCTCCGGAGTATCTACCGGCGGGATCGTATTGGCCATGCAGATCACGGTAGTAAAACCGCCTTTTGCTGCCGCCCTTGCCCCGCTGAAAACGTCTTCTTTGTATGTCTGTCCCGGATCGCGGAAATGTACGTGGGCATCCATAAGTCCCGGAGCCACGATAAGCCCGGAAGCATCGATCTCTTTAACAGCAGATCCTTCCGGCAGGATCCCGAGACCGGCCATTTTCTCCGCCTCCCGGGCGATGTCGATATCGTCCCCGACAGCGGCGATAAAAGCTCCGCACACCAGCACGTCTGTAACCCTGTCCATGCCGGAAACAGGATCCATCACGCGTCCGCCTCTAATTAATATTATATCATTTTTCATCTCACAAAACCCGCTTTTCAGGCAAAAAAACGCACTCTAGGCTTTCACAATATATAATACTGTAAACTATTGTATTTTTGAGGTTTCCCTTTGTCAAGACTTGTGATATAGTAACAAAAAGCGCGCTTTTTCAGCAGCGATTCTGACCATTATATTTTTGGAGGATAGATATGGAAACAACAGTTCTTAGTCCTGTTAAGGAAGGAAAGGTCAGGGAAATATACGACAACGGGGACAGCCTTATCATGGTAGCTACCGACAGGATCAGCTGCTTTGACGTGATCCTGAACAACCAGGTCTCCGGAAAAGGGAAGGTCCTCACTCAGATGTCCAGTTTCTGGTTCGACTTCACGAAGGATATCATCCCCAACCACATGATCTCTGATAATACCGCTGATATGCCGGAATTCTTCCAGGATCCCAGATTTGAAGGACGCAGCATGCTCTGCAGGAAGCTCCGCATGATGCCCCTAGAGTGCATCGTCCGCGGATACATAACCGGAAGCGGCTGGGAAAGCTACAAAAAGACCGGTACGGTCTGCGGGATCACCCTCCCCGAAGGGCTTGTTGAATCGCAGAAGCTCCCCGAGCCCATCTACACGCCTTCAACCAAAGCCGAGATCGGCGACCACGACGAGAACATCTCATTTGAGAAGAGCATAGAGGTGCTTGAAAAGGTTTATCCCGTAAAGGGCGAGGAATACGCTTCCAGACTCCGCGACCTTACTATCGCGCTCTATAAGAAATGCGCTGACTATGCCGAGAGCCGCGGAATAATCATCGCTGATACAAAGTTTGAATTCGGACTGGACGATAAGGATAATATCGTTCTCGCGGATGAGGTCCTGACTCCCGACAGTTCACGCTTCTGGCCGGTAGCCGGATATGAAGCAGGCCGCAGCCAGCCTTCATTCGACAAGCAGTTCGCCCGCGACTGGCTCAAGGAAAACGAGGACCACGACTGGACTCTCCCGGATAACATCGTAGGCAAGACGATCGCCAAGTACCAGCAGGCTTACGAGATGCTGACCGGCAGACCGATCGAATAAATCTTATAATGGCAAACATAAAAAACGCAGACCTTCCGGCCTGCGTTTTTTGTGTTTAAGATCATTTGTCAGGATTCCTTTACGAGCTCCTCGACCCTGCTCTTCTCTGAAGGAACATAGTCGGGGTGTCCCTGCTTCCAGAGCCTGTCAGCGACCGGATCCCAGTCCTTTGCGTACTGTTCGCACTTATCGCAGAGATGGTCAACGGACTCAGGGCTTATCATATCGGTGCTCTTTGCGCCGGACTGCTTAACGATCTCCCTGAGGATCTCAGGATTCTCGAGCATCGGGCAGGGCTGAAGCATATTCTCGTTGAAAGGCTGTGCCTGCTGGTACTTCATGAACAGCGGCTGCCTCAGGCAGTCGATAAGCGGCTTCTCCTTGATATTCGCGGTTGAGTAGTGAACGAATACGCAGGGCTCAACGTCGCCGTTGCTGTTGATATGGCAGTAATGCTTTCCTCCGGCAATGCATCCGTGTACGAACTGTCCGTCATTCTGGAAGTCCATGCAGAACAGCTGCTTTCCGCCTTCCCAGCCCCTGATCTCACGGATCCTGTTGTACATGTACTCACGCTGCTCAGGATTCAGCAGGAGGCTGACGTCGGCATCGTTTCCGATAGGCATATAGTGGAAATACCAGCTGAAGGTAACGCCCTTGTCGATTAGGAAATCTATGAACTCGTCAGAGGTAACTGCCTTATAGTTAGCGCTGGTATAGCAGATCGAAGTTCCGTATACAAGGCCGTTCTCATGGAGGAGGTTCATCGCGTTCATGATCTTCTGGAAGGTGCCCTTGCCGCGCCTGGAGTCTGTAGCTTCCTCATCTCCCTCGATACTCATTGAAAGAATGATATTCTTTGACTCCCTCATGCCGTCGCAGAATTCCTGGTCGACCAGGGTGCCGTTTGTGAAGAGCATGAATGCGCAGTCGTAATGCTTCTTTGCAAGCTTTACGATGTCCCTCTTGCGTACGGTGGGCTCGCCGCCGGTCATGATGTAGGCGTGGATACCGAGCTCCTTGCCCTGAGTTACCAGGTCGTCCATCTGCTCCCATGTCAGAGAGGACTTGTATCCGTACTCAGCTGCCCAGCAGCCGATGCATTTAAGGTTGCAGGCTGAAGTAGGGTCAAAGATGATGAGCCAGGGAAGGTGGCATCCGTACTTCTTCTCATTTGCCTTTACCTTGCGGTATCCGGTAAATGCTGCCTCGAAACCGATCGACATGAAAAGGCCTTTGATAAAAGCGGTGTCTGTATTTTCAAGGATCCTGTCAAAAAACTGCGCGTACTTCCCGCCTTTTGAGAAAGTATTCCTCAGTTTATCATAAGCACTGTCAGGCCAGGTATCGCCCATAAGCTTCTGCATGTAATTGATAACTTCTACATAGCCTTCGCCGCGGCTCTTCTCGGCTTTCTTCATTACGTTGTCAAGGACTACCGAAAACGCCTTGCGCTGGGCAGCATGAACTAAATTTGCCATTTCACAGGACTCCTTATCTTCATAAATAGCGTTACGCCCTAAAAAGGGCATAGTGCGCCTTAATTTAAATTCCAGTAAATCCTAACATTAAAGAAAATAAGGTGTCAACATACAAGTCAGCCTAATTGTAGGGTCTCGCACCCACCTTACAGGTCTGACTTTATCGCGGAAAGCAGATCTTGGAATTCCTCAAATGCCGGGAGGTCCGGATTATCCGCTTTGATCTTTTCGGTGCTCCTGAACAGATATCCTGCCTTGCTGGCCCGGATCATGCCCAGGTCGTTGTAACTGTCGCCGCTTGCTACCGTATCATATCCAATCGACTGAAGAGCCTTAACCGTTGTGAGCTTGCTGTTTTCAATCCTCATTTTATATCCTGTGATCTCTCCGCCCTCTCCTATCTCAAGGGTATTGCAGAAGATCGTGGGCATCCCGAGCTTTCTGATCAGCGGGCCCGCGAACTGCTCAAAGGTATCGCTAAGTATTATTACCTGGCAGACAGACCTCAGTTCATCAAGGAACTCTCTTGCACCGGGCAGCGGATCGATCTTTTCTATAACGGCCTGTATCTCTTTGATGCCCAGACCGTGCTCTTTCAGTATTCCGAGACGCCATTTCATCAGCTTGTCATAATCAGGCTCGTCACGCGTGGTGCGGCAAAGCTCAGGGATCCCGCTCTCTTTGGAGAATTCGATCCATATCTCCGGTACCAGCACGCCTTCCATATCAAGACAGGTGATCACCATATCTATACCTCCTGCGTAATGCTTGGTCTGCAAATTCTTT
>JAIKVW010000042.1 GCA_024685315.1 Lachnospiraceae bacterium
AGCAGAAAGCGAGAGCGAAGCTGCAGAAACAGAGAGCGCAGCTCCCGAGACAGAAGCTGTTGTACCTGAAGTTGACGGCGTTGTAGTAAATGCCTGCATCGCCAGCGAGCCCGAGACCATCGATCCCGGCCTGATTTCATCCGTTGACGGATCGACCTACACCCAGCACCAGTTCGAGAACCTTATGAAGTATGCTCAGACCGGTGAGGCTATGGATGAGAGCGGCAACATCATCGGCACACAGATCGTTCCCGGACAGGCAGCTGATTATCCTGAGGTTTCCGAGGATCAGACAGTTTATACCTTTACGCTTCGTGACGACATTTTCTGGTCAGACGGCGAGCCCGTTGAAGCAGAAGATTTCGTATACGCATGGCGCAGGGTCGTAGATCCCGCAACCGCATCCGAGTACGGATACTTCCTTGACGGCATCGTTCTTAACGCTTCAGCTATCCAGGCAGGCGAGAAGGATCCTTCCGAGCTTGGTATCGAGGCAGTTGACGCGAAGACCCTCAAGATCACACTTGAGTCCCCTTGCGCTTATTTTCTTGAGGTCTGCGCATTCGCATCCCTTATGCCTCTTCGTGAGGACGTGGTCGAGGCAGGCAGCTCCTGGACAGATCCCGAGAATATAGTTGTAAACGGCCCTTACAAGGTAACCAAGTGGGTCCATGACAGCTATATCCAGATGGAAAAGAACGACAAATACTATGATTACGAGAACCTTGGTCCCGATGCGATCGTTTGGTGGCTGTCAGACAGCGAGGACAACATCCTTCAGTCTTATCAGTCAGGCGCTTACAATTTCATCGACACCATCGCTGCAGATATGATCGAAAGCCTTAAGGCTTCCGGCGACTGCTTCGTACTTCCGTACGTAGGAACCTACTATCTGTACCTCAACTGCACTAAAGTCACTGACTGGCGTGTACGTGCAGCTATGACCCTTTCAATCGACCGCGAAAACATTGTTAATAATGTTACCAAGGGCGGCCAGGTTCCTGCTACCGGACTTGTAGCAGCAGGTATCCTTGATTCTACCGGAACTGACTTCTCAACTGGCGTTTCCGAGCTTGGAGCTATCTACAACACCCTTCAGGCAAAGTATCCTGATGCGGATCTCAGCACCTACAGCGGCCGCTGCGAACTTGCGCAGGAACTTTACAACGAAGCAGTAGAAGAGGGCGCATGGGATCCTAACACCACTATCGTCTACAACTTCAACACCAGTGATACCCACAAGGCAATCGCAGAAGCATGCGGTTCCGACTGGGAGGACGTTCTCGGACTTTCAATCACCACTCAGAACCAGGAGTGGGCTACCTACACCAACGGCCTCGGTGAAGGCACATTTGGCGTTGCACGTCTCGGCTGGATCGCAGACTACAACGACCCTGTAACCTACCTCGAACTGTTCACTACCGGCAACTCCTACAACTACGGCAGCTACTCCGATGCCAACTTTGACGAGAAGATCGCTTCTGCCAAGACACTGCTTGCAAGCACTGAGCGTGATGCTCTCCTCTATGAAGCAGAAGAGACCCTCTTTGGCGAAGGCGGCTTCCCTGTATGCCCGGTTTACTATTACACCCAGCTGTACTGCATGAAGGGTTGGACCAACGTAGGATTCACCTCGTTCGGTTACTTCTTCTTCACATATGCACAGCCTGCAGAGTAATATGTTTTAAAGGTTAAATAATAAGAGGATCTTGTCGTCTGGTCTCGTGCGGAAACATGCTTATCGCAAATCGTTTACTGCACGAGACCAGCGGCAGGGTCCTATTTTCTTATTCTTTATACTGACATTTGCTGAGTAAAAATCCGGGCTCCTGCATGAGAACAGCGCCGGAGCTCTTCTTGATTTTGCATATATTATTCCGGAACCTGGAAGAAGGGCAGGGGGTGCCTGGCATTCCGTTTTTTCAAACTGGCTCCGTTTTCTTTAAAAGAGGCATGTCTGAGGCTGTCTTTTTGGAATCGGACATACCCTAAAATATGTCAGAATGCCAATAACAATTATCAGGCACACCACCTCTTTTCTAAGAGGCTGTATGCCAGATAGCAGGAAACCGCCCGGCTGACACCTAATAGCGGTGTCTACCGGGCGGTTATAAACAGATGACATATCAGGTAATATTCTAAGGAGCGGTGCCTGATACATAAAAAGCCGGATCTGGCATATCGCGGGGTATGCCTGATCTGGAAAAGAAAGCCAAAAGGCACCACATCCACAAAAATGCTGGTGCCTTTTGGATCGGAAGTGAGAACAGGCCCCGGCGATAATCCTTCCTGAGAATTACACCAGAGCTTTCCTTTCAGCCAAAAAGATAATACCTGTCCTGCGGCAAACGATTTGCGATGAGCATGTTTGCGCGGGACAGGTATTATCTGTCTCTTACCACCTTCCGAACTCGGAAAGCTTTAACCCTTTGTTCTTTTCAAGTACTGACTTTACTGCCCATTCGTGGATGAAGAGCAGGAGAGGGGCGCCCTTGAGGTCCTTGATCCTCTTCATGTCGCTGGTGCCGATGATGCCGGCGGGGTCGACTTCGTCGGGATTCTCGATCCAGCGGATGTACTCGTGAGGCATACCGTCCATGCGGATCTCGACACCGTACTCGGATTTAAGCCTGTAGACCAGCACGTCGAACTGCAGGACGCCGACGACCCCGACGATGATCTCCTCCATTCCGGTGTTGTACTCCTGGAATATCTGGATCGCGCCTTCCTGGGCGATCTGGCTGACGCCCTTGACGAACTGTTTGCGCTTCATTGTGTCGACAGGACGAACCTTTGCGAAGTGCTCAGGGGCGAAGGTCGGGATGCCTTCGAAGGCAAATTTCTTGCCCGGGGTGCAGATGGTGTCGCCGATCGAGAAGATGCCGGGGTCGAAGACCCCGATGATGTCCCCGGTGTAGGCCTCCGAAATGACTTTGCGGTCCTGTGCCATCAGCTGCTGGGGCTGTTGGAGGCGGAATCTGCGTCCGCTCTGGACGTGGAGCACGTCCTTTTCCGCGTCAAATTTGCCTGAGCAGATCCTCATGAAAGCTATCCTGTCCCTGTGGGCAGGGTTCATATTGGCCTGGATCTTGAATATAAAGGCTGAAAAGTCCGGCGAGAACGGATCTACCGGGCCCTGGTCTGTGCTTCTTGCCCTAGGGGCTTCGGTCATTTCGAGGAAATAATCAAGGAATATCCCGATACCGAAGTTGTTAAGCGCCGAGCCGAAGAATACCGGGGAGAGGAGCCCGTTCGATACCGCCTCCTGGTCAAACTCGTCGCTTGCTCCGTCGAGCAGCTCAATGTCGTCAAAGAGGTGCTCGTAGAGCTGGTCGCCGAGAGCTCCTTTGAGGTCGGGCGAGTCGAGCGCGAGGTCATTGTCGGTGGCCTCTTTCATGCCGTTGCTGATCTCAGTGTAGGCGTGGACGTGCCGGGTGCGGCGGTCGTATATGCCTTTGAAATCACGCCCGCTGCCAATCGGCCAGTTGACCGGGCAGGTATGGATCCCGAGCACCGATTCGATGTTGTCCATGAGCTCGAAAGGATCCATGGCGTCGCGGTCGAGCTTGTTGATGAATGTGAAGATCGGGATGTGCCTCAGGACGCAGACCTTGAACAGCTTGATGGTCTGGGCCTCAACACCTTTTGAGGCGTCGATGACCATTACCGCAGAGTCGGCTGCCATGAGGGTGCGGTAAGTGTCCTCGGAGAAGTCCTGGTGTCCCGGGGTGTCGAGGATATTGATGCAGTAGCCCTCATATTCGAACTGCATGACGGAGGAAGTGACCGAGATGCCTCGTTCCTTTTCTATGCCCATCCAGTCGGACACAGCGTGTTTTGAAGTGTGCTTTCCCTTTACGGAGCCGGCCTGGTTGATGGCGCCGCCGTAGAGGAGAAATTTTTCGGTAAGCGTAGTTTTGCCGGCGTCAGGATGCGAGATTATCGCAAATGTGCGCCGGCGTGATATCTCTCTGGTTAAGTCTGACATATTAGCCTCTCAGATTTTATGGGTAGCGGTGATTGCCAGCGCTCCGGGGCCGATGTGGCATGAAACGCTGAGCGAGAGCGGGGCGTGGTAGATCTCGATGCCCGGGAACTCAGTCATGATGTCGCCGAGCCAGTTCTCGATCCCGGGGCCGGGGGTGTAGGACGCGTCGATCTGTACGTCGCTTCCGTCTCTGGTACGGCTCAGGAGCTCGCAGTCCTTGCGGATCGCTTCGAGCATGATGTTGCATGCCTGCCTTACAGTGCGGGCTTTGGCAAAGGCGTCAAGCCTTTCGCCTCTGATCTGGAGCACCGGCTTTATCTTCAGCAGGCTTCCGATAGCAGCAGCCATCGGGGTGATCCGCCCGCCTTTTTTAAGATAGGTGAGGGTATCTACCATGATGTATATGCTGGAATAGGGCCCTTCTTCTTCCAGGAGCTTCCTGATGTCGGCGGCAGGCATTCCCTTGCCGGCGAGCGACATCGCTTCAAGGACGGACTGACGCATGGTGACGGAGATCCGGTGGTTATCGACTACCTGGACCCTGCCCTCGTAATCCTCGGCGAGGAGGCGCGCGGTCTGGCATGAGCCTGAAAGCCCGCTCGACATGGGAATATAAACGAGATCGTCATATTGCGAGAGTACCTCGTCCCAGAGCCCGGTCACCTGGGCGGGAGAGGGCTGCGACGTGAAGATCTCGGCCCCGGAAGCAAGCTTTTCGTAAAACTCTTCCTGCGTGATCGTCAGATCTTCAAAATATTCTTTGCCGCCGATATCGAACGGCATGGGCAGCACTCTGATACCAAGTTCCCCGGCTTCTTTTTGAGTGATACCGCTGTTGCTGTCAGTGACAATCGCTGTTCTGCTCAAAATTCTATCCTCTCTCCTGCAGCTGCTTGTGTAAGGTAAACAAAAATCGTGCCTGAAACCTCGCAGCCCTCCGGACATACTTATCCAATATTAATTCAAATTTGAAGTCATTATAACAAATTTCTTAACAGATTACATTACTCAAAACATCGATTTTGTAGCGAAAAAGGCTTGTTTTGTGCTTTTTTTAAGACTTGCCAATTAGTTTTCTTATGGTAAAATATTGCTATTGGAAAAAAATATAAAAACTTTATTAAAATCCAAAAGGAATCAAGTTAAGGAGATGGAGACAATGAACACTTACATGTTGATCGCGGCTGTCTGTGCCGTAATCGCTCTCCTTTTCGCAGCATTCCTTACCGCAAGGGTAAAGAAGACTGACGAAGGGACCGACAGGATGAAGGAGATCGCATCGGCTATCGCCGATGGCGCAAAGGCCTTCCTGTTCTCTGAGTACAAGATACTCATTATTTTCATTATAGTCCTTTTTGTCGTGCTTATCCCGCTGAGAGGGATCCTGACGGCTGTGTGCTTCCTGGTGGGAGCAGGCTTCTCGATCCTCGCAGGATACATCGGCATGAACGTTGCTACCAAGGCTAATGTCCGCACTGCCAACGCAGCAAGAACCGGCGGGATGCCCCGGGCTCTGACCGTGGCTTTCTCAGGCGGCGCTGTTATGGGTATGTGCGTTGCAGGTCTTGGACTTCTCGGAGTAGCTATTATTTACGGTATTACAGGAAACGCTGACATTCTCTTCGGATTCAGCCTCGGAGCTTCCTCCATCGCGCTTTTCGCGCGTGTCGGAGGCGGTATCTATACCAAGGCTGCAGACGTCGGCGCCGACCTTGTTGGTAAGGTCGAGGCAGGAATCCCTGAGGATGACCCCAGGAACCCTGCGGTTATTGCTGATAACGTCGGCGACAACGTTGGTGACGTTGCCGGTATGGGCGCTGACCTTTTCGAGTCATATGTTGGATCCCTGATTTCAGCTATCACTCTTGGTATCGCTACCGCGGGCGGTGATTCCGTTCTTGCGAACAGCCAGGCAATCTTCCCGGCACTCATTTCCGCAGTCGGCATCATCAGCTCTGTAATCGGTTCCATGCTTGTCAAGGGCAAGGACGGCACGAACCCTCAGAAGGCTCTTAACGCCGGAACTTACATCGCATCAGCTATCGTTGTTGTAGGTTCTATCGTTCTCAGCCTTACCGTTCTTCATAAGGCAGGCCCCGCAATCGCTATTATCGCAGGCCTTATCGTTGGACTTGTAATCGGTATCATCACCCAGGTCTACACTGCCGCTGAATACAGATCGGTTAAGAAGATCGCAGAGCAGTCCGAGACCGGCGCGGCTACCACCGTTATTTCCGGTCTTGCAGTCGGAATGCAGTCGACCGCTATCCCGATCATCCTGATCTGCGTAGGTATTTTCATCGCATTCGCTTCCTGCGGACTTTACGGCATTGCGCTTGCAGCTGTCGGAATGCTTTCCACCACCGGTATCACTGTAGCGGTCGACGCATACGGTCCTATCGCTGATAACGCTGGCGGTATCGCAGAGATGTCCGGACTTGACGAGAGCGTTCGTGAGATCACCGACTCCCTCGACGCAGTCGGAAATACCACGGCTGCAATGGGCAAAGGTTTCGCTATCGGTTCCGCAGCCCTCACAGCAATGGCTCTTTTCATGACCTATGCTGACGCGGTTAAGCTTGAAGCTATCAACTGCCTCAACCATACAACTATCGTTGGCCTCCTCATCGGCGGAATGCTTCCTTTCCTGTTCTCTTCATTCACCATGGAGTCGGTTTCCAAGGCTGCATACAAGATGATCGAGGAAGTAAGGCGCCAGTTCCATTCGGATCCCGGCATCCTTGCAGGAACCTCCAGGCCTGACTACAAGACCTGTGTAGCCATCTCCACGCAGGCAGCTCTTAAAGAGATGATCATCCCCGGCGTTATGGCAGTTGCAGTTCCTATCGTCGTTGGTGTTCTTCTCGGTGCAGAGGCAGTAGGCGGAATGCTTGCAGGCTCTCTTGTTACCGGTGTCCTCATGGCGATCTTCATGTCCAACTCCGGCGGAGCATGGGACAATGCGAAGAAGTACATCGAGAACGGAAATCACGGCGGCAAGGGCAGCGAAGCTCACAAGGCAGCAGTTGTCGGCGATACGATCGGCGATCCTTTCAAGGATACATCAGGACCTTCCATCAACATCCTGATCAAGCTCATGACCATCGTTGCTCTGATCTTCAGCTCCTGCTTCATCGGTATCCTTCTGTAATTAATAAGGCAAAATAAAAATCATACGTCCCGTGCAGGCGAGAACCTGCACGGGACTTTTGCGCGTGAAAGAGCTCTGCATTCTTCACGAGCAATTGCATCTAAACTGTGGTATAATACAGAAAAATTCTGTGAGGTAAAAAATATGCGTGCTTATGAACGTTTGCTTAGATATGTTAAGGTTTGGACAACCAGCGATGACGACAGCGATACAGTCCCTACCACCGCGAGGCAGTTCGACCTCGCCAGGATCCTGGTTGATGAGATGAAGGAGCTGGGGATCGAGGACGCGAGAGTAGATGATATGTGCTACGTCTACGGAAGCATCCCTGCGGCCCCGTGCTGCGAGGAAGCTCCCGCGATGGGTTTCATTGCCCACATGGACACCGCTCCGGATTTTAACGGCGAGAACGTTCAGCCTAGACTGATAGAGAATTATGACGGCGGAGAAGTAGTGCTCGGCACGAGCGGCAGGGTGCTCTCTCCGGAACAGTTCCCCTACCTTCCTGATCTTGCGGGAAGGACGCTTATCGTGACCGACGGAACGACCCTTCTCGGCTCCGATGACAAGTCCGGGATCGCTGAGATACTGACGGCGGTTGAGCGCATCCGCGAAGAAGGGATCCCCCACGGGAAGCTCTGCATCGCTTTTACTCCGGACGAGGAGGTTGGCCGTGGCCCGCATCATTTCAATGTGAAGGAATTCGGTGCGGATTTTGCGTACACCCTGGACGGCGGGATCGAAGGCGAGATAGTATATGAGAACTTTAACGCGGCAGGAGCGGAGATCACCGTGAACGGCTTCAACGTCCATCCGGGCAGCGCGAAGGACACAATGATTAACGCTGTGCTGGTAGCGCTGGAGCTGAATTCGATGCTTCCCGCGGGGGACGTTCCGGCAAAGACCGAGGGCTACGAAGGCTTCTTCCACCTGATGGATATCCGGGGAAATGTCGAGAAGACCGAGATGGCTTATATTATCCGCGATCACAGCATGGAGACCTTCAAGGCCCGCAAGGAGATGCTTGCGCACGCGGTCAAGGTCCTCAACGAGAAGTACGGAGAGGGCACGGTCTGCCTTGAGATGAGGGACCAGTATTACAATATGTCCGAGAAGATAATGCCGCATTTCCACCTTATTGAGAATGCGAAGGCAGCAGCAGAAGAGGCCGGAGCAGCTCCGGTGATCATGCCCGAGAGGGGCGGAACCGACGGGGCCCAGCTTTCGTTCATGGGGCTGCCCTGCCCGAATATCGGGACCGGCGGATTTGCCTTCCACGGACCTTACGAGCACGCAACGGTCGAGGGACTTGACCTTTCGGTTGAGATCGTGCTCGGTATCATTAAACGCTATGCAGCCTGGAAAGGCAGGGAATAGGACTTTAAATGTTTGATAAATATTTTGACCGTCTTTCTTCCGGGGAGAATGCGCGCAGCGTCCTGATCTCCCTCAGGGAGGAAATGAAGGAGTCGATCGCAGGCGGATCTGTGCGGATCGGGCACATTTTTTCCGAAGAGCAGGAGAATGCCCTGGCGGGGCTCCTGAAAAGCGATGACGCGAAGACCCGCAGGAACGCGGCCCTGATCCTCGGGGAAGCCGGGGCCCGCGGCAAGTCGGCTGCGGTAATGGCTGCCTATGAGAAAGAAGAGCAGCTCTTCGTGAGGAGTTCCTATCTAAAAGCGTTAAAGGATCTTGACTGGGAGCCGTACCGCGGAAAGCTTGAAGAACGGATGAGGCAGATCGAGGACCAGGCCGGGGCAGAAGGCTCTGGTGACAAAGCCGAGAACAGCAAGCATCTGTCCGAGGAGCTTGCGATCCTGCGCGGAATGCTGCTGAAGGATAATACTCCCGAAAAGCATGTCTTTACCGGGTACAATATCATGTCAGATGTGGTGCTTCTGACCAGTGCCGGGCTCGAAAAGCTCACACTGAACGCACTTCCGGATTTCATCAGGGAAGGCGCGAAGGTGCATAAAGGCGCGGTCGAGGTCAGTACGGATAAGTTTTCGGTGGTTTCCGGGATAAGGACGGTGAAGGGCTTTCTCTTCAGATTCATGCCGGGGACGGCCGACGGCCGGGATCCCGCGGAGCTCGCGGGGAAGATCGCGAGGGCAGGTATTGTGCGGTATCTGAAGACCAGGCACCGCGGCACTGGGGCGTTCTATTTCAGAGTGGATCTCCGGCAGAAAAAGGCCTGCTCGGTGATCTGCGACCCGGGAAAATACATCAGGAACTTCTCGTCTGCGCTTGAGAGAGCTTCCTCCGGACAGCTCAAGAACTCTGCTTCATTCTATGAGGCCGAGCTCCGGCTGGTAGAAGGGCAGAACGGAAAGTTTGCGGCATTCCTGAAGCTGTACACCTTCGACGACAGCAGGTTTTCATATAGAAGGAAGACCCTCTCTTCCTCGACCGGTCCGGTGCGAGCCGCAGAGGTGTGCGCGCTCGCAAGGGATTACATGGATGAGCGGGCAGCAGTGCTGGATCCCTTCTGCGGGACCGGGACCCTGCTCTTTGAGAGGGGCCGGGCGGCCGGTTTTACAGCGCTTTACGGCGTTGACATTTTCGGCGAGGCAATTAAAGGCGCAAATGAAAATGCCGAGGTTTACGGCCACGGGAGAAAAATCTATTTTGTCACCCGCGACTTCAGGGATTTTACGCATGACAGGCCTTTTGACGAGATCATTACGGAGCTCCCTTCGGCCGGAGGGAAGCTTGAACGGACCGACATAGTGAAGCTGTACGCGGAATTTGCGGAAAAGGCCGCAGGCTGGGCGGTTCCCGGCGGGAGAATGATCGCCCTGACCGCGCATCCAGATCTGCTGAGGAAAGCCGCAAAGGTCCGGGGACTTGCCGAGAAGGAATCCTTTGAGATTCCGGGCAGCAAGGGGCAGTCGCTGATAATTTTTACTTTGTGATATTTATCTGATGAGTAATATGTGGTATTCTTTCTGCAGGTAAAAATTTCGTTTTGCATACATGAAAAACTGGAGGTAAATATATGACCTGGGGACCTTTGATGATGTACTATCATTGCCCGAAGTGCGGGATGAAATTCGAGTATGCGCTTGACGTTATGGTTGAGTTCGGAGATAAGTTCGGACACTGCCCGAAGTGCGACGTTATGGGCGTTTACGAGAAGGAAGGCGCGCGCCAGCCCGACGACAAGGAGTATTTTGAGGTTGAATGATCAGAAGGCATTTGTGCCTTGATATGAAAAAAGCAGGGAGACATCTCTTTTGGACGCCTCCCTGCTTTTTTTCAGAAATGGAATGTTATTCTCCAAGCTCTGCGGCCGACCCGATCCCGTAGCGCCTGCATTTCTTGATCAGCGTCGAGTGGTCGATCCCGAGCGCTGCTGCGGCTTTCCTTACCGAAGGGTAGCGCTTCAGCGCTTCTTTAATGAGCTGCATTTCGACCCTGGCCGTAGCTTCTTTCAGATTAAAGCTCTCAGGCTGCGGCGCTGCGGCAGCTTCCTTGACAAGGACAGGAGCGGGCTTGCGGTCCTGGATCCCGAGTATCATCGACGCGGATTCCGGGCTAACGGTACCTGTCTTGTTGATTACGACCAGCCTTTCGATGACGTTCTCAAGTTCCCTGATATTTCCCGGCCAGTCATAATTCTCCATAACTTCAAGCGCCTGCCGGTCTATCTGGATGTTTTTATTGTATTTCCTGCTGTAGATATTAAGGAAATGATTTGCGAAAGGTATTATCTCTTCCCTGCGCTCCCGGAGAGGCGCTATCGCAATAGGCACGACATTCAGACGGTAGTAGAGGTCTTCACGGAAGGCGTGCTCCCGGATGGCCCTCTGGAGGTCTTTATTTGTCGCGGCGATAATGCGTACGTTGACGGGGATAGCCCTGTTCCCGCCTACCTTCATGATCTCCTGGTTCTGGAGCGCGCGCAGCAGCTTTGTCTGCATCGAGACCGGCATTTCGCCTATCTCGTCAAGCAGCAGGGTGCCGTTGTTCGCGAGTTCAAATAATCCTGTCTTGCCTCCGCGGTTCGCGCCGGTGAATGCGCCGGGTTCATAGCCGAACAGTTCGGATTCCATCAGAGCTTCAGGTATGGCGGCACAGTTTACCTTTATAAAGGGTTCCTCCGAACGGTTTGAATTGTGGCAGATGAAGTTCGCGACCACTTCCTTGCCGGTTCCGCTTTCTCCGGTTATCAGTACCGATGCGTCCGTGGCAGCGACAGAGCGCGCGGTGTCGATTACTGCGCGGGTCTTTTCCGAGTTGGAGACCTGGAAAAGATCCGGGGCCTGGCGGGTCCTGAGGTAGCGGATCTCCTCGTCGACCTTGGAGCTGGCTTCCTGAAGCTTCAGGAGCTGGCCGCGGATCGTCTGGAGCTGTTTTATGTCCCTGTCGCAGGCAACGGCGTACCTGAGCCCACCGAGCTTGTCCCAGATGGGGAAACCGTACATGTGAACGGGGGTATTGGTCCTGACCATGAGGCCGATGTTGTCGGAGACCTCGTGGGTCCTCAGAACCACAGGGATGATGCCGTTCTCATAGAACTTCTTTTCCTCGTTTATCTTGTAAACGTCCTTTCCTACGATCTCCCGGCGGTCTATGTCGCTCATGCGCTCATAGGCGGAATTGATATATACGGTCTTGCCCTTGCCATCGGAGATGTAGATCGCGTCGGGGAGGTTGTCACAGACTTCCTCAAAGTCTATCCATTCTGAGCGGTGGAACCTGAGGAATGCCCTCACGATCGAGTTGATGCTTTTGGCTATCGGGCGCTGGTCACTGTCAAGATCGGTCATAAGGAGCTGCTGGTTCCTGGCCAGGATCTGGCTCAGGCAATCGTCCGCCATATCGAATTGCTGTCCCATTTTTACCTCCGGTGAAAAAATGAACCGGTGAAACAAACCACCAGAAAAATGGTGAAAATATTCACCTTAATTATATTATTTTCAGCGCCGGAAGTCAAATAAAAGCCACAAAAAATACGGGCTTTTTGCAAATGTTTTTTAAACGTATCATCTGGCACAGCACTTGCTATAAGTAAAAATGTGTTATTTTGATCTTATTATTTTATTTTTATGAAAGGGAGAAATTGAAATGGCAAAGAAAACAATCATCACTGCAGCTGTTACCGGTGCATGGCCCAAGAAGGAGAACAACCCCAACGTTCCTATGACTCCTTCGGAGATCGCTGATGACGTTTATGCTGTATGGAAGGCCGGCGCAGCTATCGCTCATCTTCACATGAGAGATGACCAGGGCAACGGAACCATGGACAAGAACAAGTTCATCGAGACCTGGAACCTGATCAAAGAGCGCTATCCTGATTGCGATATTATTCTTAACCTCACCACTTCCGGCGATATCTACGCTACAGACGACACCCGTCTTGAGCATGTAGAGATCCTTAAGCCCGAGATGGCTTCCTATGACTGCGGTTCCATGAACTGGCTCAACATGGGTCTTTTCATCAACAGCCCTGCATTCCTTGAGAGATGCGGAAAGCTCTTCCAGGAGCTCAACGTTAAGCCTGAGATCGAGTGCTTCGATCCCGGTATGATCGCTAACGCAGCTTACTATATAAAGAAGGGCGTCCTTAAGGCTCCTCTTCACTTCCAGATGTGCATGGGATGCGCTAACGGTATCCCCGGTTCCGTTAAGAACCTCGTATTCATGGTTGAGACCATGAACCAGCTCTGCCCGGGATCCACCTGGTCCTGCTTCGGCGTTGGCCACAGCGCAATGGAAATGCTCTATGCAGCAGTAGCACTCGGCGGACACATCCGTGTAGGTATGGAAGACAACGTTATGTACTCCAAGGGCGTCCTTGCAGAGTCCAACGCACAGTTCGTTGAGAGAGCAGCACGCGTTATCAGAGAGTACGGCAACGAAGTTGCTACTCCTGACGAGGCACGCGAGATCCTCAGCCTTAAATAATAATTTCTCCAGATAAATAAAAAACCGGGGCCGGTTTATCCGGTCCCCGGTTCTGATATTTTTTATTCAAACTCCTTGCGCTTCGCGTGCCATTCATCATCGGTGATGATCCCGGCATTGTGGAGATTGTCAAGTTGCTGGAGAAGCTTCTCCGGTGCATCGGCGCCCGGATCTTCAGCAGATGAGTTTCCGGTTTCATCGGTGAGCGCGTAGTTTATCTCGACCGGCCCGTTCCTAAGCGCGCGGAGCCAGCGGATCGCTTCGCACCCGTCACGGAAATCCTTTTCAAGGCACAGATGCCAGATGCCCTTTCCGTCATCGCTCCGCTCGATGTCCATCCTTTTATAGCTCGCGCTTGCGATGAGATTGGACCCTGTCTTCCATGTGATCAGGTACTTGATATCTGTCACGTCGAAGTAATCGAAGCGGTTGTCGGGGTTAGCGCGGAAATACTCACTGGTGTCCATCCTGCTGTTGGTACCTACGAAATGTGTGTCAACGCAGTGCTCCGCGATATTGACCTTGTAGTCGATCATCGGGTAGACAAGCCCGTATTTCCCGTACGGATTATATCCGGGATTGGCCATGCGGACATAATTGCTGGGCCCTTTCTTGACCTCGCCGTAACACCTGTCAGCAGGGAAGGGGTGAAGTACCGAGAGCTGCGGGCTTACAAAGTCCTCGAGTTCATAGTACAGATCCTCGGCGCGCTCGGGATCTCCGAACCTCATGAACATAAAGTATGATGAGGTGGGAGGGAACTTGCCGGCCTGGCGGTGCGGAGAAGATGTGGATATTCCGATGAACGCGCCGTAGTGCTCTTTCCCGTTATCTTTTTTTGAAAGCTTAAGGCTAAGGTCAGGAAAGAAAGCTATGTCGGTTATTTCACCCCGCAGGATAATGTCTCTGCCGAACTGCAGAGAGCCGTCAGAGGTGACGGAGACGGGTTTCTTTGTAAAGAGTTCTTTTAATTCTGTCATAGAGAAGCCTCCTTGAGACCGGGTTTAAGTTATGGTTTATTTTACCATATTATAATGATATTTGACAGCGGGATGCCGCTGTACAAATATATAGTTTTCTTTATCAATCGTAACTGCTTGTTTATTTTGAAAGGGAGAGAAATTAATGAGCGAAACAACTCAGGCAAAGAGCAAGGGTAATATCTTCTGGCGCATCTCGAAGAAATTCCAGTTCGCAGCAGATACCATTATCCCTGATTCTTTCGTATTTTGTATCATTCTGGCTTTCGTAGTATTTTTTGCATCCTGGATCGTTGAGAAATCCAATCCTATGGATCTGATCCAGTACTGGTACAATGGATTCTGGACCCAGAACGCATTCGCTTTCCAGATGACCATCATGGTCGTTGTCTGCGCAGCATTCGCACAGTCCCCTGCAGTCCGCAAGGGCCTTGACGCATTCGCAGGCATCGCTAAGAGCCCCTATGTAGCAATGGTCATCTTCATGGTATTCGGTTATGTTACATCATTCATCAACTGGGCATTCTGCTCAATCGCTTGCCCCGTTCTTGCAATGCGTATGGCAAAGAAGGTAAAAGGCCTTCACTTCCCTATGATGATGGCAGCCGGATATTCGACCATGGTACTTGGTCAGTGCATGGGCCCCAGCGCATCTCTGTATGCGAGGGTAGCTGCACTTGATCCTAGCTACTTTGAGGTTCCTTTCTTCCAGGAAGCTGGATGGGCTACCGGTTCCATCAGCCAGTCCCAGACCACATACAACCCTATGAACGTATGCCTCTGGATCATCCTTGCTGTTGTTACCATCATCGTTTCCATCCTTACAGTTCCTCCGAAGGAAGAGATCGTTGAGTTCCATGCTCCTATCAATGATGATGATATCGTTGTTGAGGAGAGCACCGGAAAGCTTACCCCTGCTGAGAAGATGAATGGTTCCCACATCCTTATGTGGATGACCGCTATCGTCGGACTGATCTACATCTTCTGGAGCTTTGCTACCAAGGGTATCCTTAATTCCCTCGGACTTAACTTCATGATCTTCATTTTCATCACTGTTGACTGCATCGTTTACAATACCCCTAAGAAGTTTGCAGCAGCTATCAAGGACAGCATGTACCTTGCATCTGATGTCATGATACAGTTCCCGTTCTACGGCGCTATCATGGGCATCATGACAGATTCAGGACTCGCAGCTACCATCGTAGCAGCTCTTGCATCTGTAGCTACCGCTAAGTCCGTTCCGGTCATTGCATACGTTTCAGCCTGCATCGTCAACCTGTTCATCCCTTCACAGGGCGGACAGTGGATCGTCCAGGGTCCTATCATGCTGCCTCTTGCTAAGCAGTTTGGCAACTACTACCCGGATATCCTTAACGCATTCGTTTACGGTGATGAAGCTACCAACCTGCTCCAGCCTCTGTACCTGATCCCTGCACTCGCAGTCGTCAACATGAAGCTGAAGGAAGTTTGGGGTTACTGTGCATACCTGTTCGTAATATGGTTCATTATTACCTGCATAGGTCTGTACATACTGCCCGGCATAATGTAATTTAACGTTCCGGCGTTCCGAAAAGAGTATCCGCGGCTGCGCTTTGAGCCGCGGGTACGGGGCGCCGGGCAGCTTATTCAGAATCACTGAACAGGGGGATCTCACATGAGCAACAAACTGAAAAAAGATGAGAAAAAGGCTGTCATAGTCCGCGAGCGGAAAAAATCCTCCGAGGATCTGCCGCAGCAGGAATACCATGCAAGGCAGTCAGTCATAATCGCCTTTATCTTCTTTTATTTTGTTGTCGTTCTGGCTCTGACCCAGATGCTGAGATACTATCACCCGGAACTCTCGCTTACGACCCTGTCAATGCTTTATCTTCCGCTTTACTTTATCTTTATCTACCTTATGGTGATGAGGAGAAAGAGTCCCGGCAACAGGGAGCGCGGAAAACTCGGGACAACGATCGGCATATGCATGGCAGTATTTATAATTGCTGTGACGCTTATCGTTAACATCCGTTCATGGCTGGGCATCTGAAGCGATTCCGTATCATTTGAATTCGTTTTTTTGTTTGTCGGGCTTATAGGCCCGTACTTGCACAAGATTTGATAAAGAAAACCCTAGTAGGAATGACAGGGCCGCTGCAAGCCGAAAACGGCGGCCCGTCTCCGGAACTTTTTTTAGGAAACTTCGCTTTTTTACCGTTAGGGAGGTAAATAAATTGGCTGATCTTAAGAAATTTGCCGTTATCGGCGGCGGAATGATGGGCAGCGCTATCGCGCAGGTCCTTGCTTCGATCGACGGCGCAAGCGTTATCGTTAGAGATATTTTTGACATTGACATTAAGGCAAAAGTTCGCGGCAACATGAAGCTCCTTGTTGAGCACGGCGTTGTTACCGAGCAGGATGTAGAAGATAGAGTAGCAAAGATCGAGTTCACAAAGGACATCAACGATCCCAGGATCGCTGACGCTGAACTCCTTATCGAGGGCGTGCTTGAGGATATGAAGCTTAAGCAGGATACTTTCGCAGAGCTCGAGAAGGTCTGCCGTCCCGACTGCATTTTCTGCACCAACACTTCTGTTATGAGCCCGACCGAGATCTACTCCAAGATCGAGCACAAGGAAAGGGCCTGCGGAACCCATTTCTGGAATCCCGGATACCTTATTCCTCTGGTAGAGGTAGTTAAGACCGTTAACACCAGCGACGAAGTTATCAACACCGTAGTTGAGACTCTTGCAAAGGCCGGCAAGAAGCCCGTTGTCTGCAAGAAGGACGTTCCCGGATTCATCGCTAACAGGATGCAGCACGCTCTCTGGCGTGAGGCTATCTCGATCGTCGAGAACGGCATCGCAGACGCTGAGACCGTTGACATCGCCGTAAAGAACAGCTTCGGCCTTCGTCTTCCTCAGCTTGCTCCTCTGGAGAACTCCGATATGGTCGGCACCCAGCTTACCTACAACATCCACAACTATGTCCTCAACTATATCGAGGATTCCCACAAGCCGTCACCGCTGCTTCAGCAGATGATCGATGAAGGCAAGTTCGGATTCAGAGCAGAAGACGGACAGGGCTTCTACAAGTGGGATGAGGAAAGCAAGAAGAAGGCTAACGACGACCTCAGCACCTACCTCATCAGGATGCTCTACGGGAAATAAACCATAAATGTAAACCATACAGCGAAAAGGCGGATTGCAAGATCCGCCTTTTCTTTTTTTCCGGAAATGTCCTTATGAAGTCTATTTAGTACTTTACTTTAATTTTGTAAAGTGTTAGAATACATTCGCTGTTTTGATTATTTATGGGAGGAGAGACCGGCGCCCGGCAGAGATGAGACCAGGTAAGGCCGCAGAAATGGCATGAACAAAAAGATCAAGACCCCTGAGGTAGAAAAGCTTTTTGAGGCTATTCTTACTCTTCAGGATACGGATGAGTGCTTTACATTTTTTGAGGACATCTGCACCATAAACGAGCTTCTTTCACTTGCCCAGCGCTTTGAGGTCGCCCAGATGCTGAGGGAAAAGAAGACTTATTTTGATATCGCTGAGAAGACCGGAGCTTCGACAGCGACCATCAGCAGGGTCAACAGATCCCTTAATTACGGCAACGACGGGTATGATATGGTCTTTGCCAGGATGGGCGGAGCCGAGACCCGGGAGGAAGCTGAGTAAGCGCCGCCTTTGAACTTTTCAGGATAAAAGATCATAACGCCCTGCTTTTTGGAAGCAGGGCGTTTTTTTGCGCATTTTTTGGAGTAAGAGGCTGGTGCAAAACCACTTCCCGGCGGTTCAAATACTCCACGGATTGTGATAAATTAATACTGAACATGACCTTTCAGACCGCAGCAGCCGTTACGGGAGTTATTAAATATGAGTGAGATAGCAAAACCTGATTTTGATGAGCTTTCATCCCTTTCAAAGAAACTTTCTTCGATGGACAGGAGCCTTTCGGAAGTCATAAACCGCGAGGACAGGGAAGTGCGGGCCGTGAGAAGCGCCGCCTCGAAGGTGAGGAGCACACTTGCCGTTGAAGCGCTGGACCAGATCCCGGTCAGGGAACTCGCGAGGGAAAAGTCCGGTATAAAGGTCTCCGCCCTGGAGAAGGCCGGGATCAAAGACCTCGGGACGCTCTGGAAAAAGGCTTCCTGGCGGATCGACCTGATCAGCGGCATAGGCTACAAGCAGGCCCGCGAGATCAGGGAAGCGCTTGGCAGGTACAAGCGTAAACTTGAGGGAAATACCTACGTCAGGATCTCTGACAAGACCGATTCCAAAGAGAACAGGGAGCTGATCAGCGCCCTTTACATTTACATACATAATAAGAAGCTCAGGAATGAGGCCTGGAAGCTATACGATGAGCATCACGATGATCTCGCCGCTGCGCTTTCCCGGGCAAAGCTTAAGAACTCCATCAGTTGGGCGATCGCGGGAGAGCTTGACAGGGCAAATACGCTTAACGCGCTTGCCGTCCTGCAGGGCTACATGTCCGAGGGCTGGCTGGCCCGCTGCGAGGAGATCATTGAGGAGCACAAAACTGTCCTTGCCGCAGATTTTGAGACCATGCGGGAGGATTTCGCAAAGAACTCCGCGGATTACTATGCCGCGCTCGAGGCTCTGGGCGAGGAGGCCTCGGCAGCAGAAAACGCCTATAAGGATCTGCCGGCTGAGCTTGCGGCCGAGGTTAGGGACCAGCAGGTAAATACCGGCCTGCTTAATGTAACCCTGCGCCCCTACCAGCTTTTCGGGGCCAAATATATTCTCCATCAGGGGAATGTTCTCCTCGGGGACGATATGGGGCTTGGCAAGACCATAACCGCGATCGCTGCGATGGCGAGCCTTGCCGCGGCGGACGAAGAAACGCTGCCGGAAGAAGAGAGCGGCAGCCTTGAGACCGCTCCGGAAGATGATGCCCCTGCAGCCGCGGCAGCAGGAGATAAGAAGTATTTCCTTGCGGTCGTCCCTGCCAGCGTGCTTATTAACTGGACGCGCGAGATCGAGGACAGAAGCTTCCTGAAACCATATCTGATCCACGGGAAAGATGAGGTAGAGACAGAGCGCGCCTGGCTTGCGAACGGGGGAGTCGCTGTGACCAATTACGAGAACACCGGCGACTTCATAAGCATTCTTGAGGACCCGGCCTCCGGAAAGCCTTCAGGCTTCTCTATAGAGATGATGGTCATTGACGAGGGGCACTACATCAAGAATCCCGAAGCGAAGAGAACAAAGAACCTGGTCACCATCGCAGGCATGACCCAGCGCATACTTATGATGACCGGAACTCCGCTTGAGAACCGCGTGGATGAGATGTGCAGCCTGGTCGGCTACCTGCGCCCGGACCTTGCCAAGGAGATCGTGAATAGCGCCTTCATGAATAAATCCGACCAGTTCCGAAAGCTCCTTGCCCCGGTCTACCTGCGGAGGGTAAAGGAGGATGTCCTCTCCGAGCTACCCAGCAAGATCGAATCGGAAGAGTGGTGCTCGATGACGTACGAGGATCTCGAAGCCTACAAGAAGACTGTCGATGCGGGCACATTCATGTCCATGCGCAGGGTATCCTGGCTCCAGGACGATGTCACAAAATCTTCAAAGGCCGGAAGGCTCCGGGAGCTCTGCGAGACGGCCATGGCCGAGGGCCGGAAGGTCATCGTGTTCTCGTTCTACAGGGACACCCTGAATAAAGTGCTCCGGCTCCTTGGGGACGTCTGCATGGATCCGATAACCGGAGACGTTTCTGCGGAGAGACGCCAGACGATACTCGACGAGTTCAAGGATGACGAAAACCCCAGGGTTCTTGTATCGCAGATCCAGGCCGGCGGCACCGGGCTTAACGTGCAGTGCGCGAGCGTGATCATTTTCTGTGAGCCCCAGATCAAGCCTTCCCTTGAGACACAGGCGATCGCGAGGGCCTACAGGATGGGGCAGAAGAACACGGTCCTCGTATACAGGCTCCTCTGCCATAATACTATCGATGAAGAGATCCTCGATATGCTGAAGACCAAACAGGATATCTTTGACGAATACGCCGCTGAATCCGACGTTGCAGAGGCCGATAAACTGCTTGCCAAAGCAGAGACCGAAGCCGATGAAGAGACAAAAGATGCAGCCGGAAAGCTTACCGCGAACAAGTGGATACAGCTTGCGGTAGAAAAGGAAAAAGCCCGCTTAAAAGAAGCCTCTGAAGAGGGCGGCTTACCTTTACATGAGCCCTGATATATGTTATAATGCACAAGTTGAGACATATCATTTGTTATTTTTTTGTCAGATAAATCAAAAGTGGAGGTATTTTCAAAATGGCAGAGACTAGGCCTTATGTATCGTGGGATCTGATCAGGAGCTTTATGATCGATGCTTTTGCAGGATACGGCGTTCCCCGCGAGGACGCGGCTATCTGCGCGGACGTGCTTATGGAGTCTGACCGCAGGGGCATCGAGAGTCACGGATGCAACAGGTTTAAACCCATATATCTTGACAGGATCGAGAAGGGGACCCTCCTCCCGGTGACCAATACCGAGATAATCAAGGAGACCCCTACCACTGTAGTTATGGATGCTCATGACGGAATGGGAATGGTAGCCAGCTACAGAATGATGAAGATGCTGATAGAGAAGGCAAAGCAGTACGGTATGGCCGGCGGAGCGATCAAGAATTCAACGCATTACGGCATAGCCGGATACTGGACCGGGATGGCTTCAAACGAAGGCCTTATCGGGGTTACCGGTACCAACGCGCGTCCTTCGATCGCACCTACTTTCGGCGTTGAAAATATGATGGGCACGAACCCATTCACCTTCTCGCTTCCGACCGACGAAGAGTTCCCGTTCTGCCTTGACTGCGCTACCTCGATCGTACAGCGCGGAAGGATAGAGTACTATGCCCGCGAAGGCAAGGAGACCCCTGCAGGAACGGTCATCAAGAACGACGGCTCCACCATGACCGACAGCGCCGAGATCCTTAAGGCGCTTGTTGACGGCAGCGCAGCGCTTGCGCCTCTCGGCGGAATCGGCGAGGCCACCGCTGGTTACAAGGGATACGGATACGCAGCGATCGTCGAGATCCTCTCGGCCGCTCTTTCCGGCGGACAGTTCATGAAGAGCCTTACTGGCGTTGCGCCTGACGGAAGCCCTCAGATGTATCACCTCGGACATTTCTTCTTCGTGGTTGACCCCGAAGCATTCATGGGCCTTGAGACATTTAAGAAGACCGCAGGCGATATCTGCCGCGCGCTCCGCTCCTCAAAGATCGCTCCCGGCGAGAGCCGCATCTACACCGCAGGCGAGAAGGAATACCTTGCATGGCTCGACCGCAAGGACAAGGGCGTTCCGGTAAACAAGGGCGTTCAGCAGGATATCATCACCGTGCGCGACAAGCTTGGACTTGACTATCATTTCGATTTTGAATAATTAAAGAAAATAAGAAAAAAGGACGGTTAAGTATGGACTACGCAGCAGAATCATTAAAACTTCACAGAGAATGGAAGGGAAAGATCGAGGTCATTCCCAAGGTTCCCGTAAAGACTGAACAGGATCTGGCGCTTGCTTATACGCCTGGAGTTGCACAGCCCTGCCTTGAGATACAGAAGGATATCAATGAGGGTTATGAGCTTACCCTCAGGCACAATCTCTGCGCGGTTATCACGGATGGATCGGCAGTCCTCGGACTCGGCGATATCGGCCCCGAAGCAGGCATGCCTGTTATGGAAGGAAAATGCGTGCTTTTCAAGGCTTTCGGCGGGGTCGACGCTATTCCGCTGTGCGTGCGCACCCAGGACGTAGACGAATTTGTTAATGCTGTATACCTTATGTCGGGTTCATGGGGAGGTATAAACCTCGAGGATATCGCGGCACCCAGATGCTTTGAGATCGAGAGAAAGCTTAAAGAGAAGTGCGACATCCCGATCTTCCACGATGACCAGCACGGGACCGCGGTGATCACGCTTGCAGGCCTCATGAACGCGCTCAAAGTCGTCGGCAAAAAGATGGACGAGGTGAAGATCGTCACTTCAGGCGCTGGCGCAGCAGCGATAGCAATCGTAAAGCTCCTGCTTTCCGCAGGCGCAAAGAACGTGATCATGTGCGACCGCAAGGGCGCTATCTATGAGGGCAGGGAAGGCCTCAACTGGATTAAGGAAGAGATGGCGCTTTCCACAAACCTTGAGAAGAAGGCAGGAAGCCTTGCAGACATGCTTGTCGGCGCGGATGTATTCATCGGCGTATCAGGCCCCGGCCTTGTGACAAAGGAGATGGTCAGCACCATGAACAAGGACGCGATCATTTTCGCATGCGCGAACCCTGTACCGGAGATCTTCCCGGACGAGGCCAAGGCAGGCGGCGCCGCAGTCATTTCCACGGGCAGAAGCGATTATCCGAACCAGATCAATAATGTTCTTGCGTTCCCGGGCATCTTCCGCGGCACATTTGACGTACGCGCAAGCGATATAAATGAGGAAATGAAGATGGCGGCAGCGAACGCTCTGGCGGAGCTTATTTCAGACGAAGAGCTCTCTGCGGATTACATTATTCCCAAGGCATTTGACCCGAGAGTTGGTGAAGCTGTGGCAAAAGCTGTGGCAAAGGCCGCAAAAGATAGCGGAGTAGCCAGATTGTAAACCAATTCTTTGTCAAAAATTCACAAATTTCGAAAAAATATTTTTATGAGGCGCGGCATCAACCGCGCCTCGTTTTTGCCTCTGAGCCCGCATAAAATATGGGTTTCGTGCGTTTTTGAGCATTTTTTGGGAATTTGTGCAATCTGTCCAGAATAGGCATTTTTCACAGATGCCATGCGTTAAGTGTAAACCATTTTTGTATATTTTGAAGCGCCGGAAAACTTGAAAGTTTTGTATACACTATAATATAATAGCATTGGTTAAAAAAGCATAAGTTTTTCTGCGTTTGCGAGAAGGTATCTCATAGTTTTGAAGGAGGAAAAAAGACATGGCAGATAACAATCCGTTTTTCTTTAACCCGTTCATGAACAATCCGTTTCTTAGTGCGAATTCTTTTATGAACGGCGCGGCAGCACAGGCAGCAGGCAATCCGTTCTTTGAGCAGGCTCAGAAGGCATATCAGCAGTGGGCAGATCAGGCTCAGCAGTACGCAGCACAGGCACAGAACGCATTCCAGCCTTACGCAGATCAGGCTCAGCAGGCTTACAAGCAGTGGGCAGATCAGGCTCAGCAGTACGCTGCACAGGCACAGAACGCGTTCCAGCCTTATGTTGATCAGGCTCAGCAGGCTTACAAGCAGTGGGCAGATCAGGCTCAGCAGTACGCTGCACAGGCACAGAACGCATTCCAGCCTTACGCAGATCAGGCTCAGCAGGCTTACAAGGCTTGGGCAGATCAGGCTCAGAAGTATGCAGCACAGGCACAGAACGCTTATCAGCAGTATGTAGCACAGGCGCAGACCGCATTCCAGCCTTATGCAGATCAGGCTCAGCAGGCTTACAAGGCTTGGGCAGATCAGGCTCAGAAGTACGCGGCACAGGCACAGACCGCATTCCAGCCTTACGTAGATCAGGCTCAGCAGGCTTACAAAGCATGGGCAGACCAGTTCCAGAACGGTTTCAGGCAGTGGGCAGACATGAGCCAGAACGCTTACCAGCAGATGGCAAAAGCGCTCAATCCTTCAGGTGAAGGATTCATGAATCCGATGGATATGTACAAGGCAGTTCTTGACAACTACCAGGAGATGTCATCACGCATGACTTCCATGATCCCTGGGCTTGATTCCATTTCCGCTATCTACAAGAATTTCATTCCCGATACCAGCGCTTTCACCCAGCTCGCTGATCTTTGGAAGGGCCTTGGAAATCCTCAGGAGTACATGCAGAACTTCACCGAGAAGTACACTGAGCTTATGAACAACTTCTACAAGACCTCCCCTGTATTCGGAAACATTCCGATGCTTTCTGATCCCCAGAAGCTCATCGAGACCTGCATCGATTTCTACAGGTCAGTAATGGCTCCCTGGATGGACATCGACCAGGAGCTCACCAACAGAGCTTTAAACGGCGACACAACCGCATATCTTGAGTTCTTCAAGAGCATCAACGAGAAGTATGATGAGTCTTTTGGAAAACTTTTCACCATGGAAGGTTTTGGAATCAACCGTGAAGCTAATGCTGATTACATGCATGCTGCAAACAACTTCTATAAGTTCATGTATTCAGGAGCAGAACTCTTCACCATGATCCAGAACAAGATGAAGGAAGCAGGTCAGAAACTCGTTGAGAAGTACCAGGCAGCTGTTAAGGAAGGCCAGAACATCACGACCCTTCGCGGATTCTATGATCTCTGGTACAACACCAATGAGGATGCTCTCCTTGAGCTCTTCAACACCGATGAGTATTCACAGGTCTTCGCTGCTTTTTCCGATAAGTATCATCAGTATCTGATCGCTCAGAATAAGGTATATGAGAGAATGCTTGCATTCCTTCCCATCCCTACCGATACTGATATGAAGGCTCTTTACAAGACCGTTTACGATCTTAGGAAAGATGTCCGTGATCTGAAGAAGGCAGCTGCTGCTGAAAAAGAGACCAAAGAAACCAAAGAGACCAAGAAGAAAGCTTAATCAGGGAGGAAGACTAAGATGGCAGACAATAACGTAAATATGTTTGACTTCCAGAAGAATTTCGAGAAGGCTGTTGATTTCCAGAAGGATGCAGTCGCAAACATGGCTGAGATCGCTCAGTCATTCGACTACAAGAAGATAATGGACGAAGTAGTTGATTATCAGAAGGAGCTCGTTGACGGCATCAAGACCGTTATGGAGCTAAAGCCTGAAGATCTCGCTATGGATCAGCTTGAGAAGGATGTTGTATTCTCCATCGGCACCATGAAGCTCTATCACTACAAGCCGCTCGTAGCTGCAAGCAAGATCTGCAAGACCCCTACCCTTGTATGCTATGCACTGGTCAACCGTCAGTACATGATGGACCTCCAGCCGGACCGCAGCGTTTTCAAGAACTTCCTTGAGAACGGCCTCGATCTCTATGTTATCGACTGGGGCTATCCTACCGGCCAGGATATGTACCTTACTCTTGATGATTACATCAACTGGTACCTTGATGACTGCGTAGAGTTCATTAAGAAGGAAAAGAAAGTCTCCTCCATCAACCTTTACGGCATTTGCCAGGGCGGAACTTTCTCCACCATCTACACCGCTACTCATCCGAAGAACATCAAGAACCTCGTTACGATGGTAGTTCCTATCGACTTCTCACCCAACGATGGTCTTCTGATGCACTGGGGCAAGTACCTCAACATCGATAACTTCGTAGCAGCTTACAACGGCGTGGTTCCCGGCGATATCATGAACTTCGCATTCGTTATCCTTAAGCCCCTCACCCTTACTCTTAACAAGTATGTGACCCTTGTTGAGAAGATGAGCGACAAGACTTACATGGAGAACAACCTCCGTATGGAAGCATGGACCTTCGACAGCCCGAACATGGCAGGCGAAGCTCTCAAGGAATTCAACACCAAGTGCTATGTTAACAACGAGCTCATCCAGAACAAGATGGTAGTTGGCGACAAGAAGGTCGATCTCAAGAAGATCACCTGCCCTCTGCTCGTATGCGTAGCTGAGAAGGATCACCTTGTACCTCCCGCATGCAGCAGGCCTTTCATGGATGCTGTGGGCAGCAAGGACAAAGAGTATCATGAGTTCCCTACCGGACATATCGGAATGTTCACTTCTTCAAGATCCCGCAAGGAGATCATGCCTACCATCATCGAATGGATGAAGGCACGTGACTGATCGACTTTGGTTATTGACTGAAGCGGGTAATAAAGATATAATTTAATAGTGGTGCGGCAGTCAGCTTCTGCTGGCTGCCGCAATTTGTTTTTACGGGAGGAAACATTATTATGACAATCAACGAAATGAAGATCGGTGACAGCGCTAGCTTTACCAAGACAGTCAGTGAGACCGACGTATACCTTTATGCAGGTATCACCGGCGACCTTAACCCCGCTCATGTAAACGAGGCAGCTGCAAGCCAGACCATGTTCAAGGGCAGGATCGCTCACGGCATGCTTACCGCGGGTTTTGTTTCTGCAGTTCTCGGAACCATGCTTCCCGGCCCCGGAACCATCTATCTTGGCCAGGAACTTAAGTTCAAGAAGCCCGTTCATTTCCATGACACCATCACCGCTACCTGCACTGTCAGCGAGATGCTTACCGAAAAAAACATCGTTAAGCTCACGACCGTCTGCACCAACCAGGATGGAGAAGTTGTTCTTGACGGAGTTGCTACCGTAATGCCTCCGAAGAAATGATTGGACGCAGACGCGGAATGATATAATAAAATAGACGCGGCCATCCGCTGTTTTGGGCGGGTGGCCGCGTCTTTTTTTGCTTTGGTGCCTCGTTTTTTTAGGTCCTGTATCCCATGGGATTTTTTGACTGCCAGTTCCAGCTGTCGCGGCACATGTCTGCGAGGCCTTTTTCGGCCTTCCAGCCGAGCTCGCGGAGGGCCTTTCCGGGGTCGGCATAAGTCACGGCTATATCGCCGGGGCGCCTCTCCTCGATCACGTAGGGGATCTGTTTCCCGAAGGCTTCAGAGAAGGCCTGTATGCACTCCAGAACGCTGTATCCGGTGCCCGTGCCGAGGTTGTATATATTTACACCGTGATGCCTTTCCATGGCTTCTATGGCCTTTATATGGCCTTTGGCAAGGTCTGTGACGTGGATGTAGTCCCTCACGCCTGTGCCGTCCGGGGTGTCGTAATCATTTCCAAAAACGTGTACCGCTTCGAGCCTCCCTACGGCCACCTGCGCGATGTAGGGCAGAAGGTTATTGGGGATCCCTTCCGGGTCTTCTCCTATGAGCCCGCTCTCATCTGCGCCTATAGGATTAAAATAGCGGAGGATCATTATGTCCCAGGAGTCGTCGCTCCGGTAGAGGTCCTGCAGGATACGCTCCTGAATGGCTTTTGTCTCCCCGTAGGGATTGGTGGTCGTGCCGAGGGGGCATTCCTCGGTGACCGGGACGAAAGCCGGATCCCCGTAGACCGTGGCGGAAGAGGAGAAGACGAACTTCCTGCAGCTGCCTTCTTTCATTACGGAGAGGAGGGTGAGCGTGGAATCGAGATTGTTCCTGTAGTATTCGAGAGGGATACGGGTAGATTCGCCGACCGCCTTAAGGCCGGCAAAATGAATCACTGCGTCCGGGGCTTCGCGGTTGAAGATCTCCTCAACGGCCGAACGGTCCGTAACGTCTGCCTCGTAAAAAGCCGGCATTATTCCGGTGATCTGCCTGATCCTGTCCGGCACCAGCGGACTGGAATTCGAAAGATTATCCGCGATCACAACGTCGTATCCTGATCTTATAAGTTCTGTGCAGGTGTGGCTCCCGATAAAACCGGTCCCGCCTGTAACGAGGATTTTCATGATCCGCCCCCTTCAAAACAATATTCTGAACACTGATTATAATAGCACATTACCGGCTTTGCTTCACTTTTTTTTCGTGGTATACTGTTCCTGAATATAACCGGCTGCATCTGAGGCCACGGAGAAACAGTATGAAATCTTTGCTGAATAAAATCAAGACCGCTGTTAAGAAGACATTTTCCATATATAGTGAAGCCCAAATACCTGTGTATTCCGGGTATGTTACGGTATTCATCCTTAGTGCGGCCATACCCATGCTCGTGATGATCATGACGGTGCTGAACAGGATACCGTATTTTACTTCCGCGGATTTCGCCGAACTACTGAAGCATTTCCTTCCGGATCTTCCCCAGGTGCAGACCCTGATCACGAATATTATAGGCAACCTCAACAAGCAGTCATCACTGCTCCTGACCTCGGTTGCCGCAGTTACGACCCTATGGTCTGCAAGCGCCGGGATAGCGGCGATTCAGAGAGCTCTTGTGAGTATCGACCGCGAAGCTGAGGGCAGTATTTATGACCGGCCGAAGGCGATCCTTTTCACGATCCTTTTTACGCTGGTAATGATAGGGATCCTTGGCTTCCAGCTCCTCGGGGATGTTATTCAGGATATCATAGAGCAGGCCTTTGAGCAGATCGGGGTGGCGGACAAGGTGTCCACGCTTACCAATTTCTTTAACTTCAACAGCCTGCTGACCCTTGTCGGGGCATTTGTGGTGCTGCTCTGCGCCTACACCTACCTTCCCGCGGGAAAAAGATCCATCAAAAAGCAGATACCGGGGACCGTTTTTTCCGGGATCATATTCCTGGTCTTCTCGGCGCTGTTTGCGTATTTCATCAAGCTGTTCTGGCACTCGTCCGCGATCTATGGATCGCTTGCATCCCTTTTCCTTATCACTCTGTGGCTGAGATTTACTGTAATGATAATCCTGTGCGGGGCCGCGTTCAACCGGGCTCTGCTTGAGACAGAGGAAGAGGCCGGGGCAGCCGCGGAAGCAGAAGCTGAGGCAGAGGCCGCAAAAAGAGTCATTCCGGAGGTTTTCGAGGATGAATATGAAGAAGAGCCCGGGAAGGGCGGTATTGCGGCGATAAAAGAAAAGGCCTCCGCAGTGATGGGCAAGGCCGGCGCCGTTAAGGATAAGGTCTCCGGGGCTGTCGCCCGGGTTAAAGCAGCCGTTTCAAAGATACTCTCATTTGTCAAAAAATACAAATGGCTTATCGTTGCGGCAGGCACGGCAGCCGGGGTCGCAGGAGCTTATTTCGGCGTGAAGACCCATGCTGCGGATAAGGCCGCAGGAAAGGGTCACGGGAACCAGGCCGGTTAAGGCTGAATAGCGCAGCGCAAGGTAATTATTCGGCGCCGCAGGCCTGGGGCGCTGTACGATTAGATCATTATATACGGAGGGTATTGCTTATATGAAACTGTTTATTGATACCGCGAATATTGACGAGATCCGTGAAGCCAATGACATGGGGATCATCTGCGGGGTCACCACGAATCCTTCCCTGATCGCGAAGGAAGGACGTGACTTTACCGAGGTCGTGAAGGAGATCGCCGAGCTTGTTGACGGGCCGATCAGCGGGGAAGTTAAGGCTGACACGCTTGACGCTCCCGGAATGATCGCCGAGGCGCGCGAGATCGCGGCTATCCACCCGAACATGATCGTAAAGATCCCTATGACCGCAGAAGGTCTCAAAGCCGTAAAAGTGCTTACCGCCGAGGGGATCAAAACGAATGTGACGCTGGTCTTCTCAGTAAACCAGGCGCTCCTTGCGGCACGCGCAGGCGCGACCTATGTGTCTCCCTTTGTTGGAAGGCTTGACGACATTAATATGATGGGCACGGACCTCATCAGGGATATCGCTGAGGTATTTGAGATCCACGACATCCAGACTGAGATAATCGCGGCAAGCATAAGGACCGCCATGCATGTAACTGAGTGCGCCCTTGCAGGCGCCGACATTGCGACGGTCCCTTATAAGATCCTTATGCAGATGGTAAAGCATCCCCTTACAGATCAGGGGATAGTGAAGTTCCAGAATGATTACAGGGCGGTATTCGGCGATAAGTAGACCTCGCCCGGCTTTCCGAACTTAATAATCAGAATTCCGAGAGTCCTCCGGATACATCAGAAGTGTATTCGGAGGAATTGCTTTTTACTATGTCGAAATACATAGCTTTTTCGGAGATGTACCCCCTTAAATAAGCGGAGGTCTTGAACCCTAAGTCTGTGGTCCAGAGATAATCTCCCCTTATATAGGCGTAATTGTAGTCAAGCTTTGCAAGCCCGGAGGTCTTAACGACGATCCTGTCATATTCTACGGGAATGTATATGACCGTTTTCTTGTCTCCGCTGGTGAGGGTGCAGGTGAATATCGCGAAAAGCATATTGCGCGTCCATTCGCTCTCGTCATCAGTGTACAGCAGGTACATGCCTATAGGCTCTGGCCCCGTGACGGTCACTTTCTCATCGTTCATCAGCGCTGAATCAGGGCCGAAGTCATCCTCAAGCTCTATCATGGCCCCGCTGTATATGTCTGCCAGAGCCTCGTCATTTAATTCGGAAATGCTGCTGAGATAGTGGTCGAGCCCGGTCACTGTATACTGCTTTTCGGTCTGAGTGAACCTGTAGCCGTAAAGCTCATAAGCTGTGACGGTTATGACATCACCCTCATGGAGGTCATAGTTATCTTCTGAATAAAAGTAGAGCCCTTCGACCTCTGTCTCATCAACATCGAAGACGACTTCACCTTCTCCGTCGAGCCCCTTGAAGCGGACATCTACATAGTTGAAGGGATTGATGACCTTGGCGGACTCGTCCTCGGTGTAGGTGTAGGAGCGGCTGCTGGAGGTAGTCTCCGTGATTATGACTCCGATCACCATTAGCACGATGAAAGCGATTATGGCGGTCAGGCACCCGACAAGGCAGCCCTTCTTTCTATTAGGAGAAGCAGTCTTTGCGGTCCTTCGCTGCGTCCTGCGGGAGGAAGTTCCCGAGCTGCGGCAGGAGCTCGCAGATCTGTCCTGCTCAGGTTCGAAAGGCTTCTGATTATTTTCATTTTCATATATAGCGGTATAGCCGCAGTATTCGCAGGTGAGACTGCGGTTCCTGCGGTCCAGTTTAAGCGGGGCGCCGCATTTCGGACATTCCAGAGGTATCTTTTTCACAGACACATCCTCCTTTTGCAGTTACTGGTTATTTTATAAAGGAATTTTATCATTGTGTTATTTTTCAGTCCATATTTTGTTATTGAAAATATAGGATTTATTTAGCTTCCAAAGTGCTTGACAAACAGCACTGAGGGTGCTATTTTATATGTCGAGGATTGTTAGCACTCAAGAGTTTAGAGTGCTAACAGACAGAAAGAACGGCACTTACTTAGAAGGAAGAGAGTACGGTATGGAACTTGACGACAGGAAGATAACAATACTGCATGCTATCATCCAGACTTACCTGGATACAGGCGAGCCGGTCGGCTCAAGGACGATCTCGAAGTTTCCGGATCTGTCGCTGAGCTCGGCTACGATCCGCAACGAGATGGCTGATCTCGAGGAGATGGGTTATATTTTCCAGCCGCATACTTCTGCGGGCAGGATCCCTACGGACAAGGGCTACAGGTTCTACGTCGACAATATGATGAGGGTGCGCGAGGCTGAGGAAGCCGGATCCGGCAGCATGATAGTCGAGAAGGTAGACAGGCTTGAGCAGGTCCTGAAGCAGGTGGTGAAGATGCTGGCGGTAAATACCAATTACGCCTCGCTGATCACCGCGCCGCAGGCAGACCGCAGCAAGATGAGGTTCATCCAGCTTTCTCTGGTGGGAGAGGGGCAGGTGCTGGCAGTTGTGATGCTGGAAGGAAAGCTGATCAAGCATAAGGTCATACCGGTCGACGAGGACATCACCGAGCAGGACGTTGTAAAGATAAATCTGCTGTTAAATTCTTCTCTTCAGGGACTGAGCCTTGGCGAGATCAATCTGGACATGATCCAGGAGATCAAGCGCTCGGCCGGCGAGCACCGGGAGACGGTCAGCCGGATAATCGACATGATCGTAGATACGATCCAGGAACAGGAGACCGAGATCTACACGAGCGGCACCACGAACCTGCTGAAGTATCCCGAGCTTGGAGACCGCGAGAAGACGGGGCTTCTGCTGAACGCTCTTGAGGAGAAGCAGGGCCTGAACGAGCTGATTGCGAGGGACGGCAATGAGGACAGGCACCCCATCCAGGTCTATATCGGTTCCGAGTCCCCGGTCCAGTCAATGCAGGACTGCAGCATAGTCACGGCTACCTATGAGCTTGATGAGGGCCTTAAGGGCACGATCGGGATCATCGGGCCGAAAAGGATGGACTACCGCAAGGTGGTCGACAACCTCGAGACTGTGATGCACCAGCTTGATTCAATATTTAAAAAAGATAAAGACGGTCAGGAGTGATCATTATGAGCATAGAGAATAACGAAGACATTAAAGATAAGGCAGAAGAGACTGCGGAGAACGCGGAGCAGCAGGCAGAAGAGACTGCGGAGAACGCGGAACAGCAGGCAGAAGAGGCTGCCGGCGCAGAGGCAGGAGCGGATGCTGCAGCTGCAGAGAAACAGGCTCCGGAGGAAGGCGCTCAGGAAGAGGCTCCCGGGACTTCCGCGGAAGAGCAAGCTGAAGAGCCTGCGGAAAAAGAAGACCCGAGGGATAAAGAGATTTCCGATCTTAAGGACAGGCTCATGAGGCAGATGGCTGAGTTTGACAACTACCGCAAGCGTACCGACAAGGAGAAATCGCAGAATTACGAGATCGGGAAAACCGATTTCATCCAGAAGATACTTCCGGTAGTCGATAACTTTGAGAGAGGCCTTGATGCCTGCTCCGAAGAGGATAAGGAAGGATCATTTGCCAAAGGCATTGAGATGATCTACAAGCAGCTTGAGAAGGTCCTCGAAGAAGAAGGAGTCACCCCGATAGAGGCGCTTGGGAAGGATTTCGATCCCATGCTCCACAACGCGGTGCTCCAGCAGCCGAGCGAGGAGTACGAAAGCGGCAAGGTCATCCAGGAGTATCAGAAAGGTTACATGTATAAGGACAGGGTAATACGCCACAGCATGGTGGTCGTTGCCGAATAGCCCCGGAAAACGCGTAAACCGGGGGAAGGCGCGAGGCGCCGGACTCCTTTAACATAGATCATTAAAAAGTACAGTATCATTTATCAGGAGGAATAAGATAATGAGTAAAATAATAGGTATCGACCTTGGAACAACTAATTCTTGTGTAGCAGTAATGGAAGGCGGAAAGCCTGTAGTCATCCCCAACCAGGAGGGATCCAGGACCACACCGTCCGTAGTAGCATTCACCAAGACCGGCGAGAGGCTAGTCGGCGAGCCCGCAAAGCGTCAGGCAGTTACAAACTCCGACAACACCGTGTCCTCCATCAAGAGGCATATGGGCTCTGATTACAGGGTAAATATTGAAGGAAAGAGCTATTCTCCCCAGGAGATCTCCGCAATGATCCTTCAGAAGCTTAAGGCTGACGCAGAGGCTTATCTCGGCGAGCCCGTAAGGGAAGCGGTCATCACCGTGCCCGCATATTTCAATGATGCGCAGAGACAGGCAACCAAAGATGCCGGCAAGATCGCAGGCCTCGAGGTTAAGCGTATCATCAACGAGCCTACCGCAGCAGCGCTTGCATACGGTCTTGACAACGAGAACGAGCAGAAGATCATGGTCTACGACCTCGGCGGCGGCACATTCGATGTCTCCATCATAGAGATCGGCGACGGCGTCATCGAAGTACTTGCTACCAACGGCGACACCAGGCTCGGCGGCGACGACTTCGACAACAAGATCACCCAGTACATGATCAGCGAATTCAAGAGGATGGAAGGCATCGACCTCTCCGGAGACAAGATGGCTATGCAGAGGCTCCGCGAGGCAGCTGAGAAGGCAAAGAAAGAGCTTTCAAGCGCCACCACGACCAACATCAACCTTCCTTTCATCACAGCTGACCAGAACGGCCCCAAGCATTTTGACATGAACCTTACCCGCGCTAAGTTCGACGAGCTCACCCATGACCTTGTTGAGCGCACCGCGGGTCCCGTACAGAACGCCCTCAGGGATGCCGGACTTACAATGAACGACATCACCAAGGTCCTCCTCGTAGGCGGATCTACACGTACTCCTGCAGTCCAGGAGAAGGTAAGGCAGATCACCGGCAAGGAGCCCAACAAGTCCCTCAACCCTGATGAGTGCGTAGCTCTCGGAGCTTCCATCCAGGGCGGAAAGCTTGCAGGCGATGCAGGTGCGGGCGACGTCCTCCTTCTTGACGTAACACCTCTCACCCTTTCCATCGAGACCATGGGAGGGATCGCTACACACCTTATCGAGCGCAACACCACGATCCCTACCAGGAAGAGCCAGATCTTCTCGACCGCTACCGACAACCAGTCCGCAGTTGACATCAACGTTGTCCAGGGCGAGAGACAGTTTGCAAGGGACAACAAGTCCCTCGGACAGTTCAGGCTTGACGGAATCGCTCCCGCAAGGAGAGGCGTTCCTCAGATCGAGGTCACATTCGACATCGACGCAAACGGTATCGTAAACGTATCCGCAAAGGATCTGGGCACAGGCAGAGAGCAGCACATCACGATCACCGCAGGATCCAATATGTCCGATGACGAGATAAACCGCGCAGTCAAGGAAGCAGCTGAGTATGAGGCACAGGACAAGAAGCGCAAGGAAGGCGTTGACGCAAGGAACGACGCTGACTCCATGATCTTCCAGATCGAGCAGGCCCTGAACGATGTCGGCGATAAGGTGAGCGAGGACGACAAGGCTAAAGTCAGGAGCGAGATCGAAGCTCTTAAGGAAGTCCTTAAGAAGACCGAGAGCGTTGAGACCATGACCGATTCCGAGATCGACGAGATCAAGGCCGGCAGAGAGAGGCTCATGAATGCCGCTCAGCCCGTATTCACAAAGATGTACGAGTCCCAGAACCCGAACATGAACCAGGGCAGCCAGGGATTTAACGGCGGCCAGCAGAATTATCAGAACGGCGGCTCATACAACCAGGGCAGCCAGGGCGGCAATGACGATGTTGTCGACGGAGATTATACCGAGGTCTGACAGAGCAGCGGCCTCAGGCCGGAATAAAAAAATAACTATGCAGGCGGAAAGCCGGATCATCCGGCTTTCCGCGTTCGCATGCTAAAAGGGATGATAGAATGGCACAGGACAAGAGAGATTATTATGAGGTGCTCGGAGTCGGCAAGACAGCTACGGACGATGAGATAAAGCATGCCTACAGGAAGCTGGCGAAAAAGTACCATCCTGATACAAATCCGGGGGATAAGGAAGCCGAGGCCAGGTTCAAGGAGGCTTCCGAGGCCTACGCAGTGCTGAGCGACGCCGAGAAGAGAAGGCAGTACGACCAGTTCGGACATGCTGCGTTCGATCAGGGAGCAGGCGGACCGGGAGGAGGATTCGGAGGTTTCGAATTCACCGGGGACATGGGAGATATCTTCGGAGATATTTTCGGGGATTTCTTCGGAGGCGGTTCCAGGAGCCGCCAGGCCTATAACGGACCCCAGAAGGGCGCGAGCGTCAGGATCAATCTCCGTATGGGATTTATGGACGCGGTCTTCGGCACCGAAAAGAATATCGAGATCGGATACAAGGATGAATGCGCGAAATGCCACGGGACTGGTGCGAAGCCCGGGACCCAGCCTGAGAAATGCTCGCGCTGCAACGGCACCGGCCAGGTGACCTACACCCAGCAGTCTCCGCTGTTCGGACGCATTCAGCAGACAAGTCAATGCCCTAACTGCGGCGGTACCGGTACTGTAATAAAGGATAAGTGCCCAGACTGCTTCGGAAAGGGATTCAAAAAGATCCGCAAGCCCATCAAGATAAATATTCCCGCGGGTGTCGACACAGGGGTTACTCTCCGTATGTCAGGGCTCGGCGAGCCGGGCATCAGGGGCGGCCAGAGAGGCGACCTCCTGGTACAGGTAATAGTTGACAGCCATCCGACCTTCGAGAGAAACGGAAACGATATTTATACCACCGTGCCTCTGTCTTTTACCGACGCGGCTCTCGGCGGGGAGATCTCCATTGAGACGGTTGACGGCCCTGTGAAGCAGACGATCAGGCCGGGTACCCAGACAGGGACCCAGATCAGGATCCGCGGCAAGGGCGTTCCCTCAATGAGGAGCCGGACCATCCGCGGAGACCACTTTGCGACCCTGGTAATTAAGGTGCCGGAGAGGCTCTCCGAAGAGCAGAAGAGGCTGCTCCGGGAGTTCGACGATTCCCTCAAGGGGAAGCAGAGGGCAGATTCCGGCTCAAAGAAGAAAAAAGGCTTTATGGACAAGCTGAAGGAGAGCTTCGAGGAATGATTATTCCGTGCGCGGAATGAGATTTGGATAATATGGAGTGGATCAAATACAGATTGAAGACGACCGTCGCGGCTGAGGAGCTGATAGCTTCTCTGCTTGCAGATGAAGGCCTGGAAGGCGTCGAGATCGAGGACAAGGTGCAGCTTACGCCCGAAGAGATGGAGAAGCTATTTATTGATATGCTTCCGGATCTCGGGGAAGACGACGGAACGGCTTATGTTTCATTTTACCTTCCGAAGGAAGATGACGAGGCCGGAAAGGCACAGGAGCTGATCCGCGGGATCAGGGCTTTCGAGGGCGCGGCGGATCTTGGCGAGCTTTCGCTTGAGAAATCCGAGACCCGTGATTCCGACTGGATTAATAACTGGAAGCAGTACTGGAAGCCTTTCTACGCGGGGGACGGGATACTAGTGAAACCTACCTGGGAGGAGCTCCCCGAAGTTCCTGAGGGGACGATCGTGGTAGACCTCGACCCGGGGACCGCATTCGGCACAGGACTTCACGAGACCACCAGGCTCTGCATCTCGCAGATCAGGAAGCACCTTGCCAAGGGCGGATCCGTGCTTGACGTAGGCTGCGGGAGCGGCATACTTTCGATCATTTCGAGGCTCCTCGGCGCTGGGAGGGTATATTCCACCGACGTGGATCCGGAAGCGGTCAGGACCGCGCTGGAGAATGCGCAGGTAAATAATATCGACCCCGAGGGCTACAGGGCTTTCTGCGGGGATATAACTACCGATGAAGCGCTCCGCGCCGAGCTCGGCGAGGGCTGCTACGACATCGTCGCCGCGAATATATTTGCGGACGTGATCATCGGGATGGCTCCGGTAATCGGAGGATTCATGAAGCCCGACGGACACTTTATATCCTCAGGCATTATTAATACCAAAGAGGAAGCCGTTACCGCCGCGCTGAAGGCGAACGGATTCGAGATAGAAGAAGCAGCCCATGACGGGGACTGGTGCGCCATCACCGCCAGGCTGGCACAGAGTTAAGGAGCAGCAGATATGCCTCGTTTTTTTGTAACGGAAGATCATATAGAAGGCGGCCGCGCCTACATTGACGGCGGGGATTACAGCCATATCGCGAACGTCCTCCGGATGAAAAAAGGCGAGGAGCTGACGCTGTCCGCGGGGAACGGAACGGACTATTTCTGCAGCATTGAAGAGGTAAATAAGGCCGAAAAGCGCATCGAGCTCGCGGTAGTGGGAAGCTGGAAGTCCTTTTCAGAGCTCCCGGTGAAGCTGTATCTCTTCCAGGGACTCCCGAAGGCAGACAAGATGGAGCTTATCGTCCAGAAGGCGGTAGAGCTCGGGGCATACGCGGTGGTCCCGGTCGCGACTGAGCGGGCCGTGGTGAAGCTCGACGCCAAAGGCAGGGAGAAAAAACAGGCCAGGTGGCAGGCTATATCGGAAAGCGCGGCGAAACAGGCCGGACGGGCGGTGATCCCGGAAGTGCTGCCTGTGATGAGCTTTAAAGAAGCGCTGGAGATGGCCAAAGGGCTTGGCGCCATCGTGATGCCCTATGAGAAGGCCGAGGGGATGGAATTCTCCCGGAAGGCCATAAAGGAGCTTCACGGCGCTGCAAGCGCGGGAATATTCATCGGGCCGGAAGGCGGCTTTTCCGAGGCTGAGGCGAAGGCCGCAGAGGAAGCCGGGGCCAGGATCATTTCCCTCGGAAAAAGGATACTGCGGACCGAGACTGCGGGGATGACCGTGCTTTCAATAATTATGTTTGAACTTGAAGAAGATACGGCGGGGAATACCGATGGAAATATATCTTGACAATGCGGCGACGACAAGGCCTTACGAGGAAGTAATCGATTTCCAGGACAGGATCATGAGGGAGTGCTACGGCAACCCTTCGTCCCTCCACGGGAAAGGCTTCGAGGCCGAGAAATACATAAGGTACGCGCAGAAGACCTTTGCGGATATCCTGAAGGTCGAGGAGAAAGAGCTTCTCTTTACTTCCGGCGGTACCGAGTCCAATAATATGGCTATAATAGGGTGCGCGGAGGCTGCTTCGCGCCGCGGAAATCACATCGTGACGACCGCGCTCGAGCACCCTTCGGTATATAATCCGGTAAGGTTCCTTGAGAACCACGGATTCACCTCGGATACAGTCTCTTCTGACGAAAAGGGCAGGCTCGACCTTGAAGCCCTCGCTGCGGCGCTCACTCCGGATACCGTGCTGGTATCGATAATGGGCGTCAATAATGAGATCGGCACGGTGCAGCCGCTTGCAGACGCGGTCAGGATCATCAGGGAGAAATGTCCGGAGGCGGTGATCCATGTTGACGGGATACAGACTTTCGCTAAGATCCCTGTCCAGCCGAAGAAGCTGGGGATCGACGCTTTTTCGGTCAGCGGGCATAAATTCCATGCTCCAAAAGGCACCGGGCTTCTCTGGGTGCGCGACGGCATACGGATGAATCCGCTGCTTTTCGGCGGCGGGCAGCAGCGCGACATGCGCCCCGGCACGCAGAACGTCCCTGGGATCGCCGCAATGGCAAAGGCCGCGGAGATCGAGAATGCAGACCTTCCGGAAAAGATTCAGAAAATGTACGCGCTCCGGGAATATTTCATCGGAGAAGCGCTTAAGATTGAGGGCGTGAGACTGAACGGAGGCCTCAGGGCCGGAGATTTCACTCTTTCAGAGGATCCGGAGGAATGCGCGGCACCGCACGTTGTAAGCCTCGGCTTCGAGGACATTAAGTCAGAGGTGCTGCTGCACGCGCTCTCCGACAGAGGGATCTATGTTTCCGGCGGATCAGCATGTTCTTCAAATCACCCGAACGTAAGCCGGACGCTTAAAGCGATCAGTGTCCCGAATGAGTATATTAAGTCAACGCTCAGGTTCAGCTTTTCCTACGACACCACGCAGGAGGAGCTTAAGACCTGCATAGAGGCGTTAAATGAAATGCTTCCGGTCCTCAGACGCTACACCGAGGGCGGAAGGAAGAAGAGGAGATAGTTTATGTTCAGCGCATTTCTTATAAAATACGGTGAGATAGGGATCAAAGGCCGCAACAGGCACATCTTTGAGGACGCCCTGATGGACAGCATCCGCTTCTCTCTCAGCAAGGTCCCCGGAGATTTCGATGTGACCAAGGAGCAGGGGAGGATCTACGTAAAGTACAGCTCCGATTTTGATTATGACAGCTCTGTGGCCGCGCTCAAAAAGGTCTTCGGTATAACATCTTTCTGCCCGGTCGTCATTTCTGAAGATAAAAGCTGGGACGTTATTACCAAGGCTTCCGGCGACTATATAGAGGAAGTCTATCCGGACAGGAACTTCAGTTTCAAGGCTTTTGCGCGCCGCGCGGACAAAAAGTACCCTAAGCATTCAATGGAGATCGCGGCAGAGATCGGCGAGTATCTGCTTAAGCGCTTCCCGGAACTCTCGGTCGACGTGCATCACCCGGACGTATCGTTTAATATCGAGATCCGCGAGTGCGCATATATCTATTCCATAGAGATCCCCGGCCCCGGCGGAATGCCTATAGGGACCAACGGGACCGCGACGCTCCTCCTTTCGGGAGGTATCGACAGCCCGGTCGCGGGCTACATGATCGCAAGGCGCGGCGTAAATATAAACGCTGTGTATTTTGACGCTCCGCCCTATACCAGCGAGAGGGCAAGGCAGAAGGTGCTGGATCTTGCGAAGATCATTTCCGCTTGGTGCGGCCCGATCGAGCTTCATATAATCAACTTCACCGACATACAGCTCGCGATATTCGAGCACTGCCCGCATGACGAGCTTACGATCATTATGCGCCGCTACATGATGCGCATCGCCGAGAAGATCGCCTGGGACGAGCACAGGATGGGCCTTATTACAGGTGAGAGCATCGGCCAGGTCGCAAGCCAGACCATGCAGAGCCTGAGGGCTACGAACGCGGTATGTCACATTCCTGTCTACAGGCCGCTGATCGGCTTTGACAAGAATGACATCATAGAGATCGCCGAGAAGATCGGGACCTTCGAGACATCAATACTTCCCTACGAAGACTGCTGCACGATATTTGTCGACAGGCATCCGGTTACAAAGCCCAATGTGCACGGCATCGAGAAATCAGAACATCACCTCAAGGGCATAATCGAGGATCTTGTCGAAGAAGCGCTGAGGACGCAGAAGGTAGTGGTGTGCGAATAAAAAGGCACAGTTCGCTGCGAAGCCGCTCACTGTACGTTGGCCTCATATGTGCGCTCGAGCGAGCTCGGCACACGCATTCGGCCTTATCGCGCAAAAAGGCTGCGGAAAGATGCTTTCCGCAGCCTGATGCTTTTCTGCTTATTGACGAATCTACCTGTCGGCCCCTGCGACTTCGTCGGTGATGAAGGGGCTGATCGCCTCGAGGATCTCATCCATCTGGTCGGTATCGTGGATGGTAAGGGTGACAGGCCTGGAGGTATCGAGGTAGAATATGCCAAGGATCGATTTAGCGTCAACCAGGGACCTTCCGGACGCGAGGTCGAAGTCGGTATCAAAACGCTCGATGATCTTATTAAATGTTACGATATCTCTGTTATTATTTAACTTAATCTGGACGTCCCTGCTCATGACTGATGTCCCTCCTGCTATTCCGGACAGCTTTGCTGTACCACTAAATGCACTATAATTTTACTTAGCAGGAATGTAAAAGTCAAGGAAAGAATAATGAGTAAAAGAGTTGCTTTCTGTACCCTGGGGTGCAAGGTAAACCAATATGAAACCGACGGGATGACCGCCCTTTTCGAGAACGCGGGCTATGAGATCCGCGCTTTTGAAGAGGAAGCGGACATTTACATCGTAAATACCTGCACCGTTACAAATATCGCGGACCACAAGTCACGCCAGATGCTGCGCCGCCCGAGGAAGCTTTCTCCTGACGCGGTGGTCGCAGCTGTGGGCTGCTATGCCCAGGAGGCGGGAGAAAAGCTGGTTAGAGAAGGGCTTGCGGACCTTGTAGTCGGAAATGACGTTAAGAGCCGGATAGTTGAGATTGTTGAAGAGTACATAAAAAGCCGCGGAGAAGAGCAGATGTTCAGCGTAGACATCGGCACGGTCCGGACTTTTGAAAACATACCTGTTTCCCCGGAGCGGAAGATGAGCAGGGCATACATAAAGATCCAGGACGGCTGCAACCAGTTTTGCTCCTACTGCATCATTCCCTATGCCAGGGGCCGGATAAGGAGCCGTGACAAGGGGAGTATCGTGAGCGAGGCGAGGCTCCTCGCCGAGGCCGGGTACAAGGAGGTCATACTCACCGGGATACATATAAGTTCATATGGGCTTGACCGCGCTTCGTCAGAAATACCTGAGAGCTCCGGAGGAGACCGCCTGATCGATGTTATTGAAGCGGTTTCAAAATATTCAGGGATCAGCCGGATCAGGCTTGGATCGATGGAGCCCAGGATCATTACCGAAGAAATGCTGCAGAGGCTTGCGAAGATTCCGCAGTTCTGTCCGCATTTCCACTTATCGCTCCAGAGCGGCTCGGACAGCGTGCTGAAACGGATGAACAGGCACTATACCACCGAGGAATACGCGGAGAAGTGCAGCCTCATAAGGAACCATTTCCCGCACGCAGGGATCACCACCGACGTGATAACCGGTTTTCCGGGAGAGACGGACAAAGAGTTCGAAGAGACCAGGAAGTTTGTGCAGAGGATACATTTCTCGGATATGCATATATTCAAGTACTCGAGACGTGAGGGGACAGTTGCTGCACGGATGCAAGGTCAGGTGAGGAATTCAGTCTCCACCGAGCGAAGCCGGATACTGATAGAGCTTGCTCAGAGCATGCAGCAGGATTTCCTTCGCGAAAACGCTGAGATCCCGCTTGAAATGCTCCCGGAGGAGAAAGTCTTGATCAACGGGGAGGAGTACTGCACAGGTTACAGCAGGAACTATATAAAGTGTGCGGTACCTGCAGATTCGTTTACGGCGGAAGGCCCGATAAAGGTGAAGCTCACTGGCAGGAGCGAAGGGGAGAACGCCTTCGCGGTCCCCTGGGTAGAATAATGGAAGCCATGCTAATTTAAAGAAGAGTTCGGCGCAGCCTTTATCATGAGCTGCGGCGAACTCTTCTTTTTACATTTAAGATGATAACATATTGACAAAATACCATCACAAGGCTATTCTAATGATAGAAAAAAACAAAAAACGCATCATAGATTCTGCGGGAGTAGTGTATTGAAGGTAGATCAGAAAGACATAGAACTGTATCTTTCAGATGTGCGTGAAGCAGTGCGCAAGGACAATTATCGGATAGAATGTAATTATAGAAGAAAAGATAATGTCGATTTGTTTCTGGATTATGTTATTGATGAGGCGAAGTCAAAGGAGATCCTGCTGAGCCTTACAGCAATGGACTTCTCCGGGATCCTGCAGAATGAACATAAAGGTTTTGAGCATGAGAAGCTCTATGTCTTTGGCAAGGATGTAACACTTCTTGAAAGATATGGGTCAGAAGAGAAAACGGTATCTCTTTATATCAAGTTTAATAAGTTAGAGAACTGTTTTGTGATCGTCATTTCTTTTCATGAACAGAAGTATCCTCTTAAATACTATTTCAAATGATCAAGAGCTGCATCTGAGACACGCATATTTTGTGAAACGGGGAACCATTATGGCAGAGAATGAAAAAAGAGACTTCTGCATCGAGTGCAGGAGAGAGACTGAGTACCATTTGCGTAAAAAGGATATCGTAAAGACTATAAAGGGTAAGGAATACACCTTTTCAATCACCGCTGCAGTCTGCGCGGAGTGCGGTGAGGAAATGAGTATTCCGGGGCTTATTGATAAGAATGTTCAGGAAATAGATGAGCAGTTCAGAGCGTACAATGGGCTCGTATCGATTGAAGATATTGAAAAGCTCATGAAGATCTATAAAATCGGAAAAGCTCCGCTGTCGCTTGCTCTTGGATTCGGCGAGATTACCGTTCCGCGTTATCTTGAAGGCCAGGTGCCTTCCAGAGAGTATTCGGATATTATTAAATCAGCGCTTTCCTCTCCGGCATATATGAAACAGAAGCTCGCGGAGAACAGAGAGAAACTGACAGATGCTGCCTATCGGAAAGCTTTTGCTGAGGCTGAAAGCATGGAGAGTCTGTTCTCCGTCTCGGATAAGATGCTGCGTGTGATCGCATATGTTTTTGAAAAGCTTGGAGAGGTAACTCCTCTCATGCTGCAGAAGCTGCTTTATTTTATCCAGGGGGTATATTTGGCATTGTACGGAAAGCCGATGTTTAAAGAGGACTGCAGAGCGCTGGCGCACGGTCCGGTCTACCCTGAGGTGTATGAGATGTTACGGGACTTCAAATATCATCCTGCCGATGATCCGCGGTTCGTACTTCTGGAAGGAACGAAGGATGCTCTTACGGAAGATGAGAGACGGGTAATCGACCTTGTTGTGAATACCTTTGGGATGTACGGAGGAAAGGTATTGGAAAAGATCACTCACAATGAAGATCCTTTGATGGAGGCAGGGATAGGTGACGGAGAGGACATCCCATCCGGTGAGCTTATGCTGAAAGAGAGGATCATGAAGTATTATATTCTGATCAACCGGAAATACGAAATAAATACGGAGGAAGGGCTGCGGAATTATATAAATGATATGTTGAATAAGGCTTCGTGATCCTTGTAAATTTGAACTGTTCTATATCAAATAATCCACTGTTTTCTCTGCCGGGCGCTTATGTGTTCCGGCAGTTTTCTTTGCCCCATGCTTCGCACCCCTCACTCGGAATGCTTCGCACCCCCAGGCTCGTGATGCT
>JAIKVW010000011.1 GCA_024685315.1 Lachnospiraceae bacterium
GGCATATATCGCTTCATACTTCATTCTTGTGCTTGCATAAAGATGTGCAGGGATTTTTTTAGTATTTCGACTTTCTCCTGTTCATTCAACAGCTCTTTCCTTAGACGGCGGTTCTCTTTCTCAAGATCCCGGATCCGCTGGTTTTCCTCGCTAACATCTTTCGGCCGCAGATCATGTATCCCTTTTTCTTCTGAGTAGCCGGGCAATCCGTTTTTTCTCCGGTATGCTCTCACCCAGCTGCATACCGTATTCTTGTCGATTCCGATTTCTTCTGCAACGCTTGTGGCTGATTTCCCGCTCTCTACCACGTATCGCGCGGTCTCTTCTCTGAACTCAGGGGTGTATTTGGCATTATTGCTTGGCATGGTTTCCTCTCTTTCCTACCCATACGAATACTATATACCCACTGTCACTTTTTCGCCCCAGTCCAGATTACAAATTTCAAAAAAGGGCCCCCTCAACGGCAGGGGCCCTTTCTGGATCAATCGCTTCCATAAAAAGCAATTATTACTTTGCTTCGAAATCTTCCTTCGCTGCTCCGCACATCGGGCAGGTCCAATCCTCGGGGAGATCCTCAAAAGCAGTTCCGGGAGCTATCCCGTTATCGGGATCGCCCTTCTCCGGATCGTAGATGTAGCCGCAAAGTGTGCATTCATACTGTCCCATTTTAAAATCCTCCGTATAGTCATTTGCCATAGATTTGTCATTCTGTACAAGCATATTATACTTTAGAATCGCCAATGCGTCTACAGTTTTTTTCCGGTGCCTCCCCTTGCGGATCTCCCTCAAAAACAGTATATTTATCCGAAAGGATGACTAATACGGATGTTAAATATTTTCCGCACGAACGGAGGGCATAATGAAGATCAGAAAAGCCATGGATAAAGACATTCCCATGTTCCTCGAACTCCTGACGCAGGTTAACATGGTGCACCATAACGGGCGGCCCGACCTTTTCAAAGGACCTGCGCAGAAATACACCGAAGACGAGCTGAAAGAACTTTTCAGGAATCCCGGGGCTGCGGTATTTTCAGCTGTGGACAATGACGATAATGTGCTTGGGTACGCGATCTGCTTCCAGGAGATCACAGAAGAAGGGAATCTCCGCACCGGCATCCGCACGCTTTACCTCGACGACCTCTGCGTTGACGAAGCGGCGCGCAGGCAGCACGTCGGCGGGCAGCTTTATAAGCATGTGGTAAGTTATGCCCGTGAGAACGGATACTATAATGTCACCCTTCACGTGTGGGAATGCAACCCTTCCGCGGAGCAGTTCTACAGGCACCAGGGAATGCAGGTACAGTACACCTGCATGGAAGAGATCGTGTGAACTGACAGGCCTTTGACAGAGCTTTTAAGGAGGATTCCCTGAGATGATGCCGGTTTTTAAGACGAGCGACGAAGAGTGGAGAAAAGTTCCAAAATTCCAGTACAGACATTATACTGACGAAAGCAATGCAGGTATTCTGCGTCACAAGAAAAAAACTGTCGCCGAGAAGCATAATACCGTCTTTTTCTATTCCGAAGATAATTCCAGCTATACAGCTGTAATGAATGACGAGCGCGCCAATGATATATGGGACGATCTTTGGTACAGGTACCACAAATCTTTAGAGATCTGGACCGAGAACAAACATCAGTTTCACATGGCGAAATACGGAAAAGCTTCATTTGAAATGAAGGATTTCGAGGAGGGCTTCTTAAGCTGCCGGGCTTTTATAGTAATGGTGACCGCCAAATTACTGGAAAACAAAGAGTTCTTTACAGACGGCTTTTTCGCGCTAGCAGTTGAGAACCGCATGCCTGTCATCCCTATAATGGTCGAGCCTGGCCTGGAAGAGGAGTTTGATAAGCTTGCCGGCGCGTGCCATCTGCTTAGCCGTATCCCTGATGATAAGAACCGTAAGGCACTTGAGGAATATAAAGACTCTCTGTTCCGCACTTTGGATTTCCTGTTCACGGACCCGGAAGTTCTCGAAGAGATCAACAGGGCCTTTGCCGGTTCAATTTTTGTCAGCTACAGGAAAAAGGACTTCAGGTTGGTCGAGAAACTTTCAAACTACATCCATGAAGATGAACGATTAACTGATATCGCGGTATGGTGGGACAGCCAGCTTGTACCGGGGGAGAATTATAATGAAGACATCGATAATGCGCTTCACGACAGCCGCGTCTTTGTCCTGCTGATAACCCCCAGCATTCTCGAACCCGGGAACTACGTACAGAGAATAGAGTATCCCACAGCCATAGAAAGCAATAAGCTCATCATCCCTGTCGAAGCTGTAAAAACGGACCGTGATCAGCTGGCGCTTGATTTCCCGGACCTTCCGGAGGTCATTGACCTCACAACTCTTAAGAAATTGAGCAAGGCCGAGTACCTGCAGCTTAAGGAACAACTGGGAGAGTTTCTGACATACTCCCCAGAGGAAATGGTATGGAAGCACAGCGATGCGTTTTTTGAAGCGCTCGTAAGTAATTACGCTGATGTAATTAAGGACAGGAGCGCCTGGCCGGCCTCACATTGCTACGAGATGGGACTCGCGTATTTTAACGGTGTCCAGGTCGAGAAGAATTACGATCAGTCGCTGGAAATGTTCCGGCTTGCAGCGGCAGGCGGGGATGTCCGGGGATACCGGTATCTGCTGGACAACTATTCCTGGGGAGCCAGTAATCAAGGACCATACCGAAAGCTTAAAATCTCCAAGGAAGATTTTTATAAAGAATGCATTTCCGTATTAGGCGAATTGCTTAAGGATCCGGGACTACCGGACGACGCAAGGCAGAGCCTTATGCGCGAGAAGGCAAAGACTAAATATGAATTTGGCTCATGGATGCTTGGTTGGGGATATAAAGAGGATGAACTCATCTGGGAAGGAATAAATGATCTGATCGATCTGAAAGATAAAGAAAGCATTTCTGCGGCGGAAGGCATTCTGAACTTTATCATCGAACACTATCCTTCCCCGCAACGGAAAGACCGGGCCAGAGAGATCCTGAACTCTATAAATACAGAGAATGAGTCCTGATGATCAGGGTTTACGGAGAAGACGCCCACCGGTGCGGCCGCACAGGCAGGCGTCTTCTTATCATGTATATCCTGATCTACAGCCGCTCCGCGAGCTCGCATGCCTGCCTTACGGCACCCAGGACATTCGAGAGCTTTACGCTGTCACCCAGGCTGTAAACCTGGATCCCTGCCTCCTCAAGTTCCGCAGCAAGAGAATTGTTGGGCTTCGCGCCGACCGCCATCACGATGCTGTCGCAGGGCACCTCTACACGAGTAGTCTCTTCGCTGTCTTTCTTTGCCCTGACCGCGAGAACCGCCTTCCCTCCCGCGATTTCCACTACGCTGGTGAAGGGATAACGCTTGACTCCTAGGCGGTCCAGGTCCTTCATCACCGGCCATGCCGTTCCAGCGTCAAACCCGGAGCCGATCCTCGCGATATCCACGACCGTGATATTCCTCCAGCAGGTATGGACAAGACGCTCGATCTCCTCATAGGATTCGTAGCCATGCTTCAGCATGTGGAAGCACTGCTCCGCGGAGACGCTGGCTTCCTGCGCCAGGTACTGCGCGGTCTCGCATCCCACCGAGGCTCCGCCGATCACCAGCACGTTCTTCCCGGGGATCACCTTACCAAGGAGGACATCATTTGAGGTGCAGACCGGGACACCCTCCGGATTGTTTACCGGAATTACCGTCGGCTCGCCTCTTCCTGCAGCCACGACTACCATGTCCGCGCCGAAGGACTTCACATCCTCCGCATTGGCGTTTTTATTCAGCACGACATGTGCGCCGCTCTTCCTTAAAGCATTTTCATAATACCTGATGAGTTCGTAGAACTCCTGCTTGTGGGGAGGCGCTGCTGCCTGCCACAGCTGGCCGCCGAGTTTTTCGTCCTTCTCCCAGAGCGTGACCCTGTGGCCTCTCTCCGACGCGCGGATCGCGAACTCGCATCCGCCGGGGCCGCCGCCGATCACGAGGATATTCTTTACATCATCTCCGGTTGCCACGGACAGGTCCTTGGTCTCGTATTCTCTTCCGACCCTGCCGTTCACCAGGCATTCGCTCGGGCGGCTGAAAAATACGCGTGCAAGGCACCCCTGGTTGCAGGCCATGCACTTGCGGATGAGGTCTTCCTCCCCGTTTTCGGCTTTCCGGCACCAGTCAGGATCCGCGATCAGCGGGCGTCCCAGGCTGATCATGTCCGCGACCCCGGTTGCCAGCAGTACTTCTGCTACCTTAGGGTCATTTATCCGGTTGCTGACCGCGACCGGGATGTTAACTGCTTTCTTGATCTCAGCCGCGAGGAAATTCCAGCCGCCGCGAGGGAGCTCCGCGGTGATCTGCGGCACCTTGGATTCATGCCAGCCGCCGGTCATATTAATGAAATCTATCCCGGCCTTCTCCATCTCTACCGCGAAAGCCACGGCGTCCTCATTGGTATTTGAACCCGGGACCAGGTCGTTCCCCGCGATCCTCATTGCCACCGGATAATCCTGTCCGACAGCCTCACGGACTGCCGCAACATATTCCCTTGCGAAGCGGAAACGGTTCTCACGGGATCCGCCGTATTCATCGGTACGAAGGTTCGTCAACGGGGAATTGAACTGGCAGATGAGGTAGCCTGCGGATCCGGAGATCTCGACCATATCGAAGCCTGCCTTCTTTGCCCGAAGCGCGGCATCCGCGCCGCGGCGGATCGTCTCATGGATCTCTTCTACCGTCATCTCGCGAGGCATTTCCTTTGAATATCCGCTGTAGACCGCTGAGGGGGCTATCGGCTGGCGGCCGCCGTTCCCTGCGGAATAAGCATACCTGCCGGCATGGAAAAGCTGTACTGCCACCTTGGCGCCGCGCGCATGCATCCCGTCGGTAAACTCTTTGTAGCCCGGAATGAACCTGTCGTCATCCAGCCGCATGATCTCAAAAGCGCCGCCGTAATCATCGATCGCCGCGCCTCCGACGGTCACAAGTCCGCATCCGCCCTCTGCCCGGGCGTAAAAGTATTCATTGAAGCGCGGACAGGCATAGCCGTCCTGGTTATACATCGTATGCATGGCAGCCATGACCACACGGTTCTTTACTTCCATTGTTCCGATCCTGATCGGGCTGAAAAGCCTTTCGTACTTCACGTTGGACCCTCCTGTGCATCTGTACTGATATTTTTTTAATCACTCAGATCGCTGTCAAGCGTGATCTCCGGCGTATAATCCGGCCACTCTGCCTGAATTTCCTCAACTATCTGCCGGTAGAGGGCCTTTTTGTCCTCCACCGCAAAATCCATGACTATATCAAAACGGATCGTCTTGTTCTCCTGATCCATATAGAAGCCGTGCATCTGGAGGATACCCTCATGCTCCATGACGATCTCCACGATCCTTGCACGGACTTCCTCCTCGAGGCCGCCGTTCATATTTCTCGAATAAATGCCGACTGCTGCCAGGAAAATATGGTGCTCCGTGTAGACCTTTTTCTGGAGCCTGCGGGTCATCGCATCGATCTCCCGCGCGGTCATTGTGTCCCTGACCTCGACATGGATCGAAGCCACGTACCTGTCAGGGCCGTAGTTATTAAGTACGAGGTCATAGCTGCCTATGACTTCCGGATCCTCGGAGACGGTCTTCTTTACGCCTTTGCTGAGCTCTGCGTCCGCGCGCATTCCAAGCATCTCGTCCACGGCGTCTTTGATCATCTCAAGCCCGGCTTTAATGATAAATACGGAGATCACCACGCCGACGAAGGCCTCCAGGCTGATCCCGGAAAGCATGTAGATCACCGCAGAAGCGAGTACCGATGCGGAAAGGATCGCGTCGCTGGTGGCGTCCTGCCCGGAAGCGATGAGCGAGCCTGAGTTGACCTCCCTGCCCTTACTCTGCACATAGGAGCCGAGAAGCAGTTTAACCGCAATACCCGCAACGAGGATTATCAGTGTGACCGCGCTGTAGTCGGCTGCCTCGGGATTAATTATCTTCTTTATCGATTCGACCAGTGAAGTGATACCTGCGTAAAGCACGATTGCCGCGACTATCACCTGGCTCATGTACTCGATCCGGCCATAGCCCATGGGATGATTCTTATCCGGCTGCTTCCCGGCAAGCTTCGCGCCGATTATCGTTATAACGCTTGAGAGCGCGTCGCTGATATTATTTACCGCGTCGAGCACTATGGCTATCGAACCGGAAATGAGCCCGACGACCGCCTTGAATGCCGCAAGCACCACGTTCGCGAGTATCCCGATAACGCTGGTCTTTACTATTACTTTTTCCCTGGAGACTTCAGGGTTTTCGGGGTTCTGTTTTATGTCTGCCATATCTACAGCCTCCTGCACGCCGGATCCCGGCGGTTTTATTATCCTGTCCCTTTTCAAGCCGGAGCCCAGCAGTTTTTATGCGGTCCGTCAAAGCCCCAGCATGACGTCTATAGTATCCCGGTCTTTCTGCTTTTCAGGTTCTGTCAGCTCCTGATAGGGGATAAGGTCAATATGTATGCGCGAAGCCGCGTCCTTGGCCTTTCCGTTTTCGGGAATGCCATGACGCCAGTTGTTAAGCCAGTGGTATCGGCACCAGCGGATGTGCTCGAGCTCCGATAGCGTCTCCTTCTGCTCCTCGGTGAGCCCGCTGCCGTCCGGCCCGGCTCCCATAGCTTCAAGCATCTGGAGACGTATCTCGTGATAGTCCGCGGAGCTGATATTGGAATAGCGGGTGAAGGCGTCAAGCTTCTCCCACTCTGCCTCTGAGCGCTCGGGGGTCTCTTCTGCCCCGGAATAAATATGAGCGTAGCGCATGTTGATCCGCTTAGCGGTGGAAAGGAGGCCGTCTCCCATGATCCTCTCCGCGCTGAGGGTCTCGCGCGCTATATCGAATATCCGGATCCTCTCCTGCCCGTCCAGCATCCTGATGACCTCGGCTTCTCTCGTGAGCACGTCGAGAGTCTTCCCCGGAAGGAGCGTCAGCAGCCTCGATACAACTGCTTCCTGCCCTTCCGCGGACAGTACCAGTATCCGGTCCGAAGACTTCAGCTCCGGCAGATGATCCTTCCAGCTGCCGGACATGAATTCGACAGGGTCGGTGATCTCTCCAAGCTGCGGATAGAGCTTCGGGAAGCTCCCGCTCTCGCCGAATATCCGGTAGGTGATCTTCTGCCCCGGGTCGAAAATATTGTTCTGCAGGCCCCAGTACAGGAGTGAATCCCCCAGGTCCCCGCAGCCTATCATTGATATTGTCATTCTATGCCCGAGGCTGCAGGATTCCGGGTAGAGCTTTGCCTCTTTCCAGAAAAGGCGCGCAGCGAGTTCCACCGGCTGGAACAGGTGCAGGTTCGGGGCCGAGACCGACTGTCCGGGCAGGGTATCGCAGCGAATGTAAACCTGCGCGTCAACCAGTTCAGAACTGTGTTTGGTCCAGAAAGCGAAATTCTCCGTCTGGCTCCCAAGCAGCAGATAGCGCTTTGCCTTCAGGAAATCATTTCCGCCGTCCACGCCGCGGCTGCCGAGCTCCTTCAGCACAGCGGTCTTTACTTCCTCCGGACCGTAGACCGCGACACTGTCAGCTTTCCTGAGCCTCTGCGCAGCGCTAAGCTTCCTTGACAGTGTCGAGAGCAGCATCAGGATCCCACTTGCAGAAGCGAGCGGAGCGGTCCACCGGGCTATCTCGACCAGAGCGTTCGGCGCAGTGTCGCTGTAATTAAGCACATACATCTGCAGGCTGTAAAACAGCGAGTTCGAAATCTTTTCTCCCGACACTGCGAGCCCGACAGCTCCCAGCACGAATGGCAGCAGGAAGAACACTCTCTTCCATCCCGATCTTGAATTATCCATTGTCAACGCTCCTATTCTCTTTGAGGGGCCTGTGCGGCACATATATGGCCGTCCTCGACCGTAATACCGTATTTCACAAGATCCACTCTGCCGTCAATAACCTCTATCCCGTCAGCATTTAGTCTTCTGGCCTGCTCGCCTGCGCCTCCGAAAGCGAACTCAGGGGCGAGACGGCCCTGAGAGTTTACCACACGGTAGCAGGGGATACCTTCCGGGTCCGGGTTCCTGTGCAGCGCATTGCCAACGGCTCTGGCCATATTCCTGTCGCCGGCAAGCTCAGCCACCTGTCCGTAGGTCGCGGCCCTTCCCTTTGGGATCTTCTTCACCGCTTCGTATATACGTTTTGTCGGACTGTCCGAGACAAGATCGTAGCTCTCAGATATCATCCGCCTGATATCCTCGTCCGGAATGCTTCCGTCAAGGATGATCGTATTCCAGTGGTCCTTGTTCTGGTGCCATCCAGGGATGACTGAGACAAAGGTGCTACGCCAGAAATCCCTCCATTCGGGATCCGTTTTGACGTTAAGGTTAATAAAGCCGCCTCTCTCATATGTCCAGAGGAAAGCCTTTTTCGTTCCCTTCACCCTCACCAGCTGCCAGTTATCATCGTGGAAAGGCGCTTCCTGATAGGTGTCCGGAAAAGAAAGTCCGAATGCAAGCGCCTCTTCTCTGGTTTTCATTGCTGCCTCCTTAAATGCTCCGCGCCCAGAGCACCGGCGTGATTGTCCTAAGATCAGATAAATTTCTTCGCGAACAGTTCTGCCTCGGCAAGCTGCTGCGCCGTCGGCTTGCTCTTCGCGTAAAAGTATTCTGCCTCGACCGGGATCCCTGCGGCTTCCAGGCCTTCACGGATCAGGTCGATCGAGTGCTTTGAGATCATTGAGGTGGAAAAGATGACCGCCTTTTTGGCATCTCCTGCCTTAAGCGTCTTAAGGTATGCCTTAAGGTGCTTGTCAAGGCCGTACGCGTAAAGCGCGCCGCCTATAAAAAGCACGTCCGCGGGCTCGCTGATAGCCGCACCGGCTGCATCAACCGATATTGCTGAAACGCCGGCTGCCTTTGCGATTGCGTCCGCGACCGCTTTAGTATGTCCTGACCTTGAATAATATCTTACTGCAATATTCACACTAATTCTCCTTAAATCTCGATCGTCTCAGGTGCCTCGGTGAAGGAGCTGAATGTAGCCTTCCCGCTCTTTAAATACAGCATCTGCATATTGCCGTCATCCGGGCTGTACATACGCCCGAGGCTAGGCATCTTTTCAAGCATCGCGACCTTCACGTCCCTGTTATCGTCATTCTCGAGGACTCCTGCGATGCGCAGCCACTTTCCATCCTTAAACGCGCAGATCTCGACCTTCGGATTCTTCGCGATCTGCTTTGACACATCCTTTACCTTTCCGGTCTGAATGTAGAGCCTGCCGTCATAAAGCAGGACCGTGCCGAACGGACGCACCCTGGGCTGGTCTCCCTCGGTAGTTCCAAGATAATATGCTCCTGCTTCTTCCAGAAACTGGCAGATCCTTTCAATTCCTTCCATTGCTGTCTCCTCCTTCTAAAGTTGTGTAATATATAATTGTATGCAATCTTTTATAATTATTATACTGCCGCCGGAGGAAATGTCAATCCGGAAACGGCGGGAATAGGCATATATAGATAGTATACAACAGATTGGTCAAAAAGTATTGTCTAAGAAGGGCCTGACAGGCACTCATTTTCCTCCGAAAATGCCTTCAAAATAATTTGATTTTTCAAAAGCAACATGATATATTAGTTAGTGATATCTAACCGCGCGGAGGAATCAATATGAATTCAGAAAATATTAACAGCAGCACCCTTGTCGGCGGGGACTTCAAAAACTGGGTGCCGACGAGCATGGTCGCAGGTTTCTTTATCGGAGCCGCGGTCTGTGCCTTAATAGCTGTCGTGTCCGGTCTCGCACTGTCTTCAGGTCCGCTTAGGACCGCGCTGATCATAATTTTGGTTCTGACCGCAGTAATACTTGCGGTCGCCGGGATCTGGATGCTTGCGCTTCACAACGCCTTTTCATACACCGGCAAAAGGCAGATGGCAAAGCAGATAATCGACGGGGTTGCGTCCTATGTCAGGATCCCCGACGGCGGAAAAGGTCTCGACGTAGGGTGCGGGAGCGCTGCGCTTACTATCGCTGCCGCAAAGAACAATCCGAATGCTGAGATCACCGGGGCGGACATCTGGAGCGGAGCATACAAGGCCGTCTTTACCAAGGAGCTCTGCGAAAACAACGCTAAAGCGGAGGGCGTTTCAAACGTCCGCTTCGAACAGGGCAACGCTGTAGCCCTTCCGTTTGAAAACGAGACATTTGACGCCGTTTTCAGTAATTATGTCTACCACAATATCCCCAGCAGGGACCGCCAGAGCATCCTGCTCGAATCGCTGCGCGTGCTAAAACCCGGCGGAACCTTCGCCATCCACGACATTTTCTCAAAGTCCAAATACGGCGACATGCAGGCATTCTGCCGGAAGCTTTGGGACATGGGCTACGAGCAGGTTGAGCTTATCGATACCACAGAGGGAAAGTTCATGACCAGAAAGGAAGCCTTCTGGATGGAGCTCTCGGGCTCTGCGATACTTTACGGCAGAAAGTGAGCAAAACAGAATGAGTTACCATATTGAAAAAAATACCGTCCAGGAAACGCTCGTAATTCCGCTTTTCGGGAGAGCCGTCTGCTCCAGACACTACCCTGCCCTGCTTTCCGACCCAAATGCTGAACGCATCTGTTCCGAACTTGACTACGATTTCGAATCGAAACGCAAGCTTATGGAATCTACCGCTGGACTCTTCGGCGCTCTCGAAGTGGCTCAGCGGCATTACGACCTGATCTGTGAAGTCCGGAACTACCTGAAAGATTATCCGAAGGCTGCAGTCGTCAACCTCGGCTGCGGGCTTGACGACACCTTCTCCAAGGCAGATAACGGCGAATGCACCGGTTATAACCTTGACCTGCCGAACGTCATCGCTATCAGAAATGAGCTCCTTCCCGCGGGCGAAAGGGAGCGTAACATCTCATGTGATCTGAATGATCTTTCATGGATGGATGAGATAGACCCCGATAACGGAGCGGTTTTCTTCGCTGCAGGTGTTTTCTATTACTTCAAGACTGAGCAGATCCGGCATCTGTTCACCGCGATGGAAGAGCGATTCCCCGGCGGCGTCCTCGTATCCGACTCCTGCAACAGGCGCGGCGCGAAAATGATGATGAAGACCTGGCTTAAAGAGACCGGGATCACCGACGTCGGCGCGTACTTTTCGCTTGAGCATGAGGGCGAGCTTAGAGGCTGGAGCGAAAATTTCAGCTCCGTGACCGCAAAAAGCTATATGCGCGGCTACCGCGACATTTACGGTGAGGTCGGTCTTGCTCACAAAATGCTGATCCGCATGTGCGACAGCACTGTAAAAATGAAGATCGTAAAAATAAAGTTCAAGGAACGCTGATCACCATGGGTATAATGAAAAAATTCTTTAACCAGACAAGAAAGCCCGAGGGATTCCTCGGGAACCTGATGCTGCGCGGCATGAACTCCGGTCACGCAAAACTAGCGGACTGGGGCCTCTCACACCTGCCGAAAATACCGGTCTCGCAGGCTGTTGACCTTGGCTGCGGCGCGGGGAGAAATGTCGGCGAGCTACTGAAGCTCTTCCCGGATGCTAAGGTCTCCGGCATCGACTATTCTGCTGCTTCGGTCCAGAAAACAAGAGAATACAATAAATCCGCGATCTCTGCGGGGCGCTGCGAAGTGAAGCAGGGCAATGCAGCCGATCTCGATCTGCCGGCAGAAAGCTTTGAGCTCGCGACCGCGTTTGAAACGATCTATTTCTGGCCGGGGCTTGAGAAGTGTTTCGCGCAGGCCGCGAAGGTCCTGAAGCCCGGCGGATATTTCCTGATCTGTAACGAATCCGACGGAACCGACTCTGTCTCAAAAAAATTTGAATCTATCATCGATGGTATGAAATGCTACACCGCGGATGAGATAAAGGCTGCCCTCAAAGCTTCGGGCTTCTCATATGCAGCCTCATACCACCATGGTTCCAAACCCTGGATAACGGTGCTGGCACGGAAATAACGAGGAGACTTTTCGCATGAAGCTTAGCAAAAAAGAGTACGACGCCATGCAGTCGGGCTGGCGCAAATGGATCAACCGGAATCTCGAGATTAAAGGTTTCAGAGGCTGGGGCATGGATTTTGAGGGAAAAGATATCCTGGAGATCGGCTGCGGATCCGGCTATTCGGCATCTCTGATCACTAAAGAGAACCCCAAAAGCTATACCGGGATCGACATCATGCCGGAGCAGCTGGCAAAAGCCGAAGCTCTGAATCTGCCAAATGCGCATTTCTTCCAGGGCGACGTTTCCGACCTCAGCCGCTTCGAAGACAACAGCTTTGACATGATCGTCGATTTCATGATCCTGCATCATGTTGAAGGCTGGCGGAGCTTTCTGGATGAAGCTTTCCGGGTACTGCGGCCCGGCGGCGAGATGTACATCAACGACCTCACACGGAAGGGCGTACATATGACAGACTTCTTCTTCCACTGGGAGCACGCGGAAGAGCCCCTGTTCACCATACAGGAATTCGGACAGAAGGCCAGCGAGAGCGGCCTTATAACGGTCGAAAAAATCAATTATGCCGGACTCGACTTCTGTTTCAAGTTCCAAAAACCAGCTGTATAGGAGATAATTTCATGGCAAAGAAAGACACGCAGCATCAGAGAATGTCCATGTCGGTCATGTTCCGCGGAAAGGAGATCTTCAAGCCGCTAAACACCGGATGGATAGACGATAAAGTCTCCTGCGTGCGCGAATGGATCGCGAACATTTTCTTTTATACCAAAAACGGCACGACCGTGATGATCGACGCGGGCTACAATTATGACCGTCTGAAAGAAAAGATGGGCTGGCTTGACATCGACCCGGCGGACATAAAGCACATCCTGATCACCCATCAGGATACCGACCACATCGGCGCGCTGGAACGAGACAGCGGCCTCCTCTTTAAAGACGCGAAAATATACCTGAGTGAGATCGAAAACAGGTACATGACCGGCGAGGCCAGGAGAAAAGTCTTTTACGGCATATATAAGCTTCCGATGGTCAAAACCGACAATGAGAAAGTCCTGCTCACTGACGGACAGATACTGGATATCGACGGGGTCAGGATCGAATGTATCCTCGTTCCCGGGCACACCTGGGGGCACATGGTCTATCTCATCGATGACGAATACCTTTTTACCGGGGATACCATCTGGTACGGTGCCGACGGAGGCTACAGCTTCATCAGCACGCTTGCTGAGGACAACAAGCTTTCCATACGGTCTCTTGCAAAGCTGGAGGAAAACCTACGCAGCAGGCCCGGAAAAATAAAGATTATCACCGGACACACCGGCTGGACGGACGATCTGGATTTCGCCTTCCGGCACAGGACCGAGCTCTGCGCGCCATTCAAAAAACGCGTGCACGACCCGGAAGCCCCCTACGACGGCTACATTGAGGACGACGACACTGAAGAGAAGGCGAGGACCGTCAGGCTCGAAAAGAAAAAGGAAGCTCTGTAAATGACTAAGATAAACACCATAGGGATAGACGATAACCTGGACCGCGGCAGGATAAAAAAGCTGCTGGTCCTGGGCATTATAGGCTCAGTGCTCACCGGCGCCGGAGATTTCCTGGTAGGCTTCGGCGAGCAGACAGATCCGGCCCCGGAAACCCTCGCGGAGAACCTGATGGCAAACGTGCTTAACCTCTCAGACACGCAGCTGATCGCCGGAGGGCTGTTCGGAGTATTCGGGATACTCCTCGAAGCTCTCGCCTTTTTCGCGATATACCGCCTGATGGCCGACTCTTCGCTTAAATATGCGCATATCTACAGGGCCGGCATTATAGGCTATATCTGGCTTGCGCCGATCGGGTGCCACATGAACATCGGAATACTGAATATCGCATACAAACATCTCCTGCAGCTTGATGAAGCCGTCGCGGCGGAACTAGCAAATAAGCTGATCCTGGCATTCTACGTCCCCCTCTGGATAATGCTTGTGATCCTCTGGCTTCCGGCACTGATCGTCCAGTTCAAAGCCTTTTCAGAAGGCCTGACGCCCTACCCGAGATACGCGCGCTGGTTCAATGTATTCGTCGGGATGATACCCGCGCTCATTATATCCGCGATCGCAGGCCCGGAGACCGCGCTGGGCGGAGGGATAGGCACGATGTTCCTGAGCTTCGGCAACCTCTTCACCTTCGGCGGTCTTCTCGCAGCGCTGCCTTCCGAAAAAAAATTCGAAGAATTCCGCAGAAAGGCGGAGCAGAAAAAGGTGCAGTCCGTTTAAGGAACTGCACCTTTCTTAAATTGCATTTAGATCTTCAGCGGTTACCGCCTGCTTTTCAGGACAGGAACTCCGCCTTTACAGCCTTGTAAAGTTCCGCGTTCGCAGCTTCATGGTAAGGCTTCACAAAAAATACTGCAAGTATCCCGGCAGTGAACAGGCACAGGATATCCCAGCCAAGGTAACTGAGATCCAGCTTGAAAGCCTTCCACTTATTGCCGTTCATCATCTGCCTTGACAGGCTGATCGCCTCAAGCGAGCCTATGTTCGGATCTTCAGCAAGGATATAGGGCACCATTCTGTAAGAATAGAACTTTACGATCCCCGGAATAATAAAGAGCAGTGCCCACAGCCATTCAAATATGTCCTGCAGCAGGACGGTCTTCACCATGTTCCAGAAGTTCTCTTTATATCCGTATATCAGCTCAGGCAGCCCTGCCGGAGAATCAGAATTCTCGCGGAAGAACCTGGCGCAGCCAACTTTCAGCGGATTCAGCAGGAGTTCGGTAATAAAGAATGTGATGATCCCCCATATCAGCGCGATCCCTACGATCGCGGCCGACAAAGCTATGAAAGCCTTCAGGGTCTCCGTATCTACACCACTCAGGTTATTAATATGGTATGTGACCGACCCGCTCTGAGTTCCGCCGCCGTTGTTGACATTGACATGATTTCTGACCGACAGGAAGCCTCCGCCGAAAATGAGCATATGTATCAGTCCGACAAGAACGCACTTCCAGTAATTCGCCCTGAAAGCAGCCATTCCCCTCGCTTTAAGTTCTCTTCTATCCCACATTAGCGTCAATCCTTTTAAAAATGTTTACTGAACTAAGTCATCCAGATATGTAGGATCGCCTATTCCGTCATATTTAACTGACTGAACTACCAGGGAATTGATATCCTCCTCGTCAAAATCCTCGTAATTCTCGATGGATCCCTCGAAGACAACATCAAATGAATAGCATCCATGAGTGAAATAGAATACCATATCCTGCAGGTTCCAGCCGTAGTTGCTCCAGCCTTCGTTAAACAGATCTTCGCCCGTCTTGCCCACAAGCGCGTCGAGCTCCTCCTGGGAAGGAATGCCTTCGCTAAGGTTATCGATCCTGGTAACATTAAGCTGACCTACCAGGTCCGCAACCTTCTGGTCGTACTCTTCGTCATCAAAATCAAGCTCAAAGAACGCCTGTGCTGCGTCATCCGGCATCTCGGCAACAGCGCGGTAAATATTCCAGTCCTGCTCAAATGCACGTACATACAGATTCCCGGTAGCCGCCTCTCCGTAATTCGGAAGTCCAAGAAGCTCGCCGATGGTACTGACTGACTCAAGGTCCACATGAGTCTCATCGGTTCCTGCAATGCCGAAATAAGCTACAAGGTCAGTATCCTCAGTTACTTCCAGTGTGATCTGAGACTCGAAAGAGTAGTCCTCTCCGTTCAGAGTCCACTTCCAGAACTTATTGCCCTCGTCCGGCTTTGCTGCAAACACATAGGTCTCTGCTTCTGCAAGGCCGATATATGCGGTCTGTGAAGGGAATTCATCGTCAAACTCCGGCTCTCCGCCTTCTTCGGCATAGGCGATCTGGCCATCGCCGGAAGTATTAACGGTAACTGCGAATGCTGCCTCCGGGATCTCATAGTATGCAAGATGGTAGGTCTCGCCGTTCTCGACCTCGACCATTACTCCGTCCTCGCCTTCCTCAGACACGGTCACGATAAACTCGCTATCCGCTTCCTCGTATTCGCCGATAATATTGCCGTGAAGGGTGCTGCCCTCCTGCTGGATATACCAGCCGTGCATCTCTTCGCCAAACATGCATCCGACATACCAGCCGGGATTCTCCTCGGTCTCGGAAGCCATTATATAAAGCACGTTTCCAAGATCATCTATGAAATAGCCCTCGCGGGTCCACTCGAAATCCCCCTCAGTCTGGGCCTCGGTCTGAGCCTCGGTCTGGCTTTCGGTCTGGGCTTCGGTCTGAGCTTCGGTCTGAGCCTGGCTGCTCGATGAGCTGCTGCAGGCAGCAAGAGAACCGATCATGGAAACTGTCAAAAGCATGCAGATTATCTTTTTCATTTTCTTTCCTCCAAGCTTTTTGATCAATAAATTATCCTTTAAAATCTTACCATGAAATGCCCGTATAATCAATAAAAAGCATGGCATGACAGGGGACTTTGCGGGCCCTCCGTCATGCCACAGTTTTACGACCAGTCTCCGAATATTTCGTCCGCGTATTCCATCTCGTCGATCCAGGTCGGATCCTCCCTGGAACCGTTCATCCGCGCGCCGCATCTCGGGCAGACCTTAAAAGGTTTACGCGCGCGGTAACCGCAGGCGGAGCACTCGTATTCGTCATCGCTGAAAAAGTGTGTACGCACGATCAGCCGTGCTTTTTTCCCGAACATGCTCTCCTACCCCCTTACAAAAAGGCCCTGCGAGGCGGCGAGCTGTCTCACCGTCTCAAGCAGTTCATCTGATGCATGGTAAAGCGTCATGTACAGGTCGCCCCCGCAGAGCGTGATCAGGCTGTCCTCCTCCGGAAGGAGTATGTTCAGGTACTCCGGCTCGCGGCACTCTGCTGCCCTGGTATAAAGCTGCGCGGGATCAAGGTCCCTGGCCCAACGGATCCCCACCGGCACTGCCAGGCTGTAATAGCAGTTAATGGAGACAAGGATGTCCGCGAACTTCCGGTACAGGGCTGCAATGAACGGCTCCTGCCTGTAAAACGCTTCTACTTCGAAATACTGCCCGGAGCTCTCCGCGGGGACCTGCCGCGGCAGGAAATCGATCACGTGGAAAGGCTCTTCCAGGAGCCTCTCTACGGCTTCGTCGTACTCCGCCTCCGGTGGAATGACCCTCCTCTTCTTCTCTTCGGCAATCTCCGCGAGCCAGCGTTCCTCAGTCTCCTTTGGAATGCCCATCCGGCGGTAGAGCTGGGCCCGGGCTGGATCCTCCCTGTCCATGTGGAACTGACGGCCTTCATAGTATTTGAAAAATGATTCCGCTTCGTGTAGTGTCATGAGTGTAAACCTTCTTGTTCTGCCTGCATGGCAGGTCAACTATGTCATGCAGCAGCAAATAAATATAATCAATGCTTTTCGGAAATCAGGCTCATACTCTCCTCCCGATCTCATATGCATCCTTCATGTACCGGCTTTGCCTCGTCATCGCAGGGGTCCCGCAGCCCCCGCCGAGCACTGTGCCCTGATCCCTGAAATCCATGTAGCTGCAGAGCTGCCTGTAGTAGGCTTCCACCACCGCGAACACCGTGTCGGTATCGTCCCAGGCCACGCTGAGGAGCGCGGTCTTCTTGTGCATATAGGTCAGCTCCGGCGTGAAGCTGTAGAAACGATCGACCACGGTTTTCAGCTGTGCAGGCCAGTTGTAATAATAGACCGGCATCACGAATACGATCATGTCGGTGGCTTTTATCAGGCCCTTCAGGGTCTTTTCATAGTCATCCTTCTGCACGCAGGGGCCGTCCATACCGCAGCGGTTGCAGCCGATGCAGGGGCGGATGTCCGCGCGGAACACATCGTATTCCGTGATCTCGTGACCGCTCTCTTTTGCCCCGCGAATAAACTCATCCGCCAGCATATTGGAGGAGCCACGCTTATTTCCGCTGCTTTTTAAGACCAGTATTTTCATATCGATTTCCTCTCTTTCAGGGTAACTCGCAGGACTTATTTTTTCAGTGCCGCGCTTAATGAATCCGGTATTCCTCTTGGTCCGCGCACCGCATAGATACCGTACTCATTCTTCAGTTTCTCAATTGTAAACCTGGAAGGATCATAGCGTTTCTGAAGCTTTATCTTCATCAACGCCTTGACGGTAAGGTTCCTGTCCGCGTAGTCAAAGGGAATGTCCGTCTCGGTTACGGTGCATTTGTAGAGCACCGCGGAGACCGGGGCCGCCACGTACATAAAGACCGTGTCTCCGGCCTTGATACCGCTCCCCTGCTTCCAGTCTATCTCTTCTTTCACGTCAAAAGCATGCTCGATGTCGTAATACTTCGGATTCGCCGGCACCAGCCATTCCTTCGGCGGGCGGATCTTCTGCTTCTTCTTTGCGGAGGCGGTCACCCGGAAGCTGAGGTCAATGAGCCCGCAGATCTCCTCAAAAGGCACTGTCCCGTCCAGAAGGATCGAGATCCAGTTCCCTTTGCTGATGTGGTAACCCCGGAGATAACCCTCCTGCTGGACCAGCATGTCCGCAAATACCGGGTCATCAAGCTTCACGTTCAGGATGTCAACGCGTTCCTCGCCGGCAAGCCCGAGATTCACCCGCGGAACGTCCATGATCAGGCCGAACCACTTGCGGTTGTCTTCGTGTCGGAAGACCGAGTAGTCCGGGAAACGGTTCCATAAATATTCCGGCTCGCTCCCGTATTCCTTTTTTACATATCCGCAGACCTTCTCTCGGAAGGATTGTTTTCTTTCCATCACTGCGCCTTAACTTCATCTTAAATCAGTAGTTCTCTTTTTTTATTTTACTTGCTTTTGCTGGCATTTCCAATAGAAAAAACAGAAAGCCCCCGGGACCGCTTAAGAGACCCCGGATAAGAGAATGCCCGGAAACGCTGTGTTTCCGGGCATTCTCTGTTAGTTCATTGTTTCCTGTTAAAAGTTCCGCGTCAGGATCCTATCGGATCCATTTATCCGCGATCGTCGGCTGCGGATATCCCCAGTCTTCATCAACGCAGGACACGACCAGTGAAAACCCGTTCTTCATCAGCACTCTGGCCGAGGCATGATTCTCTACCATGGTGCTGGCAGTGATGATCTCAATATCCGTCTCATCATACAGATAGCGGATGAGCATCTCAAGCGCTCCCGAAGTGATCCCCCGGCCCCAGTACTTCTGCATTATCCTGTACCCTACGGAAATCTTATGTATTTCATCGCGAAATCCGTACATTTCAGCAAGTCCGCATAAAGCATCGTCCAGATATACCCCGAGGATGATCGATTCCTGAAAGCATTCCGTGTAAAGCTTACCGATCACTTCATGGATATCAGGATATTTCTTTTCAAAAAGGAAGGTCGGAAGGTATCTGTAGACCATGGGATCCCCGGTCAGCTCAAGCAGGGAATCCGCGTCGGTTTTCTCGATCCGTTTCAGTGTCAGCCTTTCCCCGTTTAAAAAAGGCACCTCTGAAAATAGTTTTTTCATTGCATCCTCTTTTGCATCATCTTCTGCCCCGGGCGCAGGAGCTATTACTGCCTGATCACTCCGGAAGCAGATCCTTCACTTTATTATAGCAACAGTCCGATGGGTGCAGCGAAGAAATTCCCGTCACGGCAGTATCCGGTCCCGCTTCGGACTTTTCTCCTGAAGAAGCCATCACCGTTCTGGTGAAAAACCGCCAGATCTGCCGAATGCAAAAAGAGCCTGCTGGTAAGCCTGGATACCGTTTCCTTAGTCCAGTATCCTGCCGTCCCGGGAGATCGTTACGACCTGCCAGGGAATGAATTTGCCGCTGTTTCTCAGCGCGGTCTCTGCTGCCCTCTGGAGTCCGCCGCAGCAGGGAACTTCCATTCGCACGATGGTCACGCTCCTGATATCGTTATTCTTAATAATCTCGGTCAGCTTCTCGCTGTAGTCTACCGCGTCAAGCTTCGGGCAGCCGATCAGGGTGACCTTGCCCTTCATGAAATCTTCATGCATGTTGGCGTAGGCGTAGGCCGTGCAGTCTGCCGCGATCAGGAGCTTCGCCCCGTCAAAGAAAGGGGCCTGCGTTGGCAGCAGTTTGATCTGGCAGGGCCACTGCTCCAGCCTGGAGACCGGCTTTCCATATGAGACCTGAGCCTCTGTTTCCTCTTCGTTATGATTAAACTGCATCATCCTTGAACCCGGGCAGCCTCCCTCATGGTGCATATGATTCATCTCTTCCATCTTTTTATTCTCCTTTGCCTGTTTTACTGCATTTTCATCGTATTCAGGAGCCTCCCGCTCCTCAAAAGTTATCGCGCCGGCGGGACATCCCGGCAGGCAGTCGCCGAACCCGTCGCAGAAATTCTCGCGGACCAGCCTTGCCTTTCCGTCAACGATGTCGATCGCACCTTCGTGGCAGGCCTCTGCGCAAAGCCCGCAGCCATTGCATTTTTCTTCATCTATGTGGATGATCTTCCTGATCATTTTGATGCCCTCCTTGCTCTTTCTGAGCTAAGTATACATTGGGAAAAAGCAAAAATCTGTATCCAGGGATACAGATTTAACAAAAAAATGTATAATATGGGTATGAACAAAACGAGGGGAGGACCGGTATGGATTATTCCGTTCTTGAGAAAAGCGCGTTGTTTTCAGGAGTTCCCGCCGCAGAACTGCGTGCGGCGCTGGAAGAAGTCCCGCGCCACATCCAGTGTTACGATAAGGGTGAGACCATATTTCATCTCATGGAGGAGGCCGCGCGTATCGGTATTATCCTCGAGGGAAAGGTCGAAGCTCAGAAATCCTTCCCCAACGGAAGCCAGGTCAATGTGTCTGTCCGTGGGCCGGGTGAGCTTATCGGGCCGGCTGCGGTATTTTCGAGAAATCATAAATATCCCTGCGATCTTGTGGCCATAACGCCGGTCACTCTCATGATCTTCCGCAAAGAGGCTCTGCTCGGGCTGATGCAGCAAAATGTCCGCATACTTGAAAACCTTACCGCAGATATCGCGACCGCGACCTACATGCTGCAGCAGCGTCTGGAGCTCCTCTCGTACAGCGGGATCTCGCAGAAGGCCGCCTTCTGGCTTCTGATGCAGGCGCGCCAGACCGGGAAGCAAAGCATAATGATCCCGGGGTCGGTCTCAAAATGGGCGATGGTGATGAATGTATCCCGGCCCTCCCTGCACAGAGAACTGAAAAAGATGGAGACCGCAGGGATACTGCGCTACGCGCCGCCCGCAATTGAGATCCTGGATATGGACTCGCTCACACAGGTCCTCAGCAGAACGTGACCGGATCAAATCTTCCGGCTCCGCCCCGAAGTCACTTTCCCTGAGAAAGCTTATTTTTCGCCGGCCAGGCTGATCCTCTGTACAGAGCCTGTACGGATCAGTTTTTCTTTACTGCCTTTTGTGGAATCAATACGAACGAGCAGCCAGTCACGGTCCGCGTCCAGGAGCGTATTGCTTCCGTGTTTTGAGTTGCCGTACATTACGATATCTGCGTCTTCACAATCTTCCTTAAGGTCAAAAATGACCTGCTTCCCGATATATGTGTCAACCGCATCAAGCAGATCTCTCCGCTTCTCAAATGATGATGTTCCTGCGATACCGGCAAGCTCCTCTTCAAGCGCAGCCACTCTTTTTTTAACGGATGAAAGCTCAACATAAGCCAGGATTCCGAATATCCCGAATATGATACCTACATACTCCATCAGTTCTCCTCCTTAACGATCTCCAGGGAAAGCACTGAAGAAACCGGTATTAGCTTTTCGATACTTCCTTTTTTCGTCTCCGCGGCGATCCGCATCCAGTTCCCTTCAAAATCAATAATGCGGCAGGGCGTGTTGTACAGATCAACATCTGCTTCCCCGTCAAAGAACACGAACCGGACTGTCTTTCCGGTAAGGCTTCTCAGGAGCTTCCCGATGCCTCTTGTCTTCACCGCGCCTTCCTCTGCTGCCTCGTCTTTAAGAAGGTAATCACAGCTTACTCCAAGGATGTCGGCTATCTCTCCGATCTTGTCGATATCAGGCATCGCAGAACCCGCTTCCCATCGGCTGACAGTCTGCCGGGTAACATGCATTTTCTCAGCGAACTCGATCTGGGTCAGCCCAAGAGTCCTCCTTTTTTCGGCGATCTTGATTCCAAGTTTGTCCATAGATTAATCTCTCCTGTCTGATTTGGTACCTCTATGATATCCCCTGCCTCAGCTCACGCAAAGAAAACAGCACGCGCAAAATGTAACATGCCAGTTTACATTCTTAGATATTCCGGACTTATTCGCCGGCTTCTGATCTTCTGCGAAGCCTGGCGCTTTTCACATAAATGCGGCAACGAGATCCTGCACCTCTTAGGTACCGCCGTCCCTTAAAAAATCCAGGAGATCCATTATGTCAGCAACGCGAAAAATGCGAATCTACCGAACCCTTTTCCGCGATCTGGCAAATTCATATATTGATGAAACTATAATTGTCACTATAATTATCATCGTCCAGATTATCCATAAGTTGTTGGTCCTTCCGCCGCCTGGATCATATCCATCTGATTGAAAGATATAACCCAGGAAGAATCCGATTATATATGAAACAGATGCTGATACAGGAGTAATGACTGCCTTTGTCACAAACGAAACGATGATCACTGCCAGACAGATGATCGCCAGTATCAATGGCCACTGGATCATACCGTGTAATCTGAACAGAGGATATCTAATCAATATGAAGCCGATCACTAAAATGCCTGATGCTATCAGCGATGCCATTCTTTTATTTGTATGTGTAATATTCTTCATCTGCAAATCCCAATTTGTCTATCCGTCTCTCTGAAACACATTGATTTTCCTGCATTTCCCGCAGGTCTGCTACCATAAAAAGCTCCGTTTTCCCTTGTTTTTGCCCTTATGGGGCAAAACAAGGGAAACTTTTTATCAGTCGCCGCCTACTAC
>JAIKVW010000017.1 GCA_024685315.1 Lachnospiraceae bacterium
GGTCCAGAAATAAAACTGAGGATTTGAATACATAAATACGTAGGCAAAACTCCTCGTCTCTTCCAGCGTCCCGACCTCGACATAAGCCGTGCTGTAATATGCATACGTCGTATCATCCATTACCTCAACGCAGGCATCAAAAAGCTCATCGTAAATGGCCTTATACTCATCGCTCATAAGGTCATAGAAATAGTCGCATGTGTAAGCTGCATATTTGGAGGAAGAATCCTTGTGAGACCTAACGTCAGCGTTCCTGGTCTTATGGATCATCTCGGTATCTACATCTTCCCAGCTGACCTCGATAAATTCAATTGACAGATCTCCAACAGGCAGAAGCGCCTCGAGATCCTGTGCAGTGTCAATTACGCCGGGTTCTCCATAATCTCCAGTCTCTTCCGCTGCATCAGGCTCTGCGGACGCATATGCCTGCGTTCCGGAAAACAGTCCCAGCACCATTGAAAAACAAATTGCGGCAGAGATTATCTTACTGTGCCTTTTCATTATCCTGACCTCTCTCGAGAAAAAATCTATCGGCTTGCGAACTTATCTTATCTTGCTTATCAGCTTCTGGCCTTCCGTGCGGAGCCATTTCCTCTGCTCCTTGTAGTCCGGAATGACCCTGCCCACTTCGGCCCAGAACTGCGGGGAGTGGTTCATCTGCTTCAGATGGCAGAGCTCATGGACTATCACGTAGTCCCTTACATCCTCCGGGCACAGCATGAGCAGGCAGTTAAAATTGAGGTTCCCTTTTGAGGAACAGCTTCCCCACCGGGTCTTCTGGCATCTGATCGCGATCCTGTTGTAATCAAGCCCCATCATCTGGGCATAATACTCGACCCGCGGAGGGATCTCCTTATGCGCTTTCTTTTTAAGGGCCTCGATATCTTCACGGGTGAATGCCTGAGTCCCCGTGATTTCTCTCCGCACCTTGCGGCGTTTCCATTTAAATTTAATTATCATTCATTTTACGGGGGCTTCCCCCGGGGGTTTGAATTTCGAATAATATCAGGAAAATTATATCATAAGTAGACCGGAATCGTCTGCAGATATGCGAACAAAAAAGAAATGCGGCCTCTGCGGTTCGCTGTTTCGCATCACCCTTCGCCTTCGCTCGGCTTCTGCGACAGCTATCGCATGGGCGTTGTTTCCGGAGCCTGCTTCGCTTTTGCTCGCAGCCATCCGACAACGCTCCATACGTCCGGAGGGACGTCTCGGACGCTGGGTTCAGATTTCATTTGCATTGATAACGAAAAGAGGCCATCCTTCGGATGACCTCTTTTCGTTATCGGCGCGACTGGATTCGAACCAGCGGCCTCTACGTCCCTAACGTAGCGCTCTACCAAGCTGAGCCACGCGCCGTCACCACGATATTATGCAACAAAAGCAGTGTAATGTCAAGAGAAAAAGATTATAATAATATCCGGAAACATTTGATTTAACGGACTGCGCCGCGGGCACATTCTGCCGCGGACGGAGGTATTTGGTTTTGATAGAGATTAAAGAAGAAAAGGAAAAAGTCATCCTGGTCGGTGTAAACCTTCCGGGCGATCCCGGGCCGGCCGGAAATGACGGCGGCATGGAGCTTCCCGAGCTCTCTGAGCTTGCCCGGACCGCCGGGGCCGAAGTGGCAGGCGAGATCACGCAGAATCTCCCGACCATTAATTCCGCGACCTATGTGGGCAAGGGAAAGATCGAGGAGATCCGCGCCATGATCGATGATACAGGGGCGACGGGAATAATATGCGACGATGAGCTGACTACCACGCAGCTCCGCAACCTTTCCGACGCGCTTGACGTCAAAATCATGGACAGGACGCTCGTGATACTTGATATTTTCGCGAGGCGCGCAGCATCAAGCGAAGGCAAGATCCAGGTCGAGCTCGCGCAGCTCCGCTACAGCATGTCCCATCTTGCGGGCTCACGCTCCTACCTTTCAAGGCTCGGCGGCGGCATCGGCACCCGCGGACCGGGCGAAAAAAAGCTTGAGATGGACCGCCGCCTCATCGGGAAGCGCATCAGCATACTGAGGGACGATATCAAGCAGATGGAGAACAGCCGCGAGGTCCGCAGAAAGCAGCGTGAGCGTTCGAATGTGCCGCTTGCAGCGATCGTAGGCTACACAAATGCGGGAAAATCCACCCTGCTTAATTCCCTCACCAGTGCCGGCATCCTGGAGGAGGACGAGCTCTTCGCGACACTTGACCCCGTGACCAGGAAGCTCCGCCTCGAGAACGGACAGACGATCCTGCTCACGGATACGGTCGGCTTCATCCGCAAGCTCCCCCACAATCTCATCGACGCCTTCCGGAGCACGCTTGAAGAGGCGAAATACGCTGACATCCTGATCCACGTGGTCGATGCCTCTAACCCGGAGATGGACCGGCAGATGGCTACTGTATATGACACGCTCCATGATCTCGACATCGCGGGCAAGCCTATAATCACGCTGTTTAACAAGATGGACCTGGTGCAGGATACCGAGGCAGGAAATATCCTTGACTTTAGAGCGGACAAGTCGCTCTCGGTCTCGCTAAAGGGAAGATATAAGAAAACAAGTCTGGAGAAGATCCGGGCCGCGCTCATGGAGATGACTTCCTGAGCACAGAATACAGATCAAAAAAGACGGGAGCCGCGCTTCATTGCGCGGCTCCCGCATTTTGCCGTATGGTTACTGATTATGAATATAATACGTTCGGGGATACTTCTTTGACATTAAAGTTTTCTGCCAGCAGCGCCTCGATGATCTGCTGCTGGTGCGCATGTCCGAAAGCCTCAAGCGTGACCTTGAGCTCGACTCCGCGCTGCCTGTTGATATTGACGAACTGGTTATGTTCCAGCTTGATAACGTTGCCTCGCTCGCGGGCAATGACGCTCACTACCTTCAGCAGCTCGCCCGGCCTGTCGGGAAGCATTACCGAGAAAGTGAATATCCTTCCGCGGCGCACCAGCCCGTGCTGGATAAGCGACGACATCGTGATGACGTCCATATTTCCGCCGGAAAGAATCGAGACCACGTTCTTATTATAGAAATTCAGATGCGAAAGCGCGGATATCGTGAGAAGTCCGGCGTTCTCCACTATCATTTTGTGATTCTCGGTCACATCGAGGAAAGCATCTACCAGTTCATCGTCAGCAATGGTTATAATGTCGTCGATGTTCTTCTGGATATAGGGGAATACCAGCTCTCCGGGAGTCTTCACGGCCACGCCGTCTGCGATGGTGTCAATATTGTCGAGCGTGACCACATGCCCGGCCTCGAGGGAAGCCTTCATGGAGGCGGCTCCCGCGGGCTCAACACCGATGATGCTGACGTTCGGGTTCAGGAGCTTCGCCAGCGTAGAGACTCCTGCAGCAAGCCCTCCGCCGCCGATCGGCACCAGTATCACGTCGACATCCGGAAGGTCCTTGAATATCTCATAGGTGATCGTTCCCTGACCGGTAGCTACGGTGAGGTCGTTGAACGGAGGGATGAAGGTCATGCCTTTCTCCTCTGCAAGCTGAAGAGCTTTCTCTGCTGCCTCGTCAAAGGTCAGGCCATGGAGTACCACGTCTGCCCCGTAACCCTTGGTATTATTGACTTTTATGATGGGCGTGGTCGTGGGCATGACCACGGTCGCGTCAACTCCTGCTGCCCTTGCAGCGTATGCGACGCCCTGGGCATGGTTCCCCGCGGAGGCGGTCACGAGGCCCCTCTCGCGCTCCTCTTCCGAAAGCATACTGATCTTGAAATACGCGCCCCTTATCTTGTAGGCTCCGGTGACCTGCATATTCTCAGGCTTAAGATAAACATTGTTCCCGCAGCGCTTCGACAGGAACGGTGAATAAATGAGATGTGTCTCCGCCGCTACCCCTCTCAGGGTCTGCCTTGCCTGTCTGAAGCTTTCTATAGTCATCATGGTAAGTTTCTCCTTAGATTATTTTGAAGTCCTGCCGCATTTGCCGCATACATAGATCCCGCCGGATCCTTCCTGCTCTTCCCCGGTCATTTCCCTCAGGCTGTAATGCCCGCAGTAGGGACAGGGGAATAAACAGATCCTTTTGTAGCGGTCCGGATCTGACTGGCTCTGTATGGCGATTTCCCTCTCCTGCATGAGTTTCTTATTTCTGGAACCAGTGCCGGAACTCTCCCCGCTTTCGGTCTTCAGGAAAGCTTTATCCATGTCTTCCGGAATGTCAAAGGGTGATGTCTCATCAGCAGGATCCTCCTCAATATCGGGCTCTTCCTCCACATCTTCCCTGCCGCCCAAGGTCTCTCCGATCTTTCTTCTGGCCGCAAATGAGGCTCTGTTAAGCATCTCGGGATTGAAGTCATGGATCTCGGCTCCGAGGAGGTCTAGAATGTATCTGTATCCGACAAAGGCCACCAGGATGCAGCCGACGAGCAGCATCATAATGCTGATAAACTGATGGAACTGCCCGAAATCCACCGTTTTCGAGATTACGATCAGGACTGCACCTACTATAATCGCCACCGGAAACTTCGGACGCGTCTTCTTTTCGTCACTGCCGGAACTCTTGATTTCTTTATTATCTTCGCTCAAAATACTTCTGCCTCCACTTAAACGCTGATTTCCTATATTCTAACATTTTTCAATAATTTGTACAGTATGAAGTTCACGATGTGCACTCTTTCGCTGCATATGTGTTATTATAATAATAGTGCAAGGCACAAATATCATACAGAAAAGGTAAGCTGTGATGAAAACGACAAATAACATGAATGTAAACGCGCTCAGGATCCTTTCGGCAGACGCTATCCAGAAGGCAAATTCCGGCCATCCCGGACTTCCGCTCGGAAGCGCTCCTATCGCCTATGAGCTCTGGGCAAAGCACATGAGCCACAACCCCGACGACCCCGAGTGGATCAACCGCGACCGTTTCGTGCTCTCCGCAGGACACGGTTCCGCGCTCCTCTACTCGCTCTTCCACCTCTTCGGATACGGCGGTCTCTCGATCGATGACCTCATGAATTTCCGCCAGCTGGGCTCGAAGACCCCCGGACATCCGGAATACGGCCACACGGTCGGCGTTGAAGCCACCACAGGCCCTCTCGGCGCAGGCATCGGAATGGCGGTCGGAATGGCTATCGCTGAAAAGCATCTCGCAGCAGTATTTAATAAAGAAAACTATCCGGTATTTGACCATCATACCTTCGTGCTCTGCGGAGACGGATGCCTTATGGAGGGCATTTCCTCGGAGGCACTCTCGCTCGCAGGAACGCTCGGGCTTTCGAAGCTGATCATCCTTTACGATTCCAACAACATCACGATCGAAGGCTCTACTGACATTGCCTTCACCGAGAACGTTGCGGCCCGCATGGCAGCGTTCGGGTTCCAGACGCTTGAAGTAGCGGACGGAAACGACCTTGGAGCCGTCGGCAAAGCTATCGAGGAAGCCAAAGCTGACGTTACCCATCCTTCATTCATCACGATCCACACCGAGATCGGCTATGGCTGCCCCGCAAAGCAGGGCAAGGCGAACGCACACGGCGAGCCCCTCGGAGAAGAGAACATCAAGGCAATGCGCGAGTTCCTCGAGTGGCCTTACGAAGAGCCTTTCTTCGTTCCTCAGGAAGTCTACGATCACTATGCTTCCCTTCGAAGCGAACTTGCCGCAAAGACCTGGGACTGGAACCTGATGTTCAACGAATACTGCCAGAAATACCCTGAGTGCGCCGAGCTCCTCGACCGGTATTTCACCGCCGGAAAAGAGGAAAACATCTTAAGGAACCCTGCGGAGCCTCCTACCCTCGCTGAAAAGCTTATGGCTGACGAAGCCTTCTGGGCAAAGGGCGGGAAGCCCGATGCCACCAGGAGCATTTCCGGAAAGGTCCTGAATTACCTGAAGGACGTTATGCCGAACCTAATCGGCGGATCCGCAGACCTCGGGCCTTCAAACAAGACCGTCATGAACGGCGTGCCTTATTTCTCGAAAGAGACCCCCGAAGGCCGCAATATGCACTTCGGCGTCAGGGAGCTCGCAATGGGCGCGATCGGAAACGGCATACTGCTCCACGGCGGCCTCCGCTCCTACACCGCTACATTTAACGTGTTCAGCGACTACATGAAGCCCATGATGAGGCTCGCGGCGCTGATGAAGATCCCTGCAATATACGTGCTTACCCACGACAGCATCGGCGTCGGCGAGGACGGCCCGACCCACGAGCCTATCGAGCAGCTTGCGATGATGCGCTCAATGCCGAATTTCAACGTGTTCCGTCCCTGCGACACCACGGAAGTCGAGGCTGCATGGTACAGCGCGATCACATCCCGCGAGACTCCTACCGCGATAATCCTGACCCGCCAGAACGTCGATCCGATGCCCGGCTCCAGCAAGGAAGCCCTCAAGGGCGGCTACGTCATCGATGACTGCGAAGGCACCCCGGAGATGATCCTTATCGCGACCGGTTCCGAGGTAGGCCTCGCCGTCAAGGCAAAGGAGATCCTCGCAGGCAAGGGTCATAAGGTCCGCGTGGTGTCGATGCCTTGCATGGATATATTTGAGGCACAAAGCAAGGAGTACAAGGAAAGCGTGCTTCCTTCCTCAGTCACAAAGCGCGTGTCTGTAGAAGCACTCTCGACCTTTGGCTGGGACCGCTACACCGGCTTTGCCGGCAAGGCCATCGGCCTCGACCGCTTCGGCGAATCCGCTCCGAATAAGGAGCTCTTCAAGCTCTTCGGATTTACTCCGGAAAGAGTTGCTGCGGAAGCAGAAGCACTGTAAGAACTGATCTATGCATAGAACAGAAAAAGGCATGGCCCTCACGGCCATGCCTTTTTCTGTTCAGCTAAAATCTGTTTTATCCTTCGATCGCGATGTATTTCTTCTCTTCGACTTTCTTCGGAGCATCCTTAGGAAGGGTGATCTTCAGAATTCCGTTTTCGAACTTAGCGTGGATGTCTTCCTCGGTGAGGTTCTCGCCTACGTAGAAGCTCCTGCTTACGGAACCGGTATAACGCTCGCGCCTTAAGTACTTGCCGTTCTGGTCCTTCTCGTCGTTATTCTTCTCTTCCTTGGCGCTGATCGTCAGGTACCCGTCATTCAGATGAGCGGTCACGTTCTCTTTAGCATATCCCGGAAGGTCGATTGCAAGTTCATAGTTGCCGTCGACTTCCTTCACGTCAGTCCTCATGACTGCTGCCGAGTTCATCTGAGGATAATACCTTCTGGTACGAACAACGGGTGCTGCGAAATCATCAAAAAAATCATCAAATAAATTATCAAATAACATAATGTATGCCTCCTTTATTTCCGCCGGTCTTCCGGCATGTTGTAATTAAAATCAATCTAACTCCGGAAGATCTTTAACGCTCTTCCTTTGTTCTAGATGTAATATAACACGCTTTGTTAGCACTGTCAATAGGTGAGTGCTAATTTTTTAAATTTTTTTGGTCTGCCAGAAACGGTGAGGATTATCAACACTCTTTTCAAAACACACCGTTCTCTCCCATCCTTGTGCTATAATCTGATTGATCACCCCAGTATCCAGCACACTAAAATCCAAATGGAGTTAACTGTATATGAACAAAATCAAAGCTATTGACATGCACTGCGATACCGTGAAGGCCCTTTATCACAACGGAAAAAGCTTTGTGGAAAACGATATGCATATCGACCTTCAAAGGCTCAAAAAGGGTAATTATATGGCACAGTGCTTCGCAATGTACATAAATCAGGTAAAGGACGGGCCTGACTGCAAGGCAGCCTGCGACAACTATATCGCTTTTTTTAAGAAGCTTATGGATGAGAACCGCGGCGTGATAAGGCAGGCTTACACCGCAGATGAGATTGAGGATAATTATGCGAAGGGATACCTGAGCGCGGTCCTCACTATCGAGGGCGGCGAGGCGATCGCTGGAAGCCTGGAGAACCTGCAGCATTTCTATGACCTGGGGGTCAGGATGATGACACTGACCTGGAATTTTGAGAATGAGATCGCGTATCCTAACTACATAACCGGGGAATCAATGACTCCGGACACCGAACACGGGCTGAAGCCTTTCGGGAAGACCTGCGTTAAAAAGATGCAGGAACTGGGAATGATAGTTGACGTCTCCCACCTCTCGGACTCGGGGATCTATGACGTCCTTGACATCGCGGAGAAACCAATCGCGGCTTCGCATTCAAACGCGCGTGCTGTATGCAATGTGCCGCGGAACATGACTGACGATATGATCCGGCGTCTCAGGGAGAACGGCGGCATCATGGGACTTAACTACTGCCCCTTCTTCATCAGTGAGGACGCCGAACATGACCAGATCCCGGATATTGTAAAGCATGCCCTTCATATAGCGGATGTGGGCGGGATCGAGACGCTTGCCCTGGGGAGCGACTTCGACGGGATCCCCACCCCTGTCGGGATGGATGACTGCACAAAGACTAACGAGCTTTACAATGCCCTTAGGGCCGCAGGCTTCTCCGAAAGCGACCTCGACAAGGTATTCTGGCAGAATTTCCTGAGGGTGCTGAGGGAAAACGAAGCCTGAAGCATTCTATAAAAACAAATAATAAAGCAAGGCCCCTGAGCTGCCGTAAAGCAGAACAGGGGCCGCGCTTTTTCTTATGATCCTATGGTTTACCCAATTAGCGCCTTGCAGAACTCCTCAGGGCTCTCGACAGCGCATCCATGCGCGCCGGGAAGCACCAGCTCTTCGTACTTTCCGCCGTTCTCAGCGTATTTGTCAAGCACGTACCTTGTCTGAGAGATCATGGGCTGCGGAGGATAGGCCTCAAGACCGGGCCATCCGGGAACCATTCCGATCTGCCCCAGGAATCCGAAGTCGCCATAAGAAGTATCGCTCACGAAGAGGTCGTCCTGACCTCTTACCCAGAGGATGTCCGGCTTTAAGCTGATATCTGCAAGCCGGGAAAGATTTCCCCAGACGGGGGACATGGTATTGCAAATGCCGTTATCTCCTGCCACTACGGTAGGCCAGGCTTCGGTCATCGTGAAGTTGCCTGGATACATGCCCTCTCCAACCTTTGTCTTAAGCATCTCGTCGATGAACAGCTCTTCCATCTCAGGTTCAAGCTTAAACCCGGGCTTGAAGATTACGTTATTAAGGGAATTCCTCATTGCCTCACGGTCTCCTGTGACAAGTGCCTGAACGGTTGCAGCGCTGACGCAGCCTGCTCCTGCTCCAAGCCCGTTAGGCTCATACATCGTGCCCTGGACGTCTCTGGTACCGCCGAATCCGAAGGGGGATCCCGGACAGATCAGGACGGTCCTGTCGAGCTTCTCAGCGTGCTCGATCGTGTACTGCATTGCGACCTCACCGCCGAGAGACCAGCCGACAAATGTGAACTTTTCCCAGCCAAGGAGGCCTACGAACTCATCAAGGTCGTCGCACCAGTCTCCGTAGCCGCGCTTTGCGTCTATCGGGAGAGCGTCGCTGTCTCCGAAACACCTCATGTCAGGAGCAACCACATCAAAAACTTTTGACAGCTCGGGAAACAGCGGCAGATAGAAAGCGGATGAAGAAACGTTCCCATGTACGAGGAGCAGTTTCTTCTCATTTCCTTCGCCGGCCCTATAATATGCCGTTTTCAGCCTCGTTCCCTGCATAAACTTTTTTTCGTACATCAGTCATCCTCCTCTCTAATTACCGGGGTTCTCTTCACCCTCGTCATCATCGTCATAGTCTGAGAAATCAACCCTGATCCAGTTAGGAGTCAGCGGCTTTTCAGCATTATCCTCGCCTCTCCTGGACTTTTCGGTAAATATGCCTTTGGTCAGCACCTTCATGTAGGTCTCAACCACCTTGTCGAACTCATCGCTCCGGTCCTGGAAAATACACCAGTTAAGTCCAATGAAGTTGGTCGCCCCCATAAGGGCGAACGCAAGTGACTCGCTGTCGATATTAGCACAGACCTCTCCGTCCCTTTTTGCTTTTTCAATGCCCTTTATGTAGGCCTTGCTGAAATTCACATAATAATCGACGAACAGCTGCTTGTCTACGTACAGCGACTCCCAGATTACGTTATAGACATACGGATTCAGGCGGACAAAGTTCAGCCACTCCCTAAGACCTACTCTCTCGATCTCTTCACGTGTCCTGCAATTCGCGGTGGCTTCTGCGAGATGCTTCCTGATTATGTGACTGCACTGGTACAGCAGAAACCTGTACATATTCTCCTTGCTGTCAAAATAAACGTAGAAAGTTCCCGAAGCCACGCCCGCCGCATTGGTAATATCCGTGATCGAAGAGTTATTATAGCCCTTTTCATATATTACCTGCGCCGCGGCGCTGAGAAGAAGATTAAGAGTTTCAAGACCTCTTTTAGTTTTCGGTCTGCTGACCAGTTCCATATGTTTCATTCTGCATGTCGCCTTCTCTTAAATTATTTCTGAAAAACACCTGCTGTATTGTCCACGCAGAAACCTGGACCTTTTATTTGATGGGATACTCCACTTTTGAAACATTGCAGAATCCCAGAGTGAGCGCGGCGAAAAGCAGCGGCTGCTCGTACATTGAAGCATGCCCGCTGTGCTGAATGACCACGTGCGTACTGTTCGGGATCCTCTCGACAAGGAGCTTCTGCTCGGGGATCGGGATAAGGTAATCCTGGTCCGCGGATACTACCAGAGTAGGAGCCTGGATCTCATGGATCCTGTCGAGGACGTCAAAATGCTCGGAACTGTTCGTAAGCCTTATCATTCTGGAGGTAAAGTCTTCGCTCGCGAATACAGGCTTCAGGAGCTCGTGCCTTGCATTCATCCAGTCATTCCTCTCGCGGTAGAATTCCGGCGAGTAAATGATCGGGATCGTCGAATAGTAGTAGCACTCCGGGTCTTTGGTCGCCCTGTTCCAGCCGAGTCCGATATTACCGAGCCAGGGGCCTGTCCTTGCGGTGGTATCGAAGAGTATCAGCCTGTCAACATATTCAGGGTACTTGACCGCGAATGAAAGCGCTACCTCTCCGCCGTAGGATATGCCCATGATGGAGCACTTGTCGAGCTTTAAATGGTCAAAGAAAGCCTTCAGGAGATCGGACTGGATGTCCTGGTCATAGTCTTCCGTCATCCTGTCGGATTTTCCCTGATCAAGGAAATCGAGCAGGAGGAGCCTGTTGTCCTTTGAGAAAGGCTCAATGAACTCTACCCAGCTGAGCGTGGACATCATGATCCCGTTCAGAAGGACGAGCGGTCTTCCCTCGCCGTACTCTTCGTAGTATATATTCTTTCCGTTAAAATCAAAGTTTGCCATGAATTAATAACTACCTTTCCCGAGGATCCCGACTTCGACTGCCTGCCTCTTAAGCTCTTCTCGGAACTTAGGATGAGCGATAGCGATGAGCCTCTCAACACGCTCGCGGATATTTGTGCCTCTAAGCTCTGCAACACCGTATTCAGTTACCACCCTGTCAACATCATTTCTGGAAAGGGTAACTGCGGCGCCGGCCTGGAGCTGGGAAACGATCTTGGAGATCTCTTCCTTCTCGCCGGTCACTTTATTCTTTACCATTGCGGTCGAATAGAGCGCGATGATGGACATCCCGCCCTTTGAGTTCTGAGCTCCGATAGCGGTATCTGCCTGTCCGCCTGATCCGGAGTACTGGCGGGAGCCTATGGACTCGGATGCGCATTGGCCGGTGAGGTCTACTTCAAGGGTGGTGTTGATGGATATCTGGTTGTCGTTCTTTGCGATGGTGTAAGGATCATTTACCCACGCGCCGTCCATAATGCATACGGAAGGATTGTAGTTGCAGTAATCATAGAGTTCCTGGGAACCGATTACCATCGTTGCGACCATCTTTCCGCGGTCGATCTGCTTCCTCCTGCCGTTGATGACGCCGGCCTTGGCAAGCTTCATCATCTCGTTTGTGATAAGCTCGGTGTGGACGCCGAGATCCTTCTTCTCATAGAGGAATTTTCCGACAGCGTTCGGGATACCGCCGATACCAAGCTGGATGCATGCTCCGTCCGGAATGAGGTCTGCGATAAGTCTTCCGATCTTCTCGTCCTTCTCATTTACAGGGGCATCGGGGATGGTCGGGCAGGGATAATCTGCCTGGATAAGATAATCTACCTCTGATTCGTGGATCATCACATCGCCAAATGTGTAAGGCATGTTGGGGTTGACTTCCAAGATAACTATGTCAGCCGCGTCGATCATCCTTCTCTCATAGGTATTGGAAGTAGAGAGGGAAATATATCCGAACCTGTCCGGCATGGAAGCCGCGCCGATATAGATGTTGGGCTTCCTGTGGAAGAGCCTCTTGGTAGCAGCGAAATGCAGGTTGTTCGGGATGTAGGACATGTTGCCGTTGTCGATCGCCTTCCTGAGCGGCGTAGCAAAGAACCAGCCGTCTACATTGAAATGGCCCACATATTCAGGCTTGTAGATCTCTGAGCCATGCGAAGGATTGCAGTTCACGATCGTGACATTCTGAACTCTGTCCGCGATCTTGTGGACATTTGCCATAAACAGTGCTGCTTCTGATCCCCACAGACCGGTCACGATCTCGTCATTTGATTTTACGAGGTCAAGAGCCTCGTCTATGGTAATATACTTTCCCATTTTGTTCCTCCCTAAAATAATAACTTGTGTTAATAATTTACCTTGCGGTTTTATATAAAGTGAACAGGTCACATTACATGCTTCATTATGAATCCGAAAATGGCCGACTCAAGCTCTTTCGGTCTCTCAAATATCGATACGTGGCCGCACTCAGGCAGGATCACGCACTCTGAGTCTTTGATGTTGTCCCAGATGATCTTTGAGAATTTGTAGGGTTTGAGGATGTCGTCATTGCCCACAAGGATCAATGCGGGGCACTGGATCCTGCAGAGCTCATCCGTCATATACACGTCGTTCGCAAAGGTATCATACAGGGTCTTCTGACCCTCAAGATAACCGTCGGGGTCGTTCTTGATCGCCTTCGCCCTCTGGGCGAGCATCTCCTGATTGTTCTCAATGAACTTCGGTCCGTAGATGCTCGGAGCCATTCCCCAGAAGAAAGTCTCTCCGTCATGTGTGTCGCAGAGGACTTTCCAGCCGGTCACAAATCCCTTGCAGACCGGGTCAAGCTCGCTCACGGAATCTATCAGGGAGATGGATCCTACCAGCTCCGGATAAAGAATAGCCATCTTCATCGCTACTTCTCCTCCGTATGAGGTCCCGACAAGGTGGACCTTTTCGACTCCCAGGTGGTCGAGCAGCGCTTTGAACTCTTCGCAGTGCTCTGCGAAGGTGTAAGGTCCTTCGGGTTTGGAGGACTTAAGCTGCCCTTTAAAATCATGCAGCACGATCCTGAATCCTGCTTTTCTGAACACAGGCTCAAGCAGGTACCAGCTTGATGTAGAAGCCATGACTCCGTTAAGAAATGCTACTGTGTTCTTTCCGTTCGGATCTCCGTGGACTTCATAGAAAAGATCTGCACCATTAACTGAAAATATAGCCATAATGTATTCCTCCATTCAGAATCGCGCGGAGGGGGCGGGGCGGATCTCCCCGTCCCCTCCGCAGCTGCAATTTAATTATTTATAAACCACTGGTTTAACGGCTTACTGGATTGCTGCCCAGACATCCTCAAGAGGAGTGATGTGGTCAACAGTAACCAGAGCGTATGCTCCGTTCTCGTCAGCCTCAAGGCCGATGGTATTAAGAGCGAGATCTACAAGGCCAAGACGTGCTCCGTTTGCATAGTCAACAGAACCTCCCATAGGGATGCTGATCGGCTCGGATTCCATAGCATCGATGTAGTTAGCCCAGGTAAGGGTCTGTCCTGCTGCCTGAACGCGCTCAAGGCCTGCAAGGAAGGTAAGACCTGCGATGTAGCCTGCGATCGCATAGGAGTTTCCGGAATAAGTCTCGGTGATGCCTTCTGCTGCTTCATATGCAAGCATAACTGTTGCAAACTGGGTATAATCAGCAACGCCTTCTTCAGTGCTGAGATCAAGCCAGGATGTAGCATAAACAGGCCTTTCAGCAGTGATGGAACCGTCGGCAACGAGTGCGCCGAGAGTGGTTGCGGAAGCGTTAACGTAGGAAGTGATGACCTTTACGTTGTACTCAAGGTCACGCATAGCGTTAAGAGCCTTTACCAGAGGAGCCTGGTTCATAGCTGCGATAACGACGTCGCATCCTGCGTTCATAAGAACGGTGATAGCTGCGTTGAAGTCTGTAGCGTCAGCTGCAACTTCCTGGATGGTGAGTTCGATAGATCCAAGCTCTGCCTGATACTTGACTCCGTCGAGCATACCGGTTCCGGCATCGTCAGTTGTAGCGATAACGCCGACCTTGGTTCCGCCAAGTCCAAGACCGTTCTCTTCAGTAGCAAGAGCTCTTGCAAGGAGAACGCGGCCCTCAGCATCGTAAATAGGCTGTACGGGCATGATGCATCTTTCATTTCCGGTTGCTTCTACATTGTAAAGAGCGGAGATACCGGTTGCAGCATAGACCATAGGAACGCCGACTTCCTTGAGGTAGTCAAGGTTTGCTCCAACGGTGTTGGTTCCGAAGTTACCAACGATAGCGAATACCTTATCGGTCTCAACAAGGGTCTTGGTGTAGGTAAGTCCCTGTCCTGCATCGAATCCGTCATCATAGTGGATCAGCTCAACGTTAAGTCCGTTGAATCCGCCTGCATCGTTGTACTGCTTGAGAGCTGCCTCAAGACCTGCGTTGAAAGGAACGCCTACGGTTGCGTATGCGCCGGTGGTTGCAGCGGTGTTTCCGATATAGATGGTAGTATCGGTAACGCCCTGGGCTACTTCTTCTTCAGCTGCCTCGGTCTCAGGAGCTTCAGTCTCGGCTGCTTCAGTCTCAGCTGCCTCAGTCTCGGGAGCCTTGGTCTCAGGTGCTGCGCTGCTTGAGCTGCTGGAGCATGCTGCAAGGCCAAAGATCATAGCAGCTGTTACAGCAAGTGCCGCAATTTTTTTCTTCATGTTCTTTCCTCCTTCGAAAAAAATTAAACATGTTTAATTTATCTGCACCGCACCTGCCGGATACTTGGATCCGGAACCGGCAGGCGCGGAACCGATCAGGTGATCATTTCTTTCCGCCAAGGTAAGCTTCGATAAGTCTTTCGTCCTTGATCAGCTCATTGGCAGGTCCGTGGATATTAATGGTACCGAGCTCCAGGACATATCCGTAGTCCGCGATCTTAAGGGTCGCTAATGCGTTCTGCTCAACGATCAGTATCGCGGTGCCTTCGGAACGTATCTTCTTCAGGGTATTGAAGATATCCTGGATTACCAGGGGCGCAAGTCCCAGCGAAGGCTCGTCCAGAAGCAGGACCTTGGGATCGTTCATAAGCGCACGTCCGATAGCCAGCATCTGCTGCTCGCCTCCGGAGAGGGTCGAAGCCTGCTGCTTGCATCTCTCGCCGAGGATAGGGAAAAGCTCGTAGACCTTCTCCATGTTCTCCTTCGTGCGGGCAGCGCTCTTCACGATATAAGCTCCGGCCTTAAGGTTCTCCTCAACGGTCAGCCCGTTGAATACAAGCCTCCCCTCGGGAGACATGCTGATCCCGGCCTTAACGGATCTGCTGGCGCGTCCCTCCAGGACTTCCCCTCCAAGGCTTATGGTCCCGCCGGAACGCTTGGTAATTCCGCTTATCGCCCTCAGTGTCGATGTCTTTCCTGCGCCGTTCGCTCCGAGAAGGGCTACGATCTGGCCTTCGGGGACATCGATATCAATACCTTTTACCGCCTGTATGGGGCCGTAATTGACTTTAAGTCCTCTTATCTCAAGAAGTGCCATCCTTATTCCTCCTCACTGACGCCGAGGTATGCAGTCTGGACATTCTTGTCAGCCTGTACCTCCTCGGGGGTACCGATCGCAAGCCGTTTTCCGAAGGAAATACAGCAGATGGTCTCGCAGATGTCCATTACCAGGCCCATGTCATGTTCTACCAGCAGGATCGTGCACTTGTACTCATCCCTGATCTTCTGGATGAGGTCGGCAAGCTCTGCGGTCTCATTATCATTAAGGCCTGCGGCAGGCTCATCAAGGATGATGAGCTGCGGGTCGCACATAAGGGTCCTCGCGATCTCGATCTTCTTCAGCACGCCGTAGGGAAGTCCTACCGCCGGAAAATCCTTGTAGGGAGTCAGCCCCATGAAATCCAGGACTTTGAGAGCCCTGTCCCTTACCACCTTCTCTTCCTTCTTGAGAAGAGGCAGGTGGAACGCCTGAGTAACAAGCGATGAGGTGTACTGCCTGTGTCCGGCAATAAGGAGATTGTCCAGTATCGAAACCTCTCTGATTACCTCAACGTTCTGGAAGGTCCTTACGATCCCGTGGATAATGACGTCATGTACTCTTTCCTTATTGAGATCTATGACCTGCCCGAACTTGTTCTTAAAATGAAGCGTGCCGCTCGTGGGCTTGTAGAACTGGGTTATGCAGTTGAATACCGTGGTCTTGCCGGCGCCGTTCGGTCCGATAAGCCCGAATATCTCGCCTTCCTTGACCTGGAAGGACAGCCCGTCAACGGCTTTTACGCCGCCGAAATACATGCACAGGTCCTGAACGTCCAGAACTATGCCATCGGGGATGGTTATTCCGGTAGACGGAAGCGCCTTCACTGCCTCGTCAAGCTTTTTTCTCGCCTGCTCTGCTGCTGCCTCGCAGCTTTTGTCTCCCTCTTCCTCGACCATATAGTCATAGAAACGGGAGCGGTATCGGAGCTTGGCGACCTTATTGTAATTTACAGATGCCATAGCTTACTCCTCCCCCTTCTTCTCTTCTGCAGCCGCAGCAGCTCCGGCCAACTTCCGCTTCTTAAATGAAGCGGAAATATTCGAGGCTATCTGGGCTATACCTCCGGGGAAGAACATTACGACTACCACGATCAGGACGCCGGTCACCATGGTGATGAACGCGGGGTTCTTTACAAAGAACGGGATGCGGCTGAGGAACATTGACTGGATACCGTATATGATAAAGGTACCTACGAAAGTTCCCCAGAGGCTCTTGGAACCACCTATAATGACCGCTCCTAGTATGTTCAGCGAGGTCGTCAGCGTCAGGAGCAGCGATGATGATGTCGTAAGGTTGCGCACGTAGACCATGTACAGCAGACCGCCGAGAGCTGCGTATACGGTCGCGATCACGAACGCCATGAGCCTGAATTTCATGAGGGAGATCCCCATGGCCTGGGCTGCAGAGGTCGAGTTCTTCATCGCTACCATCGCGCGCCCGGTAGGGCTGTTGATGAGGTTCGACGTGACCCACATGAGCAGGCAGTAGATGATCACGATCAGGAAATAGGCTACCCGGTCATTCATCTGTATGCCGAATAATCTGGAATTCGCCAGTTCAAGTTTGATGGTCGGCTTGATGGCCATCAGCACGTTCCTGATGATCTCGGAGAGACCGAGTGTCAGAATCGCAAGATAAATACCCTCGATACGCAGGGAGATGAATCCTACCACTACGCCAAGTCCAAGTGATATTCCAAGAGTAACAAGGAATGCCAGGAACAGGGGATAGCCGTTCTCCTGCATGATGTAGTAGACCGCATAGGTACCTATCCCGATGAATCCTGCGGTACCCAGTGACGCGAGGCCTGAATAGCCGAGAAGCAGGCAGAAGCCTATCGCCATGACCGCGTAGATCAGGGTATTTCCAAGAGCGAATGCAAATGAAGATGAGATCACCCCGTTCATCGAGAGCACCTGTATAAGGCAGAGCACGATGCCGAACAGTATTATCTGCACAGGGGGATTCTTAAGTATGTTTTTCGGAGATGCAGTATTGTTTTCCATAATTTCTACCTACACCTTCTTTACTATCTTCTTGCCGAAGAGTCCGCTGGGCTTGATCAGGATCACTACAAGCATTGCAGCGTAAACGATGACCATGTTCCACCTGGAAATTGATGACATTCCAGGGAAGTTGGCCAGGAATCCGACCGCGTTAGCGGCTATCGGAATAATTATCGCCCCGATGACAGGCCCGTAGAAGGTTGAGAAACCTCCCAGGATGCCCGCAAGGAAAGCGTTTACCATCGGCGTCACCATGAACGAAGTCGATATCATGACTCCGCCTCCGGCATACATTACGGCTCCGAGAACGCCGAGCCCGGCCGCTATAGCCCATGACATTGCGGTTATAACGTGGGTATTGATGCCCATAAGCTCAGCAGTATATTCGTTAGAAGCAGCGCACCTTACTCCAAGCCCCCATTTGCTGTGCTTGAGGAGCAGAAAAAGCACGCCGATAACTATGACGGTAATGATCACGCAAATCAGCCCGTGCTTTGTGAGAACGATCTTGCCGCCCATGAACGGGATCAGGAAATTCGCTGAAGTCCCGGCTTTTTTCGTATTGTAGAAAGGTTCAAAAGGAATTGATTCGGGAGTTCCGAATATAAGGGGTATTGCTCCGAATATGATCGAGACAATGCCCATGGTGATGATCTGTTTTCCTACCGCGTTGACATTGCGGCCTCTGCGGAAAATAGCGACGTCGATCAGAAGGCCTAGAACTACGCCAACAGCGATGCCGGGGAAGACTCCGATATATACAGGGATATTGTATTTATTGAGGCATGTAGCTGTCACATAACAGCCTAAAGCAGCCAGGGAACCTTCCGCGAAATTAGTAGTCGTAGAAGTCTTGAAGATCAGCGTGACAGCAAATGTGCACATTACTGTTACACAGACTACTAACAATGAGGCACAGATCGTTGATAAAAAGGATACAAACATGTCAATCCACCTCACTGGAGCCAGGGTCTTACATAGTTACAAAAGAGAGGAATTTCCGGAGAGGGGGCATTACTGCCCCCCCTCCGAGTGAAAAACCGTTATCCGCCGCTGTCAGTTGACAGCACTTCGGATGTCTTATTTGCCGCTTACGAGTTCGTCCATGGACTTGAAGTCATCGGCTACGGTCCATGCCTTTGCATCGGTGTCGATCTTCTTCAGCTGCATTGCGGAAACGCCCATGCGCTTTCCGGATGTGAAGTCAACAGATGCGCCGAAAGGAAGCTCGATAACATCGCTTGCAAGAGCGTTGATGTAAGAGGTCCAGGTAACATCCTGGCCTTCAAGACGGCGGAGACCTTCACAGAATGTGTAAGCTGCTACCCAGCCGCTCATTGCATCGTTGTTGTCTGCGTAATCAGGAACGTACTCTGCGAACAGAGCGTAATCTTCTGCTATGCTGGGATCCTTCCAGTCATTACCGTAGATATCGAAATGACCTGCGATGTCCTCAGATACCTGCTGAGCGATCGTAACTGCTACGTTTACATAAGTGGTGATAGCGGGAACGGTCATGCCCTGGGAAGCCATTTCCTTAGCGATGGTAGGCATTGTAGCCTGGATAGCACCGATGATGACGCCCTGAACGCCTGCATCCTTGATGGTGGTAACTGCTGCGGAAACGTCAGCTGCGCCAGCCTCGACCTGAGCCTCTACAAGGGTAATGTTGAGCTCTGCAGCCTTCTTCTGAGCGCCTGCAAGCATGTTCTGGCCTGCATCGTCATTGGTGTAGATGATACCGATGGTCTCGGTTGCGCCAAGGGTTCCGTAGAGACGTGCTACCATGATCTGGCCCTCTGTTACGTAGATAGGCTGTACGGGAAGGATGTTGAATCCGGTCTCGTTTGAGGTAGCCTCATCAGAGTACAGAGCGGAGATACCGGTTGCGAAGTATACAGAAGGAACTCCTGCAGCCTTGAGGTCTTCGATGGTCGCGGAAACAACGGGTGTTCCGAAGTGACCTACGATTGCGAATACCTTATCATCCTCAAGGTACTCCTGAAGATAAGCTTTACCCTTGTTAGGGTCGAACTCATCATCGTTGTGGATGAAAGTGATCTGCCTTCCGTCAATACCGCCTGCATCGTTGACCATCTTGAAATAGCCCTCGATAGCTGAGATGAACGGAACGCCTACGCCTGCATAGTTTCCAGAGGTTGCTGCAGAGTTTGCAACGATGATCTCTGTGTCTGTGACACCCTGGGTGCCGTCCTCAACAACTTCCGGAGCCTCGGTCTGTGCCTGGGAGCTGCTGGGTGTTGCGCTGCTTGATGACGAGCAGGCTGCAAGGCCTAATGCCATGCTGACTACTAATCCTAAAGCAATCAAACGTTTTTTCATTTTCTTTCCTCCTTGTAACATTTACAGTAATACTGCTGCAATTTATAAAACCCTCCAATGCGGGAGTTTTATTGAAATTAATTATCCCGATCCCAGATATGCGTCTATCAGCCTCTGGTCGTTCAGGAGCTCGCTTGCGGGTCCGGAGAGCGAGATCTTTCCAAGTTCCATCGCATATCCGTAATCCGCGATCTTCAGGGTCTGAAGCGCGTTCTGCTCAACTATGAGAACGGTCGTGCCCTCTGCCCTGATGTCATTGATGATCTTGAAAATGTCGCGCACGATGAGGGGCGCAAGTCCGAGTGAAGGCTCGTCAAGCAGCAGGAGCTTCGGGGAAGCCATCATAGCGCGGCCGATAGCCAGCATCTGAAGCTCGCCTCCGGAAAGGGTCCCTGCGATCTGCTTGCTTCTCTCCTCCAGGATCGGGAAATGAGCATATACTCGCTCATATGCGTCATTGATCTTCTGCCTGTCCTTTACGGTAAAGGCCCCGGTCTGAAGGTTCTCGAGAACGGTGAGGTCCGCGAAGATCTGCCTGCCCTCAGGGGACTGGGCGATCCCAAGCGGGGTTATCTTCTCGGGCGCCTTATTGGTAATATTCTGGCCTTCGAAGATTATCTCTCCGGATTCGACCTCGACCAGTCCTGATATGGACTGGAGCGTCGAAGTCTTTCCTGCTCCGTTGGCTCCGAGAAGCGCTACTACAGTACCTTCTTGAACTTCGATGTCGATCCCTTTGACTGCCTTAACGGCTCCGTATGAGATCTTAAGGTCGTGGATGGAAAGGATGGTGTTCTTTTCACTCATGATTAACCCTCCTCTCCCAGATATGCTTCCTGGACCAGCTTGTTCTTCTGGATCTCTGCGGGTGTGCCTTCAGCAAGGAACTTGCCGAACGAGATCGCACAGATCCTGTCGCATACGTTCATGACAAGTCCCATGTCGTGCTCTACAAGGAATATCGAGCACTGGTATTTCTCCATGATCTGGCGGATATGGAGCGTGAGCTCGTCGGTCTCGACATCATTCAGGCCTGCCGCGGGTTCGTCGAAGATGATCAGCTTAGGATCGCAAAGGAGCGTCCTGGCCATCTCGACCTTTTTCCTGACGCCGTAAGGAAGGCCGGAGCAAAGGCTGTTCGCGTAATCGGCGATGCCCATGAACTCAAGCACGTCCATCGTCCTCTCGCGGAACTCCTGCTCTTCCTTTCTTGCCTTGGGAAGCTTAAGAGCCTGGGCAAAAAGGCTGGACTTGAAATCCACGTGAGCCCCGAGGAGCACGTTCTCCATTACCGAAAGCTCAGGGATAAGCTCAACGTTCTGGAATGTCCTTACCAGACCTTTTTTAATGATATCGTGTACGTTCTGTCCTACAAGTTCCTCGACGTTTCCGTTCTTGGTCCTGAAAAGGACGCTGCCGGTAGTCGGCCTGTAGAACTGGGTTATACAGTTAAAGCAAGTGGTCTTGCCTGCTCCGTTGGGCCCGATAAGGCCGAAGACCTGGTTCTTCTTAATGGAGAACGAAAGGTTGTCGACCGCCTTCAGTCCTCCGAAATTGATCGACAGATCTTTGACGCGGAGCACTTCATCTTCATCAAGAATTAAATTAGTGTTTTCCATAATCCGTACCCCGTTTATTCTGTACCGGCCCCGGAACTGTCATCGGTCCCGGCAGCCGCTGCGGTCTCAGCGGGTCTAGCCTTGCGTTTGGATACAAGGCCGCTTATCATTCCGGCGATACCTCCGCGGCTGAACATGATGACAAGGATAACGAGTACGCCCGAGAAGACATACGCGAATCCATTGTATGAACCCACGACCGGGATCCTCTTGAGGATAAGGTCGGGAACCGCGTAAACGATGATCGCGCCGATGAATGTTCCGTATATGCTCCTCATTCCGCCGATGACGATCATCGCGAGGATGTTCAGCGAAAGGAGAAGGTTCCAGGTCGAAGGATATACGAAACGGACAAAATGCACATACAGCGATCCTGCCATAGCTCCGTAACCGGAAGCGAGCGCGAAAGCCACCAGGCGGTATTTCCTGAGGGAAACGCCCATTGCCTGTGCAGCGGTCTCGCTGGACCTGATCGCGTGGAGCGCTCTTCCGAGCTGTCCATGGACAAGGTTGTAAGTGAGCATCATCGCCAGCACCATGAATACGATGAGAAGCACGAATGTGCCGGTCTGTTTGAGTTTAATGGTCCCGAACAGTACCGGGAAGCTGGCGGACTTGCCGGCGAATCCTCCTGTGACCTGCGTGAACTGGCTGAAGGTCTTCCTGAATATCTCGGCTACGCACAAGGTCGCGATACCTAGGTAGAGACCTGACATCTTCAGCGAGAGGACGCCGACCAGGATACCGATGAGCGTAGGTATCACGGTAGCTATGATCAGCGAAAGCTCCCAGGGAAGTCCCAGGTCAGCGCTCATATATGCGCTGATGTAAGCTCCCAGTCCCATGAATCCGGCGGTACCGAGCGATGAGGAACCTGCATATCCGAGCAGGATGTTGAGTCCCAGAGCTGCAATCGTGTAAATGATCGAGCCGCCGATAATATTCAGGAACGAGGTCTTAAGGACGCCCATCTTAACCAGCACGGGAATAAGGCAGAGGCAGAGCCCGAATATAATGAAACCGATATACTGTTTGTTAGAAAAGCCTTTAACGGCGGGGCGTTTCTTTTCCATAATACTATGTCCCTCCTAGACTTTCTTAGTGACTTTCTTGCCGAAGATTCCTACCGGTCTGAAGAACAGGAACAGGATAACTATGATGTAGAGGATCTGCTGTCCCCAGATATCCGATACGTAGTAGATCAGGAGGTTGGAACCTATGGCTACGAAGTACGATGCTACTACCGGTCCGTAGAAGGTCTGGAATCCGCCGAATATGCAGGCTATGAAGGCTGCAAGCTGGACAGAATCCATGAGCTCTGTGGTGACCGATGTGGTAGGTGCTATCATGACGCCGGCGAATGTACCGAGGATCATCGCAACTATCCATGCGAACAGTGTGACGGTCTTGGTCGGTATGCCCATCAGCTTCGCGGTGTTCTCATTCGAGGCCGTAGCCCTGATCGCGAGGCCGAGTTTGCTCTTCTGAAGCATTATGAACATGATGATCATTAACGCAAATCCGAAAATGATATTGAAGAGGCTGTTGTAGGATATATCAGCCCCGCCGAATGACAGAGAGCCTGTCGGGATCAGCTTCGGGAGCCTTAAAGGATCGGTCCCGAAAAGCATAGGTGTGATCCCGAGGAAGATCATCATCATTCCGAGAGTTATAATCTCTTTGCCTGCTGCGGAGATCTTCTTGGTATGCCGTATGACAGCAAAGTTCACGAGACTGCCGACTCCGATGCCTGCGAGCACTCCGATAAGTATGCAGAGTGCCAGCGGCCAACCTGAGTGAATAAATACAGCCGTCACTATAAACGTTCCGAACATGCCCATCGAGCCCTGTGCGAAGTTCACCATGAAATTCGTACGGTATACGATGATAATGCCCATTGCTGCCATGCCGTAGACTGATCCGCTCTCAAGGCTTCTCAGGAGCAGCTGCAGAAATGTGCCCATTTTTTACCCCCACTTAATTACATTGGCAGCCCATGAATAACCGATTCCGGCTGCGATCATAACGACAACTGATCCGTCCTTTACCTTGCCCTGCTCAAGTCCGAGCTTGAGGGAAAGGAAAGCGTCGATCTGGCCAACATGGCCGTAATTGCTGAGATATACGGTCTGGTCTTCGGTAAGGCCAAGGTCTGCAAGCATTCCCCTGTGTCCCGAAGGTTTAATGTGAAGGATATCCAGGAAATCGATGTCCTTGCGGGTGTAGCCTGCCTGTGCAAGAGCGGTGTCTATGCAGTTGTACCAGTTCGGCATTGAAGTGGTATTGAGGAGGCCCTTCATCTTAGCGGAATCCATGACCCTGAGCTTCATGTAGTCATTAACGTTCTCAGCGGTGACGGGATGAGCAAGTCCGCCGATCTCGGAACCGCAGGTGTGAACGATGGAACCGTCTGACATGCACTTGGTAGCAAGGAGAAGGTTCTTGCCGTAGTTCTTCTTCAGGATCATTGCGCCGCCGCCTGCAGCGAGGTTGAACATGAAGGAAACTCCATTGTCCTTATAGTCGATATGGTCGCAGTTCCTGTATCCGCCGGCGATCATGACGGTGTTGAGGTTCTCGTCGCCGAGCATCATCCTCTTCGCGATCTCCATAGCAGAAACCGTAGTGCAGCATCTGTTCTGCACATCGATGCCCCATGCATTCTTGGCGCCGATCCTGTCCTGCACATAGCACGCGGATGTAGTGAGGGGGAATTCCTTCCACTCCTCGGTGATGCAGAGTATCAGGTCAATATCGAGAGGATCCACGCCGGTATTCTTCAGGCAGTCAAGAGCTGCAAGCACGCCCATCTCCTGAGTCCCGTCGCAAGGCTGGCCGGAAGGTATCCTCTTCTCAACGATACCGAGCTTGTTGATGACTGCGTCTTCACTCCAGTTCCCGCCTGTAGCTTCGGAGATCTCCTTTGCCGTCATCCTGGTCTCGGGAAGGTAGAGACCGATCCCCACGATACCAACATTAGGTTTACAATTTGTTTCCATAATACTTTCCCCCCTAAAAAAGATAAAAAGTGTATCATAATCAGTTTTATACTCCTATCGTAAAGCATTGTGAATGGGAAGTCAAGTAAAAAAAGCCATTTTTTAGTTTAATTCTCATAATTGTGAATTTTTACCATTAAACATGATTAGGCATTTTGCACAATTTTTTGCGTCGCAAAACATGAATGGGCATTCACAAAAGGTTTTGTATACAATTTCATCATTCATTTATATGAATGATGATTCATGTTTTCCAGACAGGTTTACAGGCTAAAGAAAGCTTGAGATCATGCAGTGTTGAACTGCCTGCTCCTGCAATTTAAGGAAGAAGGTCTTGCAGAATATATACATAGAAAAAGCGGAGCGGAAGATAAATCTTCCGCTCCGCGATCATGAATGAAAATCACCTGTTTCTCTTCAATCTTGTGCACTTTTCTATAAAAGGCCGGATCCTCTCATATATTATATCCGTTCCTCCCGGTACGGACGACTCGATATTCATCGGCATTACCGGGTCGTGTAGCGACTTTCTGATGAGAAGCCACCCCTTCACTTCCGCATCGTCAAAGGAGACCCTGATCCCCTCGTAGTTAGGTTCAACGATATGGAAACGCTCGTCGCTCCGGGTATACTCCCCGAAAGCATCCAGCACATAGTTCCCGTACTCCTTGTAATCACGGGGATCGCCTTCGGCTTCCGTTATGTCGAAGCGGATCTCTTCTGCTTCCGCGGGATGCGAGAGGCCCGCGATAAGCTCCGAAAGATCCTTCCCTTCCCTCATAAGGACCGCCAGCCGGCAGATTATCTTTACGCAGAGGTAGGCTCCGTCGTCCGAATAATGATTCTCCCGGAAGGCCGCATGCCCCGAAGTCTCTATCGCAAGCTCGCAGTCATCCCCGCTGCTGTTCAGCTCCCGGCCCTTGTCGATCACGTTCTTGTATCCGCGCTTAAAGCGGAAATGCCTGAGCCCCAGATCCTTTTCAAGGAAAACCGTGAGCTCGTCCGAGGTTATCGAATCGGTGACGATGACCGAGCCCGGATGCTGCTCCGCAACTATCACCGAAAGCAAAGCTATCAGGGTGTTCCGGTTGACCTCGGTCCCGTCCCGGAGCATAACGGCCCCGCGGTCGCCGTCGCAGTCAAATATCACTCCGAGGTCCGCGCCCGCGCTGAGCACCGCTTTTCTGAGAGCTTCCATGGCTTCTTTATTTTCCGGGTTCGGAACGTGATTGGGGAACATTCCGTCAGGCTCAAGGCATGCGCTCCCGGACACATCGGCCCCCAGAGGTTCAAGCACCATTCCCGGGAAAAACCCTGCCGCGCCGTTCCCTGCGTCAACCACTATATGAAGCCCCGCAAGAGGGAGCTCGCAATCCTCACTGTCGACCTCACGTTTAATGAATTCCCTGAGCGAATGCGAGTAAACAGAGATTATGTCAAAAGGCTCCCCCGCAGGCCGGGGCTCGCCGCCCGTCCCGACGCAGTGATCAACGTCAAGTCCGGCTGCCCAAAGCAGCACTTCCTTAATTTCTTCCTTAGAGAAAGAACCCTCCCTCGTAAAGAATTTCATTCCGTTCCTGTTGAACGGCAGGTGACTGGCGGTGATCATGACCGCAGCATCGAAGTGGCTGTCAGGCAGTATCGTGGACTGGAACATCGCGGGAGTCGAAGCTATCCCGCAGATATAGACTCGCGATCCTGCAGCGGAAAGGCCGGCAGAGACCGCATCCTCAAACTCTGTTCCGGTGATCCGGCTGTCCCTTCCGATCCCGATCCGAAGCGTGCCGGGATCCCTGCCTTCCCTCTGCCCCAGGAACTCCGCAAAAGCCTGCGCTATATACCGGGCCATTTCCGGAGTGAATGTCTGCTCCTCCTTCTCCGTAGCTATGGCGCATCCCCGGATATCGCTCCCGTTCTGTAGCCTCAGGTATTTTTCTTCACAAAACGTCATATAAAGACCTCCGTACAGGCGTCAGCTTTTTTCGCTACGACAGCCCGCTTATTTCTCCGCTTCCGTCTATATCCATATTCTCCGCGGCGGGAGTCCCGGGAAGCCCGGGCATGGTCATGATGTCTCCGGTGAGAGCCACCAGGAAGCCTGCCCCTGCGCTGATATACGCTTCACGTACGGTGATCGTGAAATCTTCGGGCCGGCCGAGCTTCTTCGGATCGTCCGAGAGCGAATACTGGGTCTTCGCGATGCAGACCGGGAAATTGCCGAAGCCCATTGCCTCGGCCTTTGCAATCGCTCTCGCAGCGTTATTGGAATAGTTTACAGCCGCAGCTCCGTAGATCTCTTTCGCGACAGTCCCGATCTTTTCGGTGAGCGGTATGCCGTTCTCATAGAGATAATGGAAATCAGAGGGCTTCTTCTCCAGAATATCGATGACCTTCCGGGCCAGATCCTCTCCGCCTGCGCCGCCGTTCTTCCAGACATCCGCGACCGCAAACCCGGCTCCGCGCTCCTCGCAGTACTGCCTTACGAACCCGATCTCGGCGTCGGTGTCGGTTGTAAACCTGTTAAGCGCAACCACCACGGGCACTCCGTACTTTGCGAGGTTCTCCATGTGCTTCCCGAGGTTGCAGATCCCTTTCCCGAGGGCTTCAAGGTTTTCCTCTTTAAGCCCGGCCTTCTCGACTCCGCCGTTATATTTCAGCGCGCGGACTGTCGCTACAAGCACGACCGCATCCGGTCTGAAACCTGCTTTTCTGCATTTAATGTCAAAGAATTTTTCCGCGCCGAGATCCGCACCGAAGCCGGCCTCGGTTACAACGATGTCCGCGAGCTTTAGCGCGGTCCTCGTCGCCCTGACGCTGTCGCATCCGTGGGCGATATTAGCGAAAGGCCCGCCGTGAACGATCGCGGGCGTGTGCTCGAGGGTCTGCACCAGGTTCGGCTTTATCGCGTCGCGCAGCAGCACCGCCATGGCGCCGGTCGCCTTGAGGTCCTTCGCGGTGACGGGATTCCCCTGGCGGTCGTAGGCCACGATGATCCGGTCGATTCGCCGCTTCAGATCATTCATGTCTTCGGACAGGCAGATGATCGCCATTATCTCGGAAGCAGCGGTTATTACAAAATGGTCTTCGCGGACAAAACCGTCTCCCTTGCTCCCCAGGCCGACGACTATATTCCTGAGGACGCGGTCATTCATGTCCTCGCAGCGCTTCCAGGCGATCTGCCTGGTGTCGATGTCGAGACGGTTCCCGTGGTGGACATGATTGTCGATCATGGCCGCGAGCAGGTTATTTGCAGCGGCGACCGCGGAAAAATCGCCTGTGAACTGCAGGTTGATATCCTCCATCGGGATGACCTGAGCATATCCGCCTCCTGCAGCTCCGCCCTTAATACCGAAGCAGGGCCCAAGCGAGGGCTCCCTGAGGGATATGACGGCATTCTTTCCGAGGCGGCTGAGAGCGTCCCCCAGGCCAACAGTCACAGTGGTCTTGCCCTCTCCGGCCGGGGTCGGGTTCACCGCGGTCACGAGCACAAGCTTCCCCTCAGGCCTGCCTTCCAGGCTTTTAATAAAGCTCTCCGAAAACTTAGCCTTGTATTTACCGAAAAATTCAATATCATCTTCCGCCGCGCCAAGCTTTGCAGCGATCCGGCTGATCCTCAGCATTTCCGCCTCGCGTGCGATCTCAATATCCTGTTTCACAGAACACCTCCGAATAAGATCTTCTGTATATATTATACTCCGTAAAATGAACTAAATACAGAACAATTATTGAAATAACGCTGTTGACATGATGAGTTAGTTATGTTAAACTCCACTTTGGTTAGACATACCTAACTTGAACAATAATACCCCTTTAACATTACATTAATAGTGCCGGTCATCCGGCAGAAAGGAAGTTTTACTATGAGCAAGGTTGCTGTCGTTTATTGGTCCGGAACAGGAAATACACAGGCAATGGCAGATGCGGTCGAAGAAGGCGCAAAGGGCGCCGGCGCTGAGGTGGATTCCATCCAGGCCGCTGATTTCACCGCTGACAAGGCTGCTGCCTATGACGGTATTGCATTCGGATGCCCTGCTATGGGCGACGAAGTCCTTGAAGAAAGTGAATTCCAGCCTATGTGGGACGGCGTGAAGGGAGCTCTTGCAGGCAAGAAAGTCGCTCTGTTCGGATCTTACGGATGGGGAGACGGAGAATGGATGAGAAGCTGGGAGGACGACGCAAATGCAAGCGGCGTTGCCCTCGCATGTGAGAGCGTTATCTGCAACGACTATCCCGACGACGACGGAAAGGCACAGTGCTCGGCACTGGGAGCAGCACTTGTCTGAAGACAGCCTGATCCGTTTTGCCTCTCCCACGCTTGCCGGCCTTAAGACCGGCAGCCTTTTCGGATATCCCTGCAAATGCGCTGAGGAAGCCTGCAGGGATGTCCGGGAGATCAACCATCTGCTGTCGCCGAAGGGAATAATAGCGCTGCCGCTTGCATTTCAGCAGGACCGTGTCCTTCTGTATATCTACCGTCCCGCTCTCTTAAGGCGGGATCTTGGGGACCCCAGGGCCAGGAGCCTCCTTGCGGACAGGGGTTATCCTTTGAATTCGATGAACAGATGCATATGCACGCTTTCCGGCAGACTGAAAGCCGAGGGCACCTTCCCCCATGAGATAGGGCTTTTCCTTGGATATCCCCCGGAAGACGTAGAAGGCTTTGTCAATAATAAAGCCGCAAACTTCAAGTGCAGCGGCACCTGGAAAGTTTACGGCAATGAAGAGAAGGCAAAAGCCGCCTTCAATAAATACAGAAAATGTACCGAGTGCTATGTAAAACAGCACGAACGCGGAACATCCCTTTCAAAACTGGCAGTCAGCTTCAGCTGACTGCCAGAAGTTTTGTCATGCTCTTCAGCGAGATCATGATCGTTGAAGTATTATGCAGGAGCGCGGATACCGAGGGCGGGATTATCCCAAGCGCGCCCAGCACGATAAGTGCGGTGTTGAAGCTCATGATGAAGCGGTAATTCGCATCGATCCTGCCCATCAGCTTCGAGGACAGCTCCCTCAGCGTGAGAAGGCTGTACAGATCGTCTGCGGATATCGTGATATCAGCCACTTCTCTGGCAATGGCCGCCCCGTCGCTTACCGCGATCCCGGCGTCTGCCTCGGAAAGTGCCGGCGAATCATTCACACCGTCGCCGATCATTATTACTTTACGTCCGCTTTCATGCTCAGCCTTTATAAAGGCTGCCTTGTCTTCCGGAAGCACCTCGGAGAAATACTGATCCACTCCGACCTTCTGCGCAACTGCGCGCGCAGTATGCTCGCTGTCGCCGGTCATCATCACGGTCCTCGTTATCCCGAGCGAATGCAGCTGCTTTATTACGTATGCGGCTTCCTCCCTGAGCGGGTCCTCTATCAGTATCGCCGCACAGAGCCAACCTTCCTCCGCCATATAAAGGCATGAATATTCAGTGGGAAGAGCGTTGAACTTTTCTTCCTCTCCCTCGGGCACAACAGCTTTTTCATCCTCAAAAACGAAGTGGTAGCTGCCTATCACGACCCTCATGTCATCTATGCGGCTGGCCAGCCCGTGAGCGACCACGTACTCGACTTCAGCGTGCCGCTCCTTGTGGACCATACCTCTCTTCTCAGCCTCGTCTACGACGGCATTTGCCATGGAATGAGGGTAATGCTCCTCAAGGCAGGCCGCGAGCCGGAGCATCTCCTCCGCATCGTTCCCGCCAAAGGGTACCACTTCCACCAGCTTCGGCCTTGCATGGGTAAGCGTGCCGGTCTTATCAAAGACTATCGTCTCCGCACCCGCAACGGCCTCCAGGAACTTTCCGCCCTTCACCGAGATGCGGTTCTTTCCGGCTTCGTTCATCGCGGAGAGCACCGCCAGCGGCATGGAAAGCTTGAGCGCGCATGAATAATCAACCATGAGCACCGAGACTGCCCGCGTAACATTTCGGGTGAGGAGCAGGGTCACGAGGGTCCCCGCCAGGCTGTAGGGAACGAACCTGTCAGCCATATTTGAAGCCCTGTTCTCGGATTCCGATTTAAACTTTTCAGACTCCTCTATCATCCTGACTATGCTGTCATAGCGGCCGCTCCCGGCTTTCTGGGTAACGCTAATGACTATACGCCCTTCGTCAACCACGGTCCCCGCGTATACCGGGCTTCCCGGCCTCTTTTCCGCAGGTTCGGACTCCCCGGTCATTGAAGACTGGTTCACCATGGCCTCACCTGACTCTACGATACCGTCCAGCGGGATCATATTTCCGGTAGCGCAGATTATGCGCTCGCCTTCCTCAATGTCCCTGACTGCGGCAAGCACCTGCTCGCCGCTGCCATCCAGCTTCCAGGCCATGTCCACATTAAGGGCCATGGTGCTCGCAAGGTCGGCCACAGATCTCTTGTGGGTCCACTCCTCGAGGGTGTCGCCAAGCTTCAGCAGGAACATTACCGATCCCGCTGTAGCTGTGTCGCCCCGGATTAGGGAGACCGTTATCGCGACCGCGTCAAGCACCGGGACCTCAAGCTTCCTGTTCACGAAAAGCGAGTGCAGGCCCTTTTTAATGTAACCTGCAGCCTTCACGCACATTACCGCGGTGCGGATCGGTGCGGGCACGAAGAGGCGCATAAAGACCCTTTTCATGATCTGAAGCGCTATCCTGTCCTGATATTCGCGGTTTATCGCCCGGCTGCTGTGGTCCGGCAAAAGGTCGGCATTCTCCTCATAGGAAAACTCCGACAGGGCCAGGACCAGCTCCTCTCTCCTGCCGGGACTGTACTTTATCACGGCATCCCCGGTCCGCTCGAAGACCTTGACGTCGGTGACATACTCCTGCCTCAGCAGGTAAGCTTCCAGTATGTCCGCCTCGTCAAGAGACATACTGGGCCGTTTCACGTGGATGCGGATCCGGCATTTTGATTCATGAAGTATAGAACATCTCATTTTTAAGCTTCTGCGCAAGCCTCTGCGGCCTTCTCTTCAGCCTCTCTTGCAGCCCTCTTCTCAGCCTTCTCGGCGTCCTCGATTATCTTCTCCTCGGCAAGTCTTTCATTGCGGTCAAGTGCGTCGGCATAAATATCGCTGCAGTCTTCACGGATCTCAGTGACTTCCTTCATAATGTTATCCTTCTCGCGAAGGACCGCGGAAGTGATGACTGTCGCCGCCTTTTTAGCTTCCTTGCTCCTGAGAGCTCTGTATCCGACGGTAGCTGCTGCCATTCCGCCAACAAATATTCCTAACCTGCTCCATCTGAATCCCATTACAGATACCTCCTTTTACAGGGCGGTCTCAAGCGGCCGCCTCAATATATAATGCAGTTTATTATCTGGAAACATTTTATAACAATTGTTTAATTTAGTGATAGTTAATTTTAGTTAGGATAATATATCCGGGTTTATTACTTCAAACCCGGATATACATGATTAACTCTTATAATGGTTTAAAACAGCTCTTTTTCAAGGAACTCCAGCGCAAGCTTCAGCCTTGTCCGGTTGTAATCGTGCCTCTCGTAGTCGTGATTGGCGCCTTCAACAGTGATCAGGCTGCACCTGTCTCCGTAAACCTCCTTCAGCTTTTCGGAGTATCTGATCGGAACTACCGTATCCGCGGTACCGTGCACGATCTGCACGCTCCCTTTATAGCGCCCCGCGATCTCATAGGAGTCGGTCGCTACCGCGTCATCGAAGTATTTCTTCCCGATGAGCCAGCTGTCCGAATCAATGTATCCGTCGCGGAAAAGCTTTTCCTTATCGTACCCGCTGACCGTCTCGAAGAACGATTCGTCTCCGATGCAGAAAGCAGGTGACCACAGGCTCAGGCAGGCTACCTCGTCCGGATGCGTTCCGGCCAGGAGACCGGCTTCCAGCCCTCCCTGGCTCATGCCGTGCACTGCGATCCTGTCCTTGTCGACAAAATCAAGCCCCTGCACATATTTAAGTATGTATTCCGAATCGGAAAGCTCCGTCAGGATGCTCATTTCTATGAAATCCCCGTCGCTCTCCCCGCTCCCGATATAATCAAATCTCGCGCTGGCGATACCGTGCTCGCAGAGGATCTTTGAGAATTCAACGTTCGACTTTCCACTTCCGATCCGGTTTCCCATCAGCCCGTGCAGCACCAGCACCATAGGGACCCTGCTGTCCGGACCCGCGCCCTTCGGTATGTGGATAAAACCTCTCATCTTAAGGCCGCCCTCTGTCTCTATCTCCGTATAGCGGGCCTCGCCGCCTGCGTCAAGCCTGTAAACTTCCTCCATATTGCACCTCGGTCTTTAAGTATGTTTATTCCCCTAGCCACGCCCTCATCACACGGCTCATGTCCGGTAGTAAACGATGCATGATCACATTGCATTTATACCCTGTCGGAGCTTTTACGATCCCCGGGGATTCGAACCCCGCGCCTGCTCTGCCGGCGCAACCAGCCAATGCAGCTTGGGCAGCTGCCGCCTGACATGCGCATCCGTATGACTACCAGCTGATACTATTCAATGAGTTTTGTTTTCCAGTTGGTCTCCTGAAGGAGATTGTCGAGCTCCCGGACTTCCTTCGCGGTCTGGTCCGCAGCCTTCTGCAGCTCCTTCGCCTTGAGGACCGCCTTCACTTTGATCTCGGTCCCTCTGGCGCGGTTCGTATTCTGCCCCGCGGTGTAAACCAGGTCGCGGTACGCGGAAAGCTTTATCATGAGCGCGTCCTTCCTGGCGATCAGGGCTGTCAGCGTCATGCCGCCGGCCTTCGTCCTGCAGTTCGTAGTATTGATCGCGGCCATGAGCTGCTCAAGCCTCGCGATAGAATCCTCCAGTTCTTTTAAGAGCTCTGCCGGGTCCTCCGTAGGCTCCTCGCCTTCCTGGACGAGTATGGAATTCCCAAGCCGCCTTCTAAGCTCTTCTATCTTTCTGTTTAGGTCAGCTCTCTCCTGCAATGCTTCCGCAAGTTTCATTTTATCCCTGATCCTCCTGTTTTCTATAATGACCACTTATTTCATCGATAGAATAAACCTCGCCGAACGAACAAGTCAAGTTAGATACCGGCGTTTTTGTCAAATGATATAAACAGGCCTCGTTTCAGGATCAGCCAAAACGAGGCCTGCATTTAATCTTAAACATCAGCGCTCCCGGCGGTCAGGGACCTTACGGGGCCTTCCGGATACTTAGATCCTTCCGGGATTATTGATGGCCGCCTGCGCTGCTGCCAGCCTTGCGATCGGTACGCGGTAAGGCGAGCAGGATACGTAATTCAGGCCGATCTTGTGGCAGAATTCCACGGAGCTCGGGTCACCGCCGTGCTCGCCGCAGATACCGAGCTTGAGGCCGGGATTCTTCTCGCGGCCCTGCTCGACTGCCATCTTAATAAGCTTGCCTACGCCCTTCTGATCGAGCTTTGCGAAAGGATCCGACTCGTAGATCTTGTTCGCGTAGTAGCTCTCCAGGAACTTGCCCGCGTCATCACGCGAGAAGCCGAAGGTCATCTGGGTCAGGTCGTTGGTGCCGAATGAGAAGAAATCTGCGACCTCCGCGATCTCCCCTGCCAGAAGAGCCGCTCTCGGGACCTCGATCATCGTGCCCACATGGTAATTGATGTAGCTGTTGCGCTCCTTCTTGACCTTCTCGGCAACTTCTACGACAACGTTCCTCACGAATTCGAGCTCCTTCGCGTCCCCTACCAGCGGGATCATGATCTCGGGAACTATGTCGTACATATCCTCTTCCTTGACCTCGATAGCGGCCTCCATAAGAGCCCTGGTCTGCATCCTGGCAATCTCCGGGTAGGTGATCGTGAGGCGGCATCCCCTGTGTCCCATCATGGGATTGAATTCATGAAGCTCGTCGCATCTGGATTTTACTTCCTCAACGGAAAGTCCCATCTCAGCCGCAAGCTTTTCGATATCCTCAGGGTCGGTCGGAACGAACTCGTGGAGCGGGGGATCGATGTAGCGGACCGTCATCGGCCTTCCTCTCAGCGCCTTGTACATAGCCTTAAAGTCTTCCTTCTGGAAAGGAATGAGCTCGCTGAGCGCTGCCTCCCTCTCCTCAAGGGTGTCAGAGAGGATCATACGGCGGATCTTAAAGATCCTGTCATCCGCGAAGAACATATGCTCCGTGCGGCAGAGCCCGATTCCCTCCGCGCCAAGGCGTACTGCGTTCTCGGTGTCGACCGGGGTGTCCGAATTGGTGCGGATCTGGAGCTTCCTGTACTTGTCCGCCCAGCCCATAACGCGTCCGAAATATCCCCCCACGCTCGCGGGAACGGTGGGAAGATCCCCGTCATAGATATTTCCGGTGCTTCCGTCGAGTGAAATGTAATCTCCCTCGTGATAGGTGTGGCCTCCAAGGGTGAAGGTCTTTTCTTCCTCATTTATCTTGATCTCTCCGCATCCGGAAACGCAGCAGGTACCCATGCCGCGCGCAACTACTGCCGCGTGGGAGGTCATTCCTCCGCGGACCGTAAGTATGCCTTCAGCGGCGTGCATGCCTTCGATGTCCTCTGCGGAAGTCTCAAGCCTTACAAGCACGACCCTCTCGCCCTGGGCGTGATGGTTGCGGGCATCCTCAGCAGTGAAATATACTTTTCCGGCAGCTGCTCCCGGAGAAGCCGGAAGCGCGGAGCCGATCACTTCACCCTCCTCAAGAGCCTTAGGATCAAATGTCCTGTGGAGGAGCTGGTCAAGAGACTTTGCCTCGATACGGCACACAGCCTCTTTCTCGCTGATCATTCCCTCATCAACAAGGTCGCAGGCGATCTTAATAGCCGCCGGAGCGGTCCTCTTGCCGTTCCTGGTCTGGAGGAAATAGAGCTTGCCCTCCTGGATCGTGAACTCCATGTCCTGCATGTCGCGGTAATGTTTTTCAAGGTTCATCGCGAGATGCATGAACTGTGCGTAGCAGTCGGGAAGGTCTTCCTCGAGCTTTGAGATGGGCTGCGGGGTACGTACGCCGGCAACTACGTCCTCGCCCTGGGCATTGATCAGGTACTCACCGAAAATGCCCTTTTCGCCGGTTGCGGGGTTCCTGGTGAAGGCAACTCCGGTTCCCGAAGACTCGCCCATGTTTCCGAATACCATGGTCTGGACGTTGACTGCGGTCCCCCAGTCGCCCGGGATATCATTCATGCGGCGGTAGCTGATCGCGCGGGGGTTATCCCAGCTGCGGAATACGGCCTTGACGGCCTCGATGAGCTGCTCCTGCGGTTCCTGCGGGAAATCCTGCCCGCCCATGTGCTTCTTGTATACTTCCTTGAACCTGCGGATAAGCTCAAGCATATCATCCGCAGTGAGCTCGATATCATAGGTCACACCCCGGGCTTCCTTTACCTCGTCGATGACCTTCTCAAAAAATGACTTGGGAACTTCCATAACGACGTCCGAGAACATCTGGATGAAGCGCCTGTATGAGTCATACGCGAAGCGGGGGTTCCCGGTCTTCTTCGCAAGTCCCTCGACCGCGGTATCATTAAGGCCCAGATTAAGAATGGTGTCCATCATGCCGGGCATTGATGCTCTCGCACCGGAACGCACCGAAACAAGGAGCGGATCCTCGTTGTCGCCGAACTTTTTGCCGTTCTCCTCCTCGAGCCACCTGAGCGCCTCGAATATCTGCTTCTGAATTTCTTCGGAGATCTTTTTATCCTGCTTGTAGTAATCAGTGCAGGCCTCCGTGGTTACGGTGAAGCCCTGGGGAATAGGCATCCCAAGGTTGGTCATTTCCGCAAGGTTCGCGCCCTTGCCGCCCAGAAGCTCTCTCATGTTCGCATTTCCCTCTTTAAAGAGATATACCCATTTTCCCATAAAAAAATCCTCCTATATATGATAAACGTTTATGCACTGGAATCGTTTCCAGCAACATTATATCACACATAGGAGGATATTTGTTATTTATTTGTCAATTTCTTAAAAATATCTTTTTTGTCCGGAAAATGCACCTGCTGCCTGCCGGGAAAATATTACTGCGAGGCAAGCTGCTGGGTCTGGTAGAGCCTCGCGTATTCGCCGTTATGCTCCATGAGCTCGGCGTGAGTCCCTTCCTCAACTACCCTGCCGCCTTCGATCACAACTATCCTGCCCGCGTTCCTGACTGTCGCAAGCCTGTGGGCGATCACGAAGGTCGTCCTGCCTTTTGACAGCTCGTCGAAACTCTTCTGGATCCGGGCTTCGGTGATGGTGTCAAGCGCGGAAGTCGCCTCATCAAGGATCAGGATCGCGGGGTTCTTCAGGAAGATCCTTGCGATCGATATCCTCTGCTTCTGCCCTCCGGAAAGCCTTGTGCCGCGCTCTCCGACATAGGTGTCGAACCTGTCGGGCATCTCCATGATGTCGTCGTATATCTCCGCGCGCTTCGCAGCCTCGATAACTTCTTCTTCTGTCGCGCCTGGCCTGCCGTAGCGGATATTCTCCATTACGGTGTCAGCGAAAATGAATACGTCCTGCTGGACTATCCCAATTGCGCTTCTAAGGGAATGCTTGGTGACGTCGCGGATGTCCGTGCCGTAGATCGTGATCGAGCCTTCGGTCACATCATAGAATCTCGGGATCAGCTGGCAGAGCGTGGTCTTGCCGCCGCCGGATGCTCCGACTACGGCCAGGACTTCGCCCGGCTCTACCTTGATATCCACGTCATGCAGGACTTCCCTGCCGTTAGCGTAATCAAATGACACGTGGTTTACACAGACTTCTCCGCCGTCAACCTTGAGGTCGAAGGCATCATCCTTCTCCGGCACGGCGGGCTCCAGGGCCATGATCTCCTGGAAACGCTTGAGCCCCGCAGTTCCGCTGGCAAAGATCTCCGCGAACTGCGCCAGCTTCCTTATCGGAGTTATGAAGGTCGACACGAAGAGCGTGAAGGTGATCAGGTCCACATATGTCATGAGTCCCTGCATGATACAGTATCCGCCGGCCGCTATTACCACCGCGGGCATGATCCCCATGAAGAACTCCTGGCTGGAGTTGAAAAGCCCCATCTCCCTGTAGAAATCCTTCTTTGCGGTCCGGTACCTGTCGTTCGCGCGGGTGAATCTCTCATAGTCGAGGTCCTCGTTCGCAAATGCCTTTGAGGTGCGTACGCCTGAGAGGCAGGATTCCACGCTCGCGTTTATTACCGCGGTGTTCTCCTTTACTGCTGCCGAGGTCGAAGTCAGCTTCCTGCGCCTGAACATTACTATCGCGAGGAATATCGGCACGAGGATCAGGACTACCAGGGCAAGCCTCCACTGGATAGTGAACATCATTATCAGGGCGCCGCACAGGGTGAGCACCGAGATCAGCAGATCCTCAGGGCCGTGATGCGAGAGCTCTGTAATGTCGAAGAGGTCGCTGGTTATCCTACTCATAAGGTTCCCGGTGCGGGTCCTGTCGTAGAATTCAAAGTCGAGCGTCTGGAGATGGCTGAAGAGATCCTCCCGGATATCTGCCTCGACCCTGACGCCGAAAGTATGCCCCCAGTACGCCATGACATAGTAGCATACCGCGCGGATCGCGTAGCATACTCCGACCACCAGCATGACCGCGAAGAAGGCGGTGTACGCCTTGTCCGGAAGCAGGTTGTACATGGCATACCTCGACACCAGCGGAAACGCCAGGTCTACCGCCGCGGCGATAAAGGCGCACACCATGTCCAGCACGAAAAGCCTCATATGGGGCTTAAAGTATTTAATAAGTACGCTAAATAATCTGATCACTTAAAGAACTCCGCCTTCCCAGGGCTTAAGCACTACCGGTTCCTTCGAAAGAAGTTCTTTCTGCGCGGGGCTTAAGTGCTTCTTATTTATTATTGCTTCATATACATAGTTCCTGAAATACTTCTGGCTGCAGACGAAATATCCGTCCTTTCCGGCTTCCTTGCCCCAGCTGTTCTCGATCTTCCAGCGGTCGGGCTCGCCTTTCTCATCGAAGTTCACTCCGATCAGCAGCATCGCGTGGGTGGCGTTGCTTTCCATATATTCAAGGCCCTCGCCTTTGTCCATAGTGATCTTCGCGCCGCCGATGAGTCCCTCATAGTCAAAACTGTCGGGATCCCAGATGCCCATCTTGCGGTCGCCAAAAGCTCCGGCGTCACATCCGAACCAGACCGGCTCGCAGTCCTTCAGCTGCTTAAGCACAAGGGCCTGGAGCTCATCCATGGTTACGTTGATCACGTGCACATTGCTGTCTGCCATGCTTCCCATGTAATGGAATTCATAATAGTCCCCAAGAGGTGTCTTCGCGGTCGGGCTGTTCGCTACCCCGATATAGTTGTCGAGATCGAGCCCGATGTATTTCTCATAGAATTCCTGCGGGGTAATGCCGCGGATGGTATGGAAATCTCCCTCCTCATCGCGGTATTCATATGTAAACTCGGTCACGGGCTCCCCGAAAACGATGCAGAGAGCCTTGTAGATCTCGGCCATCATCTCGTCCTTGCGGGGGTAGGGATCACGGCCTTCCGCTATCAGCTTGCGGAGCTCGGCCGCATCCCTGCGAAGGATGCTGTTCTGGAGCTTCCTGAACTTTTCGGTATGATTTGACTGGTAGGACTCCGGCATTATGTACTGAGGCACCACACCGTACTTCTTTACAAGGTCTGCGGCCATATCCCAGTATCCTCCGTCTCCGATGCCAAAATTAATGTAATGCATCATGCGGCTGTCGAGCGGCTCTCCGGCATTCTCGATCACCATCTCCAGGAAGTTATTGGACTTCTCAAGCTTATCGTAGAATGAGAGATAGTTCTGTGAGAGCTGGAAATCTTTCAGTCCCAGATTATCTGCAGCGACCTCGCGGAGCATATTCAGCGCCGCAAAAAGCCAGCAGCGGCCGCTCTTCTGCTGCGCAGTGATCCCCCGGGTCGGGAGCTCAAGAGAAAAATCTCCTCCAAGCTTCGCAGCATTCATGGGTATGTAGGCAAGATCCGCAAGCTCGGTCTTCGCCATCGCGGCGTTCGCCGTCTTAGCCGCCTTGTCCTCCTCGTAAAACTTCCTGAAACCGTTTATCTGTTCAAGCGCAAGTCCCTTCATTATATAAATTCTCCCTTCTATAGGTGTTATAGCTAAACAAGCTTCCTTATTATTAATACATAATTATGATTTACAAAAACCGTCCTGTCAAGCTTCAGAAGCTGCGTCATCGTCAAAATTGCCTAAATATTTTTATTGAAATTGCCATAATTGTATATGATTGACAAAGGCCCCTCGGGATTTTATAATTAAACTATCTGGAAACGTTCCCGGTAGCGATGCCGGAAGCGCTCCCAGAAAATGACGTGATACCGCTTTTCAGGCACGTCAGATTTGGTTTCTTTAGCATTCGATTGACTGTAAGGGGGCACATTCCATGACTATTAAAGACGTGGCTGCATACTGCGGCGTTTCGGTCAGCACCGTTTCACGTGCCCTTAATAAACATCCGGATGTGAGTCCCCACGTGAGGGAAAAGGTCGAGGAAGCCGTAAGGGAGCTCCACTACGTTCCGAATACCAGCGCGCGCGATCTCGTAAGGGCCCAGACAGATACCGTCGGCCTGATCGCCCGCGGCACCGGCAACCTCTTCTACCCTCCGGTGATCAGTTCCGTGGAGAGGGCCGTCGAGGCAGAAGGCTCCACCCTCATTACGATCCACATCCCGTCCGATGACGATGAACTGACGGTCGGCGCGGAGCTCGTCAAGGCAAAGAGGCTCAAGGGCCTTATCCTCCTCGGAGGCAGATTTGATTACAGCGAGGAAGACCTCGCAAATATAGATGTTCCTCTCGTCCTCTGCACTTTCTCGAATAATTTCGGAACGCTTTCCGCAGGGCACTGCTCTTCCGTCTCCATCAATGACGAAGAGGAAGCCTGCAAGGCAGTCCGGAACCTTATTGAGAGAGGACACCGGCGTATCGCCATAGTCCTGGATTCTGTCAGGAGCCACTCCATCGGGGAGCTCAGGTTCCTGGGATATAAAAGGGCGCTTGAGGAGAGCGGGATCGGCATTGATCCTGAACTTATACTTGAGATAGGGAATTTCGATATGCATAAGGCTTACTCGAGATCCCGCGCGCTTGCTGAGAGCAGGACAGATTTCACCGCCCTCTTCGCGATCTCTGATTCCCTCGGAATGGCTGCTATCAAGGGCCTTAACGACGGCGGCCTGCTTGTTCCGGAGGACTGCTCCGTCATAGCGATCGACGGGATCGAGATAAGCAGGTACTGCATACCTACGCTTACCACTCTTATCCAGCCCACAGAGGAAATCGGAAAGAAGGCCGTAGCGCTCCTCATGTATATGATCCGCTCAGAAGCAATCGGAAAACAGCTTATACTCGAAACTTCGCTCCGCGAAGGCGAGAGCGTCCGCAGCATCTGATCTTGACCGTATCCGTCGTCTTCACAGACGGACGGTAAATTTATAAAATTGTATTTTTTTATGAAAAGGAGAATGAACATGAAAAAGGCAGCAGCTATCGTATTGTCAATGGCTATGGCTCTCAGCATGGCAGCATGCAGCTCAAGTTCGTCGAGCTCATCTACACCTGAGACCACAGCTCCCGAAAGCAGTGTTGAGACCGAAGGCTCCGAGGAGACCACAGGCGGTTCCGTCTACTACCTCAACTTCAAACCCGAGGCAGACGCAGCTTGGCAGGCACTCGCAAAGACCTACACCGAGCAGACCGGCGTTCTTGTAGAAGTAAAGACCGCTGCAGAAGGTCAGTATGACTCCACCCTTACCGCTGAGATGGACAAGGACCACGCTCCTACCCTCTATCAGATGGGCAACCAGGGCGCGCTCAATTCCTGGGGCGATTACGCACTCGCACTTGACGGCACCGATGTTGTGAACGAGATGACCACCGATTCCTTCAACCTGGTAAATGAAGACGGCGAGACAGTTTCCATCGGATACTGCTACGAAGCATTCGGCATCATCGTAAACAAGGCTCTCCTTACCAAGGCTGGCCATGACATTTCCGAGATCACCAATTTCGAGACCCTCAAGGCTATCGCTGACGAGATCCATGCAAATGCAGAGACCCTCGGCTTCGACGCTTTCACGTCCGCAGGTCTTGACGGATCTTCTTCATGGAGATTCTCCGGACACCTTGCAAATATGCCTCTGTACTATGAGTTCCGCGATGACGGCATCACCGAGCAGCCCGCAGAGATCAAAGGCACCTACCTTGAGAACTACAAGAACATCTGGGATCTCTACATCACCGATTCTGCAACAACAGGTTCTGACCTCCTTACAGCTACCGGCGACCAGGCTGAGGCTGAGTTCAAGTCCGGCGAAGCAGTTTTCTATCAGAACGGTACCTGGGAATATGCTAACCTCACCACCGACAACGGCGACGGCATCACCCCTCTTAACCCTGAAGACATCGCTATGATCCCTATCTACTGCGGAGTTGAAGGCGAAGAGAAGGCCGGCCTCTGCTGCGGAACCGAGAACTGCTGGGCAGTTAACAAAGAGTCCTCAGAAGAAGACATCAAGGCTACTCTTGATTTCCTTTACTGGGTAGTTACCTCCGAAGAAGGAACCACTATGATGGCTGAGCAGTTCGGACCTTGCCCGTTCAAGAACGCTAAGGAGCCCGAGAACGTATTCTTCCAGGATGCTAATGCTTACACTGCAGCAGGCAACTATGTAGTAACATGGGCATTCAACTATACTCCCGCTGTTGATGACTGGCGCGCAGGCGTTGTTGACGCACTTGGCCAGTACACCGCAGGCACCGGCGAATGGTCCGCAGTTGAGACCGCATTCGTTCAGGGCTGGGCTCTTCAGTACGCTAACGAGAACCAGTAGGATCTCATATAAAATAATCATATCCACCTATAGTACTTACAGGTGAACAGCTGCGGCCGGCCGGGCTTTTGCCCTGCCGGCCGCATTCAGACTATTCCGGGGAGGAAAGTTATGCAAAAAACCACTAAAAGGAAGCGGGATCATTCTACCCTGAATTCCACCCTGATCCGGCGCCCGATAAGGCGTCATTTCTGGATATTCCTGCTCCCGACCTTCTCCGCCTTCTGCATAGGATTCCTATATCCGTTCCTGCAGGGCATTTACCTATCATTCTGCAATTTCAAAACCATCAAAAAAGCCGTGTTCGTCGGCTTTGACAATTACGCGAAAGCGCTGAGCGACTCCACATTCCTTCACGCATTCTGGTTTACCGCCCTGTTTACGGTAGTCACGATGCTTCTGATAAATGTACTTGCATTCCTGGTCGCTCTCGCGCTCACAAGGGGCATCAAAGGCTCCAACGTATTCCGTACCGTATTCTTCATGCCGAACCTTATCGGCGGTATCGTACTCGGTTATATCTGGTCGATGATCTTCGACGGTATCCTCAGCAGGTACGGAACTTCCATCCTATTGGACACTAAGCTAGGTTTCTGGGGGCTGGTCATCCTCCTGCTGTGGCAGCAGATCGGCTACATGATGATCATCTACATTTCAGGTCTTCAGGCCATTCCGGAAGAGTATATGGAAGCCGCGAAGATCGACGGAGCCACCAAATGGCAGACCCTTTGGAAGATCACCATCCCCAACATGATGCCGTCATTCACTATATGCACGTTCCTCACACTTACAAACGGCTTCAAGCTCTACGATCAGAACCTTGCGCTTACTGCAGGACGTCCCTTCGTCCTCCAGTCCGACGGCTCCACCCTGAAGACGACTGAAATGCTTGCGCTGAACATCGTAAACGCCTTCAACGCGAGCGGCGGAAAGAACCGAGGCGTCGGACAGGCCAAGGCCGTAATGTTCTTTATACTGGTCGCTGTTATCAGTATCATCCAGCTCAGGGCTACAAGGAATAAGGAGGTGCAGCAGTAATGGCAAAAGAGTCAAAGAAATACAGATCTAAGGGCTTTTCCGCTGACAGAAAGCAAAAGAACGCTCTTACAGGCTTCTTTACCGCGATCTCTATAATCTACCTGCTGCCCATCGCCATCGTTATCATGAACTCCTTTAAGGCAAACGGCGCGGTAAGCACCAAGACCTTTGCCTGGCCTACGGCTGACACCTTCGTCGGATGGGCTAACTACATCAAGGGCATGACCTTCGGAAACTATCCGTTCATGAAATCCGTGTTCTTCAGCTTCGTGATCACGGTGCTTTCCGTAGCGCTTATACTGCTCTGCACCTCGATGGCTGCATGGTACATTTCCCGCGTTGGAAGCAAGCTCAGCAACCTGGTCTACTACCTCTGCGTATTCTCCATGGTCGTTCCCTTCCAGATGGTAATGTACACGCTGTCAAGGACCGCTGACAGGCTGAAGCTCAACACTCCCTGGACGATACCGATAGTATATCTGGGATTCGGCGCGGGACTCGCGGTATTCATGTTCGCGGGCTTCATCCGGAGCATACCGCTCGAGATCGAGGAAGCCGCGGCTATAGACGGCTGCGGACCGCTCGGCACCTTCTTCAAGGTAGTGCTCCCGATGCTAAAGCCCACGCTTATCTCCGTCGGAGTCCTTGAGATCATGTGGGTATGGAACGATTACCTCCTGCCCTACCTTGTCCTGGACACGAATACATACATGACGATCCCTATCCACATCCAGTATCTGCAGGGCAGTTACGGACACACGGATATGGGCGCCACGATGGCACTTATCACACTAAGTATCATACCTGTAATAGTCTTCTACCTCAGCTGCCAGAAATACATCATCAAGGGTGTTGCTGCAGGCGCTGTGAAAGGATAGATCATGAAAAGAAGCAGCGGAATCCTGCTCGCAGTATCGTCCCTGCCCTCCCGGTACGGGATCGGAACGCTCGGGCAGTCTTCGCGGGACTTTATCGATTTTCTTAAAGGATCCGGCCAGTCCTGGTGGCAGGTCCTCCCGATAGGGCCGACAAGCTACGGGGATTCGCCCTACCAGAGCTTTTCCGCTTTCGCGGGGAACCCCTACTTTATTGATCCGGACCTCCTGGTCGAGGACGGGCTGCTCCTGCCGGACGAGCCCCTCGATTATAACTGGGGAAATGATCCTGAAAATGTGGACTACGGCCTGATCTACGAGAGCCGCTTCAGTCTCCTTAAAAAAGCTTTTGCACGCGGATGGGAAAGAGACCGCAGGGAAGCCGAAGAATTCTGCAGGGAAAACAGCAGCTGGCTTCCGGACTACGCTCTCTACATGGCACTGAAGGAATCCTTCGGCATGAGATCCTGGATCGAATGGCCGGATGAAAAGATCCGCCGCCGCGACCCGGAGACGCTTGCAAAATGCCGCGAAGAGCTCTCTGAAGAGATCAGTTTCTGGATCTACACCCAGTTCCTGTTCCGCAGGCAGTGGGATTCTCTCAAAAGATACGCCCGCGAAAAAGGCATCGGCATCATCGGCGACCTTCCGATATATGTCGCGATGGATTCAGCAGACGTCTGGTCCGGGGCAGAATTCTTCCAGCTTGACGCGGACTACGTCCCGAAAGCGGTCGCAGGAGTCCCGCCCGACGGCTTCACCGCCGAGGGCCAGCTCTGGGGCAACCCCCTCTACGACTGGGACGAGATGGAAAAGGACGGCTTCGGCTGGTGGATACGCCGCATAAGCGGGGCGACGCCCTTCTACGACGTGCTGCGCATCGATCATTTCCGCGGACTGGAAAGCTACTGGTCGGTCCCTTACGGCGAGACTACCGCGAAACACGGCAAATGGGTGAAAGCCCCGGGGCTCTCCCTGATCAGGGCGATCACCGGCTGGTTCCCCCAGATGAGCTTCATCGCCGAGGATCTCGGCTTCCTTACCCCCGAAGTCCATCAGATGCTCAAAGACTCAGGACTTCCGGGAATGAAGGTCCTGGAGTTCGCATTTGACACAAGGGAACCCGGCGACTACCTTCCTCATAATTACCCGAGGAACTCCGTATGCTACATAGGCACCCACGACAACGATACCGCCGAAGGGTGGCTTGGAAGCGCCACGGAGGAAGAGCTTGGAAACGCGGTCCGCTACCTGGGGCTTAACGAATCAGAAGGTTACCGCAAGGGTCTTCTCCGCGGAGGAATGGGTTCGGTCTCAGACCTCTTCGTGATGCAGATGCAGGATGTTCTGGGGCTCGGAAGCGAGTCCCGCATGAACACCCCGGGACAGCCAAGCGGCAACTGGACCTGGCGCCTGCCGGAAGGATTTTTCCAGGAAAAGCGCACAAAGGACCTTGAAGAAGAACTATACAGTATGACTTACCGATACGGGCGCGTCCCGGAAAAGGCACCGGATAAAGAATAATAACAGGAGGAACATAAGAAATGGCATCCCTCTCACTTGAACACATATCAAAAATTTACGATAACGGATTTAAAGCCGTAAACGACTTTAACCTGGACATCGAAGACAAAGAATTCATTATTTTTGTCGGCCCCTCCGGATGCGGAAAATCCACTACTCTCAGGATGATCGCCGGACTCGAGGATATTTCCGAAGGGACCCTGAAGATCGACGGAAAGGTAATGAACGACGTAGAGCCGAAGGACCGCGACATCGCGATGGTCTTCCAGAACTACGCGCTCTACCCTCACATGACAGTATTTGACAATATGGCATTCGCGCTTAAAAACAAGAAGGTCCCGAAGGATGAGATCGATAAGCGCGTTAATGAGGCCGCAAAGATCCTCGGTCTCGAGAACCTGCTTGAAAGAAAGCCCAAGGCTCTCTCCGGCGGACAGCGCCAGCGTGTCGCCATGGGCCGCGCGATCGTCAGGGATCCGAAGGTCTTCCTCATGGACGAGCCTCTCTCGAACCTCGACGCGAAGCTCCGCGTTCAAATGCGCGTAGAGATCAACAAGCTCCACGAGCGTCTCGGCGCCACCATCATCTACGTTACCCATGACCAGACCGAGGCCATGACCCTGGGCACCAGGATCGTTGTAATGAAGGAAGGCGTGATCCAGCAGATTGACACTCCCCAGAACCTTTACAACAAGCCCCACAACCTCTTCGTTGCAGGTTTCATAGGCTCTCCTCAGATGAACTTCATCGACGTGACCATCGAGGAAGACGGGGAAAAGACCTACGCAGCTGCAGGCAATACCAGAGTCCTCATACCCGAAGACAAGGCAGCCGTCCTGAAGCGCGAAGGATTTTCCGGCAAGACCGTTACCATGGGCATACGTCCGGAAGATCTGTACGTTGAAGAAATGTATATTGAATCGACCCCGGAAGACGTCATAGAGGCAGAAGTAAGCGCCAGCGAGCTCCTCGGAGCCGAGACCTTCCTCTACTTTACATTTGCCGGAGTCCAGCTGACCGCGCGCGTTTCACCGAATACGCACGTAAGGACAGGCGAGGCCATAAAACTTGCCCTCGACATGAGCAAATCTCATTTCTTCAACAAGGAGAATGAACTCGCCATTTAACAGAGGTGTGAATAATGTCAGATTCTGAGTTCAGGCTTGAAAGCGATTCTGTCGGGACCAAAGCGATCCCGGCAGACGCTTACTACGGTGTGCATTCGCTAAGGGCGAAAGAGAACTTCAGCATTACCGGTATCGGAATGCACAAGCAGCTCATCAGAGCCATAGCATACGTAAAAAAGGCCTGCGCGATAGCGAACTGCAAGGCAGGGCTTCTTCAGACGGACAAGGCAGCGGCTATCGGAAAGGCCTGCGACGAGATTGTAAGCGGAAAGCTTCACGACAGCTTTATTGTTGACGCGATCCAGGGCGGCGCCGGAACTTCGATGAATATGAACGCAAACGAGGTTATCGCGAACCGCGCGCTTGAGATCATGGGGCTTCCCAAAGGAGACTACGCCTCCATCAGCCCCAATGACGAAGTTAATATGGGCCAGTCGACAAATGACGTCATCCCGACGGCTGGCAAGATCGCGAGCCTCTATCTGCTGAATGATCTTGAGGAGCAGCTCGAAAAGCTCTACGATTCCTTTTTCAAAAAGGCCGTCGAGTACGACGGGGTACTCAAAATGGGCCGCACCCAGCTGGAAGACGCAGTGCCGATACGCCTCGGCCAGGAATTCCGCGCCTACAGCACCGCGGTAAAAAGGACCTCGACCCGCCTCAAGGAAGCCAAGAGGGAACTCCTCAAGGTGAATCTCGGAGGCACCGCGATAGGAACAGGCATCAACGCCGATACCAACTACGAACTCCTTGTTGTAAATGAGCTCGCGGCCCTAACGGGGCTCGACCTCGTGAAGGCCAGCGACCTCATCGACTCCACACAGAACCTTGACGAATTTGTAGCTGTCAGCGGAAGCATAAAGGCCTGCGCGGTCGCGCTCTCCAAGATAGCGAACGACCTGCGGCTCATGGCCAGCGGGCCTCTGACCGGCCTCGGGGAGATCAATCTCCCCGCAAAACAGAACGGTTCCTCGATCATGCCCGGCAAGATCAACCCGGTCATCCCGGAAGTCATCAACCAGATCGCTTTCAACATCATCGGGAACGACCAGACGATAACCGCGGCCTGCGAGGCCGGCCAGCTCGAGCTCAACGCCTTCGAGCCGGTCATCTTCTTCAACCTCTTCCAGTCGATAGAGACACTGACTCACGGAATAGACACCTTTATCGTGAACTGCATCGACGGCATCACGGTCAATAAAGAGCACTGCGAGAAGCTTATGGACTCTAGCATAGGGACCGTCACCGCCCTCGCTCCGTATATCGGATACAATCAGAGCGCCGAGATCGCGAAGGAATCGCTCCGGACCGGGGCTTCGGTTAAGAAGCTCGTTCTCGAGCGCGGGCTCCTGACCGAAGACGAACTTAAGAAACTGATGGATCCGGTCCAGATGACCGCTCCCGGCGTAGATGCCGTCCTCGTCGCAAAGATCAAGGAGAGAAAGCGGAAGAAGAAGCAGGAAGAAGAAGCAAAAGCTAAAAAGCAATAAAAAAGCCAATCAATAAAGGGTGGGGCCCGGCGGGTCCCACCCTTTTTGCATATAAGTCTACTTTATCTGCGTTATGATCCTTTCTCCGCTCGAGCTGTCCTCAGCATAGAGCACTGTGATTATGTCTCCCTGGGATAGGAACAGAGCCGAAGCCGCATTGCTCTCATCAACAGAAATTCTGTATACAAAGTCCCCGCTCTTAATATATACATAGGTATCTCCGTCAATCACCGCCGTGCGGATCGCCTCGATCGTTATCTCCTCTTCTTCCGTTCCCGCGGACGCCTGAGACTCCCCGCCGACCTGCCTGATCAGCGTCGAGATCGCCGAAGCCGTATCCTTTTCAGCCCTCACGGTATATACCTGCTGGTAGTCCTGGGCGTCGACCATAGCGTACATCTTGATCAGGTCTGCACTGTCCTTCAGCGAGAGCAGGTAGACCGGCTTCCCGCCGACATTGATCAGCGTCGGGAAGGTCGCGGTGTAGCCGTAATTCAGGACTTCGCCTTCCGCGCTTCTCATTACCGCCGTCTCGGTTGCCCCGCTCGTTGCGGTGAACTGCGCCTCGTGGGTACGGAGGTTTACAAGCATGAAACCTACATTTGACTCATCGCTCACAGCGCTGGTCATGCCGGTGTAGTACCAGATATCCCCGTCCTTTGAAATGTAATTGTAGCCCTGCGAGGTCTGGGTAACGCCCTCCTGCCCGAGGATCGAATTGATGAAGCCCTTCTGATACTGGCCGTAATCATTAAGCTCATCCTCGATCAGGCTCTCCGGATACACCCTGTCGACCCAGGACGGAACATCCTCAATCTTGTATTTCTGCGAGCTGCCGTCCCTGGGGTCAAGCAGTATCACGCCGGTAACCTTCCTCATAGAATGGATGCCCGTATAAGTGTAGGTCGTGCAGACATAGTACGGATTCCCCTCGTCGTCGATCTCGAAGGAAGGATCCCCGAAAAGCACCGTGGGATACCTGAACCTCAGATGCCTGTAGAGATTTTCATTAAAATATGCCGAGGGCACGTAGTGCATCTTGTTCTCAAGCCGCACAAGCTCCGTAGCGCCGGTAGTGGTATTTACGATGATATACCCCGGAACGCCGGCTGAGCGGTTGCGCAAATATTTGATAAATCCGTCGTAGGCGAGCGGAGTCACGCGCCTGGTGCCGTTCTCATATGATACCTGGTTGTACTCCGAGGAGACCGAGAACTGCGAGACGAGATCCGTCATCTGCCCCATGACCTTGTCGCCGAGCAGCTCCGCGCTCGAGCGGTCAATGATCGCGGTCTGGTTGTATTTGTATGCCGGGATCTCAGAAAACGAGACCGTATTCACACTTATCCTCTTCGCGTAGGATGAGGACATCACGAGCGGGGAAAATATGATCCCGACGACCACATTTACCGCGATCACCCCGGCAATGATATATCCCGCCAAAGCCACCGGACCTTTCTTCGTCTTCGGCAGATGGAACCGGAATGTCTTATTTCCGGTAGTTTCTATATGAATACCCTCGCCTTCCTTTGCAGGCACGAAGAGCAGGATGACCAGTATCACAGCGACAACGCAGAACAGCCAGAAATCGTAGCTGTGGATATTAACGGCGGGATACTCGGCATAGTACCATACCGCAAGGATCGCGATCAGGCTTACGATCTTCTGCCAGGTTTTCAGCGGCCCCTTCGGACTCCCGGAATTCCTGTGGAGCACATAAATGACGTAACCTACTATCAGGATAAAAACCAATGAACCCATATCTGTACCTCCTGGACTCATTGTACCAGAGAAGTGCCTATGCCGCAATTGACTTACCCGCTAAGCCATGCTATAATTCCACTTGCCGCTGAAATCGGCAGACAGTTCGAAACCATCCTGTCTGTAAATAAAACTATGGAACAGGGATGGGCGCGCTATGCGCTCATTTTTGTTAGAGGAATTATCTAAGAATGAAAGAAAAAATATCTAACGAGATCATGGAGTTCCGGGTCCTGCTGCGATCCGTACCGTCGCTGCTTATCATTTTCTTTGTCCTGTCAGTATGCTCGATGAACCTGCTGGCAAATAAGAGCCTGACCCTGCCCGTCACCTGGCTTGCCCTCGACGCAGGGATCACCGTTTCGTGGTTCGCATTTCTGGCTATGGACATGCTTACCCGGAGGTTCGGACCCAAAGCCGCAACCCAGCTCTCGATCCTCGCAATGCTTGGAAATCTGTGTCTATGCCTGTTCTTCTTTGCAGGCAGCTCCCTTCCTGGAGTCTGGGGCGAATCCTACGTGCCCGGGAGCGAAAGCCTCATCAATACCGCTCTCGACAACACTTTCAGAGGCACATGGTATGTGCTCGCGGGAAGCTCGGCTGCCTTCCTGCTTTCAGCAATCGTAAATAATTTCGTTAACTGGAGCATCGGCATGGCGATAAAGCGGAACCCCAGCGGTTTCGGCGCCTACGCCGCGCGAAGCTATATTTCAACCGCAATCGGACAGTTTACCGACAATCTCGCATTCGCTCTCATCGTCAGCCATAACTTCTTCGGCTGGACCATGCTGCAGTGCGTGACCTGCGCGCTGACCGGGATGGTAGTCGAGCTGCTGTGCGAAGTGATCTTCTCCGGCATCGGCTACAGGGTATCCTCCAGATGGGAAAAAGAAGACGTCGGCAAAGAATATCTTGATCTCAGGAAAGCTGCTGAACTGACGGCAGCACAATGATGAAGCAGAATTAACGAGGAGGCTCATTAATGAAGATAGTCATAACAGGAAGTTCCGGAGGGATCGGAAAGGCCATCGCCGAAAAGTTCCTCTCATGCGGATATGAGGTCATCGGGCTCGACGTCTGTCCTTCCGTTATAGACCACGGCAGCTACTCTCATATCCTCTGCGACATATCATCCTCCGAACTTCCGGAGATCGACGGCACGGATATACTGATAAACTGCGCAGGCGTGCAGGATACCGGCAGGGATATCGATGTGAACCTCAAGGGCACCATCCGGGTCACCGAGAAATACGCCTTCCAGGAAAATATTAAAAGCGTTCTCTTCATTGCTTCGTCAAGCGCGCGGACCGGGGCAGAGTTCCCCGAATACGCCGCGAGCAAGGGCGGCATGGTGAGCTACATGAAAAATACTGCCGGAAGGCTCGCCGCATACGGCGCGACCTCGAACTGCATTTCCCCCGGCGGCGTTACCACAAGCCTCAACGCCCACATCCTCGAGAATCCCGTTCTCTGGGAAAAGGTGCTTGCAGAGACCATGCTCGGACGCTGGGCATCCCCCGAAGAGATCGCCGAGTGGGCCTATTTCGTCACGGTGGTCAACCGCTCGATGACGGCCCAGGACATCCTGATAGACAACGGAGAATTCGATAAATGCAATTTTATCTGGTAGACATAATAAGCGCTCCATGAAAGCAATTCATGGAGCGCTCTTTTCATATATTCCGTATGCGTTACCGAATTCTGCCTTACGAAAGGTCATTCATTATGAGGGCGACAAGGACAAGCTGCTCTTCGCCGTTATTCCTTGTGCCGTGGCTGTCGCCGTTCTTACACATATGCATATCGCCGGGATGAAGGACGATCTCCTCGCCATTGTCATTTACGGTGGCCTCGCCCGATATTACGTAAATAGCCTCGAACTCGCCCTCGTGGCGGTGATAGCCGATGGAATTGCCCGGCTCGATCACAAGCTTGCTGAACACCCTGCCGTGCCCCGGCGCATCTTCCGGAAGAAGAAAGTCATAGAAGGTCACATGGCCTTCGCCGCCCTGGGCGTTCATAACAACTCTTTCCCTCACATCTTCTTTGTTTCTGTACATGGGTAAGACCTCCTATTCCCTGTCCGTCTTAGGACTGCAAATTCTTACGTCTTCGATAAACCTTGTCAGCCCCTCGGGCCACTCCGTGTCTTCTGTAAGGCCGGTGTCCGCGAGCTCGATCAGCTTGTTCCTTCCGTGGTAATCGCTCCCTGCGGTAACGTAGAGCCCGTACCGGTCCGCAAATCCAAGTATCTCGGCGCTGATCTTGTTGGTGAAGCCTGAGTAAAAACCCTCAAGACCCTGGAGCCCGAAGTCCAGGAGGCGCCTTATCCGCCTGTCCATGTCCTCCCCGAGAATGAGCTGGTCACCGTCCCCGTAGGTGGGATGGGCAAGCACCGGTATGCCCCCGCTCCCGAGAATCCCACGGATAGCTTCCTCAGGCCTTACATATTTGCTTGGAGCGTGCATCTTGTTGAGGTAATTATATATCGCGTCATCCTTCGACTGGGCGTATCCGTACTTCGCCATCAGATTCGCGATGTGGGGCTTCCCGGGATTATCCATCGTGTAAAGCCCGGCGATCTCTTCCTCAGGAAACTCGATCCCGTATTCCGACTTCAGGAATTCAAGGCGGAGCCCCAGCTTCTTCATCCTGTAGCCATGCCCGGTATTGACCACGGCATTGATCGGCTCAGAATCCGGGGCATAGCCAAGACCCAGAATATGATATTTTCCCTCTTCGTCTTTGCAGGAAAACTCGATCCCGGGGATAAAGTCCGGGTCGCCTTCCTGAAGCGTCCCGGCGAGGGCCGCGGCTCCCTTGATCGCGTCGTGATCGGTAAGCGCGAACAGCTCAATGCCGGCCTTTTTGACGTTTGCAAGGATCTCCGCCGGGGTGTCAGTGCCGTCCGACACGGTCGAGTGCATGTGAAGATCGATCTTCTTATAAATAGCCATATCGTAAATACTCCGATGTGTGCTGCCTGTGATAAATGTCAGTAATTCGGAAGCTCCTAATATATCATTATATCTGATAAAGAGAGTTTGCGCCACAGCAAAACCGGCTTGACAAACAGAATGTATCTGGTATCTTATATTTAACGGAGAGTCCTGCCGAAAGTGGACTGCTAACAGCGTTAGGAACTCTAATGGAGTTGCTGCAGAATGGCTATGCGAAGATAACCGCATAGCCATTTTTGTTTAAGGAGAATTATGCAGAAAGAATTCAATCTCTATAAAGTAGATATGAAATATATTCGCAACCTTCATCAAATTGATGACAAAGTTATGTCCGTTTCACCGCAGATTGGAAAAGACACAAGGGTATTTGTTGGGATTGTTGTCATTTGCGGAAAATTCAAATACTGTATTCCGCTTTCCTCCCCAAAGGAAAAGCACAAGCGAATGAAAAATTCTTTGGATTTTTCAAAAATCGAAGCAGATGGAAAAATAATTGGGGTCCTGAATTTTAACCTCATGATTCCAATCGAAGAAGCACAAATCCATTCCATAGATTTGTCCATACGGAAAAGAGACCGGGCAGAAATCAAACGTTATAAGGAGCTATGTCAGAAAGAACTAACCTGGTGTCAAGAACATAGCGAAGTAATATGTAATAAAGCAAATGTGCTATACAAAACTTACGTTTCCAAAACAAAATATTCTGGCCGGAATCGATGTGTGGAATTCCCGAGACTTGAGCAAGAATGCAAAAAGTATAATCAGGCTAATCATATTACACTAGAGAGAAATGTATAGTATTACACTTGAAAAACAAATAAGCAGGTAGTATACTAAATTATAGTTAGTTATAGCTAACCATAATATTTCAAAATGAGGCCTGATATCATGATAAATACAATCATCTGGGGACTGATGATCCCCTTTATCGGAACTTCGCTTGGCGCTGCCTGCGTATTTTTCCTAAAAGAAGACCTGAAGACCGGCATCCAGCGCGCCCTGACCGGATTTGCCTCCGGCGTTATGGTAGCCGCGTCCATCTGGAGCCTGATCGTTCCAGCGATCGAGCAGTCCGCCGAAAAGGGCCGGTGGGCTTTCCTTCCGGCGTTCATCGGATTCTGGCTCGGAATCCTGTTCCTGCTGCTGCTCGACCACATTATCCCGCACCTGCACAGAAATATCGGCCAGGGGGAACAGGCGGAAGGCCCTAAGACCCGGCTTGACCGGACCATAATGATGGTCCTCGCGGTAACGCTCCACAACATTCCAGAAGGAATGGCGGTCGGCGTAGTATATGCCGGGCTCCTCGCCGGTTCGGGCACCGTCACAGCAGGAGGCGCACTTGCACTCACCCTCGGTATCGCGATTCAGAACTTTCCGGAAGGCGCAATCGTATCCATGCCTCTCTTCGCGGAGGAAAAGAGAAAAGCAAAAGCCTTCGGGCTCGGCATCCTTTCCGGCGCGGTGGAACCTGTTTTCGGCGGGCTCACCGTCCTCATCGCTAGCCATATCGTCCCGGCAATGCCTTATTTCCTCTCATTTGCGGCAGGAGCCATGCTCTACGTGGTAGTTGAGGAGCTGATCCCGGAAATGTCCGCGGGCGAGCATTCCAATATCGGCGTCATCTCATTTGCCGCGGGTTTCAGCCTCATGATGGCGCTTGACGTAGCGCTTGGATAAATGGCGGCTCCGGGCGCTGCGCTCGGATAAAGGCATCAGGCCTGCCTGGACAGCTCTCTCCTTTTCTTCAGGAAGAATACCGGCTCATATATACCTTCCACCCTGTGCAGCAGCCTCAGCGCGTCGTTCTCCGAGCGGTAGCCGGTGCGTGACCTTATTTCCACAGGGATCGGCAAAGCGATATCTTCTCGCGCCATGTCCAGGATCTTTTCCCTGGCATTCTCGACCGTAGCCTCAACAGAATAAACGTACAGCGCGCTCGCATCCTGCACTCCGGTCTGAGTCTGCGGACGCACGCAGAAGCGCAGGGTATCCGGGAGGATCTCCTTCAGCTTCTTTTCCAGCTCTTCGATGTGCTCATTTCCCGCGATCACCTTCAGGGAAACGACCTTCTCGGGATCGTAGATCTCCTCCTCAAAATAGCTTCTGTAAGGGGATCTGCGGAGGAGCTCGTACACGGCCTTCTCTTTCCTGTGCATCTTTCCGTGGTGGAAAATGCAGGTCCTGTTCTTATGTATTGTGTATACAAAGAAACTGATCTGCGCTTCTTCCAGACGCCTGACGAGAGCGGCCGAATCCCCTGGCGAGATTGTTTTCATGGAAAGGTAGGTATTGCTGTTCATATCGTAAATCGCGGCGCCGTCCATTACGATCAGCGGGAGGTTCAGCTTCACCATATGCATCTGGATCGTAAAGAAAGCCGGCGCGTGCTCCGAGATCAGGCAGATCCTGGCACCGTCATTATAAAGAGCGTTTAGCCGGAAAAGCACATTCGGGGAGACCTGCGCAAAACGGTCCATGACCAGGTCTTTCGAGCGCACGAAGAAGACGTAATCCGGATTCTTCCTGCGCGGCAGGCGGAATGAATTGACCGAGACTGCTATCGCCATGCCGATCAGCAGATCCAGCAGCCGGATCCCTGCATTCAGGAACGGCGCTTCCACGTCCGGATATGTGATCACAAGGCACAGGAAAATGATTGCCGCAAGCGCGGAGGCTTCGGTCTTATGTACCAGCACCGAGGTGTACAGGGAAAGCATGACCCCTGCTGCCATAAGGAGGTACAGCACCGGCTTTGATTCTCCCAGGACCGGGAAAGAATACAGCAGCAGGAGCAGCAGCAGGCCCCAGGCCGCGCCGATCAGCGACCCCGCAAACCTGTTCAGCGCCGAATGCCGGGAGCTCCTGACATATGGCTGCATGCAAATGATCGCCGTGATCGCGGCTTCGGTACGCATTTCGCTTCCCTCGTATCCCCGCAGAGAATAAACTATAAGGCAGATGAAGACCGCAACGGCGGTCTTAATGATCCTCTGCCCCAGGTGAGGCACGTGCCTCGCTTCTTTTATTTCAGTCTGATTATTCATAAATTAACGCTTTCCTTAATGTTCTGTCTCTCCAAGTCCCCAGCAGACCGCATCATCAGAAGAGTCTGCGATCCCCGTATAATAAGCATCCAGCTCGGTAAACTCATTCGTGATCTCGTGGCCCGAGGTCACAGTATACATAATATCATTTGAACCGCTCCCTGCCAGGTGGTCCACATATTCCTGAGTAATATAATAATTTGCATAATAAAGGTCGTGAGCACCAAAAGCGTGCATCATCTCGTGAGCATAGACTGAAGGCATCGTAACGAAATCTTTAAAACGCACATACAGATTTGTCAGCTCTATGTCATAAAAGGGACCATTTTCTCCGCCGTATGAAGAGGTATGCCCGATGCTCCAGGGATTAACAGAATTGTCAAAGCCTGTATTAAAGAAAATATAGTAGACCACATGATCCGCTTCATACCGGTCCTTCAGGGCCTGGGTATCTACATTGTCCGCGATCCAGTTCCTCTCCGCGGCGTACCCGCCGCCGTCCGTACGGACAAGCGTTTCGTCAAATGAAGCCTCGTAACAGATCCCCTCGTTCTGCGTCCAGTCGTAGATAAATTCGGTGTCAGAACCGTAGTTAAGCGCCTGCTCATGCAGGTATTCCGCCGCCACGCGAAGGTTCTCAACGGTATCCAGCTGCATCTGCCTGTCTTCGTCACTTTCCGGATCCCACTGTGTCCCGGCATCATCTGCAAAGATCGACACTACCAGGATCGTTCCGCGCAGATCTCCGCAGAAACCCAGCGAACCGTCATAATAGGACTCATAATGCAGCTGTTCGGCAGCGGGCTCGGTGGCGGGCCCGGCGGCAGTCTCGGTTTCCGTTAGTGATTCACTCTCTGTTGCGGCACTCTCCGTCTCCTGGCTTTCAGGAACCTCTGTCCCGGTCCCGGCTGTCTCCGGCTTTGAGGCATTCTCCTTCCTGGAACTGCTGCAGCCTCTGACCATTGCCATCATAAGGCAAAATATCATTATTCCGGAAAAGGCCCTCAGAGATCCGGAATTTGATCTATTTTTCATATTATCCACGATACTCCTCAAATCTATTTCTTTCTTATCCCACATAGTACATTTCAAATAATAAATTTCAAGACTGCCGAACGATTTTATCCCTTCCAAACTCTCCTCCGCAGAGGCCGGTTCCGTGGTATAATGCATTTAGATAGAACTGCAGACCGCAGCGGCATTTTGAAGCACTGGATTGGAGAGACAGACATGGCTAAAAAGGTTTTGAAGATCATACTCAGGATCGTAATCGTTATCGTTTTGATACTTGCGGCCGGGATCGGGGTCCTGACGGCCCTCGAATACAGGCCTGATGCTGTCGAGGCAGTTACCGTAGAGGGAGAAGCCGAAGCTCAGGTGAAGACCGGTGAGAGCATTAAGCTCGTCTCATGGAACATCGGATAAGGAGCGCTGGGAGACAACGCAGACTTCTTCATGGACGGCGGCACCCACGTCTACACCGCTGATGAAGCCCGCGTCAAAGAGAATATGGCCGGCATCACCGATTTCCTGACATCCCAGGAGCCCGACATCGTCATGCTGCAGGAGCTCGACCTCAGCTCCACCAGATCGCACAAAATAAACGAAGCCGAGATATTAGTTCCCGCGCTTTCCGAAGTGATGGGAAGTACCGACCATACTTTTGCCAATAACTACAAGGCAGTTTTCGTGCCCTATCCGATCCCGCCCCTTGGCAAGGTCGACAGCGGACTCTTCACGATGTCGAGATTTAGTATCGAGAGCTCGGCCCGCGTCAGCCTCCCCTGCCCCTTCAGCTGGCCGATAAGGACTGTCAACCTGAAGAGGTGCCTGCTTGTAAACCGCATGCCGATCGAGGGTTCCGACAAGGAGCTGGTGGTCATCGACCTGCACCTGGAGGCCTATGACAGCGGCGAAGGAAAGATCGCCCAGACAAAGGCACTGCTGGAAGTCCTCGAGGAAGAATACGCCAAGGGCAATTACGTGATCGCGGGCGGCGATTTCAACCAGACCTTCTCGAATGTGGACACTTCCGCATATCCGGACAATCCGGATGGATGGCTTCCCGGAAAGATCGACGTGTCTGACTTTGGCAGCGAGTGGTCGCTCCTCATGGACGCCTCCTCTCCTACATGCCGAAGCCTCATAAAGCCTTACGCAGGCGAGAGCCGTGAGGGCTTCCAGTTCTATGTGATAGACGGCCTGATCGTTTCCGACAATATCACTATCGAGAGTTTCCAGACCATAGATCTGGATTTCGTGTGCACCGACCACAACCCGGTGGTCATGGAATTCGTGCTGGAATAAAAAAGGATCTGGTTTAAAGAGTCCCTCATTTCCCGGACGCCCGGGAAACGAGGGACTCTTTTTTAGTTATGTCCTGATTAAAGTATATATAGTCCAAGATGCAATATTGGGGTGTTTTTTTAACTGCAGACTTTTCTCAGTTCCTCGATCATTGCCCAGCGGCGGGGATATCTTTCGCAGTACTGATTTGCCAGTTCAGAGGCTGTCTCGCTGCCGCCGGGATACCTTTTTAACCATCTAAGGGTCTGCGCCAGTTTCCGGTATTCATTGCGATTGCTGCTCCCGACTGCCTGCGTTTCAGCTGTTTTTATGATTATCTGGCGGCATCTTTCAGGGAAGCGGGCTGCCAGCTCTCCTTCATACTGCTTTAGATAATATGATCCGCCATACTCCACACCAGTCATCAAACGTTCATAGTCTTCTTCCATTGCAAACCATTCAAGCGCCCGGTAATCAGCTGTCTTAATTCCTGAAAAAAGTTTGCTTCGCTCTGCCGGCCACTCCTCACTCGTAAACAAGTTTTTATACTCACTTAGAAGGTCTTTTTTACCAATAGCATGATAGACGAGGAATTTAAGCTGCTCTTTGTATAGCTGCGAATTGCCCGTTTCCCTATAATGATCCTTCAGCCGGATCCCGTATTTATAGTCTCTATTCCAACCGCCGTCATATTGCTGGGAAAGATCCTGATAGATCCGGATGTATTCATCCTCATTGCCTTTATTTTTCTCAATATCGGCCAGGATCTCCTTCGCCCGGGGGCCTTGGATCTTTGCTGCATATATTCTGACATCCTCTATAGGGAAATCCACTTCTCCATATATCTGTAAAATATTTTCCTGACAGTGCCTGATATCAAAGGAATAAACGGGATGCTCTTCCAACTGCTCCGTAAGCCGGTCAATACGTTCGTTTAGAAATCTAAGCTTCTCCTGCTGCAGATCATCTTCTTTAAAATGATCCACGATGAATCGCATCATATAGTCTTCTAAGTAATCGATCACCGACCCATCCATATGGTCTGTAAACCATTTGAGCATTTTCTTGTGAGATACAATGAATCCACCTTTGCGATATACACATTCCCATGCATTTTCAACTTCATCCATAAACGACATGGTCTCGCCGTTCGAATCATCCTTATTTGTTTTACCCCATTTAATGAAGGCTCTGTTTGTTATTTCAAAAAGGTCATCATACCTGCCTGAACGGGACAGCGCCGTTGCTGCACTGCTTAAGAGGCGCACTATTTCATAGCAAAGATTCCCGCACTGTCTCCAATCTGCAAATCCGCGCCGGGTATTCTGCCTGAAAATCTCAGTTATCTCTTTTTTGTATTCCTGCACAGTGCTCATACGCTATTGCCTCCTGTCATTTGATTCGTTCAACTGCCTGCTCAGGTCTGCTCTCAAAGTAACATCCGATTAGCAGCGGAACTACTTTTTATACCCTGACTTCTTATCTACCACGTTCCGATACTGCCTGTCTCCTGCCCAGTGCCGCAGATTTTCGCATGCGATCCCGACGATCCCCTCCATTATATCCGGCAGATGGTATGAACCGGCTACATGCGGGGTGATTATCAGATTCTCCTGGCTCCAGAGCGGACTTTCCGCAGGGAGCGGCTCCTGCTCCGCGACATCAATTGCTGCTGCCGCGATCTCCCCATTCCGGAGGGCCGAAAGCAGCACTTCGCTCTCTACCGCGTTTCCGCGCCCGCAGTTGATGAATAACGCGCTCTTTTTCATCAGTGAGAATCGCTCTTTCGTGTAGAAATGCCTGGTCTCGTCGGTGCCCGGCAGAACGCTCATAATGATGTCGGCTCGCGGAAGGACCTTATCGATCTCTCCTGTAAGCACGAGCTCATCGACTTCCTCCGGCTTTTCGTATTGCCTGCGCTTCACCCCGATCACGTAGGCGCCCATCGATTTCATGAGCCGCGCGTAGTAAAGGCCGATATCGCCAAGCCCGGCGATCAGTACCGTTGCCCCACCGGGCGAGGTCACCGGCCCAAAATCTGTCCAGCTGCCCGTCACTTGCGCGTCCCTGTACAGATACAGCTTCTTCATGAGCATTAATGTCAGAGCGAATGCATGCTCCGCGACTGCCTTACCGTACGCGCCGGTCGCATTGCAGAGCACGGTATTCTCAGACAGTATCCCCGGCGCGACGAAAGCATCCGCCCCTGCCGAAAAGAGCTGGAGGAGCTCAAGTTTCTCCGAAGCCCTGATCATCGAAGGAGCGGCCCAGCCGATAATGACGGAAGCCTCCGCAACGAGTTCTTCTGTCAGATCTTCCTGTGGGACATAGAAGACCCTGCCGCAGCCCGCGCATTCATCAAATTTTGCCATTTGCTGCTCATTGACAGGCAAAGTAATAATTATTGTTTTATACTTGTTATCCATGATCGTATTTTAATTCCTGATAAACGGTTAGATATATTATAACAGCCGCAGAAAATAATTTCTGCGGCTGCGGGGATTTTTTATCAGTACTCCTCATCCTCAGGATCCTCATCATCCTCATCGTCTTCATCGTCATCCTGATCTTCAGTATCCTCGGAATCGGACCCCTCTTCCTCAGGATCATCCTCTTCAGATGCCGAATTCTCCGGATCGCTAATGACATCATGCATTAAAGCGGCTTCAAACACATCGATCTTGCCATCCTTATCCAGATCAAATAACGGATCGTAGAACACTTTCAGTCCTCCCTGCTTATTTAGAAGTATTCAGACCTGCCGCGCAGCAGCTGCTATTTATTATAGCAGAATCTGCCCATTTATTCACATTTTGCAAGAAGTCTCTCCCAGTTGCGGTCTACCTCTGCCTGGGTCTCTTCTATCATCCACTCGTTGCCGGGCTTAAACATGTGGGCAAATCTTCCCTGGAGCCGTAAGAACTCCTCAACAGGGAGCTTTTTCTTCGGCCTGTAATTCAGCTTCCACTTACCATCCTCGACCTCGTACAGGGGCCATACGCAGGTATCTACAGCAAGCTTAGTGATCTTCATCATGTCCTCTGTGGCATAGCGCCATCCGCGCGGGCAGGGAGCCATGATATTGAGGAAGGCCGGCCCCTCGGTATAGATCGCCTTGTGAGACTTTTCATACAGATCCGAGAAGTTCCCGATAAACGTGCTCTGCCCTACATATGCAACATTGTGGGCAGCGATGATCTCGGTGAGATTCTTCTTCCTCTGCTGCTTTCCTGGTATGACTTTCCCTGCAGGGGCAGTCGTTACATCCGCGAATTTCGGTGTTGAGGATGCGCGCTGGATCCCGGTGTTCATGTATGCCTCATTGTCATAGCAGACATAAACGAGATCGTGCCCTCTTTCCATTGCGCCGGACAAAGACTGGAAGCCGATATCATATGTGCCGCCGTCGCCGCCGAATGCTATGAACTTGTAGTTATCTGCGATCTTGCCCTGCCGCTTCATTGAACGGTAAGCAGCTTCAACTCCGGAGAGAGTAGCTGCCGCGCATTCGAACGCACTGTGGATGTAACTGTCCATGAACGCAGTATAGGGATACGTGAAGGTCGATACTTCAACGCAGCCTGTCGCGTTGGCAATCACGGCCTTGTCGCCGGGTTCGAGCGCCCTGAGCACTCCCCTGATAGCTATAGGCGCTCCGCAGCCTGCGCAGAGGCGGTGTCCGCTTGCGAGACGATCCGGCTTTTCCATTGCTTCTTTAAAATTATATGCCATTTTTCTGTCCCTCCTATAATCCGCGAACGCCGATGTGCCTGTAGGTCTCGCCTGTGACACCGGTAGTGACTATTTCATCAAGAGCCGCAAATACTTCTTTGATCGTTCCTGTGCTTACGTCGCGGCCTCCGAGACCATAGATATAATTGATCATCTTCGGAGCGTTTTCCTTGCCGAAAAGGGCCGCGCAGGTCTCTGCGTATACAGGCCCTGTCTGTGCATTGAAGCTGTCTGCCTTATCCATTACCGCAACAGCCTTGCACCCCGAGAGTGCTTTAGCTATGTCTTCAGCAGGGAAAGGACGGAATACGCGGATCTTTACGAGACCTGCCTTTCTGCCTTCCGAGCGCATTTCATCGATCGCCGCCTTAGCTGTGCCTGCAGAAGAACCGATTATCACGATCGCAGTCTCGGCATCCTCCATCCTGTACTCTTCGATCAGGTCATAGGAGCGGCCCGAGATCTCTCCGAATTCCTTGAAAACTTTGCGGATCACGTCGTAAGACTGCTTCATTGCGACCGCCTGCTGATATTTGTGCTCCATATAATAAGGCTGGATATCATAAGGGCCGGCAGCTACAGGATTTTCATGCTTTAACAGATACTGCTCCGGCTTGTACTCTCCGACATATTTCTTTACAACGTCATCTTCAAGGAGCTCAATGTTCTCTATCGCGTGAGAGGTAATAAAGCCGTCCTGGCATATCATGACAGGAAGCATTACTTCCGGGTTCTCTCCTATCCTCATCGCGCAGCACATGTGGTCGTATGCTTCCTGATTATTCTCCGCGTAGATCTGGATCCAGCCGGAATCACGCGCGCCCATCGAATCGCTGTGATCGTTGTTGATATTGATAGGTCCGGATAAAGCCCTGTTTACGCAGGCAAGGGTGATCGGAAGCCTCATTGAAGCCGCAACATAGAGCATCTCCCACATAAGGGCAAGACCGCACGAGGAGGTAGCCGTAACGCATCTCGCCCCGGCTGCTTCTGCTCCGATGCATCCGCTCATTGCACTGTGCTCTGATTCAACGGCGACGAACTCGGTGTCAACAAGTCCGTCCGACACATAGTTTGAGAAGTACTGCGGGATCTCGGTAGAAGGGGTGATCGGGAATGCGCACATTACATCCGGATTGATCTGTTTAAGGCATAAAGCAATAGCTTCGTTGCCGGATAATCTTTCGTGAATAGCCATTACTTATCACCTCCAAATTCTATTGCATCAAAGGGGCATACTTTATAGCAGATGCCGCAGCCCTTGCAGTATTCAAGGTCAAATTCCCCGCGCTTGCCGTCCTTTACGCGGATAGCGCCGTCCGGGCAGACAGGAACGCAAAGGAGACAATGCTTGCATTTGTCAGCAATGAAAACCGGAGTCGTGGTCCTCCACTCGCCTGTTTTGGTGAGGCGCGAGGTCCCAGGCTCGCAGATCATTCCGCCAGGGGACATTTCATACCATTTGCTCTGCTCGTTGATCTCAGCAGCGGGTGTATATTTCAGAACCATTATCCCTTTACCTCCTCCATTGAACGCCTTAAAACCTGCATGTTTCCGTCGATGACCTGAGGCTTGTGAGCAAACTTATGCTCATAGGATTTCTGCATCTGATCGATGAATGCCTGCTCCTCAATGACCCCGGTTATCTTCACCATGGCCGCGAGCATCGGAGTGTTCGGAAAGCTTTTGCCGAGTATGGCTTTTGAGATGCCTGCCGCATCTATGGTATATATTCTGCCTTTATATCCTTTAAGCATGGGACGAAGCTCTTCCGGCTCTTTGCAGGAGTTGATCACTATGGCGCCTTCCTCCTTCAGCCCCTTGCTTACGTCTACGGATTCAAGAAGGCTCTCGTCAACGACCGCAACATAATCCGGATAATAAATATTGGAGTGGACCGAGCATCTCTCATCACTGATCCTGTTATAGGCGGTGATCGGAGCCCCCATTCTTTCAGGGCCGTATTCGGGAAAGCCCTGTACGTACTTGCCGACGACAAATGCCGCGTCGGCCAAAAGCAAAGCCGCTGTTTTTGCGCCCTGCCCTCCGCGTCCGTGCCAGCGGATCTCAATCATGTTGTTCATAACTTTCTCCTTTACAAAAATGCCTAAAGAAAAAAGCGGATGCAATTCAAATGCAGTCCGCTATTTGTATTACCAATTTATATTACAACTTTACTCTAATTTGGTCAAGTCATTTTACAAATCTTATGATTTATTTTTCCGCCAGCGCCCGCTGAAGTAGAATGCAATGCCGACTATCAGTGGAACGAAGCCCGAAAGGGCCTCTCCTATCCAGAGTCCGCGGCATCCGTAATTCAGTATAAATCCCAGAACATAGGACATCCCTATGCGGCCGGCCAGCCCGTCAAGTATCGCTATGGCAAAATTCAGCTTTGTAAAACCGCTGCCTGTGATAAGCGGAAAGGCCACCGTACGCGACGCAGCTCCGTAGAAATCGATCACAGCTGCGGGAACATAAACGACTGCAAGCGCAAGCACCGCCGCATCTGAGGTAAACAGTCTGAAGAGAAAATCCGGTTTAAGCAGCACAAGCGCGGACAGCGCCGTAAATATCGGGAAAGTGATTATGAATTCCGAGCGCATTATTTCCGGCACCCTGTCGAATTTCTTCGCTCCGATCGCCTGGCCCACCATCGCCGAGCCTGCGGTAGTGAATGAGGTCGCAACCAGGCTGCTTATGGTCATTATCTTGCTCGCAACGCCGTGCACCGCAGAATAGTCCACGCCAAAGGTATTTACCCACGAATTTACGACAAGTTTTGATACCGTGATGGAAGCTGCCTGTATGGTCATGGGGATACCCAGTTTGATCAGATTCGGAAAAGCTTCCCGGTCGATGCCGAAACTCTTTCGTTTAAAGTCAAAGCAGAACCGCTCCCGGTTCCTGTACAGAAAAACAAGCGCGGAAATAAAGCTTACTCCCTGCGCGATCACGGTAGCAAGCGCGGCCCCAAAGACCTCAAGCCCGAACACAGTGACAAAGAGAAGGTCCAGCACCGTATTTAAAACTGCTGCCGTCGAAATAAATATGAAAGGATGCCGCGAATCCCCCATCCCGCGGAGAATGCTGCTCACAATATTATAGCCGTAAATAAATATAAGCCCGAAGCAGCATGTTACGACATAGCTTAAGGTGTAAGACCAGGCTTCGCCCGGCGTGTTCATAAAATTCAGGAGCTGTATCCTGAATAGAAGGCAGGCCGCACCAAGCACGACCGCCGCAGTTCCCAGGAAGGTGAAAAGGGTGCCGATCAGCCTCCTGATCCTGTCGTAATCTTTTGCACCGACCGCATGGGAGATCAGGACCTGCCCCGCATTCCCAAATCCCAGGGAAATAAATGTCATGAGCATCAGTATGTTGCCGCCTATCGCAACTCCTGACATTCCGTTCTTGCCGATGAACTGCCCGACGACCACCATGTCAACGACATTATAGACGGCCTGCAGCATATTAGATGCAAACAAAGGCAGCGCAAACTTAAGCAACTGCCTGATTGCACTGCCTTTATTCAGATCTTTTACCAGTACTTCTTTTTCATTCATCAGTTATTTCATGCTGAGTATACGCCTTGCTTCTTCGGCCGTAGCGATCTCTCTGCCGGCCATGTGGGCAAGGTCTACTGCCTGCTTTACAAAGCTTTCATTTGTAGC
>JAIKVW010000035.1 GCA_024685315.1 Lachnospiraceae bacterium
AACATAAAGTATTCTCTACAAAAACCGCCCGCATCCTTCACTTATCAGAATGCGGGCGTGACTTTAAATAGCTGTCCGAATTTATTGTATCTGCCTTACGGCTCCTCTTCCTCTTCCTGGTGGCAGCAGCCGTCTTCCTGACGCTCTTCGGCTACATATTCCAGGAACTCCTGACGGCCTTCTTCTCTTGCTTGGGCGTCTTCCCTTTGCAGCTCTTCAAACTCCTTCTCCTGCAGCTTCATCGCGGGCGCGAACTGGGTATCGTAGAGCTCTTTGTATACACCGCCAAGCTCCACAAGCTCCTGATGCTGGCCTCTCTCCGCGATCACGCCGTCCTTTATGACGAGGATCGTGTCAGCCTCAAGGATAGTCGAAAGCCTGTGGGCTATCAGGATGCTTGTCCTCTGGTTTACAAGCGGGTTGATCGCATCCTGTATCTTCTGCTCGCTTATGGAGTCAAGCGCCGAGGTCGCCTCGTCGAAAATAATGAGCGCGGGGTCTTTCAGCAGTACTCTTGCGATCGAGATCCTCTGCTTCTCGCCGCCGGAAAGCTTAAGACCGCGGTTTCCTACCTCGGTGTCAAGCCCCTTCTCCTGCTTCTCAATGAAGTCGTAGATATTTGCCTGTTTGCAGGCTTCGATCAGATCCTTCTCCGAAGCCTCCGGATTCGCGTAGAGCAGGTTCTCGCGGATGGTACCGTTGAAGAGATATGTGTCCTGGGTAACTATGCCGATATTCTGCCGGAGCCAGTGGAGGTCTAGCTTCCTTACGTCATTTCCGGAGAATATGACCTCTCCGCCGTCGACATCATAGAGCCTCGGGATAAGGTTTACAAGCGTGCTCTTGCCTGACCCGGAAGGCCCGACTATCGCCACGCATTCGCCCTTTGAAAGCGTGAAATCAATGTCTTTAAGGATCTGCTTCTCAGGATTATAGGAGAAGCTTACGTTCCTGAACTCTACGGTGCCGTCGCAGCTGTCGGGGGTGATCGCGTCCGGAGCATTCTGGATCTCCGCCGGCATGTCGAAATAATCAAATATCCTGGTGAAGAGCGCCATAGAGCGGATCCAGTCGACCTGGATGCTGAGGAGCGAGTTCACAGGCCCGTACATCCTCCCGAGGAGGGTTACCAGCACGGTAATGTCGCCGACCGAAAGGCTGCTGTCATATCGGATCATCAGTATCCCGCCCACCAGGTAAAGCAGCATGGGGCCTACGGACGAAACGGTATTCATCAGCACGAAAAACCAGCGGCCCGCCATGCGCTCCTTGATGTTGAGCTTGATCATCCTGCCGTTGGCGTCTTCATATTTGCGGTACTCGGTCTCTTCCTGTCCGAAGAGCTTCACCAGTGACTGGCCGCTGACCGAGAGGGTCTCGTTGAGTATCCCGTTGACCTCGTCATTGCAGGCCTGCGATTCGCGGGTGAGGTCCCACCTGGTCTTCCCCGCACGCCTCGTAGGGATGGCAAAAAGCGGCACTATAATGATCCCTATGGTCGCAAGTATCCAGTTCTTCTGATACATTGCGACAAGGGCAACGATGAGCGTAATAACATTCGAAAGTATACTGCTGAAGGTGTTTGTTATGGTTGACTGGACGCCGTCGATGTCGCTGGTCATCCTGGTAATTATGTCGCCCTGGTTATTCGATGTGAAGAACCTCTGCGACATTTCCTGCAGGTGGCGGTACATCTTATTCCGCATATCAAAGGTGATATGCTGGGCGATCCAGGTGTTCAGGTAGCTCTCCAGCACCCCGATCATATTTCCTGCGAATGTTACCGCAAGGGAGGCTATGATCAGCTTGATAAGGAGCGGCAGGTTCCGTCCGATAAGCCCCTCATCTATGATGCGTCCGGTAAGTACCGACGGCAGTATCTTAAGGGACGATGACGCCACGATGCAGATAAGCGCGGCGAGCATCTGCTTCCAGTAAGGCTTAAGCCACGAGAACACTCTTATCAGCAGTTCTTTCGAGACTTTGGGCCGGTTCTTCTGTTCTTCTTCCGTAAGGAATTTTCCCCCGGGTCCGCCGGGTCCGCCAGGTCCAGGCATATTCATCCTCCGCAATCATATATAATAGCAAACCCCGGCGTGCGGAGATCCTCCGCAAGCCAGGGCAGTCCTGTACCAGTTATTAATCAGAAGGCCAGCTTCTCTGTGAGATAGCTTACAAGCTCTTCTATCTTTATCCTCTCCTGCTGCATCGTATCACGCTCACGCACGGTAACGCAGCCGTCGGTCTCGGAATCGAAATCGTAGGTAACGCAGAAAGGCGTTCCGATCTCATCCTGCCTCCTGTAACGCTTTCCGATATTTCCTCTGTCGTCGTACTCGCAGTTCCAGTATTTGCTGAGCTCTGCATAGATCTTGTCTGCGCCGTCGGCCAGCTTCTTTGAGAGTGGAAGCACGCCGACCTTCACCGGAGCAAGCGCCGGATGGAAGTGAAGCACGGTCCTCATGTCGGGCTTCTCTTCTGTTCCGATATTCTCCTCGTCGTATGCGCTGCAGAGGAATGCGAGCACAACGCGGTCCGCTCCGAGTGAAGGCTCGATAACATAAGGAATATATCTCTCGTTCTTCGTATCGTCGAAATATGTCAGGTCCTGTCCGGAGACCTCTATGTGCCTGGAAAGGTCATAGTTGGTCCTGTCGGCTATGCCCCAGAGCTCGCCCCATCCGAAGGGGAAGAGGAACTCGATGTCGGTGGTAGCTTTGGAGTAGAAGGAAAGCTCCTCGGGGTCGTGGTCCCTCAGCCTCATTTCCTCTTCCTTCATGCCCAGGCTCATAAGCCAGTCGCGGCAGAAGCCTCTCCAGTATGTGAACCATTCAAGATCGGTGTCCGGCTCGCAGAAGAACTCAAGCTCCATCTGCTCGAACTCGCGGGTCCTGAAGGTGAAGTTGCCGGGAGTGATCTCGTTCCTGAAAGATTTTCCGATCTGACCGATACCGAAGGGAATCTTCTTCCTGGAAGTCCTCTGGACGTTTTTGAAGTTGACAAATATGCCCTGCGCGGTCTCGGGGCGCAGATATACCGCGTCCTTCGCGTCCTCGGTAACGCCCTGGAAGGTCTTGAACATCAGGTTGAACTGGCGGATCCCGGTGAAATTATGCTTTCCGCAGGAAGGGCAGGGAACATGATGCTCTGCTATGAAGTTCTCCATCTGCTCGTTGCTCCAACCGTCAACGCTGCCGCCAAGGTCGATGCCGTTCTCGCCGGCAAAATCCTCGATGAGCTTGTCAGCCCTGAATCTCTCATGGCACTCTTTGCAGTCCATAAGCGGGTCCGAGAAGCTTCCGAGATGTCCGGAAGCGATCCAGGTCTGCGGGTTCATAAGTATAGCGCAGTCGATGCCGACATTATATGGATTCTCCTGGATGAATTTCTTCCACCAGGCCTTTTTTACGTTATTTTTAAGCTCAACGCCGAGATTACCGTAGTCCCAGGTATTTGCAAGGCCGCCGTAGATCTCGGATCCCGGATAGACGAATCCCCTGTTCTTCGCAAGAGCAACTATCTTATCCATCGTTTTTTCCATGACTGATCCCTCTCTGATTTATTTAAGAATTAATTGTAAATAATATAACCATTCCTGCAGCTTTTGTAAACACTGACCTGCGGACAATTCCCGGCTTCTCGCTATTTCCCGCGGCTTTCCAGATATTCCTTCACGGTCCTGAGCGCGAACTCACGGTCACTGTAGAGGCGCTTTACGCCGTTCGCCTCCTGGTAGTTCTCGTGCCCGAGCCCGATTATCGCGACCAGGTCCCCGTCCTCATGCTCGTAGACCGCATGGCGGATGGCTTCCTCGCGGTCCGGGATCACGATGTACTCTCCGTGCGTAGGATCGATGCCCTGCTTTATCCAGGGAAGTATCTGGTCAAATGTCTCCCAGCGGTTATGCCCGCTGGTAATAATGCTGAGATCCGCGAGGCTTCCGGATGCCTCGCCCATCTCGATTCGCCTCGATACCGCGCGGTTTCCGTCCGCCCCAAAGACGCAGACCAGGCGCTTCGGCTCATATTTCCTGAGCGCGGTCAGAAGGTTCCTCGTGCTGTATCCGTTGTGCGCAAAATCCACGCAGATAGAGAGCTCCGGAGAGGAGTAAACCATCTCTAGCCTTCCCTTAATGGATATAGCCGAAAGCGCGTCCTTCATGGCTTCCCGGCTGATCCCAAGCTCATTGGTCACCGCTATCGCGGCGAGCGCGTTCCAGGCGTTAAATGTCCCGGGAAGGTCGACCTCGAAGGAATCCTCCAGCCTTCCGGACACGCGGAACGCGGTGCCCGGAGTTCCCGCCACACTTGCATCTGCGACCTGCGAGATCCGGTAGTCGGACCCTTCCGACTCTCCGTAGTAGATCACCGGGGTCTCAACGTCCGCGAGAAGCTCCGCGGTGTGCTCATTATCCCGATTTACTATCGCGGTCCTGCTCTTCTTCAGCAGCAGGCCCTTGCAGTAAAGGTATTCTTCGAAAGAACTGTGCTCGTTCGGCCCTACATGGTCCCCGTGCTCGATGTTCGTAAATATCCCGTAGGCGAAATCGATAGCGTCGCAGCGGTGGAGCATCAGCCCCTGCGATGAGCATTCGATTACCGCGTGGGTGCAGCCGTTCCTCACCATCTCGGCAAGGTATTTCTGCATTTCCTCGGAATCCGGAGTGGTGTTCGCGAGGCTGTAGGATGCCTCCGTGTAATGCTCGCGGTTCGCGCCCGAGGACTCGGTAATATTCTGGCCGGTGAAGGCCCCGTTCGTCCCGATAAGCCCGGTCACAAATCCGGCTTTCTCGAGTATCGAGGTTATCATGTGGGCAGAAGTGGTCTTTCCCTTCGAACCGGTGATACCGATCACGGTAAGCTTTTTCGAGGGATAGCCGTAAAATGCCGCTGCAATAAATGCCTTGGCCTCCCTGGTGTCGGCGACCGCCACTATATTTGCCCCGGAGACCTCCTTGACCGCTGCGCCGTTCCCGCCGGTCCACTCTTCGCTCACCACGATGAGAGCAGGATCTGCCTCCGCGATCCTTGCGATCTGGCTGTGGGAGTCGAAACGCGCTCCCTTAATACATATAAATACATCTCCCCCGGAAACACTTCTCGTGTCGGCGCAGAGCCCGGTGACCTCGCGGTCAAGGCTTCCGCACAGCATCCGGAAGGGTATGTCTTTTAAAAGCTCTGATGACTTCATTTTACGTTTATTCCTTTATGCTTATCGCGGGTCCGTGGCTCTTCCGGTAAATCCGGTAGAACGCGAGGACTATCCACTCTAATCTTCTCTTCAGGATTATCTGGATCTCTTCCTTAGGGCCTATCTGCTTTACGAGTATCGACCTGATCCCGCTGCGGTTCGCGCCCCAGACGTCGGTAAATATCTGGTCTCCGATGAACACCGTGCTGCTCTCGTCGGTGCCCATGAGAGACATGGCCTTCCGATAGCCTTCCCTCTTCGGCTTGCCGGCCTTGTAGACGAAATGCGCGCCGATATTCCTGTTGAAGGATTCCACTCTTTCCTTTCCATTGTTCGAAAGGAAGCAGATATCTATCCCGGCCGTCCTTATGCGCTCCATGAGGGCTTCGGCCCGGTCATCCGCAGGCGCGCCGTGAGGCACGAGGGTATTGTCGATATCAAAGATCACGCCCCTGATCCCGATCCTGTAAAGTGCCCTGTAATCAATATCGTATGGAGACGAGGTCCACGCGGAAGGGTAAAGTTCTCTCAGCATCATAATGCTCCGTTATAATTATTTGCAGGTGTTAAATATGCTTCAGCCGTCTGTCCGGAGAATGTCTCCGTCGGCGAGAGTGGTGCCGAGATCCACGAAGAACTCCTGGCTTGCATGCGGGCAGCTATCCATGGGATTTCCCTCGAGATCCTCCATCGCCTTCACAGTGACGTTCTCGTCCCGGCCGTCCGGCCTCATTACCTCGATCTCCTGACCTACGGAGAACTTGTTCTTCTGGATGAGCCCGGCCATGCCTTTCCGGTTCTTCCCGAGGATCATTCCCAGATAGACCGCGTCCCTCACGTAGGTAGCGTTCTCGTAGATCTGCGATTCGGCAGAGGGCTTTCCAAAATAAAATCCGGTCGAATATTCCCTGTGCGTGCATTTCGCGATCTGCGCGATGTAGTGCGGGATGTTCGCCCTGTAAAGCTCCGGGTCGGTAAAATAATCGTCAACCGCTTCCCTGTAGGTCCTTGTCGTCGCCGCAACATACAGCGAATTCTTCATACGGCCTTCGATCTTCATCGAATCGATCCCGGCCTTGATCATTTCCGGGATGTACCCGATCATGCAGAGATCCTTCGAGTTAAATATAAAGGTCCCGCGTTCGTTCTCATATACCGGCAGGTACTCTCCGGGCCTTGTCTCCTCTGAAATCGCGTACTTCCAGCGGCAGGGATGGGTGCATTCTCCGCGGTTCGCGTCCCTCCCGGTGAAATAATTGCTGAGGAGGCACCTTCCAGAGTATGAAATGCACATTGCTCCGTGGACAAAGGCCTCTATCTCCATGCCTTCAGGGATATTCTGCCTGACCTCGCTTATCTCAGCGAGCGAAAGCTCCCTCGCGCACACGACGCGCTTCGCGCCCATATTGTGCCAGAAATTGAAGGTCCCGTAGTTGGTATTATTGGCCTGGGTGCTGATATGCACGTCGATCTCCGGGCAGATCTCCCTCGCAAGCGTGAAGACCCCGGGGTCCGAGATCAGAAGGGCGTCCGGCTTCACTTCGGAGAGCTCCCGGAAATATTCCCTGATCCCCGTGAGGTCGCCGTTGTGGGCAAATATATTCGCGGTCACATAGACCTTGGCGCCTTTTGCGTGCGCGTAGGCGATACCCTTTTCCATCTCTGCGAGGGTGAAATTCTGGGAGCGCGCCCTGAGGCTGTAGCTCTCCCCGCCAATGTACACGGCGTCCGCCCCGAAATTCACCGCTGTCTCAAGCACCTCGAGGCTGCGGGCCGGCGCAAGTATCTCCGGCTTCCTGCGGCAGATCTTCGTCATATATCATCCTTTCCTGAAACTGACCGATACCCCGTCGCCGACGCTGAGCACCGCAGTTTCAAGCCTCTCGTCATGTTTAATGTTCCAGAGGAACTCCCTCATCCTGCTGTAGGTGGTCCGCTCCCTGTGGGGAAGCGCGTAGCGGGACTCGGCAAGCGTCCCTTCCTGCAGTACATTATCCGCAGCCATGATGCCTCCGGAGGAGAGGAGCCTCATCGCCTCTTCAAGGTACACCAGATACTGCCCCTTTGCGGCGTCAATGAAAATGAAATCATAGCCCGGGGAAAGCGTTTTCAGCACATCCGCGGCGTCTCCGGGAAGGATCTCTATCATGTCTTCCCTGCCGGCAGCGCTGATATTGCCCCTCGCCTCGGCTATCATTTTTTCATTATACTCGATCGTCGTGATGCGCGGTCCTGCGCTTTCGGCGATCTCATCACCGCATTCTCCGCCGAGACATTCGCTCATCAGCAGCGCGGAGTAGCCGACCGCCGTTCCGATCTCAAGGATCCTCTCAGGCCTTGCCGCAGATACAAGGAAACGCAGAAGTGCGGCGGTCTCCTTCTTCACGATCGGGACGCCTTCCTCTTCAGCCTTCTTCCTGATCCTGCTTAAATACTCCGGCTCGTCAGGCTCGAGTGAACGGATAAATCCCGTTATCCTGTCATTTACAATCATTGCTCTTTACACCAAACGCGGCAGGGGACCTGCCCTGCCGCCGGGATTATTATTCTGATATTGACCTGCTAGTCCTGTCCGCAGATCACCACAAGGATCTCATCCATTTTCATCGAAGGGGAAAGCTCGTAGTCGCCCGGCTGGATCAGCCCCTGATAATGTGACAGCGCGGTATGGATGGTAAATGCCTTCGCGTTCTCGATCACGCCGTGCTTCTCCAGGATGTCGCCAACATCGCTCGTGCTGGAACCTTCTGTGATCTGCACCGGGATCTTCTCGGTATCCGTCGCATTGTAGGCAACATTCCCGAACACCACGTATGAGAAATGATACGCGTACTTCACGGCATGCACCGCTCCGAAGATGATGAGCACGTACAGCACCACATTGATAACGATGCCGAATGCTCCCATGAATAACTTCTTAAGCATCTTTACTCCACTTCCATTATGACAGGGAGAATGACCGGCGTGCGCCTGCTCTGTTTCCAGAGGTATTCTCCGAGTTTGTCCTTTATGGTATTCCTAAGCTTGTTGCGGTCAGCAATATTCCTGTCAAAGCAGTACTGCATGGCCTCTGCGGCTACTCTCCTGCAGTCGTCGATGAGGTCTTCCGACTCCTTTACATACACGAATCCTCGGGTCACTATCTCGGGCCCCGAAAGCACTTCGTTAGTGTTCTTCAGCATTGAGACCGCAACGACGATGAATCCATTCTGGGCGAGGCTTTGACGGTCGCGCATTACCACGTTCCCGACGTCGCCGCTCCCAAGCCCTTCGATCATCCTGATGCCGTGCTGGACCTGGCCGGTGATCACGGCTTTCTTCTCGGAGATCTCCAGCACGTCCCCGGACGAGAGGACTATGATATGGTCCTTGTCGTAGCCCATGGTAGAGGCTATCCTGGCACCGGCAATGAGGTGCTTGTACTCGCCGTGAACAGGGATCGCGTACTTCGGCCTCGTGAGCGCGTATATGAGCTTCAGCTCCTCCTGCCTTGCGTGCCCGGACACATGCGTATCCTGGAAAATGACCTCGGCCCCCTTGCGGTACAGCTCGTTGATCACATTGGTCACGGCCTTTTCATTCCCGGGGATCGGGGATGAACTGAAGACCACAGTGTCGCCGGGCTTTATCGCGATCTTGCGGTGGGTGTCTGCGGCGATCCTCGAGAGAGCGGCCATCGTCTCACCCTGGCTCCCGGTGGTAATAAGCACCAGTCGGTCATCGGAAAAGCTGTCGATCTGGTCTATGTCGACCAAGGTCCCGTTCGGTATGGTAATATATCCGAGCTCAGAAGCTACAGTGATGTAATTCACCATGCTCCGGCCCTCGATTATTACCTTGCGCTTATGCTTGTGCGCCGCGTTTATGATCTGCTGCACGCGGTCAACATTTGACGCGAAGGTAGCGATAATGATCCTGCCCTTCTTATGCTCGTCGAATATCCTGTTGATCGTGCGTCCAACGGTGGTCTCGGACTGCGTGAAGCCCTCTTTCTCAGCGTTCGTGCTGTCGATCATGAGAGCAAGGACGCCTTCCTCGCCAAGCTCCGCGAACCTGTTGAGATCTATCCTTCCGCCGAATACCGGCGTGTAATCTACTTTAAAGTCCCCGGTGTGGACTATGGTCCCGGCCGGAGTATATATCGCTAATGCTGCAGCGTCCGCGATGCTGTGATTGGTCTTTATGAATTCGACCTTGAAATGCTTCGTGCTGATGGTCTCGCCGTGCTTTACCACCACTCTCTCGGTATCGTCGAGGAGCCTGTGCTCAAGCAGCTTATGCTCGATGATGCCCATCGTGAGCTTGGTCGCGTAGACCGGGGCGTTGATCTTTTTCAGCACATAGGGCAGGGCCCCGATGTGGTCCTCATGGCCGTGGGTTATAAAAAATCCCCTGACCTTATCGATATTGTCCTCCAGATATGTAATGTCAGGCAGCACTATGTCAATGCCCAGCATGTCGTCCTCCGGGAAAGCCATCCCGCAGTCAATGACTATTATCTCGTCCTCGTACTCGAAGCATGTAATGTTCATGCCGATATGCTCAAGTCCCCCAAGAGGGATCACTTTGAGTTTCTGGACGCGGCGGCCCTTTCCCTGCGCCTTGCGGGACTTCTTCTTAACATCCGCGCCGGCAGCGGTCTGGACTTTCTGGACCGCGTTATCTTTATTTAATTTTTTCTTCAAATACTATCCTCCAAAATACCTTCTACTCGAACTCGAGCTCGACGTCACCGAGAAGCTGCTCGAATACCCTGGCAATGGAATAAAATTCTTCCTCGTCTTCTACTTCTTCATAGACGGCGTCATCGCCGTCCGTTCCGATCTGCTTCATAATGTAGACCAGGGCTTCGCTTTCCTCTTCGCCCTCAGCCTCCGTGCCGTCATTTATCTCTTTCACCAGAAGGTAATTAATATTCCCAATAGAAGTCTGTTCAAGCACCTCTACCTCTGAAGTGCTTCCGTCATCAAATTCAAGGCTTATACGGTTGTCTTTCATTTATTGTTCCTTTATCTCAGTATTTTCCCTTTGCAGGGCCAGGTAATCAAGATATCCCTGGAGTATGATCGACGCAGCGATCTTGTCTATGTACTCCTTGCGGTCTTCGCGGCGCACTTTCCCTTCCATCAGGACGCGTTCGGAAGAGACAGTGCTGAGACGCTCGTCCCAGAGTATCACCGGGAGATCCGTCCTCCGCTCCAGCATTTCTTTAAAAGCGCTTACCGCCTCTGCGCGCTCGCCCACGGTGGCGTTCATATTCAGCGGGTAACCGAGAACGATAGCCTGCGCCTCATACTCGCGCGCCAGCTCCTCGATGCGCGCCAAGGTCCTGCGGAGCTTATTCTCCTTCTCCCGCCATATCGTCTCAAGACCCTGGGCAGTGATCCCCAGCGGATCGCTCACAGCTACCCCCACGGTCTTAGAGCCGTAATCCAGTCCGATGATCCTCATGCCTAGCTCATGTTGTTCTCGATATAGTTTTTCAGAAGTTCCTCAAGAAGCTCGTCCCTCTCGACCTTCATAATGAGGTAGCGGGCATTCTTATAGCTGGTGATGTAGGTAGGGTCTCCGGACATAATGTAGCCCACGATCTGGTTAACCGGATTGTAACCCTTCTCGGTGAGCGCAATGTATACGGCTTCAAGGATATCCTTGACAGCAAGCTTGCTCTCATCATTATTAAACTTAAAATACTGTGTGTTGTTGTCTTTGCTCATACCTTCACGCCCTTCTATAACAAACTCCCCGGCGGCGCAGATAACTCTCCAGCCCCACCCGGAAAAAGGTACATAGATATTAGTATTTTAATATATCTTATGGGATAATTCAACGAAAATATGTAACTATTCAGCACCCCTGCCCCAGAGCAGAAAAATCGGGCATTAAGCTTGCTTAAATGCCAGGTTTTCTGCTCTGGGGCGGGGCGGGCAAGAGGCGGAGCCTCTCTGACCGCCCAAAGCGAGGGATGCAAAGCATCACGAGCCTGGGGTGCGAAGCATTTACGAGCCTCCGTGGCGGGCAAGAGGC
>JAIKVW010000036.1 GCA_024685315.1 Lachnospiraceae bacterium
GACATAAAACACCCCCAAGTAGGTTTTATATTTCAATGTCCTACTTGGGGGTAGCATATCACGGGAGGGAAGGCCTTTTTCCATTTTTATGAGCCAGACAGGCCTATTTCGTATATTTCTCTTCGCAGTACTGGCAGCGGTATACCGCATGCTCAGCGTCGGTCAGCTCGAATATCTGCGGGAGCTCCTGCTCGATAGAGGTAATGCAGCGGGGGTTCTTGCACTTAATGATATTCACGAGCTTTTTGGGAAGCCCGGGCCTCTTTTTCTCGATGATCTTGCCATCCTTGATGACGTTTACGGTGATATCGGGGTAGAAGAATCCGACCGCGTCAATATCAAGCGAGGAAGTGTCTCCGGAGATCTTGATTATATCTTTTTTGCCCATTTTTCCGCTCTGGGCGTTCTTTATGATCGCGACCTCGTCGTCGACGTTTTTAAGCTTTAAGTACTTGTAGATCTCCATGCTGACCCCGGCAGGGATGTGATCGATGACGACTCCGTTTTCAAGTCCGCTTATATTTAACATATCATGCTCCTCCCTTAATCGACCTTGATCTCAAGCAGCGTGAGGATCAGGGCCATCCTGATGTACATGCCAAACTGTGCCTGCTGGAAATATACCGCCCTTGGGTCTTCGTCGACCTCGACCGAGATCTCGTTTACGCGGGGGAGCGGATGCATTACCAGCATGTCTGCCGGCGCGAGAGACATTTTCTCTTTGTTCAGGATGTAGAAATCTTTCATCCTCACGTAATCGTCTTCGTTGAAGAAGCGCTCGCGCTGTACGCGGGTCATGTAGAGGATGTCAAGATCGGTTATCGCGTCATCAAGACTCTGCACCTGGACGTAGGAAATATTTTTGGCATCCAGGTTCTCCAGGATGTATTCCGGAACGCGGAGCTCCGGGGGCGAGATCATGACGAACTCAATACCCTCGTAGCGGGAGAGCGCGTTTATCAGGGAGTGGACCGTGCGGCCGAATTTGAGGTCGCCGCAGAGCCCGACCCTGATGCGGTCAAGACGGCCTTTAAGGGTCCTTATCGTGAGCAGGTCGGTGAGGGTCTGGGTAGGATGCTGATGTCCGCCGTCGCCGGCGTTTATTACAGGTATCCCTGAGTGGAGCGAGGCTACGTACGCGGCGCCTTCCTTGGGGTGGCGAATAGCGCAAATGTCAGCGTAGCTGGAGATTACCCTTATGGTGTCCGAAACGCTCTCACCCTTTGCGGCAGAGCTGGAATCGGCCGAAGAAAAACCAAGCACGTGTCCGCCCAGATGATACATAGCTGATTCAAAGCTGAGACGGGTCCTGGTACTTGGTTCGTAAAAACATGTAGCAAGAGTTTTGCGGTCGCATGCATGCGCATATTTGTCGGGATTGCTGCGGATATCTCCGGCAAGGTCCATAAGCCGGTCAAGTTCTTCTACCGAGAAATCCATGGGATTCAGTAAATGACGGGGCATGATATTCTCCTTCTAGATATTAATTCTGTTACTGTCTATTATACAATTAATCCGCCGCAAATCATAGCAAAATATTCACATTGAATTTGCTATTCGTAAATATTATAATTATACTCACGAACGAATTACACCTGCGTTCCGCGCATAAAGGGACTTCGCCCAGGGAGAGAAAAGAGAATGGGTTTTTTTACAAGGAAAAATGACAATGACACCGGCAGCGATCTGCCTTTAAACGAGGCTGAGATCCTCTACAATATGGGCATGGACGCCCAGGACGATGGCGACGACGATTCGGCATTTAACTACTTCAGGCAGGCGGCTGAGCTCGGGAGCGCCGAGGCTATGTTCAGCACGGGCCTCTGCTACGAGAACGGCGAGGGCACCGAGATGGACAAGGGGCTTGCCGCGCAGTATTACGAGAAGGCCGCCGAGGCCGGCAATATTGCGGCCTGCTTTAACCTCGGCTACATGTATTACAACGGGACCGGGGTCCGCAAGGATACCTCAAAAGGCGTAGAGCTCATAAGAAAGGCTGCTGACGAGGGCGACGAGGCTGCTTCTGAATTCCTGGAGGCGATCAGCGGGCTCGAGGAGAAGCTTGCCAACGAGGCTAGGATCAACGAGCGCAAGCCTTTCTTCATAAAGCAGCTCCAGAAGATGAACAGCATCCACACCATTATCTCGCAGCGCACCAGGAGGCCTTTCCTTCAGTGGAACGCTGACAAGAACGCATATGAGGTGCTTCTGTTCACCAGCAAGGAGGACGCGGACAGGAAGGCGCAGGAGTTGACAGAGGCCGGAGATCTCTGCCAGGTCCAGACGATAAACGCAAAGCCTATTACGCTTTGGCTGCAGAGCCTTTATATTTACGGGACCGGTGCAATATGCGTCACTGACAGCGGAGACGATATCCATCTTTTCCTCTATGAGGCAGTAAAGAGGAAGAACTACAACAATATCCCGGTCCAGAAGCGGCCGCACGAGAGCCCGGAGCTCTGCCTTGCGGCAATGGTATTCATGCAGGAAGCCAGAAAGGAAGAGGACAAGCGCGACCCCGACAAGGTGAGGGCGCTTGACCACAGGCTCCAGGAGATCCTGGTGCAGTCAAGGTTCCTTGTGCCGGTCAGGATCGACAATACGAACGGCCAGACCCGGACCGCTTTCATGCTGATCAAGAACGAAAAGACCGGGGAGAACATGATACCTGCGTTTACCGACAGCGTCGAGCTCGAGACCTTCACACAGGGAAAGAAGACCACCGCCGCGATCATGACTTTTGAGCAGATGAACGGGGTCCTGATACAGGGCCAGCCGGTCAAATTCGTGGTAAATATCAACGGTTTCTCCCTTAACATGAAGCATGATTACATGCAGAAGCTGATCGACAATGCGAAAAAGCGCGCCGAGGCCGCCAGCAAGGGCGGAGTGATCCTTCAGGGCCCGCAGGGCTGATCCCGATATGAGAAAACTTGCACTTAATAACGAGATACTTTTGACCGTCGACAAGCCGGTCAGATATCTCGGCAATGAAATAAACGCTGTTTATAAGGATCCGGAAAGCGTGGACATCCGTTTTGCCATGTGCTTTCCGGATGTTTATGAAATAGGGATGTCTTACCTCGGCATACAGATACTATACGATCTGCTGAATGCCCGGGACGACGTCTTCTGTGAGAGGGTATATTCCCCCTGGACCGATCTGGACCGGATCATGGAGGAGAGGCATATACCTCTTTTTGCGCTCGAGTCCCAGGACCCGGTGAAGGATTTTGATTTTCTCGGGATCACGATCCAGTATGAGATGTGCTATACGAACATCCTCAGGATACTGGATCTTTCAGGGATTCCCCTGCTCGCATCGGAACGCGGGGAGGATGTCCCCATAGTGATAGGGGGAGGCCCCTGCACCTACAACCCGGAGCCAATCGCGGATTTCTTTGACTTGTTCTATCTCGGAGAGGGAGAGACTGTTTACGGAGCTCTGCTTGACTGCTACAAGGCAAATAAGGCCGCAGGCGGAAGCAGGCAGGATTTCCTGCTGAAGGCCGCTTTTATCCCCGGGATATATGTTCCCTCGCTCTATGAGCCTTCGTATAATGACGACGGAACGCTTGCGGCTTTCATTCCGCTTGCGGAGGGCGTTCCTGCCAGGATAGAGCGCCAGGTGGTCAAGGACCTCGACAGCGTAATTTACCCCGAGAAGCCCATCGTGCCTTTCATGAAGATAACCCAGGACCGCATCGTCCTCGAGATCATGAGGGGCTGCATAAGGGGCTGCAGGTTCTGCCAGGCCGGCATGGTCTACCGTCCGGACAGGCAGAGGAGCGTAAAGTACCTTATCGATCACGCGCTTGCGATGATAAAGTCCACCGGGCAAGAGGAGATATCGCTCAGCTCGCTTTCTTCGAGCGATTATGCCGAGCTCGGGACCTTGCTTAACGAACTCATCGATATCTGTGAGAAGGAGAGGATCAATATTTCCCTTCCTTCACTCCGTATAGACGAGTTTTCACTTGATATCATGTCCAAGGTGCAGGATGTGCGGAAGAGCAGCCTGACCTTTGCCCCGGAGGCCGGGACGCAGCGGATGCGCGACGTGATCAACAAGGGAATAAATGAAGAAGAGATCATGAAGGGCTCGGGGGACGCTTTCAGGGGAGGCTGGAACCGCGTAAAGCTCTATTTCATGCTGGGGCTGCCGACCGAGACCGAAGAGGATGTAAAAGGCATTGCTCAGCTCGCGGACAAAGTAGCAAGGAATTTCTATGACATACCGAGGGAAGAACGGAAGGGCAATAAGAGAGTGGAAATAGTGGTCAGCACTTCTTTCTTTGTGCCTAAGCCTTTTACTCCGTTCCAGTGGGTCAGACAGGCCCGCAGCGAAGAGCTGATGGACAAGCGCTATATTCTCTCAAGCGAGATCAAAGCCCAGCTGAACCACAGAAGCATAAAGTACAACTGGCACGATTTCGAGCTCACGAAGCTCGAGGGGCTTTTCGCGCGCGGAGACCGGAGGATAGCAACCCTTCTGCTCGAGGCATACAGGAACGGCTGCCGTTTTGACGCCTGGACCGACAAGTTCAATGAGGAAGGCTGGGAGAAAGCTCTTGCTGATACCGGCACCGATCTGGATTTCTATATCTACAGGGAAAGGCCGGTCGATGAGCTGCTGCCCTGGGATTTCATTGACCTCGGGGTGAGCCGGAAGTTCCTCGGCCGCGAATATGAGCTTGCGAAGCAGGCCATCGTCACCCCTAACTGCCGGGATAAGTGTTCCGGCTGCGGCTGCGCCTCCTACGGGACAGGCGTGTGCATGAAGGGAAGGGGCGCGTCAGAATGAAGATCAGGATCAAATTCAGCAAAAAAGGGACCGTGCGCTACATCGGCCACCTTGATATAATGAGATATTTCCAGAAGGCGATACGCCGCTCCGGGCTCGACATTGCCTACACGAACGGGTTCCACAAGCACCAGATACTGTCGTTTGCGGCTCCGCTGGGAGTGGGTCTTGAATCGTCTGGTGAGTACATGGATGCGGAGTTTAACAGCTTTCCGGGTCCGGAGGCGGTCTGCGCCTCGCTTAATAAGGAGATGGCGGAGGGGATAGAGATCCTTTCAGCGATACAGCTCCCCGATACCGCGAAGAACGCGATGTCCCAGGTGGCCGCCGCGGACTATATTGTGAGGTTTCCTTTCTGGGAAGGCCTACAGGAAGACCTTGAAAGATTTCTTGCTCTCGAGAGCATAGTTGTCAGCAAGACGACGAAGAACGGAGAGACAGAGATCGATATCAGGCCGATTATCTACGAGATGAAGATCACGGAGCTCCCCGGAAGCATTGACAGCGCCGCACTCGGGGTAGACGTTCCGGAGGGGGCGGAGGCTTCTTACGGAGGGATATTCATGAAGCTGTCTTCCGGCAGCAGGGCGAACCTTAAGCCCGAACTGGTCCTTAATACCTTTGCCGCAGGCTGCGGCCATACGGCGGGAGAGTTCTCGTCACTTACCGAGAGGCTTGAAATGTACGCAGAAGTAGGCGGCCGTCTCGTGCCGCTGAGCGAGGCCTTCTGATGGAGAGAAAGATACTTGTAACGCAGATCGACGGCATAGTGATGACCTTCCTCTTTGAAGACGGAAAGGCCGCAGAGATCTGGGCAGAGGAAGGCCCGGGGAGCGTCAGCATTGATGACATCTACCTGGGAGTAGTGAAAAACATAGTCCCGAACCTCGATTCCGCGTTTGTTGAGTACGCGCCGGGCAGGAGCGGATATTTCCCGCTGAAAGGCAGCCGGATCCATTTTGCGGATCCTTCGCTTCCTGATAAGCGCAGGGGCGGGCTTCCGGTGCAGGGAGATACAGTGCTGGTACAGGCCGCGCGCGAAAAGCAGGGCACCAAAGAGGTGCTTTTCAAGGGGAATATTACCCTCCCGGGAAGGTACTGCGTTCTTACCGAAGATGCCGGGATCTGCAAGGTCTCGCGGAAGATCGCGGATCCCGTGAGGAGGGCCGCTTTAAAAGCCCTTGGCGGGGAGAGGCCGGAGTACGGGTGGACGATCCGCACCGCTGCGGAGAACGTCCCTGACAGCGAAATCCTCGCTGATATTGACCGGACCGCAGAGGAGTACCGGAGGATAATGAACGAACTTACAACGAGGATTCCTTACTCCTGCATTTTCCGCGGGGCGCCGGCATACCGGAAGCTTGCGGAGAGATACTGCTCCGAGCCGGATACCGAGATCGTAAGCGATCTTAAAGAAGTCATTTCGGGTATCAGCGTGCCGAAGGCCAGGAAGCGGCTTTACGAGGACGCGGGATATCCTCTTGAGAAACTCTACAGTCTCAGAGAAGCCCTCAAAGAAGCGCTCGGACGCACCGTCCGGCTTAAGTCAGGAGCCTATATAGTGATCGACTGCACCGAAGCAATGACGGTGGTGGACGTAAATACCGGAAAGTCCGCAGGGCGCGGCGCGAAAGACGAGAACTTCCTTAAAGTGAACCGTGAGGCCGGGCGCGAGGTGCTGCGCCAGATCAGGCTCAGGAACCTCGCCGGGATCATTATCGTGGATTTCATTAACCAGAAGGACAAGGCCGGTATGGACGAGCTTCTCACATATCTTAAGGAGCTCTCTAAAGCCGATCCCGTACAGGTAACGGTAGTCGACTTCACGCCTCTCGGGCTGGTCGAGATCACCAGGAAGAAGATCCGCATGCCGCTCCGGGAACAGCTCCAGGGATAAGCCTGGCGCAGGGAACTGTAAAAGCTCAAAATGAAAGCATTTTCCCGTTGACTTAAAAGCGGGGCTTGTGATAGAATACTATGGATGCCGCACGGCGGGGTCTAAAACTATGCCCTTTTGGCAGAGTTACCGTAGCCGGCGAGTAAATATGAGGATAGGAGGGAACCTATTTATGTACGCTATTATCGCTACCGGTGGTAAACAGTACAAGGTAGAAGAGGGCGATGTGCTCAGGGTTGAGAAGCTCGGCGCAGAGGCTGATTCTAAGGTCGTATTTGACAAAGTACTCGTATTAGGCGGAGATGCAGTCAAGGTCGGAAACCCCGTCGTTGAGGGCGCGGCTGTTGAAGCTACTTCTCTTGGCGAAGAAAAAGGCAAGAAAGTCATCGTCTACAAGTACAAGAGAAAAACCGGATACCACAAGAAGAACGGCCACAGGCAGACATATACCAAGGTCAGGATCGATAAGATCGTCGGCTGAGGGATGATGCCATATGATCAGGATCAAAGTTCTGAAGGATGCAGACGGATGCTATCGTGAACTTAGCGTCACCGGGCATGCGGATTCTGTTCCTGAGGATGAATACGATCTTATATGCTGTGCGGTTTCAGTGCTGACCATCAACACGGTGAATGCCCTTGAGGAGTTCACCGGGGCGGAGTTCCAGGCTGAGGCAGATGAAGACGGATACATGCGAATCAGGTTTCCTGAGAAGCCTGAAGCAGATGCGGTCCTCCTGCTTGATACACTGGTGCTTGGACTTTCCGATATCGCGCAGCAGTATAGTGACTACGTAGAAATGGAGATTAAGGAGGAATAAGAAGATGTTTATAATGAACCTTCAGTTCTTCGCTCACAAAAAGGGTGTCGGCTCCACCAAGAACGGCCGTGATTCCGAGTCCAAGAGGCTTGGCGCGAAGCGTGCGGACGGCCAGTTCGTTAAGGCCGGCAATATCCTTTACAGGCAGCGCGGGACCAAGATCCATCCGGGCCTCAATGTTGGAAGAGGCGGGGATGATACATTATTTGCACTTGTTGACGGCACCCTGAGATTTGAGAGGCTCGGCCGCGACAGGAAGCAGGCTAGCGTTTATCCCAGAGAGAACGCTGAGCAGTAAAGCGCAGATAATATTTTAGAGAAGATTTATGTATACGGCTTCAGATTTCCAGTAAATTTGAAGCCGTTTTTGCAATAATACGAGAGGTAACGAGGCATGTTTGCAGATAAGGTAAAAATATATATAAGCTCCGGAAGGGGCGGCGACGGGCACGTGTCTTTCAGGAGGGAGCTTTATGTGCCGGCCGGAGGCCCTAACGGAGGCGACGGCGGAAAGGGCGGAGACGTCATTTTCGTGGTCGACAAGGGTCTGAACACGCTTTCGGACTTCAGGTACAATAAAAAGTACTGCGCCCAGAACGGCGAAGAGGGCGGCAAGAACCGCTGCCACGGAAAGAGCGGGGCGGACCTTGTGATAAAGGTGCCCGAGGGCACGGTCATCAAGGACGCGGATTCCGGGCTGGTGATTGCGGATTTGTCCGGCGAGAACCTCAGGAAGGTGATCCTCAAGGGCGGCAGAGGCGGCAAGGGAAACATGCATTACGCCACCTCGACCATGCAGGCTCCGAGGTACGCTCAGCCTGGCGAAGACGGTACCGGGCTATATGTTACTCTTGAGCTGAAGCTGATCGCAGACGTTGGGCTGATCGGCCTTCCGAACGTCGGGAAATCCACCCTGATATCGAGAGTATCTAACGCCCAGCCAAAGATCGCGGATTATCATTTTACCACGCTTAATCCGGTGCTCGGAGTGGTCGACGATCCGGACGGAGCGGGCTTTGTGATCGCGGACATCCCCGGGATCATTGAAGGCGCCTCTTCGGGAGCCGGGCTCGGATACGAGTTCCTGCGCCACATTGAGAGGACCAGGGTACTCGTGCACGTGGTCGACGCAGCCGGAATCGAAGGGCGCGACCCCGTTGAGGACATCCGCACCATAAATAATGAGCTCAGCCTTTATAATGAGCAGCTCATGGAGAGACCGCAGGTAATTGCTGCGAACAAGCTGGACGCGCTTTCCGAGGAGGAAGCCGGAGCGGTGCTTGAGAAGCTTAGAAATGAGTTCGGTCCTGAGGGCTATGAGGTCTTCCCGATCTCAGCGGTAAGCGGCAAAGGCCTGAAAGAGCTCCTTGGAAGGGTGAAGCAGATTCTTGCGGAATCCCCTGAAGAGAGGATCATTTTTGAGACTGAATTTACTCCTGAACGCCAGGAGGTCGTACTTCCTTACAGCGTCACCAAAAGCACCGAGGAGGAAGACGTGTATATCGTCGAGGGCCCCAGGATCGAGAGAATGCTTGGTTATACCAACCTTGAGTCAGAAAAAGGCCTCGAGTTCCTTCAGAAATTTATTCAGGACAGCGGGATCACGAAACAGCTTATTAAACTCGGCATAAAGGAAGGCGACACCGTCCGTATGTACGGACATGAATTTGAATTCTTTATGTGATGCAGAGCTTTTGGGGGTGACAGAATGCTTAAGGAAAATGCTGCACAGGTCGAGAAGAGAGTCGCAGCGGCCTGCGAAAAGGCCGGAAGGAGCCGCGGTGAGGTATGCCTCATTGCGGTAAGCAAGACGAAGCCGGTGAGTGACATCGAGGAGGTTCTTGAGACAGGCATCCTTGACTTCGGGGAAAATAAGCCCCAGGAAATGAAGGAGAAGCATGACGTCCTTCCGGATAATATCCGCTGGCACATGATCGGGCACCTGCAGACCAATAAGGTCAAATACGTGGTCGGAAGAGCGGTGATGATCCATTCCGTCGACAGCTTAAAGCTTGCCCAGGCCATAGAGAAAGAGGCTGAAAAGAAAGGACTTGATGTTGACGTGCTGCTCGAGGTAAATGTCGGCGGCGAGGAGTCAAAATCAGGAGTCAGGCCTGAAGATGCCGCATCGCTCGCGGAGGCGGTCTCAGTGCTTCCGCGCCTGCATATCAGGGGGCTTATGACGGTCCCTCCGGTCTGCGAAGACCCCGAGGAGGCAAGGCCTTATTTTAGAAAATTAAGACAATTATCTGTTGACATAGGTGCCAAAAACATTGATAATGTTTCTATGAATGTACTCTCGATGGGCATGACTGCGGACTTTGAGACAGCCATTGAGGAGGGCGCCACTCACGTCCGTGTCGGCACAGCGATCTTCGGAGAGAGAGACTATAATAAGCAGCTCTAATTTCATTATCAGAGGTATACAGGGGAAATGGCAGAGAACAAGATCAGTAAGTTCCTTGGCTTTCTTAAGCTTAGCGATAACGAATATGATGATTACGATGATGAATTCGACGATACCGACGACCTGGACGACGCAGAGAAAGTGGAGAAGGTAAAGCCTGTTAAGGAGAAGAGATCATCCATTTTCAGCCGCAGTCCGAAGAAGAATCTCGACGACGACATCTATGACGATCTCGACGACGATATCGATGATGATATCGCGGACGAGCCGGAAGTCATTCCGGAGCCCCGTAAGACTTTCAGGAAGGAAAAGCCCCAGCGCAGCGAAGCTCCCGCAGCGCGCGAGCGTTCATCGGTCTTCAGGAAGAATTCGGGCTCCAGCAAGATAGTTTCAATGACAGGCACAAGGGCACAGGGATCAGACAGCATGGAAGTATGTATTCTTAAACCGCTCACATTTGACAATTGCCGTGAAGTCAGCGACACGCTTCTTACCGGCAAGGCAGTTGTTATCAATTTTGCAGCCGTACCGACTGCTGTAGCTCAGAGGATAATCGATTTCGTTGCAGGAACCTGTTATGCGATCGAGGGAGACATGCAGCAGGTATCAGAGACCATCATCATTGTAACTCCGAAGGATATCTCTATCAGCGGAGACATTGAGGATATTCTTATAACCGGATCTTCCAGCGTTACAGTACCGGCATTTGACGGAAGGGAAGACCTGCTTTAAGTTTATCTCGGCTAAAAGGAGGGAAATAAATGATAACACCCATAGAAGTCCAGAGCAGGACATTTAAGGGAGGAATGGGCTACAACAAGTTAGATGTTGACACATTCTTCAATGAATTATCTGACAGCTACGAGACGCTCTACAAAGAGAACGCATCGCTTAAGGAAAAGATAGCCGGACTCGAGGCTAATCTTGAGCATTACAGGGGAATCGAGAAATCACTTCAGAAGGCACTGGTCCTTGCGGAGACCACCGCTGAGGAGACCATCATCAGCGCGAAGAAGAACGCGACCGTTATAGAGCAGGAAGCAGTCCTAAAGGCACAGACCATCGTGGCTGACGCGAAGGTAGAGCTTGAGAGAATGAAAGTTCAGTCTTCAGACCTGATGAAGCAGTACGAGAATTACAAGGCCCAGTACAAGGCGCTTGCGACCTCGCAGCTCCATCTTCTGGATTCTGAGGCATATAATTTCAAGACTCTCGACGGCGACGTTATCTCAGGACTTGAGAAGACCGCCCAGGAGAACGTCGACAAGCTCCAGGCCGGTCCTGTCAATGACGGAAGCTACGAGCCTGAGAAGGCCGAGGAGCCTGCTAAGGAAGAGGATTTCGACGAGACTCTTTCAGGGTCCGAGGACAGCGAGGGCCTTCTTAAGGACATTTCAGAGATCTTTGATGACGGCGATACAGTATCTGCAGCCCCGGAGAACGGTTCCGCAGACCAGACCGAGTAATAAGTACGGGATATTCTTACGCAGGTGCGAATGCACCTGCGTTTTTTACAGTTTATACGGAGGTGTTTCGCATGAGTGAACTTACGGTCAGAAGAGAAGGTAAAGCCTTATATAATATAGTTCTTTCGGACAGCTTCATGGATCTTGCCGCCGCAGCGGTGAGCGCTGACCTCGAGGACCGCAAATTCTGCATAGTTACCGATTCCAATGTTGCTCAGCACTATCTTGATGAAGTCAGGAACATATTTGACAGCATCGGGGATGTCTACGATTTTACCTTTGAGGCGGGAGAGAAGAGCAAGAACCTTGAGACGGTCAAAGACCTCTATTATTTCCTGATAGAGAATCATTTCGAGCGGGGCGACGTCCTTGCCGCGCTCGGCGGAGGCGTTACCGGCGACATCACCGGATTTGCTGCCGCGACTTATCTCAGGGGGATCAGGTTCATTCAGATCCCGACAAGCCTTCTTGCGCAGGTCGACAGCAGCATCGGCGGCAAGACAGGCGTGGACCTGAAGGACTACAAGAATATGGTCGGCGCTTTTCACCAGCCCGCACTTGTTTACGCTAATACAGATTCACTCCTGACCCTCCCTGACGAGCAGTTCGTCTCCGGGATGGGAGAGGTTGTGAAGCACGGCCTTATAAGGGATAAGGCCTACTATGCGTGGCTGAAGGAAAACCACAATGCGATCGTATCCCGGAATTCCGAGAAGATCCTGCGCATGGTGGAGAAGAGCTGCTTTATCAAAAAAGACGTGGTAGAAAAGGACCCCAATGAGAAGGGCGAGCGCGCAGTGCTGAATTTCGGTCATACGATAGGACATGCGGTCGAGAAGCTCATGGAATTCAACCTTCTGCACGGGGAGTGTGTGGCAATAGGCATCAACGCCGCAGCTTACATCTCATTCAAGCGGGGTTACATAAGCGCGGAAGAACTCGCGGATATACGTGAGACCCTGCTTTCATTCGGTCTGCCGATAAAGGTGAAAGGGATCACTCCGAAGGAGATCCTTGAGGCAACGAAATCCGACAAGAAGATGGATCACGGAAACATCAGGTTCGTGCTCCTGGACAGCCTCGGATCCGCCGGCGTGCACACTGACGTGAATGACGAAGAAATCCTCGCCGCCTGCTGGGAGGTCTGCAGCATATGAAATATCTAAAGGCGGTTATCGGGATCGCCGTGCTTATTACGCTTGACCAGCTGACTAAATTCCTGGCTTATACGCGCCTGCGCGGAACAGACGGGATCGACATAATAAAAGGTGTTCTGAGGCTTGAATACCTTGAAAACCGCGGCTCCGCGTTCGGACTGATGCAGAACCAGAAGGTTTTCTTTATAATCTTCACGGTCATAGTGCTTGCGGTAATGGCTTTTATTTACGCAAGGGTCCCGGAGACTAAACGCATGGCTTCGTTAAGGGCCGTGCTTATTATGCTTTTTGCAGGAGCCGTCGGAAACTTTATCGACCGTCTGGTCCATACTTTCGTAATAGACTTTATTTACTTTGAGATCATAGATTTTCCGATATTTAACGTAGCTGATATATGCGTGTCTATCGGTGCAGTTCTTCTCGTGGTCCTGATGATATTCTACTATAAGGACGAGGATCTCTCGTTCCTGAGGAAGAAAGGCGCGGAAGAAAAGAAAGCGGAGGATGATAATGCCGGTGCCTGAATCAGGATCTCGAACAGAAACCTTCTGCATAGATGAAGCCGATGCAGGGACCAGGGCGGATAAATATCTGAGCCTCCTGATCCCGGACTGTTCACGCTCGTACATTCAGAAAATGATCTCAGACGGAAGGGTCACCGTCGGCGAAAAAGCCGTAAAGGCCAGCTACAAGCTCCGCGAGGACGACCTTCTGGTAATAGATATACCCGACCCGGTACTCCCGGACATCGAACCAGAGAACATAGCTCTGGATATCCTGTACGAGGATGATGATGTCCTCGTGGTCAACAAGCCCAGGGGAATGGTCGTGCATCCTGCGCCCGGCCACTACAGCGGGACCCTTGTGAACGCGGTGATGTATCACTGCAGGGATAATCTTTCATCAATAAACGGCGTTATGCGGCCCGGTATCGTCCATAGGATAGATAAGGACACCACAGGTGTGCTCGTGGTCTGCAAAAATGATTCCGCCCACAGAAATATCGCCGATCAGCTCTCGGTGCATTCGATCACAAGGAAGTACCGGGCGATTGTATACAATATCCTTAAAGACGACGAGGGAACTATAGACGCTCCGATCGGCCGACTGGCAAATGACAGGAAGCTGATGGGGATAAACCCTGCAGGAAGGAACGCAGTTACCCATTACCGGGTCCTGGAGAGGTTCGGCAAATATACCTATGTGGAATGTCAGCTTGAGACCGGCCGGACGCACCAGATCAGGGTCCATATGAAGTATATAGGGAATCCGCTTGTCGGAGATACGGTCTACGGTCCGTCAAAGGATCCCTTTGGACTCGGCGGACAGGCGCTACACGCAATGGTGCTGGGATTCATCCATCCCGGGACAGGAGAGTACGTCGAGTTTTGCGCACCTATACCTGAATACTTTGAAAAACTACTGAAAAAACTCCGCGAAGAGTGATCATTCTTCGCGGAGTTTTACTGCATTTGCGGCGCTGCGGCGTTTATCTTCATCGATAGCCGCGTAATGCTTCTTAGTAGTATTTACATCCTTGTGGCCGAGAGCGTCGGCTACGAGGTAGATATCGCCGGTTTCCCTGTAAAGCGCGGTGCCGTAAGTGCTCCGGAGCTTATGGGGAGTTATTTTCTTTACGGTCGTCACCAGCCTTGAGTACTTCTTGACCAGACGTTCGATAGAACGGGTGGAGATCCTGGTGCCTTCAAGCGATATGAACAGTGCGTGTTCGCTGCCTTCACGAGGCTTAAGCTGGGAGCGTTCTTCATCAATATAGGTCTTGAGAGCATGCTCGACCTCGTCGCCGAAATAAACCAGAGCCTCGTTGCCGCCTTTTCTGATGACTCTGACAGCATTTGCGTTAAAATCCACGTCTGACATATCTAGGCCGACACACTCGGAAACACGGATCCCGGTTCCCAGGAGAAGCGTCAGGATCGCCGTATCGCGAACCTTGGTGCGTTCATGCATGGAAAGCTGCCGTCCGCTGAGCTTTTCGCCAGATTCAGCCTTATCAAGGAGCATGGCGATCTCGTCAGGGTCAAGCCGGATGATGTTCTTTGACTTGATCTTGGGAACGTCGACCATGCGGGTCGGATTCGTCTTTAACAGGCCTTTTTTGTAATAATAATCATAAAAGCTCTTAAGGGACGATAATTTGCGGGCCTTGCCTTCCTCATGGTTTGTATACAATTTACCGTCCTTGCGGTAGGATTCAAGGAATGAAAGATATTCCTCGATATCCATCGAAGTGATCAGGTCCATCGTGTCTATGGGAATCGTCCGGATGTCCCTGTCCTTAAAGTAAGGATTTTCAGACTTAAGGAAGTAAAAGAAAACGCCCAGGTCGTAGGCATAGTTCTTCCTGGTATTTGTGCTTTTGCGGATCTCGAGAGATCTGAAGTATTCGGTGCAGAATTTCGGAAGCTCGCGAAGATGCTCGCGGATCTTTTCAACGTTGTTCAGATCAGTTTGTTCTTTATAAGTTAATTCCGGCATAAAAAATTATTCTCCGTAAAACATGTTTTTGATCATCGGCAAAAATGCTGGAAACAGGCTTTTAGGCGATTCCTGATAAAACTATACAATACAGGCCCTGAAAAAGCAATATCGTGTCGTAAAATAATGATTTTGCGACACGATAGATTTATCCACAATAACGCCCTACCGGGCGGAAATGCCTGTGTTTTGCGGCTTTCAGGACCTCTGGAGCCTGTTAATTAGATACCTGTGCGTTAAGTGTTGCTGCATCCTGAGGAATTATTATCAGCTGTCCGGTATGAATATTTGAATTCTCTATGTGGTTCGCACGCATGACTTCCTTAATGTATGACTGTGTGTCTGAGAACTTTGAGCACAGATTGTCCTCGGCGATATCCCAGAGCGTGTCGCCGGGCTCTACAACGTATGTAACGTAGACTGTCTCAGTCTCAGCCTTTCCGGCGCGTGTGCCTGCCTCAGATGCCAGGCCCCTGACCGGGCTTACAAAAATAAAGAATAACGCAAGAACTGCGATCACAACTGCCATTAAGACCTTTCCCTTTACGGCTCTGCTCATCATAATAATAACCTCCGATCCGTATATAACTCAATCTATTAATGCACGTAATAAATATTTAACAACACGAACAACCGTTCGTATTGTGTTTGCATTATATCGAACATTAGTTCCGATGTCAATGCTTTTCAAGAAAAAATCCAAACAAATGTTTGCAAATGTTTGTTCGATATGTTATTATACTCGTGAAGGTATTACCGGTTTTGTTCCGAGCGGAGGTATGATCGCAATGAGTGCTAAGATCAGCAGGAAACAGAGTGAAGTCCTTGAATATATCAAACAGCAGATCCTGAAGAAGGGCTACCCTCCTTCGGTGAGGGAGATCTGTGAGGCTGTAGATCTTAAGTCCACGTCTTCCGTGCATGCTCATCTTGCTTCTCTAGAGAAGAAAGGTTATATCAGAAGGGATCCTTCAAAGCCCCGCGCTATTGAGATCCTGGATGATGAGTACGGGCTTACGCGAAGGGATGTTGTAAATGTGCCTATGGTAGGCCTTGTTACTGCAGGCGAGCCTATTCTCGCCGTCGAGAATATCAGCGGATACTTCCCTATGCCTGCGGATATGCTCCCCGATGCCGAGGTATTCATGCTGAAGGTCCGCGGCGAGAGCATGATCGATGCCGGTATACTTAGCGGCGATTACGTGCTCGTAAAGCAGCAGGAAACCGCTGAGAACAGCGACGTTGTCTGCGCGCTTATTGATGATTCCGCTACTATCAAGTCATTTTATAAGGAAGACGGCTACTTCCGTCTCCAGCCTGAGAACCAGTCCATGGAGCCTATCATTACCAAGGAGTGTTCGATCCTCGGTAAGGTCATCGGGCTTGTCAGGATGGGAATGTGACAGAGATTATAAAGGCCCGGACTGCTCTTTCCAGCAGCCCGGGCCTTCATTTATATTTCATTTTTTAATGCTATACAGTTCATATCTCCTCCGGAGCGATCTCCCTGCCGTCGCGCCAGATTCTCTCGAGGTCGTAGAATACGCGGGATTCCTCGGAGAAAATGTGCACGATTATATCATTGTAATCCATGAGCACCCAGATTCCGCTGCTGTAGCCCTCGATCTGCCTCGGAAGGTATCCTGCCTTGCCGAGAGCCTCTTCCACTCCGTCGGCCATCGCCCTGACCTGGTTTACATTTCTGCCGTTCGCGATCAGGAAATAATCTGCTATGACTGAAACCTCGCGTATATCTATGATCCTGGGATCAACGGCTTTCTTGTCCTTGAGAGCATCCAGCGCGATCGATGTCATTTCTCTTGAAATATCACTCATATTTTGAACTCCTCTTCCTCTTCTATTGCTGTTCTGGGGTCCTTGGTCATTCTCTGTTCTTTATCAGTTCGCTGTAATAATCATAGGCTTCCTGAGTGCCGGGATCGATCTCGTTCCCGCATCCCTTCAGGAATTCCAGGGTCTGTTCCAGGATAACGGCTACGGCCCTGTCAAGGTCGTTAAATGCCATCTCCCTGATCTCCGGGAGATTGTCAGCCCGGTCCCGGTGAGGCTCGATATAATCAGCCGTGAAGACTATCTTTTCCAGAAGGGTCATCCCCGGCCGGCCTGTGGTGTGCCATCTGATCGCCGAGATGATCTCTTCGTCCTGGACACCGTAATTATGTTCTGCCATGTAAGCCCCGAGTTTTGCGTGGATCAGCGCGGTATTGCTGCGCTCGGTATCGGTAAGGGAAATCCCGCACTCATCGCACCTGCGGATGATGTCGTTCCCCCTGAAGGCTTTTGCGCAGTCGTGAAGTATTCCCGCGATCAGTGCTTTTTCCGTGGCCGCGCCGTACCTCATCGCGAGCGCACCCGCGGTGTACTCAACTCCCAGAGAATGCCTGTAGCGCCTCTCAGGAAGGAGCTTCTCCATGGCTTTTTCCAGATCTGTATTATCCATCTGTTCCGGCTGAACCCTAAAGGTAAAGCCCATGCTCCTTTATATACTCTTCTGCCCCGGCAGGGACCAGATATTTAACGGAAAGGCCGTCATGAACGCGCCTCCGTATCTCCGTGCTTGAGATATCGAGCTGCGGAATGTCCATGAACTCTATCCTTGCGCCGAACCTTTCCCTCAGATCTGCGGCTTTCTCCTCGCAGGCCTGTATGGGCGCTACGTCCCTTACAGCCGCGACGATGATGCAGTTCTTCAGCAGGGATGCGGGATCATGCCAGGTGTCCAGCTTAATGAGCGAATCGCCGCCGATTATGAAGTAATAATCAGTGTCAGGATTCTCCCTGGTCAGGATCTCCAGCGTATCCGCTGAATAAGTATTGCCCTCTCGCTTTATTTCCATGTCCGAGACCCGGAAATAAGGAATGTCCCTGCAGGCTTCTTCCAGCATTGCCAGCCGGTGCTCTGCACAGCTGATCTCTCTTCCGCCGGTGATCTTGTAGGCGGGATGTCCGGAGGGAAGGATTATTACGCTGTCTAGCCCGAAAGCCCTGTAGGCGTTCTCTGCAAGAACCAGGTGGGCAATATGTACCGGGTCGAAGGTCCCGCCCATAATACCGATTTTTTTGCGTGTGCCCATTGTCTGCTCTTCTGTGAAAATATACAAGGTCCGGGTCCCTCCGCTATTTAAGGAAGAACTATCTTCTTCTTTTCGTCTTTTCCCTCGCGGTAGAGAACGAATTTACGTCCGATGACCTGTACGAGGTCAGAGCGGGTCCTCTCTGCGGTGGTTGACGCTACGCTTTTTACGTCATCCTCGCAGGATTTGAGGACGCTGATCTTGATGAGCTCTCTTGACGCAAGCGCTTCGTCTACTGCGCTCACGAATTCGGGAGTAACGCCTTCGTGCCCTACCCTGATTATCGCGTCAAGATCCATTGCGAGGCTTTTAAGGTAAGCCCTCTGTTTGCTGTTCTTAATCATATATCATGACTCCTGTTAATGATCACTGGCTGCTGACTATTACCTGGTTCTCGGTCACGGAATCTCCGCGAAGGATGATATGGTCGTAAAGGCTTACGCCGTAGGCGG
>JAIKVW010000029.1 GCA_024685315.1 Lachnospiraceae bacterium
TTCAGTATCGCTGATCTCATCTGCCAGTACCCGCTCAATGATCTTTACCTTTTCAGCAGGATCAATCTTACTTTTTCTGGACATAGAAATACCCCCAAGTAGGTTTTATATTTCAATGTCCTACTTGGGGGTAGCATATCACTATCCGGGAGACCTTTTATTATGTGTTTTGAGTGAGAGGGGCTCGGCATTTTCATAGACAAATCCGTTCTGCGGTGTTAGAATTTCAGAGGAAGGAATTATATCACCAGGGAGTTCCGTGCACAGGAGGATAAAATGTCTGAATGCTACAACGAAGTAAAGGAACGTTTTCTGCGTTATGTGAAAATAAATACCCAGTCCGCTAACGGTACCGGGAGAATGCCTTCCACCGAATGCCAGTGGGACCTCGCAAGAGTGCTCCGCGACGAGCTTAATGAGATCGGATGCTCTGATGTAATGCTGGACGAGAAATACTGCGTGGTCTACGGGAAGATCCCCGGGAGCCCGGGTCTCGCCAGGGAGGAGCCGGTAGGCCTGATCGCGCATATTGATACCGCTCCGGACGCTAGCGGAGAGAACGTAAAGCCCTGGGTACTCGAGAATTATCAGGGAGAAGACATTGCCTTGAATAAGGAAAAGGGCATTGTCATGAAAGCCGAAGACTTTCCGAACCTTAAGGATTATCTGGGGCAGGACCTGGTCCTGACCGACGGGACGACTCTTCTGGGCGGAGACGACAAGGCCTCGATCGCTGCGATCATGACGATGGCAAAATACCTTATAGCCCATCCGGAGCTGCCGCATGTACCGGTGAGCATCGCTTTTACTCCGGATGAAGAGGTCGGAGGGCTTGCAGGGAATCTGGATCTCACACGCTTCGGATCCCGCACCGCATACACCCTTGACGGCGACCACCTCGGCTATTACACTGACGAGACATTCAATGCTTCGCAGGCCGACGTGGAGATCTACGGCAGGAGCGTCCATACAGGGACTGCCAAAGGCATAATGATAAATGCCTCGGATATTGCAGCTGAGTTCCTGGCAATGCTCCCAGCCGCAGAGCGTCCGCAGTGCACCGAGGGCCGCGAAGGCTTTTACCACGTGACAAATGTCAATGCTTCCTGCGAGTACGCCCGCGTGACACTTATCATCAGGGATCATGACGCAGGAAAATTCTCTGAAAGAGAAGAGTTCGTGCGGGAATGTGCGCGGAAACTGAATGAGAAATATTGCATAGATGCGGGGAACGGTCCGGCAAATGTTCCGGGAACCGTGCGCTGCACGATCAAGGAATCGTACCGAAATATGAAAGAGAAGATAGATGAAGTGCCGGACCTTGTGCCGAGGCTCGTCAGGGCCATCGAGGCCTGCGGGCTTGAGGCGAAGACCGAGCCCTTCCGGGGAGGTACGGACGGATCGTCACTCTCGTGGAGAGGACTCCCCTGCCCGAATCTTTCAGCCGGATATGAAAACGCCCACGGCCGGTTCGAGTACGTACCGGTCCAGTCCATGGAGAAGAATGTAGAGATACTGCTGGAGTTGGTGAAAACTGGCAGTCATGCGATGATCACTTAAAGAATGGAGTGAGCTTTTAGCTCACTCCATTCTTTGCTTTTGTGTAAATCTTATAAGTGTAAACCAGGCCTCTTCGTTTCCTCGGCAGAAATGCCTATACCCAGATAAGCTTTTTCATGATTACTTTCTTTATTTTTTCTCAAAGGCGTGCACCCAGTCAGTCCGGAGCAGGAAAAATACAAATACGATATCGCTTAAGCCCCAGGTAAGCGGATATGCCCAGGCGATGGTAGCGTATTCCGGAACTATCCTCGTAGCGACGGTAACGTATATGATCCTTACGACGCACCAGAACGCGAGCATGTTTACCATAGGGACCAGGGACTTGCCGCAGCCGCGCATTACGCCGGCGCTGCAGTGGGCCAGGGCCAGGAGGAACAGGAACCAGCAGGTGATCCTGGCATGGGTGACCCCGAACTCTATAGAGAGCGGATCCTGGGTAAATATTGATATAAGCTGCGGCGAGAAGAAGTACATAATGACGCCTATCAGCTCTGCGCTGATCATGCCGACAAATATAGAGAATCTGGCGCCCTGTTTAGCGCGGCCGTATTCTGCGCTGCCGAGATTCTGACTGACAAATGTCGTTACGGACATTGCCATGCTGGTTATCGGCAGAAAAACGATGGATTCGATCCTGGAGTAGGCCCCATATCCAGACATTGCGTATTTCCCGAAGGCATTGATGTTCTTCTGGACAACAAGGTTGCCAATCGTGAGGACGGAGTTCTGTATCCCGGCCGGGATCCCCAGGCGGAGGACCGTGGCCATCAGGCGGGGGTAGAAGTGCAGTTCCCTGAAGCGCAGTCCTGCAAAACCCGGAGTGCGGAGCAGACGTATGAGGCAGAGGACAGCGCTGACTCCCTGTGAGATCACTGTCGCGATGGCTGCGCCGGATATTCCCCATCTGAATGCTGGGTGCGCGACGAACAGCAGGTCCAGCCCTACATTAAGTATTGATGAGAATATAAGGTAATAGAGCGGGTGCAGGCTGTCGCCCAGCGCGCGCATTATGGCCATTCCGGTGTTGTAAATGATGACAGTGGAGACTCCGGCAAAATATATCGTCAAATATGCCGTAGAGTGGGGAGCTACAGTCTCAGGAATGTCTATCCAGGCCACAATGTGGGGAGTGAGGATAAGCCCGCCAATGGTAGAGATCACTGAGGCAATGATAGCCATCAGGAAATTTGTATGGATCGCCTTTGAGACGTTATCGTAGTCTTTTGCCCCGAAATAGCGCGAGATCAGGATCGATCCGCCCTGGGAAATGCCTCCGAAGAAGCCCAGTATCAGAAATACTATGGTAAAGGTCGAGCTGATCGCAGCGAAGGTATCAGTGTCGGTGTAGTTGCCGATGACCCAGGCGTCGACCATGTTGTAAAGCGTCTGCAGCAGCTGTCCGAAGAAAAGCGGCGCCGCGAAGGCTATTATGTTCTTCGGGACGGAACCGGCCGTGAGGTCCCGCATCCCGGATTTCTTTGTTTTTATGTTGTTATCCATTTAAATCTGTTTCTATATCCTGTCAGATGATCTGTTTATAAATTCAGCGGAAGATGGAGCCGGCAAAAAGGCCCTGCCTTTCGTATTGGAGTATACACCATACCGGTCACAGTTAAAACATGTTTTGGTACCTAAATTAAGTTCATTTTTATTTGCCGGAAAGCGCAGAAATAAGGGCTCCGGCAGTTGACTTTTCGCGCTTTCTTCAGTATCATATATTAGTACGGATTATTTTGTTACAGAATATTTCAGGAGGTATAGAAATGGCTAATAAATACGCAGGCACCCAGACTGAGAAGAATCTCCAGGCAGCATTTGCAGGAGAGTCCCAGGCAAGGAACAAATATACATATTTTGCATCTGTTGCAAAGAAAGAGGGATATGAGCAGATCTCTGCTTTATTCCTTAAGACAGCTGACAATGAGAAGGAACATGCCAAGATGTGGTTCAAGGAGCTCGAGGGCATTGGCAATACCGCCGAGAACCTTGCGGCAGCAGCTGAGGGCGAGAACTATGAGTGGACCGATATGTACGAAGGGTTCGCTAAGACCGCCGAGGAAGAGGGCTTTAAGGCTCTTGCAGCTAAGTTCCGTTATGTAGCAGCTATTGAGAAACAGCATGAAGAGAGATACCGTGCGCTTCTTCACAATGTGGAGACCAGCCAGGTATTTGAGAAGAGCGAAGTCAAGGTCTGGGAATGCCGTAACTGCGGTCATATCGTAGTAGGCACCAAGGCTCCTCAGGTTTGCCCTGTATGCCAGCATCCTCAGAGCTATTTCGAGGTACACGAAGCAAACTATTAAGCTTCGGACCGGCCTGTTTACAGGCGGAATGTGCCTTATAGCTTCCAGCTATTGATCTTTAGACTCTCTTCGTGCAGCAATGTGCGAAGAGAGTTTTTTTGTGCAATAAAGCCGAATGCGCGCGCCCGGCTTACGTGTGGGCGCAAATAAGGCCAACATGGAGTTCATTTATAAATGAAGCAGAACGAAACTAATATTAAGGAACAGAATACCGGGGCCGAGCGCTTCCCGGGGAAAATGCAGATGATCCTGTTTTTCCTTCAGGGAAGCAAGCGATATTACATTGCGGGGGCAGTTTTTGCCGCGCTCGTGGCTCTTTTTGACATGCTTCCGCCCAAGCTCATATCATTTGCCGTCGACTACGTTATAGGGGATTCTGAGGAACCGCTCGGGGCCCTTCAGGCAAAGCTTGTTGAGATGGCGGGTGGAATGGCTTATCTCCGGGAGCATTTTATTCTGCTCGCGCTTGCGGCCGTGATCATCGGCGGCTGCGGAGCTGTGTCGCGCTACCTTTTCAGGACGCTGAACGCGCGCGGGTCCGAGACCTTCGTTGAGAGGATCAGGAATACGGTCTTTGAACACATCATGCACCTTCCCTACGCCTGGCATAGTGAGAATAAGACCGGCGACATCATTCAGCGCTGCACCTCGGACGTGCAGACCGTAAAACAGTTCGTGTCTGAGCATCTCGTAGCGCTGGTGCGCATAGGGCTCCTGATCGGGCTTGCGATATATTTCATGGCAGGGCTCAGCCCGCAGGTGACTATCGCCGCGGCAATCTTCATCCCGATCACGGTGCTTTACTCGCTGATCTTTCACTCGAAGATCGGGGCGACATTCTTAAAGGCCGACGAGGAGGAAGGCAAACTTTCGACGATCGTTCAGGAGAACCTGACCGGGGTGCGCGTAGTGCGGGCTTTTGGGCAGGAGATATACGAGCGCAGGAGATTTGAGAAGCAGAACGTATTTTATACCGGCTTCTGGGTGAAGCTGATGAAGCTGATGGCGCTTTTCTTCTCGCTTGGCAACATCGTTTCCGGCCTGCAGAATATCACCGTTATGTCGATGGGGGCCGTACTCTGCGTTAACGGCACCATTTCGACCGGAAGCTACATTGCCCTGGTGGCTTACAACGCAATGATGATCTGGCCGATCAGGCAGCTTGGCAGGGTCATTTCCCAGCTCAGCAAGGCCGGGATCTCGATAGAGCGTCTGCGCTACATCATGAATTCCGAGCCCGAGAAGGACAGGGAGAATGCGGTAAGACCGCCCATGGACAGGGATATCAGCTTCAGGACCGTTTCCTTTGCGTATGATAACGGGACTGCAGAGGTCCTGCACGATGTCAGCTTTGATATTCCTGCGGGCAAGACGGTCGGAATACTCGGGGGCACCGGGTCAGGCAAATCCACGCTGATCTATCTCCTTGAAAGGCTTTACGGCCTGCCTGAAGGTTCAGGGAGCATTACCATCGGAGATGTTGACATAGCGGATATTGACTCTGACTACCTAAGGGACAATATCGGCGTGGTGCTGCAGGAACCTTACCTGTTCTCGCGCTCGCTTTCCGAAAACATCGCGATCACGAAAGACAATCTTAACATGGCGGAGATCCGCGCCGCTGCAAAGGCGGCCAGCATTGACGACGCGATCACGAGCTTCACGCAGGGCTACGACACCTTTGTCGGCGAGCGGGGAGTGACCCTCTCCGGAGGCCAGAAGCAGAGGACCGCGATCGCTCAGATGCTGATCAGGAAGCCGCCTGTAATGGTGTTTGACGATTCGCTTTCCGCGGTTGACGCGGAGACGGACCAGAAGATCCGGCACGCGATCAGGGAGAATACCGGGAAGTCCACCATGATAATTATTGCCCACAGGATCACCACGATCATGAACGCGGACAATATTATCGTGCTGGACAAGGGCAGGGTGGCCCAGTCCGGTACCCACGCGCAGCTAATGGAGCAGGAAGGCCTCTACAGGAAGATCTTCGAGCTTCAGAGCAAGGGAATGGAGGTGTGATCATGGAAGAAAATAAAAAGACCGTAAGCCTCCCTTACCTCGGCATACCGAAGCTTTTCCCGTTTCTCAGAAAGTACCGCGCCAGGATCATTATAATGGTGCTGATGGGGCTGCTCTCCAGCAGCTTTGACGCGATCTACCCGCTCTTCAACCGCTACGCGCTGAATACATTCGTCGGCGGCAGGACGGTCGAAGGCCTGGGGCTTTTCATTGCGTCATATATGGGCGTCAAGGCCGTGCAGATGCTGGTTGATTACAAGAACCTGTCTGACTGCGGATTCATAGAGATGTCGACGAACCGGGACCTCAGGGATGCTTCTTTTAACCACCTGCAGACCCTGTCGTTCTCATATTTCAACAGGTTTTCCGTGGGATATATCCACTCGCGTGTAATGAGCGATACCGGGCAGATCGGCGAGCTCGTGTCCTGGAGACTGATGGATTTCGTGTGGTCGATCTCCTACGTGATCGCTACATTTGTGGTCATGCTGACAGTCCAGCCCAGACTCACGCTGTATATCCTGATTATTATTCCTATAACGGTCCTCCTCATGGTATTTTTTCAGAGGAAGCTCGTAGCCTTCAACCGGAAGATCCGCGAGATCAACTCGAAGATAACCGGGAATTTCAATGAAGGGATCACCGGCGCGAAGACCATCAAGGTGCTCGACATCGAGGACAAGATGTCCGCGGATTTTGAGAAAGATACCTCAGAGATGAAGAAGACTGCGGTAAGGGAATCGCACTATTCCGCGCTTTTCATCTCAACGGTCACTTTTATGTCGTCGATAGTTCTCGCGATAGTTCTCGACAGCGGCGGAAGGCTTACCTCTGAAGGGCTGATGCAGCTCGGGACGCTTTCGGTGTTCATGACCTACGCGCTCTCGATACTGGATCCTCTCCAGAACATCATAATCACGCTCTCGGCGGTCTTCGCGATACAGCCGAACATCGAGCGCCTCACGAAGCTTCTTGAAGAAAAGACCGAGGTGGTCGATTCGCCGGAAGTAGTTGAGAAATACGGGGACACTTTCGATCCGAAGAAGGAGAACTGGGAGGAGCTGCTCGGAGACGTAGAGTTCAGGGACGTTACTTTCAGATATCCCGACGGCGAGGAAAATGTGCTTGAACATTTCAGCCTTAAGGTGCCGCAGGGGACCAATATTGCGATAGTCGGCGAGACCGGCGCGGGCAAGTCTACCCTTGTCAACCTGGTCTGCAGATTCTATGAACCCACCGAGGGGCAGATCCTGATCGACGGGCGCGACGCAAGGGAACGCTCGCAGCTCTGGCTGCACAGCAGCATTGGATATGTGCTCCAGACCCCGCACCTTTTCTCGGGTACGGTGCGCGACAACCTGAGATACGGCCGTCCGGAAGCCACGGATGAAGAGATAATGGAAGCCCTTCGTCTCGTCTCCGCGGAGGAAGTTATTGCGAAGATGGACAAAGGGCTTGACAGTGACGTAGGAGAGGGCGGCGGAATGCTGTCCACCGGCGAAAAGCAGCTGCTCTCATTCGCGAGGGCGCTTCTTGCGGATCCGAGGATCCTGGTGCTGGATGAAGCTACTTCCTCAATAGACACCGTTACGGAGAAGGCTATCCAGAACGCGATAAACACCGTCATAAAAGGAAGAACGAGCTTCGTGATTGCCCACCGGCTTTCAACCATCGTCGACGCCGACATGATAATAGTAGTGAAGGACGGCAAGATCACCGGACAGGGCACGCATAAAGAGCTCATGGCCCAGAAGGGATATTACTATGAGCTGTATACACGCCAGTACGAGGAAATGGTCTGGAACAGCTAAAAAGAGGCTGGCATTCCGGCCTTGACAAGGGGTTAGAGTGCGGCGAGCTTTCTGGCCTTGACTCCCGCGATCCCCGCAAGGATGATCTTAATGACCGACGTTGGGATGAAGGGAAGCACGCATGCGTAAAAAGCGGTGAGAAAACTCCCCTTTGTGATCAGCATGAACCAGAGGACGCCTACCGCGTAATTGATGACTGCGCCGGCAATGAGACCGATCCAGACGCGGAGCCATGCGGCTCCGCGTTTTTTATTGTCTGCCGCAAGGATCCTGCTGTAAGCTTCAGCTCCTTTCCCGGCGCACCAGGCCATCAGGGGGAAGGAAAAAAGAAAGCCGCCGGTGACACCGAAAAGGGTACCGGGCCCTGCGCCGAAACCCGCGAACACAGGGACCCCGATAAGTCCGATCAGCAGATAGATGAAGGAAGCCGCCGTCCCTCTTTTGCGTCCGACCATGATAGCGGTGAAAGGGACCGCAAAAGTCTGCATGGTCATGGGAACCCCGAGCGGCATAGGTATGGTGATCTGCGCGAAGACCGCGATTATTGCGGTGCACATAGCGGTGAATGTTATATCTCTAGTTGAAACTCTGCTTGCAGCCATAATTGTAAAGAAGCCTCCAACAATAACTTTACAATGAGTATATGCATGGCAGCGTGTATTGTCAAGCTATTCTTTGCCTATAGTTTACAATTCAATGCCTATGATGCTATTATAAAACCATATTAATAAAGCAGGAGAGATGATCATGCTGAAGGATAATGTTCTTGATCTGCTCCGGGAGTCTGAAGACTACATTTCAGGGCAGATAATAGCAGAAAAGCTTGGCGTCAGCCGCATGGCGGTCAGCAACGCGGTAAGCGCCCTGAAAGCGGATGGATTTGATATAGAGGCGGTCACCAGGCGCGGATACAGGCTGACAGGCGCTCCGGACAGGCTTGACAGCATTGGGCTGGGAGCCTTCCTGCCTGCCGAACGC
>JAIKVW010000034.1 GCA_024685315.1 Lachnospiraceae bacterium
TATTGCCGCCCGAGAGCAAACTTTTGATCACTTCGGGATCAGACACATTTATCGTACACGCAGGGCGCACGCCTCCTGCAGCGTCAATTCTTCCGCCGCGCACATCAACACTTACTATGACGAAAGCCGCGCTCCGGGCATCCTCCCCAGGCGAACGCAGCCACCATATACAGTTACCGCAGTAAGGACTTGCTCCCCGCATTTCCGCATAGCTCGTCGCTGCGCACAGTCTTTCCGTATCAGGCACAAAATAAGCCTCGGCCTCCGGGGTGCTTAACAGAAATAACCTGTCTTTTGTATTATTCCCGCCGGAGACTTTATAATGGTCATTATCCGGATTGGCATGCTCGGTCTCACAAATGAGCTGCTTTTCGCTGTCGCTGAACAGCTTATCAAACATATCTGCATTCAAATACTTCCGGATGCTGCAAGTTTCCCAGGTAACATCTGTTTCCTGCTCATTATATGGCGCGGCATCTATCGCTTCTTCCGTTATAATAAGAGCCTTATCGTCCTTTACTTCCAAAACTCTCCATACAACAGGTCTTACCGTTCCGTCCGCTTCCGTCGGGTAAGACCCGAAAGTGATCCTGTCTCCGCTTATAAGATTTAACTTTTCTTCCATTTTTGCCGTCCTTTTCTCTTCCTTGCCGGGTCAGATCCAAAAGAGCCTTTATGCCCTATTTCTTAGTTGTATCACAGGTCCAGAAACGTCGGTTCGGCCGGCTTTGGTGCTTTTGGCGCGCTGACGGTCTCTTTGGTCTTGACAAGCTCGAGCTCACCCGGAAAATAGAAGTACTCGCTAAGCCGCGACACGCGATTGATATAGCTTCCCTCTTTCCTAATGATCTTGCCCCTTACATTGCCGGTATGGAGCCTGGTCTGCACCTCGGGGTCGTCTGCAAATGCCTTTTCCAGCGCCATAAGCAGCCCTTCACTCTGGCACAGAGTCATCCGTTTGTTGTCTGAAAGAGTATATATCGCATAATTGTACAGCCGGCGATGAGCAAAGCGCTCCGCATTGTCAAAAAAGCGATCCACGTTGCCAAATACACCGCTTGACGGAAGGGTGCCTCCGCCGTTCTCAGGCAAGTATTTATTTGTAAATATCCTCACTCCCGGGTCATTGCTGCTTTGCAGGCTATTGATCATCTGAGGCTTAACAGCATGATAGATCTCAAGAAAATAGGGACTGGCAAGCCACTTGTCAGCCTTTTCCCGGGCGAGCTGCTGCATCTCTGTGTTCAGCTCAGCCAGGTAAGCTTCTTCTCTTTTCTTGTCCTTCTCCGAATATCCCAAACGGAAAGTCAGCTTGCTGCGGTCATCCGAGAGAGTATAGTCTGAAATTGAGCGTGCCATGGAATACAATCCTTTCTGAACATTATTTAAACTGCTGATCCCTCTTAGGCATTCTTCCGGTTCGATGGAATCCTATCCCTGCTATTGAAAGTTCTCTCCGGTTTTGATTTATAGTTTATAAAACCTACAAAATAGTGCCCCTGTAAGTTTCATGTATAAATAATACCATATTGAGAAAAAACGAACAATTATGAAACATTTAACTGCCCGATAAAGAATAGAGAAAGGCGATATAAGACCGCCTTTTCTTTAATCTTCCTTCTCCCCCTCCCTCACACTATCATATCCGCCTTATTCTTGCACTGGTACGCATACCAGGCGCTGTTCTCATTCAGGGCCTCCCTGGCAAGAAAGAGTAACAGCTCCTCGCTCTCACCGCTTTTAAGTACCTCCTGCTCCGAGGTCTCGTAGAGAGCGATCATTCTCTTGTGGTCGTCTATGACATTCCCGAGGGACATCTTGCCGTAGTAGCTGCCCAGGAACAGGGTGATGGCGGACATCGTGCCCAGGAGTATTTTAAGGATCACACGGACAAGCTCCGCATTCCCGAAGTCGGCCTTGCCGTAGATGGCAAGCTCGTAGACCAGGGCTGCAACGTACGAAGCGATCGTGATGACGAGCACGATCCTTGCGATACATTCGTCCCGCCTGTTCTTTTTTTCGGTCTTCTTAAGGGCAGATATATGATAGTTCTTCTGGTCTCTGATCCATAAGTCCAGGACGGACTGAGGCTTTTCGGTCTCCTGCTTCGGGAGCTCCATCAGCACTTCCCGGATCCACGGGATCCCCTCGCGCACCGACCAAGGCATGAGGTCTGCGACCGTCTTTTTGATGCCGGCGAGGGAGAGGAAGAACTGGACTCTGAGGCTCTCTGCAAGCACCCTGTACTGCAGGTAATTTCTGTGGCAGTCGAGCCGGTTTGAGATACGCCTGATGACTGCAAGGCACAGGATCATCACGCCGCAGGCCAGAATCAGCCCGTGCAGCTCCGCCTCATCGTAGAGGAGAAAGGCAAGCGTGAGCAGAGTACCTGCTGCGGACAGAGCGAGCAATATCCTGCGGTGCCTTTCGGCATTTTTGATGCTGAGTACGTCGGCCGCGCCGTAAAGTTCATCTATCGTTTTG
>JAIKVW010000007.1 GCA_024685315.1 Lachnospiraceae bacterium
CAGTAAGGTTTTTTAGATCGTATAAATGAGAGATTACGCAGTGAATATCAAAGAAATGTTGCCAATCTGTTGCCAGCACTTAACGGAATTTGTTTGGAACCCGCATAAATACTGACTTCTTTTTGGGCGTTTTCTTATTCATACTCCACCGTTGCGGGCGGCTTCGGCGTGTAGTCGAACAGCACCCTGTTGACTCCCGGGACCTCGGTCGTGATCCTCTTAACGAGATGATCGATCAGCGCGGGCTCGAGATGCTCAACGCTTACTTCCACAACGTCGGTGGTATTAATCGCGCGGATGATAACGGGCCAGTCAAAGGTCCTCTTTCCGTTCTTGATGCCGGTCGACTTGAAATCCGGAACGACTGTAAAATACTGCCAGACCTTTCCTTCAAGTCCGTTCTTCGCGAATTCCTCGCGGAGGATCGCGTCTGACTCGCGGACTGCTTCGAGGCGGTCACGGGTGATCGCGCCGGGGCACCTTACGCCAAGGCCGGGGCCGGGGAACGGCTGACGGTAGACCATATTGTCGGGAAGGCCGAGCTCCTTGCCGACTACGCGCACTTCGTCCTTGTAGAGGAGCTTCACGGGCTCGACAAGCTCGAAATCGAGCTCTGCGGGAAGTCCGCCTACGTTGTGGTGAGCCTTGATCCCTGCTTCGCTCTCAAGGATATCCGGATAGATAGTTCCCTGAGCGAGGAAATGGATACCTTCAAGCTTTCCGGCTTCTTCCGCGAATACCTTGATGAACTCCTCTCCGATTATGTGGCGTTTCTGCTCGGGATCCGTTACCCCTGCAAGGAGGTCGAGGAAGCGGTCGGTCGCGTCAACATAAATGAGGTTCGCGTCCATTTCGTCCCTGAAGACTTTGATGACCTGCTCGGGCTCGCCCTTGCGGAGAAGTCCGTGGTTTACATGAACGCATACAAGCTGTTTGCCGATAGCCTTGATAAGGAGCGCTGCTACTACGGAGGAGTCAACGCCGCCGGAAAGAGCGAGCAGCACCTTGCCGTCTCCGACCTGGGCCTTTATCGCAGTGATCTGCTCGTCAATAAATTCCTTCGCAAGCTCGGGTGTGGTTATCCTCACCATCTCATCAGGTCTGTGATTAGTATCCATCAAATACCTCCTCGTTAAGATATAAAAATTTTGATACCAGCAGGAGCAATCGGTCCGGACTGCTCTTTAAACTCTATATTATTCTTTCATCTCTTCCGCCAGTGGCATGGCCGGTATGGCTCCCCGGCGGCTTGCGGTAATCCCCGCGGCCCGGTTCGCGTACTCCGTTATGCGGTGCAGCTTCTCTCTGTCAAGTTCATTCAGCCCGCCCGTCCGCGTCAGCGCGGCAAGCACGGCACCGAAAAATGTATCTCCTGCCCCGTTAGTATCCGCCACTTTTACCGCCTGCGCCGGGCAGCTTCCGGTAATGTCACCGTATCTATAGTAGGCGCCCTTCGCCCCCAGTGTCACGAATACCAGGGAAATCCCCATACCGCAAAGCATCCTGCTGCCTTCCTCCGGGTCGTCAGTGCCCGTAAGCAGCGGAAGCTCATTGTCCGCGGCCTTTAATATATCCACCATCGGCAGAGGAGCCTTCATGTATTTCACGGCCTCCGCTTCGCTCTTCCAGAGGTTCGGCCGGTAGTTGGGATCGTAACTTATAAGAGCCCCTGCCTCCTTCGCCTTGCGGACAGCATAGAGTGTTGCGGTCCTGGCGGGATCGGCGGTAAGGCTCACCGAGCCGAAATGAAGTATCCTGGTGCTCTTTGGCAGGCCGGCGTCAATGTCGGCCTCGAACAGCATCTGATCTGCTCCAGGGTCACGGTAAAAAGCAAAAGACCTCTCACCATCCCTGTCAAGGCTTACGACCGCAAGAGTAGTTCTCTCACGTGCAGCTGCCGACAGCCCTGCAGCATCAACTCCGTTCTCTGTCAGAACGCTCCTGAGGTATCTGCCGAAGGAGTCCTCCCCAACCTTGCCGATAAAAGCGGTCTTCGCTCCAAGACGCGAAGCCGCGACCGCCAGATTTGCGGGAGCCCCTCCCGGATTTGCGTCAAACTGCGGTACGCCCGCGTCATTCGTTCCGGACTGAGTCAGGTCTATAAGTATCTCGCCAACTGCCGTGATATCAAACATCTTTTCCTCTGAAACGCCACTGTCTTTGATCATGATTCGCTATAAGATAATACTAATCCAGTCTTAAATCCATGTCAAGAAATCCGCCGCCGCCCCGAAACCCGGAAGGTCTGCCCCCGCTTTATTACGCTGATTCTTTCGAAATAAAGGACATTATTCCCGATTCGCGCTATATACAAACACTTTCCAAAGTGTTATAAATTTTTCAAGACTTTAGGATTCTTCCGGCGATCTCTGCTGCCGCGGAGGTCAATCTTACTGCTCAGAGGAGGATTTAAAATGGGAAATGCTAAGGAATTTCTGAAAAAGAAAAATGTGGTTATTTCCGCGCACCGCTATGGCATCGACGCGATGTCAGCAATGGCTCAGGGGCTCTTCGCCAGCCTTCTGATCGGTACTATCATCAGCACGATTGGAAGACAGGCCGGGATACAGTTCCTTATCGACGCCGGCACTTTTGCTTCGGGCGTCGCTGGACCGGCTATGGCCTGCTCGATCGGCTACGCCCTCCAGGCTCCCCCGCTGGTACTTTTTTCTCTTATCGCTGTTGGTGCGGCGGCTAATTCGCTCGGCGGCGCAGGCGGTCCGCTCGCGGTATATGTTATCGCGATAATCTCCGCTGAGCTCGGAAAACTGGTCTCCAAGGAAACCCGGATCGATATAATCGTGACCCCGGGAGTCACCGTCCTCGCAGGCGCGGGCCTTTCGATGCTTATCGCGCCGGCCATCGGCAAAGCGGCTTCCTCTCTCGGAAATGTTATAATGTGGGCAACAGAGCTCCAGCCTTTCTTCATGGGGATCGTGGTTTCCGTTATCGTCGGCATCGCACTGACCCTGCCGATCTCCTCCGCAGCGATCTGCGCGGCGCTTGGACTCACCGGGCTGGCCGGCGGAGCCGCTGTTGCAGGATGCTGCGCTCAAATGGTGGGCTTTGCGGTGATCTCCTTTAAAGAAAACGGCGTCGGAGGACTGTTCTCCCAGGGCATCGGGACCTCAATGCTGCAGATGCCGAATATAATCAAGAATCCCAAGGTCTGGATCGCGCCTATACTGACTTCAGCGATCACAGGTCCGATCGCGACCTGCATCTTCCGGCTGCAGATGAACGGTACCCCGGTCTCGTCCGGAATGGGCACCTGCGGTCTGGTAGGTCAGATCGGAGTATACACCGGATGGATCTCGGATATAGAAGCTGGCACCAAGGCTGCAATAACGGCCGCGGACTGGATCGGGCTCACCCTGATCTCCTTCGTGCTCCCGGCAGTCCTCTCGCTTGTATTTGCATCGGTAGAGAGGAAACTCGGCTGGATCAAGGACGGGGACCTGAAGCTCCAGTAATATTTCAGTATTAATAAAGCTGCACCTGGGGCAGCCTTCGTAAATAAGATTTACAGGCGGAGCCGATGCGCCTCATGGGCGTATCGGCTCCGGTTTTTTTGATATTTTTGAAAAATCCCTCTGCGTAAGGTATTGCTTGTTACGCAGCGTCATGTTTCATAATACATGGCGAAAGGAGGCAAAGGTTATGTCAAAATACACGACGGGAGAGATCGCGAAGCTCTGCGGCGTCACTGTCCGAACAGTTCAGTACTATGATACCAGAGGCCTACTTGTCCCCAGCGAGCTCTCTGAGGGCGGAAGGCGGCTCTATTCGGAGAGTGATCTGAAGCTGATGAAGATCATATGCTTTCTGAGGGAACTTGACCTTCCCATCAACGCTATTTCCCAGATCCTGAAAGAAGAGCATCCTGAGAAAGTGATCTCACTGCTGATCGAACAGCAGGAAGCCGCTCTTTCGGATGAAATATCCGGGAAACAGGAGAAGCTCGAAAAGCTCCGGGAGCTGAAAAACGGTCTGAAGGGCAAAACGGATTTCTCTCTCGAAACCATAGGTGACATAGCCGTCATTATGGAAGGCAATAAAAAACTTAAAAGAATGCGCTGGATGATGGTCCTGACCGGGATCCCGATCTCGGCGCTGCAATGGTTCTCCATCATTTTCTGGATCGTAAAAGGCATATGGTGGCCGTTCATCGTCTATGTAATTATTGCAGTTCCCTATGCGATAGTGGTCAGCCGCTACTACTTCAGCCATGTAAAATACATCTGCCCGGAATGCCACGAGGTCTTCAAGCCAACACTGAAAGAAGCTTTCAGGGCGAATCATACGCCAACAGCCCGCAAGCTGACCTGCACTGCGTGCGGTCATAAAGGCTTCTGCATGGAAGTCTGGGGAGGTGACGGAGAATGACTGCGTTTGATAATATCGTCATCGGTAAAAGCAGCGTTCCCTCACTTATCATAACTGTAGTCTTGATGATTGCGATCCCCGTTATCTTCTTCATCTATTGGCGCAGGAAGCATAAACAGCAGACAAATATAAGCTATCTGATTGCAGGCGCTCTGGGATTTATCGTTTCTGCCCGCGTGCTGGAGCTGGGCGTGCATTATTTATGCATCATTTCCGATAATCCTGTCTCCCGGTTCATTAATGGAAATACTGCTGCCTATGTGCTTTACGGGACGGTCATGGCGGGCGTTTTCGAAGAGTGCGGACGGCATATCATACTAAAGTATATTATGAAAAAGAACCGTACCCGGGAGAATGCGGTCCTGTACGGCATCGGGCACGGCGGAATCGAGATAATTGCCGTCCTTCTGCCGGCCATGGTCACCTACCTTGCCGTTGCGGTACTGTTCTCTCAGGGAAACGTGGAAAATGCGCTGAGCTCTCTGAAGATCACGGAGGAGACTGCTGCCGCCGCGCTTCCGTCTGTACAGGCGGCCGCTGCGTTTAACTACGGGATGATGGCTATGAATGTCATTGAGCGTCTTCTGGCGATGTTCATGCACATCGGGCTGACTGTCATCGTCTATTACGGAATCGTCAATGCAAAAAAAGGCTGCCTGCCGGCCGCCATCCTCCTGCATATGCTGATAGATACCTTCCCCGTGCTGTATCAGAGAGGCTTAATACCGCTCTTGGCGGTTGAGGTCTGGAGCGCCGCTTGGACTGCCGTAATACTATTCATTGCCGTAAAACTATACAATAATATGAAATAGAAAAACCGGCCTGCTGAATAAACAGCAGGCCGGTTCTTACTTTTGCCAGATTTATCAGAAAGAGTCCCGGATTACAGGAGCGCCTCAACGGCCTTCCTTACATTGTCCATGTCCTCGGTGGGCTCATAGCGGGCTACCACATTGCCCTCGCGGTCTACGAGGAATTTGGTGAAGTTCCACTTGATCTCGGGATTATTCTTGTAATCCTTGTCGATCGTCTTCAGCAGGCCGCTCATCATAAGCGCCTTGGGGCCTTTTCCGAAGCCCTTGAAGCCCTGCTGGCTCTTGAGGTACTTGAAAAGAGGGATCGCGTTCTCGCCGTTGACGTCAGACTTCTTCATCTGAGGGAACTGGGTGTTGTATTTAAGGGTGCAGAATTCGTGGATCTCCTCGTCGGTCCCGGGTGTCTGGCCTGCGAACTGGTTGCAGGGAACGTCAATTACCTCGAAGCCCTTGTCGTGGAAATCTTCATACATCTTCTCGATCGGTTCATAATGAGGCGTAAAGCCGCATCCGGTGGCTGTATTCACTATGAGCATCACTTTTCCCTTGTACTCGCTGAGTGAAAGCTCCTGTCCGTCTGTCTTGGTTACTGAATAATCATAAATACTCATGGGATACCTCCGTATAATTTCATATGAGGCAGCGCCTTATGCGCTCCGTTTCGTTTCTGTTTGAAATAATTATATTGCATGCAATTTAATTTGTCAACAGCTTTTTTGGAATTATTTTTCAGACGGCTTCGTACCAATTGACTCCGTCTTCGACGTGGACTATCACTCGGCCGCGCGCAGACAGATAATCAATGTGTGAGAGCGCTTCGCCGAGCGCAAAGAAACGCTGGGCATCCGGGAACTCATCCCAGTTCCGGGCTCCGCGTATATCCCACCTCATTCTCCCCGTAATATCATAGAGGCATGCATGCCCAAGATCCTTTATAATGCTGTGGCAGTTCTCGAGCCTCGCGGCGTGGTGGCGTTTGATCTCGGCTATCCTCTGGTGGAAATCGCCGGGCTCGCGGTGCCCGGGGAGCGGTATGGAGACCTCATAGCGGTCGATCTTTTCAAGGCTGTCGAGGTAATCTCCCAGTGAATCCGGGACGTTCGGCCAGTCGGTAATATTCGGAGTAATGTCAAAAAGCACGTGGTCTCCGAGCAGCATTGCACCGGTGCCTTCCACTTCAAAACACATCTGTCCGGGGGTGTGGCCAGGCACCAGAATGCTTTTCAACGTATATCTGCCGGCCTTTATCTCCTGCCCGTCGCTGAGCCCGTCATATCTGAGGTCTGTTTTTCTCGCGGCATATTTTATCGCCGGGGACATCGATGTCATTCTCTGGATCATATCCTCCGGTATGCCGTTCTCCCGGAAGATCCTGGCGCGGCCGACCGCGGTCCCCGACTGTTCCATGTTACCGTTAATCAGTTCAAACAGCGCCTTGTCTGTCTCGCTCATGAAGGCATGGTTGCCCGGGCGCAGCATATCCGGCACGTTGCCGGTGTGGTCTGAATGAAGATGGGTAGTAAGGATATCGAACCTGTCCATATCGATGCCAATGTCTCTGAGGCCCTCTTCCATCGCCGCAAGACAGTCCGGTGTCCGAAAGCCGGTGTCGACTACCAGGCTCTTCCCGCTGTCCGGCCCGGATTCTTTGAAAACATATGAATTAAGGTTTTTGAGCGGGTTCCCTTTAAGCGGGATCCTCAGACGGTAGAGATCGGGAAGGATCTCGTCGATGCTTAAGTATGTCACTTAGTTTTTCTCCTATCTTTAAGCAATGATAACGGCATCTGCCTCATCTATGCGTATATCTATGCTACTTTTATCATTTTACCGGCATTATAGTCAATAGCAGCTCTTCTGCCTCCGGTTGCTGCTGTCATTTACCTCCGCAGCTTCGCCCTGATGGTGTTGAGGACCCTTTTCTTGTCGCCGCTCCATTCCGGGGCAATGAGCAGCCTCTTCGGGGCATCCCCGGTAAGGCGGTGGATCACTGTCTCCTCGGGGAGAAGGTCAAGGCATTTAACGATGAGGTCCGAATACTCTTCCAGAGTCATTATCTTAAAAGGCGAGACGAGGTATTTCTCACCGAGCTCCGTGCCTTTAAGCACGTGGAGAAGCTGGAGCTTGATCCCGTCGAGCCCGTAAGGGAGGCTTGCGAGGTACCTGACCGTCTCCAGCATGTCTTCTTCGCTCTCTCCCGGAAGCCCCAGGATCACGTGGACTATCACCGTGATTCCGGCCTCTTTGAGCCGCATGTATGCGTCCTCAAAAGCAGGAAGTTCGTACCCTCTGCGGAATTTTCCCGCAGTCCTCTCATGGACTGTCTGGAGCCCGAGCTCCACCCAGACAGGCTTCACACGGTTAAGCTCTTTCAGCATTTCGAGAATCTCGTCCGGGATGCAGTCCGGGCGCGTTCCTATGGAAAGCGCGGCTATCTCCGGATAGCTTATGGCCTCATGATAGAGCTCCCGAAGTCTCACTGGGCTGCCATAAGTATTCGTGTAGGACTGAAAATATGCAATGTATTTTCTCTCTTCCGGAGGGATCCTTGAAGGAAATTTCGGATCGACCAGCGCTTTTGCTGCCCTTATCTGCTCTCCGACCGGCAGCAGCGGAGCCGCAAAATCCCCGGAACCGCCTTCCGAGCAGAAAGAGCACCCTCCTGTCCCAAGCGTTCCGTCCCGGTTCGGGCAGGTGCAGCCGCTGCTCAGGCTGAGCTTATATACCTTCGTCCCGAAGGTCTCGATCAAATAATCCGATAAAAATCTTCTGGTCACTGTTCCTCGCCCTTTGCGGGAAACCCCGCTGCCATTATGTTATTCAAAAATGAGAGAGCCCGCGTCAGGCTCTCTCACTAAAAGCATTACTGTCTCACTATTTCGCCAGGTCTCATTCCTTCTCGGGAAGAACGAGCTCAAGAGTCCTCTCCGCATTCATCTTCCTGCAGAGTTCAACGAACTGTTCAAGCGGAATGTCGTGAGCCTGGACCTTGCTGCCGCGCATATTTACAGAAACAGTGCCGGTCTCAGCTTCCTTGTCGCCGAGGACCAGAACGTACGGATCCTTGAAGACCTTGAACTTCTTGATCTTATTCTGCATATTGGCGTCGGTATAGTCTGCCTCGACTCTCACGCCTGCAGCGGTAAGGGCCTCCTCGACCTTCTTCGCGTATTCATTATGGGTGGTGCGGATAGGCACGAGCGCTACCTGGTAAGGGCACATCCAGAAGGGGAAAGCTCCCTTGAAGTGCTCGACAAGTATTCCGATGAAACGCTCGAATGAACCGAAGATGGCGCGGTGAATGACCACAGGCATCTTCAGGCTTCCGTCCCTGTCGGCATAGGTAAGGCCGAAGTTGTGGGGGAGCTGGAAGTCGAGCTGAACGGTTCCGCACTGCCACTCGCGTCCGAGAGCGTCCTTGATCTGAAGGTCGATCTTCGGGCCGTAGAACGCGCCGTCGCCTTCGTTGATCTCGTAATTGCCCTCGCCGTACTTCTCGTCAAGGATCTCCTTGAGGTTTGCTTCGGCGCGGTTCCAGACGTCTAGGTCTCCCATGTAGTCATCGGGCCTCGTGGAGAATTCAGCCCTGTAGGTAACGCCGAAAGTCTTGTATATCTCATCGGCGATGCTGATGATGTCCATGATCTCGTCGCGGATCTGGTCTTCCCCAACGAAGGTGTGGTCATCGTCCTGCCGGAATTCCTGTACGCGGAAGAGGCCGTTCATCTGGCCGGACTTCTCCTTGCGGTGCAGAACATCCATCTCGCTGTAGCGGATCGGAAGATCCTTATAGGAACGGCTCTTGCGCTTAAATGTAAGCATCGCGTTCGGGCAGTTCATGGGCTTGGCTGCCATCGTGTCGTCGGTGAGCGGCGAATATGTCGGGATGGAAGCCGTATCGTTTACGTCGATAAGGTCGGTCGCCTCGGTGCCCTTCGTAATTCCGGGTACCAGGAACATGTTATTTACATAATGAGCCCAGTGCCCGCTGACGAGCCAGAGCCTCTTATTATTAATGAGCGGAGCGGAGATCTCGCTGTAGCCGTGGCGGTCCTGCACTTCACGTGAGAACTTCAGGAGCTCCTGATACATTTTCCAGCCCCTCGGGAGCCAGTAAGCCATTCCCGGAGCGGTATCCTGGAACATGAAAAGCTCAAGCTGGGCTCCGATCTTCTTGTGGTCTCTCTCAAGGGCTTCCTGGAGCCATGCGAGGTGTTTCTTCAGCTCGTCCTTGCTCGGGAAAGCAAAGAGATATATCCTCTGAAGCTGGTCGCGGTGCTCGTCCCCGCGCCAGTAAGCGCCTGAAGCCGACTTGATCTGGAAGGCGCAGTTCATGAGTTCCTGGGAATTGTCTACATGGGGTCCTCTGCAAAGGTCCACATAGTCATCGCCGGTATAATAGATCGAAATGATCTCGTCCGCAGGCAGATCCTGTATAAGTTCCGTCTTGAACTTCTGACCCCTGAAAAGCTCGAGGGCTTCATCGCGGGATATCTCCTTGCGGGTCCAGGTCTCGCGGCGCTTGATGATCTCATGCATCTTGTCCTCGATGGTCTTGTAATCCACCTCGGTTATCGGCCTGGGAAGCACGAAATCATAGTATGCTCCGTCCGAGATCTGAGGTCCGATCGCATACTGGACCTGGTCTTCGCCGAAAATTTCGATCACCGCCTTGGCAAGTATATGTGCCAGCGAATGGCGGTATAAACTTAAAAACTGCTCTCTTTCCATTGGATTGTCCTCGACTTTCTTTTTATGTCCGGCCGGTACCGCCGGCCTCGCACAGAAACGCATGCAGTTATTATAACACAACTGCATGCATGATGATCATTAATATTATTATTCTTTTCCGTTCCAGCAGTAAGTACAAAGGTCGCATTCTGGAAGCCCGATGGCGTCGATCATATCATCCAGACGCTGGTAGCGCAGGGAAGCGAAGCCAAGCTGCTTTCTAATATCCTCAACCATGCCTTCGTAGCGCTCGCTGTCAGGATTGCTGTACTCCGCCAGCACTTCAGGTCTGGAACCTTCGCTCCCCTCGCGCTGCAGTATGGTCCTGCGCGAGATCATGTCAAGTTCCGACTTGGAACGCGAAAAATTAAGATATTTGCAGCCGTACATTATGGGCGGGCAGGCCGGACGGAAATGTACCTCCCGGACTCCGCTCTCATGCAGCTGGTCAAGCGTTCCGAGCACCTGTGTCCCGCGGACGAGCGAATCATCAATAAGCAGAACGCTCTTATCCTTTACGAGGGTGCTTACCGGGATAAGCTTCATGCGCGCGATAAGGTCCCTCCTCGTCTGAGTCTGCGGCATAAATGAACGCGGCCAGGTAGGGGTGTACTTTACGAAAGGCCTTGCAAAATGACAGCCGGACTGATTAGCGTAGCCGATCGCATGCGCGGTCCCTGAATCCGGGACGCCGGCAACTATGTCCGGATGGACATTGTCCCTCCTCGCGAGGTTCGCGCCGTTGCGGTAGCGCATCTCTTCGACCCCGACACCCTCATAGCTTGCGGTCGGATATCCGTAATAGACCCACAGGAAGGAGCATATCTTCTTCTCCTTGCGGGGAGCGATCATGGGCTGGAAGGCTTCCGGTGTGACGAAATCCACTTCTCCCGGCCCGAGCTCGTGCACCGTATGGTACTCGAGGTTGCTGTAGGCGAATTCCTCAAGCGAAATGCAGTGAGCTCCCTCCCGCGCACCGATGAAGAGCGGCGTCCGCCCGTACCTGTCCCTCGCGGCGTATATGCCTTCGCGGGTCATCACGAGCAGCGTCATGGAGCCGTCTATCAGCTCCTGGGCGTGTGCGATTCCTTCCGGGATGGTAGAGCCTTCATTTATCAGCCAGGAAACAAGCTCGGAAGTATTCACCACTCCCCCGCTCATCTCAAGGAACTGGGCATGCTCGTGCCTGAAAGCCCGCTGGATAAGCTCCTCGGTATTATTGATCTTGCCGACGGTCGTGATCGCATAGCTTCCAAGATGGGATTTGATCAGCAGCGGCTGGCCTTCACTGTCCGAAATGCAGCCGATCCCGATATTCCCCTCCATTCTGGGGACATCGTGCTCAAACTTGGTCCTGAACGGAGAATTCTCGATATTGTGTATCTCACGGTTAAAGCCGTTGGGCCCGATCACCGCCATTCCGCCTCTCCTGGTGCCCAGGTGCGAATGGTAGTCGATCCCGTAAAACAGGTCAAAAGTGCAGGACTCCTTTGACGCTACTCCAAAAATTCCTCCCATTAAACGCTCCTCTCAGTGCTTATTTAATAACAGGTTTTAATTATAAAGCAAAATACATGCCCTTCGCAACACATTTTGCCCTAAAATAAAAGCGCTTTTTTGCTCTAAATTTATAGCGTTTCCTGTCCTGAATTGGAAATACGAGTCAGGAATCGAATTCTCCGTATTCGCAGCCTGTGTTCCTTACGCGTATGCGGTCTACCAGCTTCCCGTCCCGATAAAGAGATACGACGCCTCTCCCGTTCCCGCCGTTCCAGAGCCTGCTGTAGCGTTTCTCGCCCTTCGGGGACTCATAATTTACGAAAAGCATATCCTTCTTGTCGCAGACAAGCTTGGTGACCATCCGGTCTCTCAGATTGCACTGTTCCACGTACCAGAGTATCTTCGTATCGGTCTCGCGGGACCAGAATTTCGTCCTGGTGAAGGTCCAGAATTTGGAGAAATTAAATTCGAAAGGCGTACCTTCATACCAGAAGCAGGAAAGGAGCTTCCTCTTCAGGCGGACCGGGCCGACCTTTGGAGCGCCCCCGCCGATATCAAATGCGCTGTTTTCAAGCTTTTTGCCCGTGAGCTCGCTGGTCAGATTGTTGGAGGATATCCAGACCCAGGGGGAAGTAAAGTCCTTTCCCCAGTTTTTGTCTGAGTAGCCGTAGCAATTCTCCGGGCTCACTATGTAGCGGACTCCATTAAAAATGACTTCTCCCTTGTAGCGGGTCCTCATGCCCTCCGCATGCCAGAACATCTCGAAAAGCTGAAGCTTCCGGAAAAGTTTTCCTGCGCCGTAACCTACGTTCCAGGTGATGTCCTTATCAAGCTCCAGATCCCAGCTCATTTCACCGTCGCCGCACATCCACTCAGGGTGCTTTGCTGCATCGGTAATTCTAACGTGCCCCTTCAGCCTGTCCTCCGCTGCGTAACAGTCTTCCGCGGAAACGCTGTAAGGAACGTCCATGGATACCTTGATATTATTCCAGCCAAAGAAACGGTGCAGCTGCGTGCCGCCCTCTCCCCATGCTCCGGCCTTGACCATCAGATAGGAGGGCCTCCTGCCTTTGGCCTTGTTTTCAGGAAGCTGGCCCAGGATAGGCGCATCACCGCCAAGTGCAGGGTTGCAGACGAAGAATTCGATAAAGAAAGGCCTTTCCTCTCCGGTCTCTGCGCTGCGCCCGGTAAATGAATGCCACCACCAGTCGTAGCCGCAGCTGGCCTGCCCTCCGAAAAGCTGACATGCGTCTCGTGAAATGTCGTGTGTATTAAAGCTCATATCGGTCCTCCTTCCAAGACACTTTATTCTGCAATTTTCTTCGCTTTTTTCTTATATTCCCTCACCTTGCCGGCATATTTTACCGGACCGGTGGTGCTGTATACAGCCGCAAGATCCTGATACATCTTTTTCGTAAGACGGCCTCCTTCAGGGTCTCCCTCAGCCATCAGCGCTTCTGCCTGCTCCTCGCCTTCATGGAGCATGTCAAGGATCGACGCGTTGCCTTTATCGTCCAGAAGCTCCTGGTAATAGCCGTGAAGATCCGCAATATAAATGATGCGCTTCCGGTTAGCCGGAGAAGGATCCTCCTCAAGAAGCTTTCTGGCTGCGGGGACGAGATCCTGCATTAATTCGTCAAACGCCTCCCTTGAATAGGCCCCCTTCATGATATTTCTCGCCTGCGTGTACTGTACCCCGGCATAAAGGGCCTGGTCTGAGAGATAAGCATCCATTACCTGGTAATCCAGCCCATGGATCTTGCGGTAGGCATAGTCCTTTTCGGTATATGTCATCCCTCTCATCATATAACACATGACCCTGAAATAATCCAGAGCATCTTTCTGTTCCAGAAATCCCGAGGCAAGAGTGTATATCCGGTCTGCTTCCCTCTGAAGCAGCTGTCCAGCCTTTTTCTTTTTCTCTTCAGCATCTTCCCCTGTGCAGGCCCAGTCTGCTGCCGCTTTTTCAAGATTCTGAAAGCCCTCGACGACCATCCTCATCCCGAGCTCCCAGGACTCTTCTTCCTTCTGGGCAAAGAAGAACGGAAGAGCCTGCCTGACCCATTTCATGAACAGGCCCGCGCTGTCCGCGCCGAGGAACTGCCTTACAGCCTTGCGGGCCATAGAAAGACAGGAGTCATATAGATCCATCACTTCTTTAGATCCTGCAATACCGGAAGCAGCCTTCGCCTCGGCCCAGTTTCCGTAACAGTCGGCAAGAGCGCTGAGACTGCGGCGACCAGGACTGGCCAAATTCACCTGTCTCCCAGCCGTCAGCAGATCTCTCGAAATGCGATCGATCTGCCCGAGCACTGCAGATCTCTCCGCAGGTACCGCCTTAACTGCAATGGCTCTGGCTGCGCGTACTCTGGCGCTAAGTATAGAGCAGCGTTTTTCCCAGACTTCCGTACGGGTCTGCCCGGCACAGCGTTTTTCGGAAAGACTGTCTGCTTTTGCCAGGGCTTCGTCCGCCTTCCCGGGAAGGTTCCTTGCCATATAATAGTCTGCCGTATGCTGAAGACACTTAATGAAAGCATCCTCTGCTTCAATGTCCTCGGGGCGCTTCCCGCATAACTCTTCAAAGCCCTCAAGTGATTTTATGTAGAGTTCTTCGGTCTCCTGATCGCTCTCTTCTCTTTCTTTTCTGCCGGAAAGGACGCCTGCCAGCTGCAGCCATACCGTGTAGAGGTCTTTCAAAGAGACCATTTCATTCCCTGATTCCAGACCTTCCTTTGCAGCCTGCTCAGCTTTTCTAAGAGCATTTGACGCGATCTTCAGATTATTCTCCCCGCCAAAGGCGGCGGCTATCTCCGCCCACATCTGCTGGGCATGCATGATATAATAAGGACCGCCCTCCGGCCTGTTTGCAGGCCCGAAACATTCCTTTCCATATTCCAGGGCTTTTTTCCTGCCCTCGGTGCTGTTCAGGTCCAGACAGTGACGGCAGGCAGAAAGACATGCCGTAAACCAGAGCCGGAGCAGTGCCTCTGAAGGCCAGCGCCTGTACCCGGCTTCTCCCAGCCGTATCCTGATATCGCTTATCGATACCGCTGTCTCAAGCTCTTTAATCCCGCCTCTTCCGGCATAAAGCTCTTCCAGACGGGTATAGGAAGCAAGCAGGGCCCTTAGGGATTCCTCTGTCCCCAGGAGCACCGCGCGCTGCTGTTCAAGTTTTACGGAGCGCATTACCAGATCAAATCCTTCCCTGCGGCCCTCGGGATCCTCTGACGCCAGGGCCAGCTCTCCTGCCTGACGGCAGGCAGCGCTGAGCCTGGAGAGATTTTCTCCGCTGGGGTCCCGGGCTAGCTGCTGCTCCCGGCTGCTTATGATCTCCTGAGCCAGCCTGCCGGCTTCAGCATGGAACACCGGCTCATCTATGCTTTGCAGCATCCAGGCCTTGGTCTCCTTTAAACGGATCAGTTCTTCACTGACTGATCCGGGCTCCTTCCCCTCCAGAAGCTCCGCCTCTGCAAGCTGTCCTTCCAGCAATACTGCCGCGGATCTTTTTCTGTCCGGGTCACCGCTGAGGAATCTGGCCCGCACCTCGCTGATGATGGCCGGAGTGAAATGATGTACAGCCTCCTCCAAGGATACGCGGGTATAACCCGGAATGTCATAGATGATCCTGCCGCAGGCAGCACGGTGGATTGGCCGGATGATTTCAAACAGGCCTTTAATCTCCTCGAAACGCTTTTCTTCAGTACGTATTTGAATAAGACTCAGGTATGCGTCTATCAGCGCCTCTGCCTTCTCCCTGGGCATACCCCTATCCAGAGCAGCCTTGATCTCCCCTGCACCGTATATACCGCAGGCTTTTTCAAGGCAGCTCTTCATTTCTTCTCTGTACCGCTCTCCCATTCGTCCGCACAGCTTACCAAGCCTGTAGAGACAGAAGAACCTGCAATCGGCTGCGTCAGCCTGATCTGCCGGCTCCAACCCGGATTTTTCCAGCATTTCGAGCAGAGCCCGCAGCATAATTCTGCCGATCACAAGGTCATCCCAGGTGCCTGACAGGGTCTTTGGGAAGATATCCAGCAGGAAATGAATCTGGGCACTGCCTGCCCTGGCAGAAAGCGCCGTGATCTGTTTCGGTATCCATCCTTCTTTATCCCTTCGCACACAGTCCTTCAAGGTCTGCGCAGCGGGATAAAGGGCCTCGTCCTCTCCCTCCATACAGGAAAGGAACGGGAAGGTCTGACGGGATCCAAAACAGTGCCAGATCAGTTCGCTTCTGCGGACAGAGTCCCTGGGATCCAGTCCAGAAAGCCAGTATGCGATAGCTCCGTGCAGCTTCTCAGGGGTCTTCCAGTGAAGCAGCATGGCTTCCTTTATGATCCTGTGTGAAAAGTCATAGCGGCCGTCCTCACGTACAATGAAGAAGCTCTGAAGATATCCGGTAAACAGTGAAAAATCAAGAAGGCTTAAGCTTTCTTTTCCACCGCTCATCAGGCCTGTAATCCCCTGGATATCCTCCGGGCGCATGCCAAAGCGGGACATGCTGATTAGCGCCGCAGCTGCCCGGACACCATAGGAGTTCATTTTCTGCAGTGCATGATCTATTACTGAAACAGAAGCCCTCGCAAGACTGTCCGGCATATCGCCGATCAGTTTTATCTCGTATTCTGTTATAGCTGTTTGCCCGTCCCCGTGAGAGGTGATCCATGCAAAGTCCTCGCGGTCCATCATGAGCAGCCGCCGGAGCAGGATGCTCAGGTACAGAGGATTCCCTGAGGAATTCTTTTCACAGATCTTTTCGATCACGCTGCCATCCAGTTCTTTACTCTGGAATCCCAGAATGCCCCGGATAACCTCAGCTTTCTCTTCCAGATCCAGATCGCCTACATGGACTATCTCTGTCTGAAGGCCCTCCGGCACTGCAAAGGAATCCAGCATGGACATGACGATACGGACATTTTCGCCGGTGTCCGCAGGCAGGAAGCGGAACTGATCCCGGAAGCGGTCAGCGGCCAGCTGGTCTACCGCATCTATCAGTATCGTGAGAGGCCGTTTGCAGGACTCGTTATAGTGTAAAACGCATGAACCGAGAGCCTCTGCAAGACCGTTCTCATCTTCCAGATCATTTAACTGTACGGTGCTCTCAGGATCAAGTTCTTCCTGTATGCCGTGGAGCATAGAACGTACAAGGTTCAAAGCCGTACCTGTAAGGGAGGAACTTCCGCAGAAATATGGAAACACCGCTCCGCCTTCTTCTTTTAGCTCTGCGGCCAGCTTCGCCATCAGCATGCTCTTTCCGCTGCCGCTGGGGCCGCGAAGCGCAACGAGAGACCGTCCTGAATGCAGAAGCTCCGTAACGGAAGCGATCAGCCCATCTCTGGCAGCGAATTGCTGTACTTTCTCATCTGCCTGATTCCACTGGAGAAGCGAATCCTTTTCCCACTCCGTCATTTGGAGCCTTGCCTCCCACTCGGAGCGCATGAGCTGTGTCACGTCTTCCGTGACCATTCCGGCAAAAGTCTCCACGCCCTCAGGCCTTTTCGTCTCCGGGTTCCAGGAAATTGTATATTCTTTCAGCGCCCGGCCTCCGGTAAGCCTTCGGATCCTATCCTTCAGCTCTTCCATAAGGCGGGCATGCTCCGGATCTTCGCTCTGATAGGTTTCCGGGAACATGGAATAGTCTGCATTCCTGAAATAAAACAGACAGCGTCCGTCAAGCTTCCTGGACAGGGCTCCGTATTCGATCTCCATTTCTGTAACGGAACGCCGGAGATCTTTTAAGCTCTCGATGCGGTGCCGTACAAGATCCTGGGCTGTGGAACTGTCCGGGATCCAGCCGTAACGGGCCCCTATGATAATGATCATATAGGGCCGGCAGCGGTCGATCTCATCCAGGCACACCGACAGGACTTTCCTCGCGCTCTCCGCTTCGGACAGGAAGCTGGTATCCACTCCCCAGCGCAGGTCGCACATTGACAGGGCGTCGCCATATTCCATAGCGGCAGCATTCAGTCTGGGAAGGACATCTTCATGGAGGATGTCTCTCTCATATTGCATATCCTTGAAAGTAGAAGAAATAAAAATTTTTTTCATTCTTTTTCTTCCTCCCGCTGCTTCTCCTTCTTCCTTGCGCGGAAGCGTTCAAAGACTGCATCCGAATCCATGATGCCCGGATCCGGAACGGGCGCGGCCATCTCTCTTCTGCTAACGCGGTTCTTCCTCTCGAGGCAGTTCTTTGCCTCACGTATCAGCCTGTTTATCAGTTCAGGATTTTTCAGCCTGAACCATTCAAAGGCGTCATCATCGACTCCGCGTTCGCGGATCCCAAGAGACCCGTCTTCTCCCATTTTGAAATCTTCAATATCATTCCAGGAATAGTACGCAGGCTTATTATTTCCACTGCGAAAGCATATCCCCTGCTCCAGCACCAGGACTCCTTCGCTTTTATCCTGGCGCACTGATTCGTCTGCAAAGGCAAGGAGATTGGAAAAATCAGCATCTTTTGCCATGCTGCGGCGGATCCTTTCCCATTCTTCCGGCTGTATCCGCACAGCCGGCCTCAGATACTCTCCGTCCGGCGTCCTGGAGGCCTCTGCGATGAACTGGTACAGTATTCCCCGAAGCATCTTTCCGCGATTAAAGAAAACCTCCAATCTTCTTTTTTCTTCAGGTAGTTCTGTTTCATAAGCTTCCGCTATTCTGCGGCATTCGCCGGCTTCCTTCTCCTTCCCGGCCCTGGCCAGCAGTTCTGCCAGATCCAGATACATTTCAATGCATTCATCGACACGAATTATACCTGCCCCTTGATCGATCCGGATAAAATCAGGCATTACCTCTCCTGCGGCCTCCTGAAGCACAGGAAAAGCTTCTTCGAAACGATTGCAGAACATATACCAGGTTCCGGTTAAGTACAGCGCGCGGACAAATTCTCCCCCGGTCTCGTCCGGAAATGCTTCGTGTAATTCTCTCTGAACCCCCAGGTTTTCCTGCAGCAGCTTCCCGCACTCCTCCTTCTTTCCGGCTTCGGCCAGCAGAGCTGTGAGCATTATGCACATGTTATTACGCAAATAATGGCAGGATGACATCAAATAGTCCTCACCGGAAAGGTTTTTGCGCAGTTCTTCAAAATTGCGGAGTCCTTCTTCAAGCACGGATTCAGCCGCTTCCAGCTGGCCGATCCTTGAGAGGGCATATGAGAGGCTATAATAAATGACCGGACCATACACATTAGTCGCTGCGCCTTCTTCCCGGACCATTTGCTGATACTCTCTGCGGGCAAGCTGCAGATATGGTACGGCGTCCCGATACCTGTTCTCATTCGAAAGCGCCAGGTCGTAATTCATCGCCAGCTGAAGCATTCTTCCCCGGCCCAGCTGCCTGTCACCGGTACAATGAGCCCACAGGTAATATCCAGGCAGAAGCTTCCCAATCAGCTCTTCTGCCTCGTCCGTCCTGCCCCTGGCGCACAGATTATTGATATAATCTGATCCGTGAACATTCTGCCAGTAATGACGCCGTGACAGACTGATCAATTCACGGTATATCTCATCTTTTTCGTCTGAGATACTGCCCGCAATGTCTGCTTCCTGGTCATCGAAGGCAGTATTATCGGATTCTTTCAGGTTAAGCTCCTCCAGGCGTGCCTCCAGAGCATCTCTCCTCTCCCTGTCCTTCTCAAGCGAAGCTTTGGACAGCTCGTCCTCCTCCGGAGTTATGCTGTAAATAAGATCGTCTCTCATGCGGAAACTCCTCTTAAGCAAAATCTGTATTTATACGCTGCGGTCAGACAAGTGACCGCCCGCGGCATTAATCGTTATTTATGCTTTTTCCTATTATAGCACTAAAGAAGCTGCATCATCATCTGCAAATAGAAATAGCAGGCAATAAAAATACGACAGGAGACAATAGCTCCTGCCGCTGCCGCATTATATTATAAAAAGCATTCGAATCAACTTTGCATCAGATGCAGGTATATCCGCCGTCTACGGGCAGTGCTATACCGGTCACATATGAAGAATTGGGGGATGCCAGGAAAACAATACTGGTATCGAGCTCGCCCTCATGACCGTATCTCTCCATAGGGATGGTCTCCTTCGCGTGCTGCTGGAAGAAGTCGCTGTTAAGTGTCTCTGTGGTCAGCGGAGTATAGAAATATCCGGGGCAGATCGCATTGACGGTGATGCCGTGGATCGCCCACTCTGCAGCCAGAGCTCGGGTCAGGTTGATAACGCCGCCCTTTGCTGCGTGGTAAGGCGCGGAGCCTGCGACCTTATTACCCACCAGACCATACATAGAAGAAATGTTGATGATCCTTCCGTAATTTGCAGGGATCATCGCCTGATTGGCAACCGCGCGGGCAAACTTGAAGGTTCCGAAAAGGTCGATGTCGAACTCGCTCTGGAACTGCTCATCGGTAATATTCTCTGCATGAGCTACAGCACCGGTGCCGGCGTTGTTTACCAGTATCTCTACGCTGCCAAAGCGCTCAACAGCCTTCCTTACGGTCTCTTCGACCTGCTGTGTATCTGTAATATCGCAGCGGATCGGAAGTGTTTCCACGCCGTGCTGCTCGGAGATCTCCTTGCAGACCTGCTCCAGTTTGTCAATGCGGCGGGCGATAGCAACGATGTTGCATCCCTGGTTTGCCAAGGCATGGGCCATCTGTACTCCAAGTCCTGTGGAGCATCCGGTTACGATCGCGGTCTGGCCGGTGATCTCAAATATTCTCTTAAACATTTACTTTCTCCTTCCGGTAAAACAAATTGATAGTTAAAGTTTTAACAATCCAATCTTATCTTAAACCCTCCGTACTGTCAATGAGTTAATGCCTCTGTCAGGATAAGCTTTTCCTATGAGCACTCCTCTACTCATTATAATCATCAATAAATGAATAGCTGCTGGATCCTTCAAAGATCAGGCAGCTATTCATTTATTTCCTATTCCAGTTCTATCGTTGCGGGCGGTTTCCCGGTACAGTCATAAAGCACCCTGTTAACGCCCGGAACCTCGTTGATTATGCGGTTCGTGATCTTCTCCAGTACCTCCCAGGGGATCCTGCAGGGCTCCGCGGTCATGAAATCGCTTGTCGTCACCGCCCGCAGCACTACAGCGTAGTCGTAGGTCCGGAAATCGCCCATGACGCCGACCGAACGCATGTTGCTCAGCGCCGCGAAGTACTGTGAGAGCTGCCCGGATAATCCGGCGTTCGCAATTTCAGTCCGGTAGATATAGTCAGCATCCTGTACTATGCGGACCTTGTCGGGAGTCACCTCGCCGACTATCCTGATACCGAGCCCGGGGCCGGGGAACGGCTGCCTGGAGACCAGATGCTCGGGAATCCCAAGCTCCCTGCCGGCATTCCGCACCTCGTCCTTGAACAGCATCCTGAGAGGCTCGATTATTTCCTTGAATTTCACCACGGAAGGAAGGCCACCGACATTGTGGTGGGACTTGATGACCGCAGAATCTCCAAGACCGCTCTCGATGACGTCGGGATAGATCGTCCCCTGGACGAGATAGTCCACCTCACCGATCTTATTAGCCTCTTCCTCAAATATTTTAATAAATTCGGCGCCTATGATCTTCCGCTTCTCCTCCGGCTCGCTCACCCCGGCAAGCTTTTCGAAATAGCGCCCGCCGGCATTCACGCGGATGAAGTTAAGATCGTAGGGGCCGTCAGGCCCGAACACGGCCTCGACCTCGTCGCCCTCATTTTTCCTGAGAAGGCCGTGATCAACGAAAACGCAGGTGAGCTGTTTGCCTACGGCTTTCGAGAGCATGACTGCTGCCACTGAGGAATCTACCCCGCCCGAAAGCGCGCAGAGCACTCTGCCGTCCCCGATCTCCTCGCGGAGCTCGCGGATCTTGGTTTCAACAAACGAGGCCATGAACCAGTCGCCCTTGCAGCGACAGATATCGATGACGAAATTCCTGAGCATCTTCATACCTTCGCGAGTATGCATGACCTCCGGATGGAACTGAACCGCGTAGAGCTTCTTTCCCTCGCACTCCATCGCCGCGGTAGGGCAGTTATCCGTCACCGCGGTCGTCCTGAAGCCCTCCGGGACCTTCTCTATATAATCGGTATGGCTCATCCAGGCAACGGTATTTTTCTCTACCTCCGAGAATAGCGCAGAGGCAGTATCTACTTTCACATCCGTGTGGCCGTACTCGGAGACCGGGGCGGTCGAGACTTTCCCGCCGAGCATCCAGGCCATCAGCTGCGCGCCGTAGCAGATCCCGAGCACGGGAACTCCCAGCCCAAGTATCTCCGGATCATAGTGCGGAGACTTCTCGTCATACACGCTGTTCGGCCCGCCGGTGAAAATGATCCCTTTAGGGTCCATTGCCTTTATCTCTTCAAGGCTCTTGGTATAAGGAACGACCTCGCAGTACACGTGGCACTCGCGGACCCTCCGCGCGATCAGCTGGTTGTACTGCCCGCCGAAATCAAGCACTATTATCATTTGCCTGGCCATACGGATTACCTCTCAAAAAATGTGATAAGCTATTTTACCACAGCCAAAGGCAAAATGAAGTAAAAAATGCCTGCGGGATTCATTTTTTGTACAAGGGCCGGCAGTATGGGACGGATTTGCCTTGCGGCGGCTTAGCGAAAATGATACTTTAAAAGTGCAGCATTACTGTTCTCGCCTGCTTTAGCGCGTTTTTTTCCTGGAGATCCTGTATATGACCAGAAATTATAAATTCACGATATCTTATGACGGTTCAAGATATTACGGCTGGGAGCGCCAGCCTGACCAGCCGCTCACCGTCCAGGGCAAAATCGAGACTGTCCTTGACAGGATGACCGGGCGCGAGGGAAATGAGATCATCTCAGCGGGGCGTACCGACGCCGGAGTCCACGCTCTGGCGCTGACCGCGAACGCGCACCTTGACACCGGGCTCTCTCCCACCGAGATAAGGGATTACCTTAATCAATATCTGCCCGAAGACATCTGCGTGAAGGACGTGCGAATCGCCGGAGACAGGTTCCACGCCCGCTACAACTGTGTCGGCAGGACCTACCGCTATACCTGCTACATTGGGAAGCTTAAGCCGGTATTTGACAGGAAATACGTGTATGTTCCGGACCGAATTCCCGACATCTCCAGGGTGCGCGAGGCCGCTGAAATTCTTATCGGAAGACATGATTTCGGCAGCTTCTGCGCAACCCCGCACATGAAAAAATCCACCGTCCGCACGGTGGATCTCATAGATATCAGCGTTAATAATGATCTGCTCACCTTCACCTACCACGGCGATGGATTCCTCCGCGGCATGGTGAGGATAATGACCGGAACTCTTCTAGAAGTAGGCTGGGGGAAACGCGCCCCTGAGAGCATGACGGAACTCCTCGAAGCCCGCGACCGCTCACTGGCAGGGTTCACGGTGCCGGCGAAGGGGCTGTGCCTGGTGGAGGATGAATATAATAAGGGGTGACAAAGGGCTTTACCGGGTCCAGTCTTCAACCCTGAGCCCCTTAACTCTCTCAAACTCTTTAATATTATTTGTGACCAGAATGCCATTATTATATAAGACTGTGCTGGCTATAATAAGGTCGTTCGGTCCGATTCTCATTCCGGCTTTTTCCAGATCGCTTCGTATATCTGCATAAGTATATGTCATCTGATCTACGAAGGACTCTATCCGGAAATTCTTCAAGAACGCGTTCAAAAGCATCATGTTCCTTTCTCTCCTGACGCTTTTGTATGCCCCTGTCAAAAGCTCTGCCTTGACGATGGCAGGTATTCTTATCTGATCAGACTTTAGTCCCTCAAGATGTTCCTGAATCGATCGATATTTTCCATTTAAAAAAAATATGCAAATGTTTGAGTCTAAATAATACATTCAAAATCCTCTCTGAGAGAATCATCTTCAAAATTACCCTGCTCCGGCCGTGTAAAAGTATCATCTTGAACAGCCCCAAATAATTCAAAGAAATCCGGACTGTAAGAGTCCTCTATATTGTCCATGACCGTGCTTATAACTGCCTTTGAAACCGACTTCCCGATCCTCCTGGCATACTCACGTATCCTGTTATATTCAGCATCAGTTACATATAAGGAAATCTGCGGCATAAAATCACCTCCAATACAAAATATAGCATAAAGTAAAAGAGTCTACAAGTATACTTGCAAGTATACTTGTGATAAGTAATGAGAAAAAATCAGGGAACAATTCAACATATAAAACCTTGAAATGTTCCCTGATCGATAGGGGGGTGCCCCCGATTTATGTACCAACAGGAATTAGAGTCTCCTATGGTTTGGCGAAAGTTTCTGCGTACTCCTGCGGGGTAAGATTTCCGAGGGCGGTGTGCGGTCTTTCGTGATTGTATTCGTCACGCCAAAGACTGATGATCTCCCTCGCATGAGATACGTTTTTGAACCAGTTCTGGTTCAGGCATTCATCACGCAGGCGTCCGTTAAAGCTTTCGATGTAGCCGTTCTGCATGGGCTTGCCGGGATCTATGAAGATATGGTCTATCTGCTTGGCATAAGACCATTCATTCATCGCATTGCTGGTGAACTCAGGACCGTTGTCACTGAGGATTTCTTTGGGCATCCCATTGAACAGGATCGCCTTGTTCAGGAAACGGGTGACCTGCTGTCCGCCGATGGACGTGTCGACTTCCAATGCCAGACATCTCCTGGTCACTTCATCGATCAGGGTGAACACGCGGAAGCGTTTGCCGGTGCAGGTGGAATCGCTGACAAAGTCCATGGACCATCGGTCATTGAGTTTTTGCAGATGGCTTCTGTCCGGCATACCGCGCTTTTCATAACTGCGGCGTTTTGCCTTTCGCTTCAGGGACAGCCCGGATTCCTTGTAAAGCCGGAAGGCTTTCTTATGGTTGATGCAGGTGCCTTCCAGGGCCAGCATTGCATTGATTCGCCGGTAGCCGAAGCGTTTCCACCGGGCAGCCAGGATCTGCATCTGCTCCTTGATCGCCTCATCATCTGAAGTCTGCACGCGAGTATATCTGTGCGTGCTTCTGGGAAGGGAGATCAGCCTGCATGCGCGCCGCTCACTGACGTGGTATTTCGCTTTGATGGCATCGACCGTCTCGCGTTTCGCAGCAGGCTCTACAAGTTTTTTGAGACTACGTCCTTCAGGATCTTGTTGTCAAGGGACAGCTCCGCGACCAGTTCCTTTAACCGCCGGTTTTCTTCCTCAAGCTGTTTCAGGCGTTTGACGTCGGAGACGCCCATCCCGCCGTACTTGTGTTTCCAGTTGTAAAAGGTCTGCTCAGCAATGCCCAGTTCGCGGACGATCTCCGTTGCCGGACGGCCGTTCTGGTGCTCGTTCAGGACCTTTACGATCTGTTCCTCTGTGAATCGCTGCTTCATGGTTTTGCACTCCTTTGCGGGCAGTATACCATGAGTCGACTCTAATTGCACGTGGTTCAGTTTTCGGGGAGCACGTCAATCAGATGAAGTTTTAGTTTTTTCGATATTTTAATCATTTTTTTGCATACTATGCTCTAAGCATTCTGGAGGAAGAAAAAAAGGCCACCGCGCTAAGTGTGGTGTGCTACCCGTCAAGAGGACAGTGAATAATTAAAAAGTTTTGTGCCGCCAGTCGAGCGCTGGCGGTATTCTTATGCCGCCGCATAGTAGTTTTCATGACATTCAACAGGAGTCATCAAGTGAAGGTTCCGCTGTATACGTTCCGTGTTGTAGTAGTGAATATAGAACTCTATAGCGTTGATTAGATCCACTTTTGAAG
>JAIKVW010000049.1 GCA_024685315.1 Lachnospiraceae bacterium
CCCGACCAGGATCTCCGGCTTCGTCATCTCGTTCCGCTCGAGCTTCTCCCAGAAACCCTTGTTGATCCGGGAATAGCGCGCAAGCATCTCCTCCGTGCATGCCCCGAGACCGAACTCCGAAAAGAGCGCCCGGATCGCCGCGCTTTCCGCCGCATGGAAATCAAGGAGCGTTCCGTCCACATCCCATAAGACCGTCGTGATCATCTGCCGCGCCTCCGGAAAATCAGCCTCTCGAAATGGCGTACATCTGTATCACCGCCTCATAGGTATTGCTCCATTCCTCCCAGAGGAGCACGCCGCCGCAGTTTTTGATGACGCCCGCGGAGCCGGCATTCTCCTTATCGCACGAGACGAGGACCTCCCGGATCCCGATCACGTCGCACACCCGAAGGGCCTTCGAAAGGAGCTCCGTCCCGTAACCTTTGCGCCGTTCGGCCGGCCGTATGCAGTAGCCGATATGCCCCGCCTCATTGCGGATGCGGTCATTCATCGCAAGGCGGATGTTGACCATTCCCACGATCCTTTCGTCCTCTTCCCGGACAAAAAAGTATGTGAGCGCCGGGACCTTGCCGTCGGGGATGTTCGCGATATCCATATCGCGGATGAGCTTCTTCAGCCACTCCTCGTAGGAATATTCGCGAAGGAACCGGTCAAGGCTCCCGGTGCCGTTGATATAGGAGCCGTATTCGTGGAACTCCCGGATGAATTCCACGGCTCTCTCTTTATACGTAATATCCGGAAATACGAGTTTCATCATGGGGTTCCTGTCTTATCTATTTATCTCTCCGACCGGCCTGCTTAAGATACTCTGAAAATGATGCCGCTGGCAGCATACGTCTCTTCCGTATCATGTCCGCCCAGATCGTGTTGCCTTCATTCTCGGTAATGATACCGGCATCCATTGCTTCGATCAGGATTTCGCCGGTCGTTATATGACTGATTTTATATTTTTCCACGTACAGGCGGACGTCCCGCAGATTATTGCTGGCAAGGGTGCCTCCCCTGTGTTTAGCCATCGCGATCCCGGCTGCTTCTCCTCTGCCGATGATCCGCATACCTGCTTCCGGGGATGTTGTCATCTGAAGATAATCCCGGTATTCCGGCGATCCGGCTTCCATGCTCTCGATACGAAGATCGCCGCTGTTCTTCAGCGTATCCGCCCTGGCCTGCAAATGAGGCACCTTCCGGAGCTCGCTATATACCTGCGCAGGCAGGATTATCCTCCCGGTATAGAGCTTTGCCAGAATGCTCTCCTCCCGTACCCAGAGGAAGGCCGAAAGACAATCCGTATCAAAGAAATAGCTGTCAGTCAATTGTCCCTACCCCCTGCTCCTCCTCATCAAGACCAAATGCGATATCATCACGAAAGGCATCGAGCAGCAGTTCATCGATCTTTCCGGGGGATACCAGATCCTTCTGCCGCAGTTCCTCCACCTGCTTCAAATAATGGCCATACGTTCTTTTGCGCAGTTCTGCGGGAGTCGGTTTGTAGAGTTTATCATCATACCCGAGGCTCCTTGCCGCGGAGATCACACCGCAGCTATAACTGTCAAGCGCGTCTGCCGTCAATAAGCCTTCCGAGACCAGTCTCCACAGCATTGCCAGATGGCTCATCCCGAAATACTGCTCCAGAGCAATAACATGCTTCATGGAAAGCGGGCTCTCACCCGCGGTCTTTCTGATCGCGGTCCGCAGCGACTTATATGGCGCAAGAAAGTAGGAGGCAAACTGATCCGCGCACCTTTCGTTTTCGCTTTTCGGATCAAGCTTCTTCGAGCAGACGTTAAACCCGGATTCATCGTCATAACAGAGATGATACAGCTCGTGGGCAAGCGAAAACCGCTGCCGCCCGTAAGACATTGACGAGTTGATCGCTATCAGCCGTACATCACGATCCCTCACGCAAATGCCGCTGATATTCTCTCCGAGAGGATAAAAAACAAGCGTGAGCCCCTGGACCTGATTGACCAGAGAGAAGATGTCAACGGGAGAGTTGGCATCCTCTCCCAGCAGTTCCCGCAGCTCCTGCGCTTTTGTGTTAAGGTCCAGTTTATCCAACATTCGCTTCCTCCAGCATTTTAGCCATGAATCTGCTGTTGATCGCTATCTTCCCGATATCGGCTATCACGTGCAGATCCTCCTGACTGACATCCTGTGCCCTGAATGCAAACTGGATCGGATGTGCGTCCAGCTCCTCGTCTGCAAATGCCTCGAGACTGTATCCGTAAAGATTCACCGCGCTTTCAAGCTGGTCCACGGTAAGATTCCTGTCACCGGTCTCCACCTTGGAAATGAATGTCTGCGTCACCCCAAGATAATCCGCGATCTGCCCCTGCCGTAAGCCTGCCTTCTCTCTCATCATCTTTAACTTTTCATAAATCACAGCCATAGCGGACCCTCCTTTCTCCTCTCGTACATATTATATATCACAATGTCATATTTTCAAGCAAAATGATTATAAAAATATGACAGCACGAAGTGCTGCCATATTTCCAGTCCTGCTTATATCAGCTCAGGACCAGCGCCTCATGCCTTTCCCGCTTTCACAAGATCCGCGTAGACCTCCGAAAGCCATTCGTTATAGTAATCGTAGGGACCCTGCGTCCACCAGCCAAGGAGCTCGTGCAGCTTTTCCGCATCCTCCTTTATGTCCGTCGATCCATACTGTTCCGGATCGCGGTTCACGGTCACGAAGTTCTTCCCGTCCGGATGAAAATCGACGCGGAAAATGCAGCAGCCCGTCCAGCTCCGGTGCGCGTAAAGCGTATCGCCCCGCATGTACCAGAACCACTTATCCTCCATCTCGCGCGGAATGTGGCCCCGCTTCAGCGTTTCCATCTGTTCCTTTTCAAGGATCCGCTGGTAAATGAACTTGTCATGCCGCTCCGGCATCGGCTTCGTCTTCCAGTCTTCCCGTTCCGCGATCTTGTATTCCGGTGCGCACTCCCGGAGCGTCTTTTTGCCCGTCTCCAGGATCTTCGGATCGAGGATCGCAAAAATGACGGCAAGCTGCACGTCCCTTCGGTCATCGAGGAAACTCGAACAGGCGCGGAGCGCGACTCTCCAGGCGTCCTTCAGAGGATACCCGAAGATCCCCGCCGAAATGAGAGGAAAGGCGACCGTGCGGCACCCGTTCTCCGCCGCGAGTTCAAGCGAGCGCGTA
>JAIKVW010000022.1 GCA_024685315.1 Lachnospiraceae bacterium
TTGGCCGCGTGCAGCGTCATTAGGGTCACCTTGTCATCGGACTCGTCCATGCTGTCCACGTCAGCGACCAGCGCGATCTCTTCAAGCAGTCCGGTGAGAGTAGGCTCTTCCCCGGTCTCCTCGTAAGCTATGATCTTGTTCCTGAATTCGTCAAGGTTCTCGATCCTGGTCGTGGCTTCATCGGTGTGCTCGGCCGTAAGCTCTGCAAGGTAGCCGGTCTCATCCAGTATCGCGTCGTAGAGCTCTGAGAGGCTCATATCTGCAGCTTTTTTGCGAAGCTCCCTGATCATGGCCGAAAAGCCCTCTATCTTCAGGGCAGTCCTTCCCATGCCCTGGATCTCGGAAGCATGTCCGAATGCCTCAAAAAGGCTCATGCCGTGCTCGTCAGCGTACGCATTTGCCCTGGCTATGCTGGCCGCGCCTACTCCTCGCCTGGGGACGTTGATCACGCGGCTTACCGACACATTATCTCTGCCGTTCAGAACAGTCTTAAGGTAGGCTATCAGGTCTTTGATTTCTTTTCTCTGATAGAAATTCACTCCCCCGACCATCCTGTAGGGGGTCCCGTTCATGACACATTTTTCCTCGAGCATACGCGATTGGGCGTGAGTCCTGTAGAGGACCGCGAAATCCTTGTATGAACAGCCGCTGCCGCTCATCATATCGTTTATGTCAGAAACTATCCCGTCAGCTTCATAGTATTCATTTCTGTAGTAATTAAAGACGATCTTCCTTCCGGTGTCGTTCTCGGTCCAGAGGGTCTTGGACTTTCGGCCTCTGTTGTGCCTGATCACGCCGTTCGCGCCGTCCAGGATCATTTTCGTAGAACGATAATTCTGCTCGAGCTTAATAACCTTCGCGTCAGGGAAAGCCTTCTCGAAATCGAGTATATTCCGGATATCGGCACCGCGGAACTTGTAGATCGACTGGTCGTCATCCCCGACCACACAGAGATTGTGATGATGGGCCGCAAGCATTGAAACCAGCTTGAACTGTACGAGGTTGGTGTCCTGATACTCATCGACCATTATGTAACGGAAGCGGTTCTGGTAATATTCGAGGACGTCGGGCTCCTTGCGGAAAAGCTCTGCGGTGCAGAGAAGCAGATCGTCGAAATCCAGGGCATTGTTGGCCTTGAGCCTTTTCTGGTATTCGGTGAAGACCTCCGCGATCTTAGCATATCTGAAATCCGAACCGTGCTGCTTCATGTACAGCTCCGGCCCCACCATCTCCTCCTTGGCGTGCGAAATGGCGGAAAGAAATACAGATTCCTTGTACATTTTCGTATCTATCTGAAGATTCTTGCAGACTTCCTTGATCACGGTCTTCTGATCATCTGTATCGTAGATCGAGAAATCGCGGTCATATCCGAGACGGTCGATATATCTCCTCAGGATCCGGACACAGGTAGAATGGAAAGTCGCGACCCAGACGTCCTGCGCGCCCTCGCCGACGATCCTGTCGACACGCTCGCGCATCTCACCTGCTGCCTTATTGGTAAAGGTGATCGCAAGGATATTCCAGGGCATAACGCCGCACTCATCGATCAGGTAGGCGACCCTGTGCGTCAGTACTCTCGTTTTTCCGGACCCGGCCCCTGCAAGAATAAGAAGCGGTCCTTCCGTATAACGAACCGCTTCCTGCTGGGCGCTGTTAAGCATTTCTAAAGAACTCATTAATCCCTCTCCACATTGCGATAATCTCTCATAACATGATTATTATAACACAAAAAAGCGGCTTCCGGGGCAGTGGGGAATATTTAAAAATCAATCATAAAAATAATGGAGAGGGCCAGGTACCCTCTCCATTATTCGTCATTTTGACTGTCTTTAGCTTCCGCGAAAATCATTTCGCGAGCAGCGTCATTATCTCATTGCTTCTTGATATGAACTTTGTCATTGCTTCCGGATCAAGGCTTGCGTGGCTGAGGTAGGCAAGGTCATAGATCTGCTGGCAGAAAAGGTCCGTGTGCTCTCCTTCGGGGTTTTCAAGGACATACTTTACAAGCTCATTATTTGCATTCAGTGTCAGCGTCTGGCCTTCCGAACCGCGCATCTCCTTCTGCTGCATTCCGTACATCTGCATCATATCCTGGAAACGCCTGATGTCTTCGGACATCGTCATTACGGCAGGTGTGCCTGCGTCCTTAAGCTTCTCGACCTTTACTGTAAGGCTGTCAATCCCGGTAGCCTTTTTCCAGATCTCTGAGAGCTTCTCCTGCTGCTCCTGAAGGAGCTGTTCCTCCTCCTCGGTCGGCTTCTCCTTGAAAACGTCAGCTATATCGGAGTCTATCCTGATGAACTGAACGCCTTCATTGTCGGCTTCTACCTTGCTGATAAAGCTTACGTCGATAAGCCTGGTGAGCATGACGGCGTCGAGACCTTCCGCTTTGAACATCCTGATATACTGGGACTGCTGGTTTTCGTCGGACACGTAGAATACCTTGTTCTCGTGGGTCTCCTTAGCTGCCTCAAGGTAATCCTTCAGTACCGTATATTTGCCATCGAGATTCCGGTAGATCACATAATCGTTCATCTTATCGGCGAATTTCTGGTCTTTCATGATGCCGTACTTGATGAAAGGATTGATGTCTTCCCAGTATTTCTCATAATTCCCGCGGTCTGTCTTGTACATGCCGGAGAGCTTGTCAGCGACCTTTTTGGTGATATAGTCTGAGATTTTTGTCACAAAGCCGTCGTTCTGGAGCGCTGACCTGGAGACGTTGAGCGGCAGGTCGGGGCAGTCGATCACGCCCTTTAACAGCATCAGGAATTCTGGGATGACTTCTTTAATGTTGTCCGCAACGAATACCTGGTTGTTGTAGAGTTTGATCACTCCCTCTGCGGATTCGTACTCTGTGCTGATCTTCGGGAAATACAGTATTCCCTTGAGGTTGAAGGGATAGTCCATATTGAGGTGGATCCAGAAAAGAGGATCCCTGTAATCATGGAAGACCTTCCTGTAGAATTCCTTGTACTCTTCCTCGGTGCAGTCGTTCGGGTGCCTGGTCCAGAGCGGATGGGTCTCGTTGATAAGCTCGGGGCGCTTGTTGATCTTGAAGCGCTCCTTGCGGGGACTTATCTCGATGGTCTCCTTCGTGCCGTCCTCGTTCGTAGTCTCCTCGGTCTTGGCCTCGTCTACTATTGTCTCAGCGATAACGTCATCGGGCAGGAGCTCGTCTTTCCCGACCGTCTGGTACTCCTGCTCTCCGCCTTCCTTGTGAAGGTAGATCTCGACAGGCATGAATGAGCAGTACTTCTTCAGCACTTCTTCTGCTCGGTAGTAATTGGAGAACTCCAGACATTCGTCATTTAAATACAGGGTAACGACCGTGCCATGCCCGGTCTTGGTCCCTTCGCGCATCGTATATGAGCTTTCTCCGGTGCACTCCCAGTATACGGGCTCCGCGCCTTCTTCAAATGAAAGGGTGTCGATCGTGACCTTGTCTGCTACCATGAACGCAGAATAAAAACCGAGCCCGAAATGCCCGATTATCTGCTCTTCGCTGGTCTTGTCCTTGTATTTCTCAAGGAAGTCTGCCGCGCCTGAAAATGCGACCTGGGTGATGTACTCGCGGACCTCGTCAGCGGTCATGCCGATACCATTATCGGCAAAGCTGATCGTCTTGCTTTCAGAGTTGACCGTTACATCAACGCGGAATTTCTCATCTGCAGGCATCTGATATTCGCCGACTATCTCAAGCTTTTTCAGTTTTGTGATCGCGTCGCATCCGTTTGATACCAGCTCCCTCATGAAGATATCATGATCTGAATACAGCCATTTCTTGATTATGGGGAACATGTTCTCGCTGTTAAATGTAAGGTTCCCCTGTTCCTTCTGGATCTGTGCCATTCTATTCACTCCTCGTATATTAATTATTGTAAGAGTAATTAAGTAACTTTAACTCGGATCGCTGAGTATGTAACACGCCCTCCGCGAGGCCGTTAACATACTCATGTGCCCTCTATAGCTGCGGACTGCCGGAATTACTGACCCCGGCATCTGTCTGTAAAATATTGATCTATAAAAATAATTTTAAACCCGTAAGGTGCTAAAGTCAAGAAAAAATTAGCACTCGCAAAACGCGAGTGCTAACAACTCTGATTGGGGCCATTTTTCTATCTGATCTTCCGGCCCTCTATATAGTACCTTTTCTCTTCTGCCTCTCCCATTGAGAAGGTCTTTCTGGGGAGCGGCCCGTCCTTCGCAACGCTGTCAAAGAGCCTGAATTTGTCGATCGCCGGAAGGAGGAATCCCAGATTGTTCCTTTCCGAAGCAAGCTTTTCGAGAGCCGCGTCACCGTGTATGAAATCGATCTTTAATCCGCTATCCGCCAGGAAGGTGTCGATTGCCGTCTGCAGCACTGCAACCGGAAGCACCTTCGCAGGCCCGGTGACGACGATCTCGCCGGATTCTTTTCCGGTGAAATACGGAAAGACGAAGTCTCCGCTTTCCGCCGCGTCCCCGCCGTTTGGCCGGAGATAACATCCTCCGTTCTGCTCATTAAGAATCTCTGCAATATGGTCAAGCATCTCCTGCCCGGTCATCCGGCCTTCGCCGAAAAGCAGCCGGTGGATCGGCTCCATGACTATCCCGGGATCGTGAAGGTTCTCGACCTCGCAAAGCGCGTACCTGGCCGGATGGCCTTCTCTCTTCTCAGGCACAAGGCTCCGCTTTATCTCTTCCCAGTAGGCCTTCGCCGTCGCCAGGGAATGATTTCCGTCGCCCATCGCTATCAGGAGTTCCTTCCCTTTGCCGTACTTTTCAGCGGCCTTCTCCATAAGGACTTCGACGGCTTCCTTAGCGCCTGAGAGACGCTCAGCCGGTACAAAATACCCTCTGATATGTCCGCCGCCAAGCATGAGCTCAGCGTCATAAAGCTTTTCAAAAGAAGCACCGCCGTTCTCATCTGTAAGCGGTTCTACCACGGTCTTTCCGGGGTCGTCCAGAAGCACAAGTATATGCGGGAATTCCGCAGCCGCCCCGCGGCGTATCTTCAGCCTGGGCGGGATCCGCTCGGGTATGGTGGCCTCGGTCGCGCGGATTAGTGATTTTGAATCACGGCTGTAATCATATGCTTCAAGGTCCAGCGCCATCACAAGCCCGCGGCGTATATGCCCGCAGCTCTCCCGGATCACTGCCACAGCGCCTTCCGGGAGCTCGCGAAGCACACCGTTCTCCAGATATTCTTCCATAGTCCTGTGGACTCTGGCTATACGGTCCTCTTCGTCAGGCTTTCCGAGATAGTATTCCGGCAGGACCAGCCGCAGTGCGCTTGGGCTCTCACCCGCGATCCTCTCAGCTTCTTCCCAGTATTCAGGCTGCGAAGTAAACTGGTCGCAGGCCACTGTAGCCCACCTGCTGTAATCAACTTCCTCTGCGGGCAGGATTATTTTCGGTACATGAAATCCAAGATCTTCCCAATTTCTCATTTTTATTCTTCCGTATAGATTATTCCGTTCTGTGACAGGTATTTTTTCAGGGTCTCGTCCCACAGCTGCTCCAAAGCCTTCCCCGGTACGAACGCGGAATACGATACTCCGCTTACGGCAAAGAGTTTTCCTTCCCTGTAGCGGATATTCATATTAAAGCCTGTCAGGACTTCCTTCATATCTCCGAACCCGCTCTTTTCCAGCAGCCATTCGGTATTTTCGCGGTTTAACTGCAGCACGAAGCCAAACTCAGCCGGGAGCTTCTTCCCCTGCATAACGCGGAATATATAAGGCTTGACTTCTCCCCAGAGCGCGAGGACGCGGCCACCGAGAGCAGCCTTCTCGTCATCGTCGAAATATGCTCCGCAAAGGCTGCCGTCGACCCTGAACTTTGCGAAAGTGGTCACTTCGCCCTCATACAGATAGAACTTATCAAAAACGTCTTCCGTTAGGAGCTGCTTCATGAACTGCCCTGTTTCAGGGAGCGTCAGCATGATCATACCTTGATCTCCGCGGTCATTCCAAGCTGGTCTTTATTTGCTTCAAGGACCGGCGCGACTGTCTGAGAGATGTACTCCTCGACCTGCCGCGGCGCGCGGCCTACGTAATTCTCAGGCTTCATGTGGGCTTCAAGCTGCTCCATGGTCATATTGAAGACAGGATCCGCCGCGATCCTCTCAAGAAGATCGTTAGGCTTTCCCTCTTCCTTCACTACCCTGCCCGCTGCCATCGAATGCTGGCGGATGCGCTCGTGAAGCTCCTGCCGGTCCCCGCCTGCCTTTACGGCGTCCATCATGATATTCTCGGTCGCCATGAAGGGAAGCTCGGTGCGAAGGTGCTGGTTGACAACCTTGGGGTAAACCACCAGCCCGCCGGCAACATTGATGTACAGGTCCAGGATGCCGTCGACCGCGAGGAAAGCCTCAGCAACCGAGATGCGCTTATTTGCGGAATCGTCCAGCGTCCTCTCGAACCACTGGGTGGCCGCGGTTATCGCGGGATTCAGCACGTCGATCATCACGTACCTTGACAGGGATGCGATGCGCTCGCTCCTCATGGGATTCCTCTTGTAAGCCATCGCGGAAGAACCGATCTGGTTCTTCTCGAAGGGCTCCTCGACTTCTTTCAGATGCTGCAGAAGCCTTATATCATTCGAGAACTTTGCGGCGCTCTGAGCGATCCCTCCGATCACATTCAGCACCCTGCTGTCGACCTTTCTGGAATAGGTCTGCCCGGATACCGGATAGCACCCGTCAAAGCCCATCTTCTGCGCGATCATGCGGTCCGCGGCGAGGCACTTCTCATGGTCTCCGTCAAAAAGCTCGAGGAAGCTGGCCTGTGTCCCCGTGGTCCCCTTTGATCCCAGGAGCTTAAGCTGTGAAAGGATATAATCGATGTCTTCCAGATCCATCATGAGATCATTAATCCAGAGCGCAGCCCTCTTCCCCACGGTCGTGGGCTGGGCCGGCTGGAAATGCGTAAACGCGAGCGTGGGGAGGTCCTTATATTCCATTGCGAATACTGAAAGCTCGCTGATCACGTTCACGACTTTCCTGCGCACCAGGCGCAGCGCCTCGCGCATAATGATGATGTCGGTATTGTCCCCTACGTAGCAGGATGTCGCCCCGAGGTGGATTATTCCCCTGGCGTTCGGGCACTGGACCCCGTAGGCGTAGACATGCGACATTACATCGTGGCGCACTTCCTTCTCGCGGGCCCTGGCGACGTCATAATTGATGTCGTCCTTGTGGGCCTTAAGCTCCTCTATCTGTTCATCACTTATAGGAAGCCCAAGCTCCTTTTCAGTCTCCGCGAGGGCTATCCAAAGCCTCCTCCACGTGCGGAATTTCATGTCAGGTGAGAAAATGAACTGCATCTCCCGGCTTGCGTACCTCTCAGAAAGAGGGCTGGCATAAATATCAGTTGCCATCAGCGGACCTCCGTTTATAATTATTTTTTCTGCTTCGCCTTCCGAGCACCTTGCGCATGATCCTTTCGAATATTACCATGCTGTAATATGTGAAGAACACGAGCGGCACCAGGAATATCAATCTCCAGTTAAATACGCTGCTTATCCCGAAGAAAGCCGGGAACAGCACTATCCCCGCGGTAAAGCATATGCCCATTATCAGAACGATCCATTTCCTCAGCCTGTTCAGCGGCTGGGACACGCTGTAGAGCACGAGCATACTTACAAGTGAGGAGATTATCATGTTGTAGGTCGAGGTCATCCCCTCGTCAAAGGCGAATATCCATGAGATCACCTGGATCAGCAGGATATTGAGCACCATGGTGAGCGCGCCGGGAAGCGCGACACGCAGGACGTGCTTAAGGAACCCGGTCTCGGTGATCGCCTCGGTCTGTTCAAGCGCCAGGAAGAAGCTCGGGACCCCAATCGCGAAGGTGCTTACCAGCATAAGCTGCACCGGGGTGAAAGGATAGCTCTTTCCAAGCAGGATGAAAATAAGGCAGAGAATGACTGAATATATGGTCTTTGTGAGGTAAAGCGAGCTGACCCTCTCGATATTGGAAATGATCGTGCGGCCTTCCTTTACGACGTCCCTCATGTGCCCGAAATCGGAATCGAGCAGGACTATGTGGGAGGCGCGCTTCGCAGCGTCGCTTCCTGCTGCCATCGCTATGCCGCAGTCTGCGTCCTTCAGCGCAAGAACGTCATTTACGCCGTCGCCGACCATTCCGACGATCCTGCCCTCTGCCTGAAGCGCTTTCACGATCTGCTGCTTCTGCTCCGGCGTCACGCGCCCGAATACCGTGTAATCGGTCACGATCATGCGCATTGAGGACATGTCAGAGGGAAGCTCCGTCGCATCGATATATCTTTCCGCGCCCGCAAGCCCTGCCTTGAGCGCGATACTGGATACCGTCGCGGGGTTATCGCCGGAGATCACCTTGATATCAACATCATTATCCGTAAAGAACCTGAAAGTGTCCGGAGCGTCTTCGCGGATCTTGTCCGCGATCAGAACTATTGCCTGCGGCTTCGGATTCACTATCGAATAGCCGTCTGCAGACTCGGAGATCCGCTCGCATCTTGCGAGAAGCACCACTCTGTAGCCTTCATCGGCATAGCCGTCGCATTCGGCGCATACCGGGTCGCCGGGCACGATGAATTCGGGAGCTCCGAGCACGTAGGACCCATTCCCCGCAAATGAAGCTGCACGGTATTTTCTCGCCGAGGAGAACGGCACGAGATTCACTGCCTCCCAGCTGCTCTTCTCGGTATAATGGTTCAAGAATGCCTGCTGCGTGAGGTTTACGTCCTCAAAAGCCCAGGTCATGGCCTGCAGCACGCTGTCAATCTCATCCCTGGAAAGCTTTCCGCAGGGAATGACATCGGAGAGTTCCAGCTCTCCAGTCGTTATCGTACCGGTCTTATCAAGGCAGAGCACATTTACCCTGGCAAGCGCCTCGATAGCTTCCATCTCCTGCACGAGGGCTTTCTTCATGGCAAGTTTGCCGATACCGACGATAAATGAAACGCTTGTGAGGAGCACCAGCCCCTCGGGGATCATACCGATTACGCCGGCGACCGTATTTACTACGGCTCCCTGCCAGGTCGTGCCGCTGATATTGATCTGGGAGCGGTACAGGAGCAGACCTATCGGAATGATCAGAAAGCCCACCGTCTTAATGATCCTGCCGATCGTCCTCTGCATCTCGGAGGAAGCCCTCTTCTTGTTCCTGGCCTTTGCCGCAAGGATCGTGGCGTAGCTCTCGTCTCCGACGCCTGTCACCCTGGCGATGCCTGTTCCTGAAGACACAAAGCTTCCCGACAGGAGCTTATCGCCCGGGGCCTTCTTTACCGCTACGGATTCACCGGTGATCATCGACTCGTTTATCTCGAGCCCCTGGCCCTCCAGCAGCACGCAGTCCGCGCCGATCTGGTCTCCGCTCGTGAGTTTCACGATATCGTCCGTGACCAGTTCCTCAAGCGGAATACTTGCTTCCTCACCGTTCCTTATCACAAGCGCCGCAGGCGCGGTTATAACGGACAGCTTCTCGACTTGGTTCCTCACCCTTATCTCCTGCACGATACCGATCAGGGTATTGAAAATGATCGTGAGGACAAATGTGAGATGGCGGAGCTCCCCCGTTACGATAATGAGGATGGCAAGGAAAAGGTTCAGAAAGTTGAAGAAAGTAAAGAGATGTGTCTTTACGATCTCTTTCGTGGACCTTCCGTTGTTCCCCGAGGCTTTATTAACTTGTCCTTTTTCAATACGGCTTTGGACTTCTTCGTCCGTGAGCCCTGAATATGCGGACATCTGTTTCCTTTCATGCTGCGCATCCGGAGCCGGGCTCCGGTGCGGGTCTTATGTTTTTATTGTTCCTGCGGGACGAACACTCCGTCCTTAAGTTCGTACGGGGTGGTCTGATATACGTAATAATTGATCCAGTTGGAAAAGATCCAGGTGCTGTGCGCCGCCCATCTGACAAGCGGCGGCTTTCCGGGGTCGTCATCCGGGAAATAATGCTTCGGCACCTCCGGATCCATCCCTTTGCCAACGTCGCGGAAATATTCCTTCGCCAGCGTATCGGCATCGTACTCGGAATGTCCCATTATGAAGAACTGCGTGTCGTCATTGCTTCCGACCACATAAACTCCGGCCTCATCTGACTCCGCCATAATGCGGAGCTGCGGGATCTTCTCTATGTCCTCGCGCCTGACCTCGGTGTGCCTCGAATGCGGGGCGTAGAACACGTCGTCGAAGCCCCTGAACAGCCTTGCGAGCGGGGTCAGCATCTTATGCTCGAACACCCCCGAGACCTTGCTGTCAAGGATATATTTCGGGATCCCGTAGTGATAGTAGAGCCCTGCCTGCGCGCCCCAGCATATGTGGAAAGTGGAATGCACATGGGTCTTCGTCCATTCCATTATGGTGCAGAGCTCGTCCCAGTACTCAACTTCCTCATAATCCATCATTTCGACCGGAGCGCCGGTAATGATCATGCCGTCGAAATTCTCATCTTTGATCTGGTCGAAAGTGTAATAGAAGTTCTCCATGTGGGTCTCCAGCACGTTTTTCGCCTTGTGGGTCATGGTCTGGAGAAATGTGATTTCAAGCTGCAGCGGCGTATTGGAGAGTCTCCGGAGAATCTGGGTCTCTGTCTCTATCTTCGTCGGCATGAGATTCAGTATAATGATCCGGAGCGGCCTTATGTCCTGCGAAAGCGCGCGGGTCCGGGTCATTACAAATATGTGTTCGTCTTCAAGGATCTGTCTCGCAGGAAGATCGTCCTGTATCTTAATCGGCATTGATGCTCCTTAAAAATGCGTATGCAGGTTTATAAAAATTCTCGATTCTCGCTCTTGTGTAATCGTCACCCGGCGGAATGCGCTTCTCATCCATATTGTGGGTGAGGTCGGCTATTTTGACGCGCACGGCGATCGGGTCGTCAGCAAGATTCTTTATGTAGTCCATGTAGGGCACGCTCTCGTCATGGGTGAGTTTCAGCACAGCGTCGGTTATCCTGTCCCCGAAGACCGGGCGCAGGTCCTCTTCCGTAAGGTAGGTATCCTCCAGCACGTCATGCAGCATTGCGACCGTCTTCTCTTCCTCGGTCTCTACCATAGCGGCTACTGCCCTTGGGTGTTCTATGTAAGGCACCCCGCCCTTGTCAAGCTGTCCTCTGTGAGCCATCGAAGCGATAAGCTCTGCCGCTGCCAGCAGCTGTCCGGCGCTTATCCCGGTACACTCGCCCATAACTTTACCGTCCCTTTCGCTATTGATTCCTATCTGTCAGGATCTGGTGAACTTAACTTTCAGGATCTGCGGAATAATCCGGAAAACAGCGATTTCCTGCCGTTTTCTGCTTCTTCCCTGATCGTCCTGTTTTCTTCTTTCAGCCTCTCTATCTCAGCCTTCAGGGCTTCATTTTCCTTCTGAAGCTCCTGTCCGGCTTTCTTTGCGGCTGCGCTTTCCTTCCTGAACTTGTCACGGTTCTTTTCCGCGGAAGATTTCTGCTTTTTAAGGTCAGCGATATACTCTGCCTCCATCCTGAAATATTCCTCGGTCCTGGCGTTCCTCTCCACCTCGTCCACAACGCAGACCGGCCTCGCAGGCGCGGGGCTGTCAATATCCGCGGTGATCCTGTCATATGGAGCAACATATCCTTCCGCGCACATTTCGCTGCATACGTTCGCTATCTCGTTTTTCTCCAGGAAATCCACGTAATGATCGTAATTCTCTTTATGGTACCTGCCGAATTCCCCGAAATCGACCTCTTCGATAAGCTTCGTAAGCTCGGTGTCCGGGCTTATCCGGTCTGCGGTCACGCAGGGTATGTGGTGGTAAGCCGCAAGTTCCCTCATCCGCATGTCTTTTACGATCATGACTGCAGGAACCCCTGAAAGGATCGAGGCTACATTGCCGTGGAAACGCGCGCCTACAGAAAGCGCTGCGCCCTTAGCGAAATCGCGCCATCCGAGGTAATTAAGCGGGTACACTGCCCTCCCGGACTGGAAGACAGGGTCGTTGATATCGTTAGGATAGCCGTTCTCAGGCGGGGCCAGGTCAATTCTCGCCCCCATGTAGATGCATTTAAGCTCCTGCACGGCCTGGGTGACATAATACGACTCAGGGTATTCCTCCCAGACCTTCCTGAGGAATGCGCACACCTCCGGGGTCGCGGCCGACGAATTATTTACGAGTATCCTCGAATCCGGGCTGATGACCGGATCTTTCATCTTCAGGCCGTCTCCATACATGTATAGTGAAGGACAGCCGATGACTGTTACCTCTGACTCTTCTTTAAACCCGAGCCTCTTAAGGTAGCGGAGGGTCGCCTCGCCTCTCACGCCGACTACCGCGGACTTGTCCAGAACAGCCTTTACGAATTCCTTTACGGTGCTGTCAAATGGAAATGAAATATTATCCGGGTCATCCGCGAGGTCCGCCCTGATACCCATGCCTATCACCGCGGTCTTCATTTTGCTGCGCTTGACAAAGTTCGTGGTATTCTCCATCGAAGTCATAAAGTCAGGCCTTATGGCATCAGCAAGAGGAAGCGCGTACATCTCGTATTTTTCGTCGAACGCGGCAATTTCCTTGTCGGAGAGCCTGCGGTTCTGCGGAACATAATAATCCGCAGTAAATTCGTAATCGTCGCCCGCGGTGAGCTGCCTGAGGACCGCATACTGATAGACAAGGTTCCCTATATTGCCTCCCATGCGGCTTCTCAATATCATTTTCGAGACCGGCATATCCTCGGTCGGGAGCATGCCCGACCTTATCAACAACCTGTGCATCTTTTACCTCCTACTGCTGCCACACCATAATGGTCTTGCCCATTACTTTGTGGATGTCTGTCTCAAAGGCCTGCTTCGCATCCGCAACGTTCCTGACCTCGATCACCGCGCCGACTATCTTTTCCAGATAATTCAGCATGTCCGGATACTCCCGGTAGGTTTCGAGAAGTTTCAGGAAATCCTCGCGTCCGCTGCGGCTTGATCCGAATATCCTGAGCCCTTTCTCCAGCACCATCCTGGTATTGATCGGCGCGGGATCCTCGGAGACGCCCATTATGGCTATCGTCCCTTCGGGCTCAATGTGGTCTATCGCCTGATTTATGGCCTTTGAAGCGCCGCCCCCGCCCACGCACTCAAAGGCGTGGTCGAAGCTGAACCCCTCCGGAAGCGTGTCCGAGAGGTATACGCGGTCAGCGAACGAAAACTCGTTAAGTTTGTATTCATTTATGCCTATGACGCAGATCTCCGTCTCCGGCAGCAGATAATGCAGCAGGAGCGAGGTCAGATATCCAACGTTGCCGTCGCCCCAGACCGCGATCCTCCTGCGGCGATCATGCGCCATCCTGCAGAAGCGCGTTATCGTATGGCAGCAAACGCTTACTATCTCGGTAAACGCCGCCGTACAGGGATTCATGTCTTCCGGCAGGGGAATAAGCCTGTCAGGGGCCATGCTCACGTATTCCTGCATGAAGCCGTCGAAACCGCTCGCCCTGAACCTGCTGGATCTCAGATAATTCTCCGCAACGATCGGATCCTTCTCCATCGGGGTGTTGGGGATCATGACCACCCTGCACCCGGGGGCGAATTCCCCGCCGGGGTCATAGACGACGCGCCCTATGGCCTCGTGAATAAGCGCCATGGGAAGCTTGTCCCTCAGGACGGACTCCGACCTCAGGCCCTGGTAGTAGCGCTGGTCCGCATTGCAGATGGAGAGGTACTCCGGGTGAACTATTATATTGTCCTTAGCAAAGCTGATGTCCTTGTAAACGACCTCGAACTGCCGCGGACGTATCAGCTGGTAAACCTTGTTAAGCAATTTATATTTCCTCTATCCGGCTTTTATATGCCGCCTATAAGCGCCTCCGCGAGCTTGAGATCCACGGGGTATGTGATCTTGATATTTGCGGTGTCCCCCTGGACCATGTACACCTTCTCGCCCTTCATCGTCATTATCTTGCAGGCGTCGGTCAGAGTCTGCTTCTCTTCTTCCGTGAGCGCGTTGTAAATATTCCTGAGTTTGACCGCGTTGAATGACTGCGGGGTCTGGCCCTGGTAAAGAGTCTTGCGCTCGGGTATGCTGTCTATCACTGTCCCGTCCGCGCTCTCAACTATGGTGTCCGTCGCGGGGACTACCGTGTCGCATGCCCCGTAGAGCTTCGCATAGCGGATGTTCTCTTCTATCATGCGGTTCGAGACGAAGGGGCGCACGGAATCGTGAGTTACGATCACGGTCTCCTCGTCAAGCCCGTAATTGCCCTCGATATACTTGATGGCGTTCATGACCGTCTCGTTGCGGGTCACGCCGCCTTCTGTCACCGCAAGCTTCCCCTGCATCGGCCCCGGGATGTACTTCTCGATCAGGTCGCGGGTGTGCGATGTCCAGGGCTTCGGGGTGAGCACTATGACTGCCTCGAACTCGTCATGGACGACAAATTTCTCGATGCTGTGTATTATTATCGGCTTGCCGCCGATCTCAAGGAACTGCTTGGGGCGCTCAATGTTGCCCATGCGGTTCCCGCTTCCGCCTGCAAGTACTACTGCAAATATATTTGTATCTGACATATGCTGCGCTCCTGTCCTTCTGTTCAAATGCTTAGCCGAAGGCGCTCACGACGAATCCGAGCACCATGGCGATGACGATAAGCACCGCTACTATCTGTACAATAAGCCTCTGTTTTTTCTTCATGTCTGTTACCATTCCTGTTTAAAGTACATATTCCGTTTGATTATACCACTATTATTGCGTTTTGTCTGTCTTTATAAGCAGACTAATAAGGGAATTTTCCAGTCAGTGGCTGGAATTTTAGATAAATTGAGGATTATCCAGGGAAAACCGGCTCATATCTTCATCATTTCGTTCACCTTATCATTCACCCCTTCGGGCATCCTATCGGGCACCCTTTCAGACAACTTTTCTGATAAATTATCTGAAAGCTTACTTCCAGACTAATGCACAAGCATTTTTCGAACTAATGTTCTATTTTTCTATTGACAAGCGCCCGCTGCGGGTCTATTATAAGAACAGACGTTCGATAAAATGTGCTGTAAAGGAGGTGCCGGATTGGCTGAAGCTGCTTCTGTATGGTCCGCCGGGGATCACGGCGGCAGTTTCCGGGCGAAATATACCGAGAACGCAAATATATATGATGACCCTACGCGTTTCTGGCACCACGGCGCCGAAAACCGTATATACATCATCATCGACCTTAAGAGTTTTTATGCCTCGGTGGAGTGCGTCGAGCGCGGACTTGACCCAATGACCGCCAAACTCGTTGTCGCTGACCCGGACAGGTCCGGGGGGACCATATGCCTTGCGGTCTCTCCCGCCCTAAAGGCCCTCGGGGTCAGGAACCGCTGCCGGGTCTACGAGATACCTGCGCATATCGATTACATAATGGCGCCTCCGCAGATGCAGCACTACATGGACTGCTCTGCCGACATATATGAAGTTTATCTGCAGTACATTGCGAAAGAGGATATTCACATTTATTCGGTCGACGAGGCCTTCATGGACGTAACGGACTACCTTGATCTTTACGGCATGACTGCGAAGGAGCTCGGCAACGAGATCATGAACGCGGTATATGACAGGACCGGGATCCGCTCGACCTGCGGGATCGGGACTAATATGTACCTCGCGAAGATCGCGCTCGATATCACCGCAAAGCACTCCCCTGATTTCATAGGGATACTTGACGAGGACAGGTATAAGGCCCTGCTGTGGGACCACAGGCCTATCACAGATTTCTGGATGATCGCCTCCGGGACTTCCCGCAGGCTTTCGCGCATGGGGATACACACGATGCGCGAAATAGCCGCCGCGGCCATGGCTGACGACAGGCTACTCTACCGCGAATTCGGAGTCAACGCAGAGATACTTATAGACCACGCCTTCGGCCGGGAGACCGTTGGTATCAGCGACATCAGGAATTACCGGATCAAAAGCAAGTCCCTTAGCACATGCCAGGTGCTTCTGCGCGATTACAGCTTTGAGGAGACCCGCGTCATCATAAGCGAGATGACGGATAAACTGTGCCTGCAGATGGCTGACAGGAAGCTTGTCACGGATTCCGTGACCCTCACCATAGTCTACAGCCGGAGCTGGGCGGACCCTTCGGGCTTTCCCGCGCAGCCATCAAAGGGCACCGTGCGCGCTCCCAGGGCAGACTGCTCCGATATGGTGTGGCGAGCCCTGCTTCAGGAGGAATACGAGAAGATCGCGAGGCGGGACGCCCCGATACGGACCGTCGGTATCTGGTGCAACAGGGTCAGAAGCCTTGCAGACAGCGGATATCAGTATGGGCTGTTGGACGAGCAAGGCAATCTTTACGCGGATTTCTCCGAAGGATCCGGCTCCCAGGACAAGGCCCGGCGCATAATGAGCACCGTTATCAATATCAGGAACCGCTACGGGAAGAACTCGATCCTTAAGGGTGTGAGCCTCGATGCGGCCGGCACCATGATGGAGAGGAACAACCAGATCGGCGGACATAAGAGCGGCACCATGGACCGCGTAGTAAAGGAAAAACTGCAGAGGGAAGACCGGCTTACGGACTTTGACCGGACCCTCCGCGCCGAGGCTGAAGCATGGCACAGACAGAAGACCGGCTCACATATGAAAACTATTTAAAGAGAAGCCGCCACGCCAGGATGAGCAACGCGCAGCGGGCAAAGATATTCGCGCCCTACGATGCCCTGGAGGGGCTTTTTGAGACCATGCACGCAAAAGAAACTGTCAGCGAGCCGCGCCGGGAGCTCTCGGATTCCGGGGCCGAGGAGCTTAATGACAAGCTGCTGGGCCTGCGCGTCGGGAGCCGGGCTGCGGTGACCTACTACAGGACATACGAAAGCCGCGGACGTCCGGTAAGCGAATATACCGAGATCCGCGGCATTGTGAACAATATAGACGAGCTGCGGCGGTCAGTGCGCATCGTCGATACCGACATACCGTTCGACGATATCATTGACATACGGCCTCCGTAGCTTTATGCGTCAGGGAGTAACGGAAAGCATGCCGAGCATTTCCCTGAATGCCTGGGAAGTGCTGTTCTCCGGGAGGCTCTCGATATCGCGTAGCGCAAGGTCATGGTGATACTTCATCTGCTCTTCCGCCTTCCGGATACCTCCGGAATCCCTTACGCAGGAAATGAGGAGCGCCATGTCCTCTTCCGGCAGCGCGCCTTCGGAAGCCCGCAGAGCAAGCTCCTTTACACGGCCGCCGTACTCCGGGCTTTCCATCGCATAGATCACAGGCATTGTAAAAATGCCCTCGGAAAAGTCGGAGCTCACGGGCTTTCCTTCCTTCGACTCGGTGGAGATGATATTCATCAGATCGTCCCTGATCTGAAACATGTACCCGAAGTGCTCACCCATGGACACAAGGGAATCTACCCTGTCCTCTCCGGCTCCTCCCGCGATGCCTCCGCACCTGCAGGCAGTTTTAAAGAGCGATACCGTCTTCCCGTAGATATGGTGCAGATACTCTTCTATGGTTATATCCGGATCGAAGAGGCTGTTGAACTGCCCGATCTCTCCGCGGCACATGTCTTCGATGGTACGTCCGAATATCTCACCGTACATGTGGAGCTCGTTCCTGCAAAGCACCTGCATGACCCGGCCCAGGATGAAGTCCCCGGTATATACCGCCATGTCCTTTCCGAACCTGGACTGGATTGTGGGCTTTCCCCTGCGGAGAGGAGAATCATCCACTATGTCGTCATGCACCAGGGAGGCCATATGTATAAGCTCTACACAGGCTCCAAGCTGGCAGAGGACTTCCCGGGCCTTTTCCGATCCGGAGCCCATGCGCCCCGCAAGAAGGAGAAGGAGCGGACGGAAGCGTTTCCCCTTAGGCTCCGTTACCGCAGATATGATCTCGTTCATCTTCATATCTTCATCGGAGGCAGGAAGGAAAGCTGCCATATAGCTCTCTACTGATTCCAGATCATCATAAAGTCCTTCGACGTCAAAGTTCATGCGTTATCACCTGAATTTACCCGGCAAAGCCCGCAGTAAATCTTTCAATGAATTCATCTTCGGAGATCACGGGGATCCCAAGGGTCCGCGCTTTCTGATTCTTGCCCGAAGTGCTCGTAATATCGTTGTTGATAAGGTAGTTAGTGCTCTTTGATACGGAACCGGTCACCTTGCCGCCCTGGGATTCTATGTAGGCCTTCAGTTCATTTCTGTTCCTGTAGTGATGGACGTCGCCCGTCACTACAAAAGTAAGGCCTTTACAGAGATCTCCTGCGGCTGCTTTAGGAGTCTCAGATATAGTGACCTGATCCTTTAAAAGGCGCAGCACCTGCATATTTTCGGGGTCGCGGCACCACCTGACAAAGGCAGCGCTCTTCTCCGGACCTATGCCGTCGATCGTCGAAAAAGCTTCCTCGTCTGACACCGAAGCTCCTTTTTCAAAAAGCTCATCAAAACTGAAGGCTGAGAGAAGCCGTTTGGCAACGTCGGGTCCTACCAGCGGTATGCCAAGCGCATAGATCATCTTGCTGTCGGGAACGGTCCGGGATCTGGCTATGGCATTTCCAAGGTTCCTTACGCTCTTCTCTCCGAAGCCGTCAAGTCCCGCGATCTCTTCGGAATGTTCCATAAGCCGGTAGATATCGGCAAAATTTCTGATCCATCCTTCGTTTATGAATCGCTCCAGGGTGCTTCCGGAAACTCCGTCAATATCTGTGCCGGGCTTTGATACAAAGCGAGTGAATTTCTTCAGCTTCTTTGCGGTGCAGCCGGGATTGGTGCACCGAAGAGTCTTCGTGCCGGAAACGCCGGAGATAAAGACTTCTGTCGGAGCGCCGCAGACCGGGCACTCGGCAGGATATGTGAACTCTCCCTCCCGGGAAGTAACTTCCACGACCTTAGGGATGATCTTATTTGCCTTAATGACGGACAGGCCTGTGCCCTTTCCGCCGATACCGAGCCTCTCGCACTCGGAAATATTGCAGAGGCTTGCCCTCTTTACGGTCGTCCCTTCAAGCTCTACCGGCTCGAAGACCGCGACCGGGGTTATCGTGGATACCGCGCAGCTCCACTCGATGTGGTCAAGTTTAGTGGCTGCGGTCTCATCCTGCCATTTAAAAGCGTACCCCGCCCTCGCGGCATGATGCCCTGTAACGCTGCCAGTTGAAGCGTATTCCGTATCATCGTAACAGATAACCAGCCCGTCGACCGGATAGGGATTGCGGCGGGAGGTGACTTCTTCGGTCCATCTGCCTATCACCGCGGTTATATTATCATAGTCAGGAACGGAGATCTTTTCCCTCTGGACAGGCGAAAACCCCTGGGCAGCCAGGAAATCCATCCGGTCTCCCCATGAAACGATGTCATTATCGGTATATACAAGCGTGAAGGGGATCCACCGGATCTTTCTCTTTTTGACCTCTTCCGGATCCTTCAGCGTCATTGAACCGCTGGCAAGGTTCCTAGGATTCGCGTAGTCCTCTTCCGCTTCGAGCCTGAACTGCTCGAAATCCTCATAGCTTATTACGGCCTCTCCGCGGATAACGAGGTGCCCCTTCTCTTCGATTTCCGGAAGGATTCCGTTTATCGCTTCCGCGAGATGGGTAATGTTGGTACCTATCTGGCCGTTACCGCGGGTAACGACCCTGGTAAGCCTGCCGTTGTCGTATGTAACTACAAGCGTAAGTCCGTCAAGCTTCCAGCTGAGCCAGATATCGCGTCCCTCAGCCCACTTTACAAGCTCTTCGGGCTTTTTGGTCTTTGCAAGGGAAAGCGCCGCAAATTCGTGCTCTTCTCTCTGCCCGCTCTCCTTGTAGGTGCTTACGGTGTGGGTAGGGCTGCCCTCGGGGACATATCCGGTCTCCTCTTCCAGCTTCTTCAGCCGATCGAACATGGCGTCCCACTCAAAGTCGGTCATTTCCTCAGGAAGGCCGGCATAGTAAGCCTCGGAGGCATGATTAAGTTTTGCGGCAAGTTCTTCTATAAGCTGCCTTTTCTGTTCATCCATCGCCATCATTCTTCCTTATACAGACCCAGCAGGTCCCTCACGACCGCGCTCGCAGCGGTAAGACCCGCAGCAGGAGGCACAAAAGCGCTGCTCCCGGGAACATCCTTCTGCCTTTTTGCAGGAACTGAGAGGCCGCTCTCAGATTCCGCAGTTTCGCCCGACCCTGGCCCTGAACTATCCACAGGCCGTATCGGCTTACGCTGCTCCTCGTCGGAATATACCACCCTGAGGCTCTCTATCCCGCGTTTCCGGCACTCGCGCCTCATCACCCTCGCAAGCGGGCAGACCGTCGTCTCATAAAGATCGGCTACCCTGATCCGTGTCGGATCAAGCTTATTTCCGGTTCCCATACAGCTGATTACTGGGACTCCCGCGAGCTTCGCCCGCGAAATGATCTCGAGCTTTGCGGTCACGGTGTCAACCGCGTCAACCACATAGGAAAACTCGGTAAAATCAAATTCATCGGCATTTCCCGGAAGGAAGAATTCCCTGCGGGCCGTCACCTGCGCGCCGGGATTGATACTGAGGATACGCTCTTTCATCAGATCTGCCTTGTATCTCCCGACAGTTTGCGATGCTGCAAGTATCTGCCTGTTGATATTTGACACCGAGACCGTATCGTGATCCACCAGTACAAAAGCGCCTATACCGCTCCGCGCAAGAGCCTCCGCGGCATATCCCCCGACACCCCCGAGACCGAATACCGCGACCTTTGCAGAGGCAAGTTTTTTCAGATTATCCGGGCCGAGAAGGAGCTCTGTCCTCGAAAAACGTTCATCCATATCCTTACGCCACTCTGAATTCAGTGCATATTAAAGAGCACGCGCCGCTTCGTGACGCATACATAGTTATTATCCTTTAGAACGCATTAAAAGTCAATCTGCACCGGATCGCCGGGCGCTTCTACTGACCTGCCCCCGAGATGATCTCCAGCTGCTCCATGACCTTGTCTTTCTGCATCGCGCCGTAGAACATACTGTAAATATCCCCGTCGGCATTTACGAATACAGTCATGGGAAGGCCGGTCACGCCGTAGGATGCGATCGCGGATCCGGAAGTGTCAAAGAACACCGGGAAGGTGTAGCCCTGCTCCTCCACATAATCAAGCGCTTTCGATTTTGTCTCCTGGACCCCGTCGCAAACGTCGATCATCATGAACTGGACCTCATCTCCGTACAAAAGATATGCTTCCTCGAAGCCGTCCATTTCTTTAACGCAGTACGGACACCAGGTGGCCCAGAAATTGAACACGACAGGCTTCCCGGAGAAATCAAAGAGATGGACCGTGTTCCCGTCCGCGTCCTCAACATAGAAATCAAGCGCAGGATCAAGCTTCGGACCATAGGCTTCTGTCTCGGTCACGGTCTCACTTTCAGATACCGCTTCACTGCTTTCGTCAGGAATTGCGGCGCTTTCAGATGAGCCGGAATTTCCGCCTGAAGAGCCGTTCCGTGCCGAACCGAACAATGGAAACGCCCCGGCCGCCATCAGGACTCCTGCAGCGATCAGGAATACCCCCATGATCTTTGTGATCACATTGTAATGGTCCTTTATAGCCAGGATCAGATTTTTCAGCCGGTCCATCAGAAGGGCCGTCAGGAGGAAGGGTATCCCCAGACCAAGCGAATATACGATCAGCAGGACAGTGCCTTTCGCCGCGGTCGCCGAGGATGCCGCAAGCATCAGCGCGGATCCCAGGAAGGTCCCGATGCAGGGCGTCATGTTTACCGCATAGACCAGTCCGAAAACGAACGCGGACAAAAGGCTCCCGCCCATTTTATAATCTTTGTTCGGCCCGGAAAAGCCGATATTAAACACCCCGAGAGCCGCAAGTCCGAACAGGATCACTATTATCCCGCAGACAAGGGTAAGCGGCCTCCGCCACTTTACAAGGAAACTGCCCAGAGTTCCCGCAAGCACTCCCATAGCGGTAAATACGATCGTAAAACCCGCGATAAACAGAAGCACCCTGGAAACAGTGCGCCGCCTCTCGCTGCTTTCCGCGCCGAAGTAAGCGATGTACACCGGAAGGAGCGGCAGGGTACAGGGCGATATGAACGACATCAATCCCTCGATAAAAGTTACGATATATTCCACGAACTAACTCCTTTTATACTACAAAAGATGCCGCCCCGCCTAAAAGAGAGCAGCATCCGGTTAATATCAGTATACGTTTTTAAAGGAATAAAATCAACCGCTAAGCCGTTGCCGGCTTCCTTCCAGAGGCCATTTTACCGAAAAGGCCTGGATCGTGCCGCAGCAGTTGCAGTACCATATGACCCCGAGGTTCCTGCAGCCGGTATCCCCGGCTTCGCAGCAAAGCAGCATGCTTCCTCCAAAAAATGCGGGCCTGCACGGCCATATAGCCGGGCAGACCCGTTTGCTAAATAATGAAGTATGTTTCCAGCACGATCATATAGAAATCAGCTGAAATACTGGTGTCCCGGGAGGGCACAGAGTTGTTTACTCCTTGTCCCAGTCAGGGTTCGCGTACCTGTACAGGAAGGTCACCATCTGGCGGCGCAGGCACTTGCCGCCCTCGTTGAAGATAAGCGGATCGCTGCCGGCCACGCCTGTCGTTATCTTTTCGTTCGCTGCCCACATTACAGGCGCGTACCAGATATTTTCGCTTCCGTCCTTATTGTACTGCGGTACATCGGCAAATTCATATTCCGGAACTACTTCCGGTTTGCCTGCCAGCCTCCACAGGAACATCACGGCCTGGCGGCGCAGGCATTCTCCCTGCGGCTTAAAGGTTCCGTCTTTATATCCCTCTGCGATCTTGTTTTCATATGCCCACAGCACTGCTTCGTAGTAGTAGGCATCGGTGTTGGCAACATCGCTGAATGGACTCTCTGTCAGCGTGGTCTTGGGCTTTCCTGCCATCCTCCAGAGGAAGGTCACCATCTGG
>JAIKVW010000013.1 GCA_024685315.1 Lachnospiraceae bacterium
GCCTCCGGGCGGAAGGTGTCGATGTCCACCAGCTGGTAATTGGAGATCTCAAGCGCGATGTAGTGCCCTTCCTCCTCGAGAAGGCCCTCCTCCAGGACCGTCTCGCAGAGAGGCGTGCCGATATTGCCGCAGGCGTGAGCCTTGCCGGGGTGCGCTTTCTCGAATATCTCGTACAGCAGGGTCGTCGTCGTGGTCTTCCCGTTGGTGCCGGTCACTGCGGCATAATGCTGCGGCTTCGCGGTGCGGTATCCCAGCTCGATCTCGGTTATTACCGGTATCCCGCGCTCCTTGAGACGAAGGATCCTCGGATCGTCAAAATGCACGCCGGGATTCTTGACGCAGAGGTCGTAGTCCCCTTCAAATATGTCCGGGGTCTGCCCCGTTATTTTCACGCCGAGCTCATGCAGGAGGTCCGCCCCCTTAAGCTCCGCTTCAGGCTTCGACTCGGACACGGTTACCCTGGCCCCGAGTTTTATCAGCAATTTTACCGCAGCCATCCCGCTGCGCGCCAGACCGACGACCAGGACATTTTTATCTCTAAGCTCCATTTACTGTCGCTTCCTTTCCTTGCTTTTCAGGGAAAATCCCGCAAATAATTGTAGCATATGAAGCAATGATATTCCAGATGTATTAAAACCCCGGGTTTTATCAAAAATGCACCAATTATTCCGATTAAACACGAATAGCATCGGCAAAAATACATGATTAATAATACTAATTGCATTGACTTATGTATGCAATCTTTGGTAATCTATAGATAGTGTGGCATGTTCAAATATCCATTACATAGGAGGTAATTTATGGATTTTCATTTTACTGAAGACGAACAGGACATCCTTGACACATTGCGCGACTTTGCCAAGAATGAAGTAGGACCCAAGGCTGCAGAAATCGATGAAGAAGAGAAATTCCCCATTGACGCAAGAAATCAGCTTGGCGAAATGGGCTTCATGGGAATGTATTTCCCTGAGGAGTACGGCGGAGCCGGCCTCTCATATCTTTCATACATCGCTACCTGCGAGATCCTCGCAGAATACTGCGCTACCACTTCCGTAGTTCTTTCCGCTCATGAGTCTCTTTGCTGCTGGCCTATTTATGAGTACGGCACCGAGGAGCAGAAGCAGAAATACCTCGTTCCCCTTTGCACAGGCGAGAAGCTTGGCGCATTCGCTCTTACCGAGCCCGGCGCAGGCACAGACTCAGCTATGCAGAAGACCACAGCTGCTGACGGCGGCGACTGCTGGATCCTCAACGGAAACAAGGTTTTCATCACCAACGCAGGTTTTGCTGATATCTTCGTAGTATTCGCTATGACCGACAAGAGCCTTGGAAACAAGGGCATCTCCGCATTCATCGTTGAGAGAGACACCCCCGGATTCACCGTAGGCGCTCATGAGAAGAAGATGGGTATCCGCGGATCGTCCACTTCCGAGCTCGTATTCGAAGACTGCAAGATCCCGAAGGAGAACCTCCTCGGCGGCGTAGGCAAGGGCTTCAAGATCGCTATGACCACCCTCGACGGCGGACGTATCGGTATCGGCGCTCAGGCAGTTGGTATCGCTCAGGGCGCTATCAATGAGGCTGTTATCTACACCAAGCAGCGTCAGCAGTTCAACAAGCCCATCTGGAAATTCCAGAACACCCAGTTCCAGTTCGCAGATATGCAGGCTAAGGTAGATGCTTCCCGTCTCCTCCTCTATCGTGCAGCATGCGCTAAGCAGAACGGTGAGCCTTACAGCCACCTCGCAGCTATGGGCAAGCTCATGGCTTCCGAGACCGCATCAGACGTTACCCGCCGCTGCGTACAGCTCGTTGGCGGATACGGCTACACCCGTGACTATCCGTTCGAGCGTCATATGCGTGATGCTAAGATCACCGAGATCTACGAAGGAACCAGCGAAGTTCAGCGTATGGTTATCGCAGGCTGGATGGACAGGACCATCACCGAATAATCTTTGCGAAGAACTGAATATTTATGAAACTTTAAAAGGCTTCCGGGCGACCGGAAGCCTTTTTCTGTTATGAAGGGACTTTTCTCAGCCTATTCTATGCTTTTGATCATCAGATAATGTATAATGATTGTACGGATTTATATACATTCAAACTTGCAAAACTTATTTTACGTTATCATTCAAGTGATTGTACTGGTGTATGCTAATACAGGAAAAGAGTAATTATGACTGGATCAGTTAAAGTATCGAAAGATGTAAAATGCATTATTGCAGCATTCAGCTTAATAGTGATGGCAGCATTATGGATGTTCATATCATCCAGGAACGTCTATGCAGCTGAAATCGTGGATTCTGGCGATTGCGGTGCAGATGGATCAAATGTGACCTGGACGTTTGATGATGAGGGACTGCTGACTATATCGGGAAACGGAGCGATGGCGGACTATACCGAAGATGGCGCTCCATGGAATTCACAAAGTTCAGATATAATCAGCGTATATATCGATGATGGTGTTACGAGCATAGGGACTTCTGCATTTTATTATTGCTTCATGATAACGAGTATCACGATACCCGATAGTGTTACGAGCATAGGAGAATCAGCATTTAATGGCTGCAGCAGCTTAACGAGCATCACGATACCGAATAGTGTGACGAGCATAGGTTATGCAGCATTTAAAGGCTGCAGCAGCCTAACGAGCATCACGATACCGGAAGGGGTTACAAGCATAGAGACATCTACGTTTTCTGGTTGTCGCAGCCTAACGAGTATCACGATACCGGAAGGGGTTACAAGCATAGGACTCTATGCATTTACTAATTGTAGCAGCATAACGAGCATCACGATACCAGACAGAGTGACGAGCATAGAGTATTGTGCCTTTTCTGACTGCATCAGTCTAACCGATGTATACTATTCAGGTACAGAGGATGAGTGGAATGCTATTGATATAGATGATGGCAACAAATATCTTACTGGAGCTGCGATTCATTACAAAATCCCTAGTGACAATATGGTTGTGGCAGGCGGCTCCTACTGGATTCCAGTAACCGTACTTCCTGCACAGGCAGATGATCAGACTGTTATTTGGTCGCTCGAGGATTACCATGACGATACCTACGATATTGACAGGGCATCGATGGTCCTGATACCGGAATCCTTACCGCGAATTCAGCAGGAAATATTACTGTAGTAGCAACATCTGAGGATGGCGACAATATTGCTAAGTTCAATGTAAGGATTCTATTCAAGGACATGACTAACAGCTCAAATCCATTCTATAAAGGAGTTTACTGAGCTGTTGATCAGGGCATCACCTACGGCGTGCAGGACAAGAGCGGATACTTCCTGATATTCGGTGAAGGCAGGAACTGCACACGCGCGCAGATGGTTACCTTCCTCTGGAGGATGGCAGGAAAGCCGGGGACCACTCTGACCGAGAGTCCGTTCAGCGATATTACCGATCCTGAAGCCTACTACTACGAAGCAGTTCTCTGGGCAGCAGAAAAAGGTATCACAGTCGGCACCAAACAGAGTGACGGCACCTATCTCTTCAAGCCCAAGGATCCTTGCCTGCGCCGCCAGGCGGTAATGTTCCTGTGGAGACTGGCGGGAAAGCCGCATGAAGATTATTCAGATGTAGATGAATTTCCTGATGTTCCGCAGTACAATAAGAACGGAAAGGTAAACATCTGGTATGAACCTGTCATGTGGGCTGCAAAGCACAATATTACCAAAGGGACTAATGTCTCGGGAACAATTATCTTCAATGAAGGCGCTGTATGTCTCCGTCGCCAGATGGTGACCTTCCTGTACAGGTACGAGAACCCGGACTGGGATAGCGAGTAGAACCGTCCTCCGGTAAGGAAATTAAAACTGAATACAAAAGAAATGAAGGCGTCGGCTAAAAAGTCGGCGCTTTCGCTATTTAAAGAGATCAGGATGACAGGGTGAGCCGGAAATATGCCAGCTCAAAGAAGAGGACAAGGAATAGAGCAAAGTGTTTAATCAGAGGTGAAAGGCAAAAAAACTGCGTTGACCGCTGAATAAAAAGATGTTATGATATCCTCAATGATTAAAACAGCGACGAGCTGTCAAAAATCAGTTTCGCCGCTGAATAAAATGGCGGGATTCTATGATCGGCAGAAAGCGTGAAACAAAAGAATTGAACAGGCTGTATGACAGCGGACGAGCAGAGCTTGTTGCTATCTATGGACGCAGCCGCATCGGCAAGACATATCTGGTAGATGAGACTTTTGAGGGGCGTATTACCTTCAAGCATGCAGGCCTTTCTCCGGCAGATGAAGAGGCTGCAGGCCTTCTGAAAGCTCAGCTGAAGCATTTTTACAATTCTCTGATTCTGCATGGTATGGAATCATGTGAAAAACCGGAAAACTGGCTGGATGCGTTTCTTTTATTGGAGAAATACCTGCAGAAGATCGATAACGGATCCAGGCAGCTTATCTTTCTTGATGAACTTCCCTGGCTTGACAGTCCCAGGTCGGGCTTTTTAAGAGCATTTGAAGGGTTCTGGAACACATGGGGCTGCCATCGTAAAAACCTTATGGTCATCGTGTGCGGAAGTGCTAACTCGTGGGTATTAGACAAGCTGATCAATAATCATGGCGGGCTTTATGGAAGGGTAACCTATGAGATCAAGCTGTCTCCGTTCACCTTGCGCGAATGCGAAGAATTCTACCGCAGCCGGGATGTGCAGTTCTCGCGGTATGATATTACCCAGAGCTATATGATCTTTGGCGGAATTCCGTTCTATCTTGGCTATATGGACAAGGAATTAAGTCTTGCCCAGAACGTGGATACTCTTTTCTTCGCCCGGAATGCTGTCCTGAAAAATGAATATGATCGGCTATTCGAGTCTGTTTTTACGAATCCCGAAGCAATCAAGTCGATCGTACAGCTGCTGTATACAAGAAACGCCGGCTTTACAAGAGGGGAAATCACAGAAAGGCTTGGCATATCGGATGGAGGAACCCTGACAAATAACCTGAGGGCATTGCTGGCGAGTGATTTTATTGTCAGGTATGTTCCTTTCGGCTTAAGCAGACGTGAAGAGCATTATAAGCTGATTGACCCCTTCTGCCTGTTTTATCTGCATTTCGTGCAGAGTCAGATAAAAACAAACGAGAAATACTGGCAGCAAAATGTTACTTCACAGTCAATCGTTACCTGGCGGGGATACGCTTTTGAACATGTCTGTTTTAATCATGTGGAACAGATTAAGCATGCTCTGGGCATTTCAGGCATCATCACGAGCCATTCTGCATGGTCGAAAAAAGAGGATGACAGGGAGGGCGTACAGATCGATCTGCTGATTGAACGCAGTGACAATGTCATCAATATGTGCGAGATCAAGTTCACAAGCGAAGATTTCGCGGTGGACAAGGGTTATTACAGGGTGCTGCTCAGCAGACCTGAACGAATCAGGAAGATCGTTTCCCCGAAGGTTTCAATTCAAAGTACGCTGATCACAACATTTGGATTGAAACGCAATGAATACAGCAGCGCCTTTACCAATGTAATCACATTGGAAGATCTTTTTTACTAAAAAAGCGAGGGGAACAGCAGCCTGCAGGAAGGCCTGAAAACAGAATAGTTAAGATAATGAGGGCGTCGGCGTTAAAGTCCGGCGCTTTTGTTGCCTTAGAAAAAATTACCGGAATGACGGAGATAGGAATTATAGAGTGATAAACACTAAAATCACAGGTGCCCTTTGTGTTTGCTGTTACCCAGACTTGAAAGCCGGGTCTCTATTCAAACGCCTCTTTTATGCTGTCATAGTGCAGGAATATCCCCTGCCTCGCGAGCTCCTCGATCTCTTCCTTCGAGGCGATCATGAAGTCCGTTGTCTCGCTCTCCTGGAGCGATACGTCATCGGCATTAAAGTCTATATCAAAGCGGTAGATGTCGACGAAATAGTTGTCGCCTTTTCCGGGATTCTCCCGGTGATATGAAAAGAGGAAGCCCCCTTCTGCTCCGGACACGTCTATCCCTGTCTCTTCGCGCACTTCGCGGGTCACCGCCTCCAGAGAGCTCTCCCCGGCAACCGTGCCGCCTCCGGGTATCTCCCACCAGCCCGGGGCCCAGGCCTTGTCCATCCTCCTCCTGGTAATGAGGAACCTGCCGTCGGGACGCCGGAGCACCCCGAGCACCGAGAGATGATATTCATCATCTGCGGTAAACCAAGTATCTTTCCTCATCGTCCGCCCTGTAGGCTTTTTGTCTTTATCGTAAATATCCCAGTATTCCATTTCCTATTCCTGTTCTCCGCCGCCGGAGGCGATCCTCCTCGCGACGTAGACCCCGCTTGCCGAGGCGTGTGAGAGGGAGTGGGTGACCCCGCTTCCGTCTCCGATTATGTACAGCCCTTTGCTGCTGGGGCACTCCAGATTCTCGTCGATCCCGGCTTCCATATTGTAGAATTTGACCTCGACCCCGTAGAGGAGGGTATCCATGTTCGCGGTCCCCGGGGCGATCTTGTCGAGCGCGTAGATCATCTCGATGATACCGTCCAGTATCCTCTTCGGAAGCACCAGTGAGAGGTCCCCGGGCGTCGCCGCAAGCGTAGGCCTTACGAAGCCTTCCCTGATCCTGCTCTCGTTGGAGCGCCTGCCACGGGTCAGATCCCCGAAGCGCTGCACGATCACGCCGCCGCCAAGCATATTTGAGAGCTTCGCGATGCTCTCACCGTATCCGTTGCTGTCCTTGAAGGGCTCTGAAAAATGCTTCTCGACGAGGAGCGCAAAATTCGTATTCCCGGTCTTTAGCGCGGGATCCTCGTAGGAATGCCCGTTGACGGTAATGATCCCGTTGGTATTCTCATTTACCACCGCGCCGTGCGGGTTCATGCAGAAGGTCCGCACAAGGTCCTCGAATTTGTGGGTGCGGTACACTATCTTGCTCTCGTAGAGCTCGCTCGTAATGTCTTCAAATATCTCCGCGGGAAGCTCGACCCTCACGCCGATATCCACCCGGTTCGACTTTGTCGGGATGGAGAGGTCGCTGCACACTTTCTGCATCCAGCTGCTGCCGCTGCGGCCCGCCGAGATGATAAGGTTCCCGCAGGAATATTCCTCTTTCCCCGCATGGATCACGTATCCGCCGTCTTCTTTCTCAACGCTCTCAACCGGAGTGTCAAAGAAGAAGGTCACCTTGTCCTTAAGCTCCGCATAAAGCTGCTGGAGCACCACATAGTTGATGTCGGTCCCGAGGTGGCGCACCGAAGCGCTGAGAAGGTGGAGCTCATTCTGCATGCAGATGTTCCGGTACTTCGTGTCCCCTGTGGAATAGAGCTTCGTCCCTGCGCCTCCGTGGGACACGTTTATCGAATCAACGTATTCCATGAGCTCCATCGCCTTTTCCCGGCCGATGTGCTCGTGGAGGGTCCCGCCGAACTCGTTCGTGAGGTTGTATTTCCCGTCGGAAAAAGCCCCCGCGCCTCCGAATCCGCTCATGATCGCGCAGGTAGGACATCCTACGCAGGACTTTACCTTCACGCCGTCTATCGGGCACTTTCTCTTTTCAAGTGAATGCCCTCTCTCAAATACCGCGACCTTCTTTTCCGGGGCGAGCCGGGCAAGTTCATAGGCCGAGAAGATTCCTCCCGGCCCTGCGCCAACTATTATAACGTCATATCTTTCCAAAATTATTTCTCCGCTCTTCGTTAAGCCACTCAACTACCGCGAGCCGGCCCTCTTCCGAGAAGGGCTCCGTGTGCTCAGTCTTCTGCTCAGCCGGGGTCGCGTCGAAGCTGTAAGGCTCAGGCCAGACCCAGGCTTTTAGGAGGTCTCCCTCCCTGATAATGCGGTACCTCATGTCGGTATCGCTCCCTGTAAACGGCTTGTTATATTTATAAAAATTAAGGGACAAAATGTCCTTGGGATCAATCATCGTTCTTCACCGTCCGCCCGGGCCGCCTGGAATTGCCTGCGGCCTGCGGTTCCCGCGCTCCTGCACAAACCTACAGCTCGATCTCTATCTTGCGTCCGCTCTTCTTGTATCTGCGGAGCGCCACTCCGGCGGCGTTCAGCATGCGTCTTGAGGCCAGTACTGCCGGGGTGCCGGCGTACTTGTCCTGATCATAGATAACTTCCTTTATGCCGCTCTGGATGATCGCCTTCGCGCACTCGTTGCAGGGGAAAAGCGAGACGTATATCTTGCTGTTCTCGAGGCTTCCGCCGCGGTAATTAAGGATCGCATTTAATTCGCTGTGCGTCACGTAGGCGTACTTTGTGTCGTACATTTCGCCTTCCCTCTCCCAAGGGAACTCGTCATCCGAGCAGCCCTTCGGGAATCCGTTGTAGCCTATGGAGAGGATCTTGTTGTCCTGGCTCACGATGCAGGATCCGACCTGGCTGTTGGGGTCTTTCGAGCGCATCCCCGCGAGGTGCGCAACGCCCATGAAATATTCGTCCCAGCTGATATAGTCCGCTCTTTTTTCAGTCATAATTCCGTCCTCGTCTGCCTTCCAAAGCCGCAGCTTTAATCCTCGTCTATCATCCTGATCCTGCGCGCGTGCCTCTCTTCTCCGGAGAAAGGAGTGTCGAGGAAGGTCTTTACGATGTCAAGCGCGGTGCCGGGTCCGACGGTCCTCCCGCCGAGGCCGAGGATATTCGCGTCATTATGCTGCCTGGTGAGATATGCCATGTAGGAGTCCGTGCAGTTCGCCGCGCGGATCCCCTTGTAGCGGTTCGCGGTGATCGTAATGCCGATGCCGGTGCCGCAGATGAGGATGCCCTTCTCGCACTCGCCCGACTGCACTGCAGCGGCGACTTTTTTTGCGAATACGGGGTAGTCGACGGAATCCTCGCTGAAGGTCCCGAAATCCTTGTATTCCAGCTCTCTCTCTTCAAGATATTTCTTTACGGTTTCCATAAGGGCGTATCCGCCGTGGTCGCATCCAAGCGCAATCATAATATACTCCTTTCAAAACAGGATCCCTCCGCCCGGGGAGAGCTCAAGCCTGTATTATCCTGTGTCCTGCGGCTTTTATAAGCCGGTTCATTATAGCTGCCCGCAGCCCGCTGCCGGCAAAGCTTTCCGAATAAATATACTCGATCCCGAGGTCGTCCATCTCCCTCAGCGTCGCGTAGAGGTTCGCGGCTACGGCCTCCTCGTCGTGCCCGCCGCCGATATTAAATACGTTCCGGGCCCTGTATAGGGAAAGGTCTTCTTCCGCGGAGATCACCGCGCACTTCTCGCCGCGCTCTTCGTGGGCATACGTAAGGGAATTGATCTTCTCCGCGACCGCTTCCCGGCTTCCCTCCACTATCGCCATTTCGCCTTTAGGCGCGTAGTGCCGGTACTTCATCCCCGGGGCCTTCGGCCGCAGGTCAGGGTCCGGGCGCTCCATAAACAGCGTCCTGTCCAGCTCGACTTCCCCGATGACCGCCTCTATCATTTCCCGGGTAATATAGCCCGGGCGGAGGATCACCGGAACTTCGCATGTCAGATCGATTATTGTGGATTCGAGCCCTATCTGGACCCGCCCGCCGTCAATTATCATATCAACGCGCCCCGAAAGGTCCTGGATGCAGTGCTCCGCGCATGTGGGGCTCGGCCTCCCGGAGAGGTTCGCGCTGGGCGCCGCGATGTAGACGCCGCTCCCGCGGATCAGCTCCCGCGCGGTAAAATGCGAAGGCATCCTGACCGCCACGGTATCAAGTCCCCCTGTGGTCTCAAGGGGGACGGCCGCGGATTTATTAAATATCATCGTCATCGGGCCGGGCCAGAAGGCCTGCGCGAGGAGCTTCCCCTTCTCCGGGACCCCGGCGGTAAGGACTTCGAGCGCCTCCATGTCCGCGATATGGACTATCAGCGGATTGTCGGAAGGTCTCCCCTTCGCCGCGTATATCCGGGCCGAAGCATGTGGATTAAGCGCGTCGCCCCCGAGGCCGTAGACCGTCTCGGTAGGGAAGGCCACCAGCCCTCCTGCCTGAAGGATCGCGGCGGCCTGCTCTATTACCTCCGGATCACGGTGGGTCTCGTCGTATTTTTTTATAATAGTATCCATTATTTTTAAGACATGAATTTCCTGTAATCTTCAAGCACCGTCTCGGGGTCGCCGATCTCCATGATCTTGCCTTCGTGCATCCACATGACGGTATCGCAGAGATCCGTCAGGGTCGAAAGCGAGTGGGACACGATCACGACCGTACGGTTCCGGTCCTCGATAAGCTCTTTCATCCGCTGGTAGCTCTTCTTTTTGAATTTTTCATCACCGACCGAGAGGACTTCGTCGATCAGCATGATATCGGTCTCCAGCACGGCCGTTATGGAAAACGCGAGCTTACTGTGCATGCCGCTCGAGTAGGTCCTCACCGGCATGTCGATGAAATCCCCGATCCCCGCGAATTCGATGATGTCGTCCATCTTTTCGCGAACCAGCTCCTCGCTGAAACCCAGCAGAAGTCCGGAGATCATGATATTCTCCCGGCCGGTGAGCTCGCCGTTAAAGCCTACCCCGATCGCAAGGAGCGATACCGAGTGCCCGTGGAGGTCTATAGATCCCTCGTCCGCCGAAAAAATATTTGCAAGCGCGCGCAGAAGCGTTGATTTACCGCTCCCGTTCTTCCCGGTGATCCCCAGGATCTGGCCCTTATTGACGACGAAGGATATCCCGCGCACGGCCTCGAAGGTCTTGGTGTCAGCTCCCTGAAGATGGAGGAGCTTCTTCTTGATCGAGTAGGCCGCGACGCTCTTATAGCGGATCTTGAGGTCTTTGACGGTTATCGCGGGCTCTGCCTGCTCCGGCTGCCAGCGCTTTTTCCCGGATTTGCCCGCGCCCTTTGCCGCGGCCCCCGGCTTCTTCTCGTCAGGACCCGGTATCTGTATGATTTTTAGCGTAGGAGTCTTGGCCGTCATCATATCACCTTCACGTAAGTGTTCTCGTTTTTATATATATTCCTGGTCCCGAGCACCGCGACTATAAGCGAAATGAAGAACCAGTTAATTATTATCTTAAGGTCCGGGGTCTTCCCGTAGATCATGCAGTTCCTCAGCGACTCTATGAGAAGCGCCACCGGATTCAGCTTTACGAGGATCGAGGAATATGGTTCCTCGAGGATCGTGCGGATATTGTAGAAAATACCTGTCAGGTAGAAAAGGAACCGCAGGAGGATGTTCACGACGTTGGCCATGTCCTCGATGAAGACTCCGAGGTGGAGCAGGATCGTCTCGCAGGCGTAGGTCAGGAGCATCATCGTTATGACTATGGGAAAGACGAAAAGGATATTGACCGTCACCGGCACGCGGTAGACAGCCAGCATGCAGAGCGTGATCCCAAGGCATATCATCATCTTGAAGGCGCTGACCATAATATCCGAAATGATCAGCGTGAACTTCGGCAGATAGACCCTTGAGACTATCGGCTTATGGCGCTTTACCATCCTCACGGAACTCTTGATGCAGCGGTTAAAGAAATCCCAGAGCGCAAGGCCCGCGAAGATATAGATATTGTAGTACTCTATCTTCCTGCCGATCAGGGTCCCAAAGACAAATGAGTAAATGAGCATAAAGCAGAAGGGCTCCAGCACCCACCAGACCCAGTTGAGGTAGGAGTTCGCGACCTCGCTCTTCAGCTGGGACTTTGCGGAATAGAGGGTGTAGGCCCAGTATCTGCGCAGATCATTAAGAAATCGTTTCATTATTATTCTCCGTCGGACTCATCCGGAATGAATGTGTCGTACAGCACAGTGATCGCGTCTTCAAAATATTTTTCCTTGACGCCGATTATGATATTAAGCTCGCTCGAGCCCTGGTCGATCATCTTGATGTTGATATTCCGGCTCGCAAGCGCAGAAAATACGCTGCCTGCGATACCGCGGGTATCTCTCATGCCGCGGCCCACGACCGCGATCAGCGCAAGCCCGGACTCGATCTCCAGGATGTCAGGCTGCACGGCCCTGTGGATCCCCGAGATCACCTGCTGCTCCCTCTCGACGAACTCGGTCTGATGGACAAAGATGGTCATGGTGTCGATGCCTGAAGGCATATGCTCGATGGAAAGCCCGTTGTCCTCGAATACCTGCAGGACCTTGCGGCAGAATCCGATCTCGGAGTTCATCATGTCCTTCTCTATGGTAATCGAGACAAAGCCTTTCTTTCCGGCGATCCCCGTGATCACATACTTCGGGCGGCGGCTCGTGGTCTCTACAATGTAGGTGCCCCTGTCCTCGGGCTTATTGGTATTGCGGATATTTATGGGGATGCCTTCCCGGCGCACGGGGAAGATCGCGTCTTCGTGAAGCACGGAGGCACCCATGTATGAAAGCTCGCGGAGCTCCTTGTAAGTGATGGTGTCGATGACCTCGGGACCGTCTATAACGCCGGGGTCTGCAACGAGGAACCCGGAAACGTCGGTCCAGTTCTCATAAAGGTCAGCGTGAACGGCCGCAGCTACCACGGAGCCGGTAATGTCGGAACCTCCGCGCGTAAAAGTCTGCACCATCCCGTCATCCCTCAGCCCGTAAAATCCGGGAATAACGACGTGGTCAAGCCCTTCGACCCTTGCGGAAAGGATGGTGTTGGTCTTTTCCTGGTTGAAGCTCCCATCATCGTCAAAGCGGATGACTTCCGCCGCGTCGACAAATTCGAACCCGAGAAAAGCCGCAAGGACCTTCCCGTTCAGATACTCGCCTCTGGAAGCGGTATAATCCCTGCCCGCGCCCTGTTCCATCTTCCTGCGGATGAGCACGAACTCATCGTCCAGCCCGAGGTCCAGCCCCAGCCCGGAAGCAATATCCTCATAGCGCTTCTTTATCTTCTCCAGCTCCGGTCCCGGATCCTCTCCGGCCTCGAGCTTCTCGTAAGCCTGATATAACATGTCCGTGACCTTCTCGTCCCCGGGGAATCTTCTCCCCGGCGCGGAAGGGACCACGTACCTCCTGTCGGGATCCGCGCAGATTATCTCTGCCGCCTTCCTGAAATGATCTGGATCTGCAAGTGAACTTCCGCCGAATTTTACTACTTTCTTCATGAAATGTCTCTCTCCGTTCTGCCCTCTGTCCCCTGTGAAAAGGGCTGCTGCCCTCTTTCCTTGATCAGAGGATATACGCAGTTAATTATATCATGTTTATTCTTAAGAGAACAGAAAAATATCCCCGCAGCCGGTTTCTGCAGGGATATTTGCGGTGTTTATGCGGTCTTTTCGGGGTTCTCCCCGGGGAAATGGGTGTCCATCGGCCCTTTTTCTTCTCCGATGAAATGCCTGCCGCCGGCGATTCCGCTCTTCAGCCGGCACATTTTGTCTTTGCAGTTCACACACTGTATCCTGCGGTTCGAGCCTTCCCAGAAGCGCTCGGGATGCCTCGCGTAGATGATCTCCCAGTGGATCAGCACTACCATGGATGTGAAGAACAGGCTCCAGCTGAAGAAATTCCTGATAAAGATCATCGGGGTGAACATCATGAAATGCCCCCAGTCGAATATCCTGCAATTGACGCAGCACTTGTTCTTCATAAGGAATGACTGGAAGGGGCAGAACAGGACGATGCAAATGGTGTCCGAAAGGAAATAGAACACCGTGAGCATCATCAGGTCGCCCTCGTGGATAATTCCGCTTAGATAGAGCACTCCGAAGATCGCGTTGAACAGCAGCCAGACCAGCATTACCTTCCAGGCGCCGAGGTTCATCCTCTGCACCCTCTTAAGGAGCTCAAACTCGGAATAATTCTTCACCGGGACGTACTCGGAACCCTCGGCCTTGCGTACCGCCATCGAGATCCTGTTGTTCGGGAAGATATGTGTGACCATGAGTACCATGAAGACCACCCAGAGCAGGTGGATCGGGGTGATCCCTTCCACTATCGGCTGGGTCGCGAGGCGGTAAAGCACCGTCCGGTCCTGTATATAGAATATGAACGCCACGATAAATACGACCGCCCTGAACGTCAGGTTGATCACGTAGCTTCCCATCATGGGGAGCTTCCCGTAGGTATAGCGGTGGAGAAGGTCATAATACTTTTCAGCCTTCTTCCGCTCCTCCGGGGAAAGTGTCGCCGGGTCGACCTTGTCGATGATCCCTTCCGCGGTCTTCGCGACCTTCTCGGTCAGCTCATCCGCGGTGTCGATCACTTTCTGGGCGGTCTGGGATACCATTTCTCCCAGACGCTCGCTTTTATCCTGTATTCTATCCTGCAGTTCTTCTTTAAACTTTTTCTCATCCATAACCGGGCCTTCCTATGATAAAGCCTATTTAAGCAGAAGCCCTATCGGGCAGTGGTCGCTGCCCATGACCTCCTTGTATATGACACTGTCCTCGATGCGCTCCTCGAAGCCTTTCGAGACAACAAAATAATCTATTCTCCAGCCGATGTCCTTTTCCCTCGCGCGCATGCGGTAGGACCACCAGGTATAGCGGCCCTCTTCCCCCGGATGGAAGTACCGGAAGCTGTCAACGAATCCTGCCTCAAGGAGCTCGCTGAATTTCCCGCGCTCCTCATCGGTAAACCCGGCGTTTCCTTTATTTGCCTTGGGGTTTTTTAAGTCTATCTCCTCGTGGGCCACATTGAGATCCCCGCACATTATCACGGGCTTCTCTTCCGAAAGCTTCTTCATGTAAGGCCTAAGGCTGTCCTCGAAGCCCATGCGGTAATCCATCCTCGCCAGCGTAGGCTGCACGTTCGGGGAATAGCAGGTAATCAGGTAGAAATCCGGGTACTCAAGAGTGATCGCACGGCCTTCGTCATTATACTGCCCCTCGATACCGTAGATCACACGGAGCGGCTCGGCCTTTGAAAAAACGGTCGTCCCCGAATAGCCTTTCTTGTCCGCGCAGTTCCAGTATGCGAAATACCCCGGGATCTCGACCGGCATCTGCTCGGGCTGCATCTTGTTCTCCTGGATGCAGAATATATCCGAGTCTTCCTGGTTAAAGAAGTCCAGGAAGCCCTTGTTCAGGCAGGCCCTGAGGCCGTTCACATTCCATGAAATGATCTTGCAGGGCATAAGTCTATACCGCCTTCAGGCAATGCTCGATGAACTCGAGGATATCCGTATCAGCCAGCTCATGGCCCTCTTCGTTAAGGATCTCGTGCCGGTCCTCCGGATAAAGCTTCATCATTACTTCCCTGATCCCGGCCTTGCGGTAGGTCTCCCGGATCTCGCGGACATTGTCCCCGTAATGACCCACCGGGTCTTCCTTTCCGGAAATCAGAAGGATCGGGGTGTCCTTGGGAAGCTTAGCGATATTTGAGGGTTCCTGTATATACTCGATCAGCGAGAACAGGGTCTTGTAGCCGTTCACGGTGAAATTGAAACCGCAGAGCGGGTCTGCCATGTACTTCTCAACATTGACCATGTCCCTCGACAGCCAGTCATAAGGAGTTATGGGCTTCTCAATGCGCTTTGTATATGAGCCGAACGCGGCTTTCTGCAAGGTTGCGCTGCGGTGCTTCTCCCCGCGGAGCCTTCCGATCCCGGCAGCCATGGCCTTCGCGGCCTTCAGCGTCCCTGAGGGAATGGATCCGGTCCCCATGAATATCGCGCCGCAGACTCCGCCGCCGTGGTCCATCATGTACCTCCTAGCCATGAAGGAGCCCATGCTGTGGCCCATAAAGAGGAAGGGGATATCGGGGTACTGCGCCCTGATGGTGGTGGTTACCCGGAAAAGGTCGTCGATCAGGGTCTTTGCGGGCTCTTCCGACTCAAAATATCCAAGCTCGTCGGCGTCCTCAACCGATTCCCCATGGCCGAGGTGGTCGTTTCCGATCACCAGCAGACCGTTTTCTGCGAGAAATGTCGCAAACCTGTCATATCTGTCGATGTATTCGCTCATGCCGTGAGCGATCTGGAGAATAGCGCGCGGACGGCCTTCCGGCTTCCACTGGATCACATGGAGCTTATTTCGCCCGTTGGTAGAATTAATAAACATATCGGTCTTCTCTATCATTATCTCGCCCTCCTCCAAAAAACCGGACTCGCCAGGGATGCCTTGTGACGCCTCTGGTTTGTATCTAAAATTGTACAAAAACTCTTTTTAAGTATAACACAAAAACCTGCAAACTTTCCGGGATTTGCGGATTATTTACAGGTTTTTTATTTGTTTTTTGCTTTTCCGCTCCGGGCGGCCTTTCTGTGCAAATATTGCTCAGAGGTTTTTGACCCTGAGAGCCCTTATCGCGTTCAGGACCGCGATGACCATGACCCCGACGTCGGCAAATATTGCCATCCACATGTTTGCGTATCCCACAGCGCCGAGGATCAGGCAGATCCCCTTGACCGCAAGCGAGAATACTATATTCTGCCTGACTATGCGCATGCATTTCCTGGAGATCGCGACCGCCTTGGCGATCTTTGCGGGGTCATCGTCCATCAGGACTATGTCTGCGGCCTCGATCGCGGCGTCCGAGCCCATCGCCCCCATGGCGATTCCGATGTCGGCCCTGGAGAGCACCGGGGCATCATTTATTCCGTCGCCGGCGAAGGCGACCATCTCGCCGAGCTTTTTCTCATTTATGAGCTGCTCTACCTCGGCGACCTTGTCTTCCGGCATCAGCTCGCTCTTCACCTCAGTTATGCCGAGGGAACCGGCCACGTTCCGGGCGACGCCGTCGGTGTCTCCGGTCATCATTACGAGCCTTCTGACGCCCATGTTCCGGAGCTTGTCCATTGCGAGAGCCGCGCCGGGTTTCAGAGCGTCGGCGATCAGTATATGCCCCGCATATTCACCGTCTATCGCAACATGCACCGCGGTCCCGACGCTGTGACAGTCCATGTACTCCACGCCTAAGCGCTTCATCAGCCTGGCGTTTCCGACCGCGACTTTCTTTCCGCTAACGGAGGCTGTGACGCCCTCGCCCGAATACTCTGCGACGTCTGAGATCTGAGATTCATCGATCTCCTCGCCCCAGGCGGCCTTAAGACTCTGGCTTATCGGATGCGTGGAATAGAATTCCGCGGCCGCGGCGTATCCCAGCAGCTCCTTCTCGCCAAGCGGGCTGTGGTGTATGCCGCTGACTTCAAATACGCCCTGCGTAACGGTGCCGGTCTTGTCAAAAGCAATCGCTCCGGTATTCGCAAGCGCCTCAAGATAATTCGCGCCTTTGACCAGGATCCCCTCGTGGCTGGCTCCGCCGATGCCGGCAAAGAAGCTAAGCGGTATGCTTATGACCAGCGCGCAGGGGCAGCTGATTACAAGGAATGTGAAAGCTCTGAACAGCCAGTCGCGCCATTCCGGAGCTGTCCCGAGGACGCCCATCCTCACCAGCGGAGGAATCACTGCTATCACGAGCGCGGCGATGCATACCGCCGGAGTGTAGACCCGGGCAAATTTAGAAATAAAATTCTCGGACTTTGACTTAAGGCTGCCCGCGTTCTCTACCATATCAAGGATCTTTGAGGCGGTAGACTCGCCGAATTCCTTTTCGGTCCGTACCCTCAGCACTCCGTTCTCATTGATACAGCCGCTAAGCACCGCGTCTCCGGGACGCACACTCCTGGGAACGCTCTCCCCGGTCAGCGCACTGGTGTTTATGTATGATTCTCCGCTCTCGACGGTTCCGTCTATCGGGATCTTCTCCCCTGGCCTTACTACAATAATGCTCCCGACCTCTACGTCATCCGGGTCCACGGTCTCTATCCCACCATCGGTCTCAAGGTTTGCGGTGTCGGGCCGGATGTCCATGAGCTCGGCAATATTTCTCCGGCTTTTTCCCACGGCGTAGCTCTGGAACAGCTCCCCTATCTGGTAGAAGACCATAACTGCTACGCCTTCGCGGTACTCGCCGAGCGCGATCGCGCCGACTGTAGCGACAGCCATGAGGAAGTTTTCGTCAAAGACCTGGCCGTTTATGATCCCCTTTATGGCTTTCCTCAGAATATCGTATCCGGCAATAAGGTATGCGGCGGCGAAGAGGATGAGCTCTACGGTGCTGCTCACCGGAAGCACGGAAAACAGGACTACCAGCACCGCGGAAATAATTATCCGTATCAGGACCTTTTTCTGTTTTTTAGTCATAATACAGCAACAGGCGGCCTTCACCCGGAAAGCCGCCCATACCCCCTAAAATTCTATCTCGCAGTCATCCTCTACTTTGCGGCAGTTCTTAAGAACGGCCGGCATGACCTCGGCAGGGTCAGCCCCGTCTTCGAATTCGACCTTCATTTTGAGGGCCATAAAGTTCACCACCGCGTCCTTCACGCCGGGGGTGTTCTTCGCTGCGATCTCCATCTTGTTAGCGCAGTTCGCGCAGTCAACCTCGATCTTATAAGTCTTTTTCATAGAGAACGGCCTCCATTTAATTTATCATCTGAACAACTGTTCAGATATTATGGATCCATTATACCACAGCTGCGGCGTCTGTCAACAGGGAAATGGATATATTATGACTCTCTTTGCCATGGACTGGGGGGTAAAAAGTGACAATGGGTGTAACTATTCATTACTTCTATGACGAGAACGGGTCGCCCTTCGCGGTCTACGTGGGGAGCGCTAAATACCTCTATGAGAAAGATCTTCAAGGAGACATCATCGGCCTCATTGATACGAACGGGGCGCTTGTAGTAAAATACAGCTATGATGCCTGGGGGAAGGTCACGAAGACAGACGTGGCCCAGACGACCGCGTCGGCCACTGCGATGTCGAACAACCACCTGCTTTACAGGGGATACTACTACGACAGCGAGACAGGGCTCTACTACCTGAATTCGAGGTACTATGACCCTGAGGTTGGAAGGTTCATAAACGCGGACGTCTTTGTCAGCACCGGGCAGGGCCTGCATAGCTCTAATATGTACGCGTATTGCGGGAACAACCCGGTGAACAAAAGCGATTCCGACGGGGAGCTGGCTGGCTGGATAATTAGCGGCATAGTTGGTGCTATTATAGGCGGAGCGTCTTCAGCCATAAATGACGCAATAATGGGCAGGGAAGTAACTGTTGGGTCAGTTGTGAAAGGTGCAGCAGTAGGATTTGTTTCTGGAGTGGTCTCTTCTATTAACCCAATATCATTCTACGATGAAGTTGCTGCGGCGGCAAGTTTTGTAGTAACATTAGTGGGATCAAAGATGTCTGGTAGCTCAATCGGAGAAGCATTTTATTCGGCCACACTTGCTGGGATTGCAACATATGCATCAAAAAAACTGCATGCTTCTGTCTTGGGAGAAATGTCAGAGGGCCTACAAAAAGAAGCAGGTAAAACAATCATTAGCTTTTTTACATCACAGGAAATTGAACTCGTAGGCTCTGTTGGGAGGGGGGTATATAAATACGCTCATCCAGATCAGGGAAATAGCAGCAATGTCCCAGTGATAAACACATATCGGTCATATACGAAAACAATACACGGAGGAGGTCGGTGGACATGCAGAGCAATGGCATGGTAGGAGGCTCCTGTATGATTGTTAAGCGTCCTAGAAGAGAACGCCAGGAGGCAATAGTTGCCTCAATCATGATTCCAGTGTCCATAGTTGCCTCGCTCATCGCTTGCATTCAATCACCTAATATAGATGGACCGGGTGTAACATCAAAGATAGCACAGATAATAATTATTATTAGCGTTTGTTTCCTTATTACACTTTTTATTATAGCGATCCGAAACGGTATGAGGGTGTTCTGCATAGACGAAAAAGGTATAACAAACGTTAGCTTTGGAAAACAAGGCATGGTAATACCATGGTCATCCTTTCTCTCGATAGAGCGACATATAGTTAAATTGGAACAATATATGGGACCCGACTATTATGATGGAGTGTTGTGCAGCAGAATACCCCTTGAGATTCACTCAGATACAAGATTATATCATGCAGGGCATACATCCGATCTTTATGTAGAATACAAGTGGCTATTTCTGAACAAGTCCAATGTCATTGACCTTGTGCTGGAAGAAGATCAATATGAGGAGTTCCTGAGTTACATCCCTCAGGAACTCTTCGATAAAGGAATTGTAAAACTAGGCAGAACAGACTCCCTCCAGCCCTGAGTATCTCTACAGCGCATACAATAATCCCGACGAACGGCTCATCACCAGGATAGGGGAGAACTTAAGGTCATGGTTTTTAATGTTAAGAATGACAAGAGTACCGAATACTCAAAAACACGCAAAATGCGTTTTTGTATTGGAGATTCATAGTATTCCCGTCATATTTCTTTTGATAGTACCTTTTATTTAGCTAAAGACTGTCCCTTTTATACAATGGTCTACAAGGAGATTTTAGCGTGCTTCTTAGTGGCAATTGGGGATTTGAAGTAATTGAAAGAGAGCTCTGAAGCCTGGTTTTATTCACTGCGATGAATTTCGCCCAATACTCTCCTTGATTTTTTCTATGATATAGTTTGAGCGGACGGGGATTCCCGTCCGCTCTTCCTGTTAATAAATCTAATGTTTTTTGAAGATCTCAGGTCCATGCTATTATCATCAGCAGTATCACGACCCCGAAAACGACGATATAGACCGCGCCTATCAGCAGCCCTGCCTTCAGGGCCTGCCAGATAAGGCCGAGTCTCTCTTTGAAAGTAAAGGGGACGTCTTCGCGCTCTTCCCTCTGCTCCTTCAGTTCTTCTCTTATGCGTTCCGCTTCGTCAATTTTCGTCCAGTCTTCGTTCATAAATTATGCTTCTGTTTCGGATCCTGTTCCTACGTCTTTAGCGTCATCATAGAGATGGCAGTTCACGAAATGCCCGGGCTCGATCTCCTTCTGTGCGGGAGTCTCGGTCTTGCAGCATTCCATGCAGTACTTGCACCTGGTGTGGAACTTGCATCCCGAAGGCGGATTAGCAGGCGAAGGGATCGACCCTTCAAGTACTATCCTGTTCATCTTCGCCCTGGGATCAGGCATAGGTATCGCTGAGAACAGCGCCTGAGTGTACGGATGAAGAGGATTGCTGAAGATATCCTTCTTGTCGCCGTACTCTACAAGGTTTCCAAGGTACATGACTCCGACAACGTCTGAAATGTGCTCTACGACCGAAAGATCGTGGGAGATGAAGAGATACGAAAGATTTCTTTCCTCCTGGCGTTCTCTCAGCAGGTTGATGATCTGCGCCTGGATCGAAACGTCAAGCGCGGATACAGGCTCGTCGCAGACTACAAATTCAGGCTTCAGCGCGAGTGCCCTTGCGATGCAGATACGCTGGCGCTGACCTCCGGAGAATTCATGCGGGTACCTGTCTTTGTGGAAAGGCTGGAGACCGCACTCGTCCATTACCTGGTCGATATAGTCCTCATATTCGTTCGAAGACACCAGGTTGTGCTCCTTTACGGCCTCTCCGATGATCTCGCCGACAGGCATTCTCGGGGAAAGGCTTGAGAAGGGATCCTGGAAGATGATCTGCATCTCGGTTCGGATGTCGCGGAGCTCCTGCTTGTTGAGGTCAAAGACTTCTCGTCCGTTAAAAAGCACGTCTCCTGAGGTCTTTGTGTCATACAGGCGGAGGACGGTACGGCCGAGTGTGGTCTTGCCGCATCCGGACTCTCCTACGAGGCCCATCGTAGTACCTCTCTTAAGGGAAAAGGTAACGCCGTCAACGGCCTTAACGTAGCCGACGACACGCGAAACCATTCCGCCCTTAATGGGGAAATGCTTCTTGAGGGCCCTTACCTTGAGAATAAACTGCTCGTCATAGCCCTCAGCTCTCTTTATTTCTTCGGGAGAAACGGTATTAACAACATCTGCCATTACTCATTACCTCCTTCTGAATTTCCTGCGGCCGGAGCGGACAGTTTCCCTGCGGCCTCCGCTTCCTTACGCCTCTGCTCGGCCTGCTCAAGGGCTGTCCTGATCTCCTCAGGCAGCTCGATGTTCGGATCTATTACTGCGTCCGGATAGTAACGGTAGCATCTCACCATATGGGTGTCGCTTACCATGATCTCCTCCGGGAATTCCCCGTCGCAGCGGGCGAGGCACATCTCGCACCTGTCCTTGAAATAGCAGTAGTTCGGCATATTGATGGGGTTCGGGACCTTGCCGGGGATGGAGTAGAGCGCGTCTACGTCCTTTCCGACGACAGGCTTCGAAGCCATAAGGCCGATGGTATAAGGGTGCATGGGATGATAGAAAATATCTTCCGCAGTGCCTTTTTCCACGATCCTTCCCGAATACATTACCACTACATAATCCGCCATCTCGGCGATAACTCCAAGGTCATGGGTTATGAAAATGATGGAGGAATTGATCTTGTCCTTCAGGTTCCTCAGAAGGTCAAGGATCTGTGCCTGAATGGTAACGTCGAGCGCGGTCGTGGGCTCGTCGGCGATGATGATCCTGGGGTTGCATGCAAGCGCCATCGCGATCATGATACGCTGCCTCATACCTCCTGAAAGCTCATGGGGGTACATCTGGGCAACGCCTTCGCTGTTCGCGATACCTACCATCTCTATTGCTTCTATGGTCTTTCTGCGGATCTCCTCGTCGCTGAGGCCTTTGCCGTCATGAAGAGCGATAACCTCGTCGACCTGGTCTCCGATACGGAATACCGGGTTAAGGCTGGTCATCGGCTCCTGGAAGATCATGGATACGGTCTTGCCCCTGATCTCCTGCATCTTCTCGACCGGCATCTTCGAGATCTCATAGGCCTTGTCGCCAAGATTCAGCCTGATCTCGCCGGAAACGATCTGTCCCTGCGGCCTCTGGAGAAGCTGCATGAGGGAAAGCGCGGTTACGGACTTGCCGCATCCGGACTCCCCTATAACGCCGACGGTCTTGCCGACGGGAACATTAAACGATACTCCGTCAACGCTTCTAACGGTTCCGGCGTCAGTGAAGAAATATGTGTGGAGATTGTCAAATTCCACCGCATTCGCGGGATCCTTCATCTGAGTGAGATACTCCGACTCGGGAACGTTTTTCCTCTTGCGCTTTTTCTCAAGCGCGTTCGTGATCTTACGATTCTCTCTCGATATCCTTCTGGATTCTTTCGCGGTAAGATAACTCTGTTCTTTTTTCTTTGCCATAGTTATCCCCTCCTTATCTCTTCATCCTGGGATCGAATGCATCCCTCAGGCCGTCGCCGACCAGGTTGAACGCAAGGACCGTGAGCAGCAGGCATACGCCGGCCGGAATCCATATGAACCAGTAGTTCGTAAGAACGAAGGTATTGTTAACGTCGTTAATGATATTGCCCCACGATGCGAAAGGATACTTGACGCCGAGTCCCAGGAAGGACAGGGTCGCCTCGGTAATGATCGTACCGCCAAGGCTCATGGTCATGGTAACGATGAGCTGAGGGATAACGTTCGGGATCAGGTGCCTGAATATCCTTCTGGATACCCTGACGCCTGTAGCCTCTGTTGCGATCATGAATTCCTGCTCACGGAGAGAAAGGATCTGTCCGCGCACAAGCCTTGCGATCCCGGGCCATCCGAGGAAGCCGAGTATCAGCATCATGTAGATCATTCGTACCTGCGAATCTACCTTCTGAGCATCCATCATTGCGCCCAGGATAATGAATATGGGCATCGAAGGGATGCAGTAGAAGACGTCGACTATACGCATGATAAGGTTATCGACCCAGCCTCCGAAGTATCCGGAAATACCGCCCATGATGACTCCGATGATGGTCTCGATAAATACTACAATGAAACCGATGTAAAGCGATACACGTCCGCCGTACATAAGACGCGTGAGCATGTCCATACCATTTGAGTCGGTTCCGAGAGGGTGTGCCTTGCTCGGAGAAGCGTAGGTATCATACACGTATACCTGGGTGGTCTGGAGTACCGACCACTGCATGGTGCGCGCGTCGTATGAAAGCGTGTAGGTCGCGGTAGTTCCGTCGGTATCGGTAAAGGTGAATTCCTTGTCGCCGTTCATAATGGACTCAACCAGCTCTTCCTTGAACTGGCGGGTCAGGAACTGGTCAGGCATGATCGGGTTTACGATATAGCGGCTTACATAAGCAACATCCGCTCCGCCGCAGAGTACTCCGCCTCCATCGTCAACCTCATAGGTCTTTCCTTCGTATTCGAAAGAAGCCTCTCCGTTTACAAAGGCCTTGATGATCTCATACTGAAGCTCAAAAGAGAGCTTGTCCGATGAAGATGCAGGGCTCACTATTTCATAGGATGCGAGTGCAGCGATCTGTCCGTCGACATATATGCCGTAGAAGTCTTCGCCTTCCTCCTGCAGTGTGTAGGTTACGCCCTTCGCTTCAAAGGTATCGTCGCCCTTTGTAATTGCAAGGTAGAACTGCGCCTGGGCAAGTCCGGAGAAATTGACCCCGTCTGCGGAAGCATAGCGCCACTCCTTATTTTCCTTGACAGCCGCATACTCTGTCTTCGCCTCGTCATAACGGAAGAACTTCTGATCCTCCTTGTACGGAGTGATCAGTCCGCCGATGAACGAGAACACGAACATGAACGCGAGGATAATAAGTCCGGTGACCGCGACTTTGTTCCTGAAAAAGCGCTTTGCAACAAGCGCCCCGGGCGAGAGGGTCTTGACCCTTCGGTCATCGTTCAGTGAATACTCTTCCTGAGAATTGTCCGAACCTTCTGCAGCTGCAGACACCTTTTCGTCCACGGTTTCAGTGCTGTTTAATTCTTCATTAACGATTCCGCTTTCGCGGCCGTCATTATTTTCAAAATCACTCAAAACGGCACCTCCTCTCTTAGTCTGCGATCCTTACGCGCGGGTCGACCACGGCGTAAAGAATATCTGAGATGAGGTTGCCAAGAAGCGTCAGCACAGCCAGGAATACCAGGTAGAACATTGAGAACGGTATGTCTCCCGAAACCATCGACTGATATGAAACATATCCGATGCCGGGGATGGAGAACAGCGTCTCGGTAATAAGCGCGCCGGAGAAAAGTCCGGGCAGGGAACCGCCGATTATAGTAACAAGCGGTATCAGGGTATTTCTGAATGCATGGTGGTAAATGACCCTTTTCTCGGAAAGGCCTTTTGCCCTTGCTGTACGTATATAGTCAGAATTCAGTACCTCCAGCATGTTAGTCCTGGTGTAACGCATAAGGGAACCAACGCTGATTACTACAAGTACTGTAATGGGAAGAACAAGGTGATGCGCCCTGTCCATGAACTGGCCCATAGGCGAGAGCTGGTCGTAATATCTGCCGATAAGGCCGCCCAGATCGAACCACTGAAGTTTTACGCAGAACAGAAGCTTCAGCAGCGACGCAAAGAAGAAGGTGGGAAGCGATATTCCCGCCAGGGCGATAATAGTGATCGTATAGTCTGCTTTGCTGTACTGCTTTGTAGCTGCGATAACTCCGAGAGGGATCGCAATGATAAGCTCGAGAACAAAGGAAATTGCTCCCATGATAAACGAAAGGCCAACGCAGCTCTTGAATTTTTCAATTACGGGGACCGTCCACTTCCAGCTGTCGCCGAAGTTTCCGCGGACCGCATTCCCGCACCAGGAAATAAATCCCGGAATGATGCCCTTGTCCATACCGTAGGTCGCGGCAAGCTGCTCCATCCACTCTTCATATGTCTTGGAATTCGGCTGCATTGCCTTCTGACGAGCCACGGACTCGAGATACGAAGTCGGCAGGCTCCGCATCAGGACATAGACCAGAAAAGCAACTACTACCAGCAGGACCGCTGATATGATAAGTCGCTTGATAATAAATTTCCTCATAAGATCCTCTCCAAACTGTTTTCGTCTTTGTCTTTTATTAGAACACTTAATCGTGCAGAGAGACAGAAAGCTCCCTGCACGATATGGCCGGACAGACACGGGGCTGTCCTTTGATGCATAGGGGCCGCGACGTATCGCAGCCCCGTGTATACATCTTTCGTTTGGTTATTAAATCTTATGATCAGTTGAGTTCGATGTTCTCGATCTCGTTGAGCCAGCCATAGAATGTGGTGATATCAGGAGTAACGGTGTCAAGATTTACACGCTCGGTACTGAAGGTGATCGCATTCTGTCTCTGGTAGGTAGGAACTTCGCATGCCCAGTCAATGATGATGTCAAGGCACTCTTTGTAAACAGCCTTCCTGTAGTTCTGATCGGTGGACTTTCTTGCAGCCATGATGAGGGTATCAAGCTCTTCATCAGCGATCTTGTACATGTAGTTGGATCCGCCTTCCTTAGCGTCGCTGAACTTGCCGCTGAAGTAGATCTGATACATGTCGGGATCCTGGCTTGCGCCCCAAGCTGCTGCCCACATCTCGCCGGTGCCTGCACTAAGTGCATCCCAGAGGTCGGAGCTGTTGGTAAGATCCTGGATGGTAAGGGTAACGCCGATGGTAGCGAAAGCTTCGCTTGCGTCAGCGATGATGTTGAATGCAGGGTGGTTGCCGGTGCCGTCGCCGGGGATCATGAAGGTGTAGTCAAGCTTAGCGCCCTCAGGAGCTGCTGTAACCTTGCCGTCCTCAACGGTGAAGCCTGCTGCCTCGAAGAATCCAAGAGCTGCCTCGAGAGCTGCTGCGTACTTGTCTTCCTCGGACATGTCGGAGGTGTAGATAGGATTGCCCTCAACGTCAGTTGAGAAAGCGATCTGGTAACCTTCGTCGGTAGGCTGAGGAGCTGCCCATGAAGTGTTGGAAATAGGATACTGGATAACGGATGCAGCGTCGCCGTAGTAGGTGTTGATAGCTGCGTCACGGTATACGGAGAATACGGTTGCGAATGCTTTACGAAGGTTCTTGGAAGCATCTGATCCGGACTCGCCGCCTACAGATACGTTTTCTGCGTTGATTCCGATGTAGCCGTAGCCAAGGTTGTCAACAAGGCTGGTGGTGATAACGTCGCCGGAGATTTCCCCGTTGGAGTTCTGCTGAGCAACTGCCTTAGCGGTATCCTTGGACCATGAAGGATCGGTGATATCGATCATCTTGTTTGCGATACCGTTGAGCTTGTCATCGTCATTGGACTCACGGAACTGAACGTACTTGGTCTTAGGAGCGCCCTTGAAGTAGAGATCGTTAGCTTCGAAGGATACGACACCGTCTTCATACTTAACGAACTTGTAAGGACCAGCGCCCATAGGCTGGGTTGTCTTAGACCTGACGATGCTGAGGTCGCCCTTGGTGAAACCGAAGGAATTGTTGTCATAATCATAGAGGCTTGCATCTCCATAGTAGTGCATAGGAGCGATGGAAACGGCGAGCTGGTAGATCATGGTAGCGTCAACTTCGGTAGCGACTATCCTGAGATGATAATCATCGATCTTCTGGATACCGGAAATGTTCGGAACATCCTCGCCGGTAGCGATACCCTTGGTGTAGCTTTCATACTCAGAGAACAGGTCGGTGATGGCAGAGCCTGCGGTCTCTGTGGAGATCATGCTGTTAAGGTCTCCGCCATAAGCTTCGAGCATGGTGTTGAAGATGTCAAGCTCGGTAGCGTCTGCAGGAACTTCGTATCCCCAGTTAGCCATAACGACATCCCAGGTATCCTCTTCTTTATTGTATCCGAGAGCGACAAGGTAATCCTTGATCTCGTTTACGAATGTAACAGCGCCTGCCTCATAGTCTTCCCAGAACTTGGTCTGAGTAGCCTCATCCCAGTTCGTGAAGTCGGTGTTGTCCTTGCCTGCTGCAAGAAGAAGGCTGAGGAGGGTCTGCATTCCTGAACGGTACTCTGTCATACCCTGGATCGGGCTGGAGAAGAGTGATGAAGATCCGTCATAGGTAGGATCGCTGAGAACATACATTGAGAAAATGATGTCATCAACGGTAAGAGGCTCGCCGTCTGAGAATACGAGATCCTCGCGAAGTGTGAAATCGTAGAAAACGGTTCCGTCTTCATTCTCTGTTACTTCCAGATCTGCGGGTCCGTAGTAGGTGTAATCTGTGCCGTTGTAAGCGATGGTCTCGCCTTCGATTCCCTTGTAGATGATAGCGCCCTGGCGGTCGCTGTTAAGCAGGCCGAGCTGGGTCATAGCATATACATCCTGGTCATAAGCGGTCTCTGAGAAGAACGGTGAGAACTTCTCGTTGAAGTTGCTGTATCCGACAACGAGCGGGGTGTCTTCTGTAGCGCCGCCTGCTTCGGACTCGGTTTCGGTTGCTTCGCCGGTCTCGGCTGCTTCCGTCTCAGTAGGTGCTGTGGTCTCGGGAGCTGCGCTGCTGGAGCTTGAGCTTGAGCATGCTGCCATGCCAAGGACCATAGCTGCACTGAGACCTAAAGCAAGTACTTTAGTCATCTTTTTCATCCTAATTCCTCCTTGTTAGAAATGACTGTTAAGTATCACCTTTGTATTGCTGCTTCCAGATGATACTAGATAATCGTATTTTACTTCTCTGGGGCCATTATGTCAATAAAAAGGTCTATTTTGCCTTTGCGCGCCTGCTTCTCAGGAACTCCTCGTACATATTCTGATGAGGATAAGACTGCCTGTGATACTCCCCGTCGAGCGCGTAGGCAGTCAGTTCGTCCCCGGTGTACTCGAGTTTCAGTGAAAAGAAAGGGGCCTCATCCTGCATCAGGCGGAAGAATATCCTGTCGCCCTCCCAGAGCTCCAGATCATAGACCTTGTCCATGTCGAGCCACTCAAGCACGCCTTCGCGGCAGGGGATCACCCCGTCGGGGCCTTCCCCCGCGCTGCTGCCGCCTTCCCTTTCCCAGGCGTAGGCGGAAAACAGGTGCATGAACTCGGTCTCGTACCTGTCGGTCACGAAGGTAACGATGCCGCGGAAGCGGTAATCCGTGAGCCTCAGGCCGGTCTCCTCCATGGTCTCGCGGAGAAGACAGTCCTCCGGGCTTTCCTTGTCCTCGAATTTTCCCCCGACACCGATCCACTTGTCCTTGTTTATGTCGTGCTCTTTCTTGGTCCTGTGCATCATAAGGTATCTGCCGTCTTTTTCAAGATAGCACAGCGTCGTCAGCAGCATTTTCCCGACCTCCCGGAAGTATCTTTTTCGAAATAACAGTATACCACAATGCGGGAGCCGGCAACAGACAGCCTCTCTTTCCGTTTTTACTTCACTTTTGCGGGGATTAATGGTATATTAAAGTATAACAGTATCAAAAAATATTATATAAGGAAGCTCGTCAGGACTTCGTCCGAACGGGCGGGCTTTTACTGATCTTGCGATGCTCGTTAAGTAAAAACACCCAGGAAGGAGAACCGCCATGAAGATGCAGGAATCCCCGGAAGATTACCTCGAAGCGATCCTGATGATCAAACTTCAGAAGGGAAAGGTCCGTTCGATCGACGTAGCAAGGCATCTCGGCTTTTCGAAGCCCAGCGTGAGCGTTGCGATGAAAAGGCTCCGCGAGAACGGCTATGTGCTTATGGATGAAGACGGATACCTCACTCTTACCGATTCCGGCAATGAAATAGCGTCCAGCATTTATGAGCGCCATACCATTGTGTCGGAATACCTCATGCAGCTCGGCATTTCTGAAGAGACCGCGATCAATGACGCCTGCAGGATAGAGCATGTCCTCAGCGAGGAATCCTTCCAGCGCATCAAGGAGCTCACGGAAGCATCCCGCGGCAAGTCCGGCAGCGGGGAGAGCTGACCCCCGGAGAAAAAGAAAAACGGCTATCCGCTAAGATAACCGTTTCTCCCGTGTACGAAAATCAAATAGTGTTACTAAAAAAGTCAGATATCATGGCAAAATCACTGACTATACAGACGAGGCAGTTAGGAGTGACTAACCTCGTAATGACAATATACCAGATTGTTTTTTGAGATGCAAGCACTTTTTATAATAATTTGAGGTATTTTTAATTATTATGCAGGACAGCAAGGATCCGGCGGGCCGAAGCGCCGCTGAAGGAACAAAGAAGGCAGGCGGGACCTCCAAAAAAAGTTCCGACTCTTCCGGGGCCTTCTGGAAAGAGCACTTTAAGAGCAACCGTAAATATTTCACGATCTCCGTCTACGTGGTGGTCACCTTTTTCATTTGCCTGATCATTTACAAGGTCTTCGGCAACTGGAGCGCGACCGTTTCCACGTTTTCAAGCGTTGTCTCCACGCTCATGCCTTTCCTCGTAGCCTTCCTTATCGCCTATTTCATAAACCCGATGGCGGGGTGGATCGACGACCTTATATTCTACAGGCATTTTAATATATTCAGCAAAAGCGCGCGGAAAGCCAGAGCTTCCGCCCCGGTCAAAAAAGCCCACAGGCTGATCTCGGTGGTCCTGGCCTACGTGATAGTTATAGCCGCGGTCATGCTCGCTCTCTCGCTGATACTCCCGCAGGTGGTCGAGGGCATCGCCGCCCTGGTCTCCCAGCTCCCTTCGATGGTCAATACCATCACCGGCTGGATCGAAAACCTCGACGACTACGTCCCCGGCGCGGACCTTTCATATGTAGAGAACATCGTCAGCCAGCTCGGCGACAAGATCGTAGATTACGTCCAGAATTTCGCCTCCGAACTGCTCCCGAAGCTCTACAATATCGGAAGATCTTTCTTAAGCGCGGTCCTGAATGTCATCCTTGCCTTTATCATCTCCTGCTATATCTCGGCAGAAAGCGACTCGATCAAGTTCCAGATAAAGCGGATCATCTACGCGCTGTTCCGCGAGGAGATTGCCGAAAGGATCGTATACACGCTGAAGAAATCCAACACGATCTTCAGTTCCTTCATCACCGGCAAGGTCATCGATTCGATCATCATCGGAATGCTCTGCTTCCTTCTGATGAAGGTGCTGCGGCTTGATTACGCGGTAGTGCTCAGCCTGATCGTGGGCGTCACCAATATGATCCCCTACTTCGGGCCTTTCATCGGCGCGGTCCCCGGCGTAATAATACTGCTTGTCATTTCCCCCGGAAAAGCGCTTATATTTGTAATAATGATAGTGCTCCTTCAGCAGTTCGACGGAAATATCCTGGGGCCGAAGATCCTTGGCGAGTCCACCGGCTTGAAGCCGGTATGGGTCATTTTCGCGATCATCGTAGGCGGAGCGGTCGCCGGGCCTATCGGCATGTTCCTGGGAGTCCCGATCGTTGGCGTGCTCGTTTTCATCGGAAGCGACCTGCTGAATTACATCCTGAGCCGCCGGAATATCCGCTACGATCTGTCGAATATTGATCCTAATCGGATGTCGAAGATCGATCACGTATTTATATACAGCGATCCTCCGGAGGATGCGGCTGCTGCCGCGGCAGAAAAAGAAGCCGGGAAAAAGCCTGAGGATCCCGGAAAAGCTTAAACCGGAGCTTCAAGGAAAAGAAGCAAAGAAAGGGCCGGGTCACTTATGTGGCTCAGCCCTTTCTTTCTGCATCCATATAGCAGATCTTCTGTCCGAGATTCCGGAACTTATCTTCATATTCCGTCGGGATATTTCCCTCCAGATACTCGCTGTGATAAAGATCGAAGGTGTGCCTTCCGGTATCCCATCCGCACCTGTCGCCCTCCTCGAGAGAGAACCTGAAGAGACCGGTGTTGTCGGTCTTCATTACCACATGCCCGCCGGGGACAAGGATCCTGTCGTAGCGCCCCCAGTAGAGCTCCGAGGTCAGCCGCCTCTTCGCGTGCCTCTCCTTCGGCCAGGGATCCGAGAAATTGAGGAAGATCTTCGAGACCTCCCCTTCCCCGAACACGGAAGCGATCTCCTCGGCGTCCATCCTTACAAATATAAGGTTCCTGCCCTCGTACCCGCTCCTCTTTTCAAGCGCGCGCACGATCACGCTGGAGTACTTCTCCACCCCGATGTAATTGATCCCGGGGTTCCGGACCGCGTTCTCAAGGATGAACTGCCCTTTTCCCATGCCTATCTCAAGGCATATCGGATTGCCGTTCCCGAAAAAATCGTTCCATTTCCCCGGCATCTCAAGCAGGGCCTCGTGGTCCGAGAGCACCAGGGGCGAGGCTTCTATCGTTTCCCGGCTTCCGGGAATGTTCTTAAGGCGCATACCGCTCCCGTCCTTTAATCGTTAAGGTCTCGCTGGATGGCAACGGCGCCTGTCCTCGCCATCTCGATGATCCCGAAGGGCTGCATCAGCTTAATGAACCTGTCGACCTTCGTAGTCTTGGCGGTAAGCTCAATGACCATAGTCTTCGGGGCGAGGTCTGCCACGTGCGCGCCGGTGATGCTGCAGATCTGCATTATGTCCGCGCGGGTCGCGTTGGTGTAGGCGATCTTGATCATGAGGAGCTCCCTCATGACGCACTTGCCTTCGGTAAAACGCCTGACCTTGATAACGTCTATTTTTTTATTCAGCTGCTTCTCGATCTGCTCCATAATGCGCTCGTCGCCGCTGGAAACGATCGTCATGCTGGAAATATTGCGGTCGTCGGTCTCGCCTACCGCAAGGCTGTTGATGTTAAATCCGCGCCTTGCAAAAAGCCCCGCGATCTTACTGAGAACACCGTACCTGTTCTCTACAGTAACTGAGAAAATTCCTTTCATGGGCTCACTCCTTTACCAGGTCGTAAGGATAGACCTCGCAGACCATCATGCCGCTTCCCTCGGCAGCAAGAAATTCGCGTATGGTGTCCTCCATGCCGCTGTTGCTCGTCAGATGGAAATATCCTATCCCGTAGGCATCCGCAAGCTTCGCGAAATCCGGCCACTCGCCGAGGTTCGTGCCGCTGTAGCGGTCGTCGTAATTATGATGCTGGTATTCGCGGACCAGCCCCAGATAACCGTTGTGCATGATCACGAACTTGATATGCAGGCCGTAATGCTGCATGGTCGAGAGTTCCATCATAGCCATCTGGAACGAACCGTCGCCGCACACCGCAATGACCTGTTTATCCGGGAAAGCCGCCCTTGCGCCCATGGCCGCGGGGATCGAATAGCTCATTGTCCCGAAGCCGCCGGTGGTAAGGAAACGTCCGTGCTTCATAACGTAGTTGTCCGCGGACCAGAGCTGGTTCTGTCCGACGTCCGCGACATAGACCGCGTCGTCTTCCATCATGGAGCTCAGCGTCTTAACAAAGAGGCAGGGATCCACGAAATCAGGATTAAAGTGGTGGTTCGGCACGTAATCGGCTTTCTTCTGCTCGAGAGTGCCGGTCCATTCGCTGTAGTCGCTCTCAAAATCCCTCTCGAGAAGCTTCTGCATGACCACCTTGATATCGCCGACGAGCGGGATCGTGGTGCCGAGGTTCTTTCCGATCTCGGCGGGGTCGACGTCTATATGAATAATGGTTGTGTTCCTGCGTTCAAGCTTGTACGGCTTAACTACCGCGCGGTCAGCGACCCTGGCCCCGACCAGCATCAGGACGTCGCATTCAGCGACAGCGTAGTTCGCGTAAGGTTTGCCGTTCGTCCCGAGCATTCCCATATAATGAGGGTCGTCGCTCGGAAGCGCGCCGATGCCCATCATGGTGGACACCGCGGGAATATTGTGGCGGTCGATGAACTGCTTCATCTCGTCCTCTGCGTTAGCCAGGATGGTTCCGCCGCCGGTGCAGATAAGCGGTCTCTTCGCCTTCGTGAGCGTCTCGATGACCTTATTGATCTGAAGGTCATTCCCCTTGACCGTAGGCTTGTATCCTCTCAGCGACACCCTTTCCGCGGGAACGTACTCGGAAGCCTTGTTCTGGATGTCTACGGGAACGTCTATAAGCACGGGCCCTCTCCTGCCTGTGGAGGCAATGTAAAAGGCCTCTTCAAATATCCTGGGGATGTCCGCAGGATCTCTCACGAGATAGCTGTACTTTACGAAAGGCTCGCAGGCGCCGGTAATATCGGCTTCCTGGAAAACGTCCCTGCCCAGAAGGCTGGTCTCGACCTGCCCGGTGATGGCGATGAGCGGAATGCTGTCCGCGTAAGCCGTCGCGATCGCGGTGATAAGGTTGGTCGCACCGGGGCCGGAGGTTGCCACGGCTACGGCAGGCTTCCTCGTAACACGTGCGTATCCGCTCGCCATGTGCCCGCCGTTCTGCTCGGCGCGCACCAGGACGACGTCGATGTCCGACCTGTAAAGGCTGTCGAAAAACGGACAAATTGCGACTCCCGGATAACCGAACACGGTATGGATGTCTTTCTTTTCAAGACATTTTACCATTACATCTGCGCCTGTCATCATCTTATATCCTCCTCCGGATGCGCGAGGCTCTGCCGCCCCGCCAAAACTGCTTCTGCCTGCCCGCAGATTATATCCTAAAGCCGCGGGCAGTTTCAGGTGTGACTATCATCTTAGCACATATTGAGTTCCGGTGTAAATACAAAGGATTAAACAAATACAGCGGAGAAATGCGTATTCCGCATCCTCTCCGCTGTATTTGTTCCCTGTCGGGCGGCGGTTTTCACTGTTCCCGGGCCGCCGAGCCCCGGTGGCGCCTCTCCCAGCGCTTCTCGATCACTTCCTGTTTCATTTCACGGATCTTGTCCGCGCCCTCTTCGTCAATAAGCCGGATCGTCTTGATGGCGAACATACGGTTCCCGGCGTCGGTGGTCTTGATCCGTATCTTCCCCCGGATATTTCCGTGTTCCCTGCACTCGCACAGGCAGTAGCAGGACTTTCCTTTTCCAACGAACCAGTTCAGCTTTTTCCTGGCCGTCCTTCCGCATTTGAAGCACCTGACCGACCTGACCTCGCGGTCCGCCATCAGCTCTTCCCTGGAAGAGAACTCACGCGAAATATACTTATAATAATCATCATAGACAAGGTGGATCTCCTCTTCCTTCGTCTTGGGATTCTGGTAGTAATCCACCGAATACTGCCTTTCGCAGAGCTTAGGGTCGAGCTGCCTCAGTATCTCGGCCGTGTACGCTGCGTCATTTACCGCCCTGTGGAAGGGTTCCTTCTTTGGCAGCCGGAAGAAATCCGTCGCGGCCTCGAGGCTCTCTGCCTTATGCTCCGGGTCGAACTGCAGCCGGAACATCTTCTGGACGTTGTAGTAGGTGATCGGCCCCTCGAGCAGGTCGTCCAGATGGTAATATTTGAGATTCCTCTGGAGCTCGACGAGATCACCGTTCCCCCAGGTGCAGAATACAGGATCATCGCCGCACCATAGCAGGAAGTCCACCACCACATAAGGGAAGGTATCGCTTCCCGAAAGCTCTTTCTGGGAGATCCCCGTGATCTCCTTTGTCTTATAATGAAGTTTTTTGTATATTTTCGGCTTGCATGTCTGGCTGAACCGGTCGATCTCGTTCAGATCCTCGTCAAGGAGCACCGCCCCAATCTCGATGATCTCAAATGGGATCCTGTTGTCTGCCGGGGTCTTCCCGAACATCCGCTGATTCCACTCGAAATCGACGACTACGTAGTTCATTTTGTTTTTACCGCCTCCCGGCCATGTCCCGGAACATGCAGCCTGATGCTCCGAAGGCACGTTATCATCCATAGTAATAGTATTTAAAAAAGCCTGCTTTGTCAACCTTGCCGCCTTTTGTGTGCTATAATGAGTTAAATAATCCCAAAACAATTGCAGGAGACATTAATATTATGAAGAAATACAGCGGGCTTGCGGGGCTCCCCCGCGGAGACGCTCCGGAAGGCATCACTCCCGGCTGCCTCGTGCTGGAGGGCGGCGCCTGGCGCGGTCTGTACACCCAGGGTGCCATTGACGCGCTTCTGGAGGCCGGGATCAATTTCCAGACCGTCATCGGGGTATCCGCAGGAGCAATGTCCTCCATCGGGTATATGTCGGGCCAGATCGGCCTCTGCCCTCGCTTCAACCTGACCTACCGCCACCACCCGATGTACGTGGGCATCGGTTCGCTCCTGATAGATCATGGCATTACCGGTTTCACCTTCTGCTTCAGGAAGATCAAGGGCGAGTTCGCTCTTAATAAAAAGCGCTTTTACGATCCCAGGCGGCGCCACGTCGTTGTCGTCACGAACTGCCTTACAGGGGAGGCCGAGTATCCGGAGCGCGGCAAGGACAGGATCTTCCGGAATATCCGGGCCTCTGCGACGGTACCCTACGTTTCGCTCCCGGTAATGATAAACGGGACCCCTTACCTTGACGGGGGCATAGCAGAAAAGATCCCCTATAGCTGGGCTCTGGAGAACGGCTATGATAAGATCATGGTGATCCGCACCCGCGAAGCCTCCTACCGCCGCGAAAAGAAGAAGTCCGGCCCCGGGCTCATCTCCCGGATTCTATACCGGAAATATCCCGGGATCCTGCGCGATTTCGCAGAGACAGAGGTCCGCTACAACGCCACCGTCGACCGCATAGACTCGGACGCCGCAGCCGGAAAGACATTTTCTCTCGCGCCTTCTCAGCCTGTGACCATAAAACGTTTCGAAGGCGACCTGGAAAAGCTCGGAGAGCTCTACCACCTCGGATACGAGGACGCAAAGAGAGCTATCCCCGCGATCAGGGAATACCTCGCGAAATAGTATTTAAAGGGGGTACATCTGCCCCGTGTTTAATATAAGGAAGAAATCATATGAAAATACTTCTCGTGGAAGACGAAAAATCCCTCTCAAGGGCCCTCGTCAAAATACTTGAACACGCAAATTATTCGGTCGACCCGGTCTATGACGGAGAGGAGGCCCTCGACTACCTCGCAGACGGGAGCTACGACGCCGTGGTCCTGGACATAATGATCCCTAAAAAGGACGGTCTTACGGTCCTCCGGGAGACCCGCGCCAAAGGGAATAACGTCCCGGTGCTTCTCCTCACCGCGAAATCCGAGATTGAGGACCGCGTTTCCGGGCTTGACGCGGGGGCGAACGACTACCTCACCAAGCCTTTCGCGCCCCCGGAGCTCCTCGCGCGCATACGCGCAATGCTGCGCATAAAGATGCAGGCGGAGGGGGCCGATGCCAGCGGCACGGATATTATCCTTGGGAACCTGCGCCTCAGCCGCACGACCTATGAGCTCTCCTCCCCGAACGGATCCTTCCGCCTCGCGGGCAAAGAGTACCAGATGATGGAAATGCTTATGACGAACCCGAACGCCCTCATCTCCACAGAGCGCTTTTTCGAAAAGATCTGGGGCTACGACAGCGACGCAGAGATAAACGTCGTCTGGGTCTACATTTCCTACCTCAGAAAGAAACTTGACTCGCTGAATGCGGACGTTGCGATAAAAGCTTCCCGCGGCGCGGGCTACTCGCTGGTCGAAAAGCAGTAAGGACTTAAGAAATGATCAAAAAACTCCGTAGAAAGTTTGTCGTTGCCGCCATGCTGGCCGTTGTGATAGTGCTGGGCGTGATCATGATCACAATCAATGTGCTCAATCACCGATCCATGGTCGCGGACGCAGACGAGATCCTGAACGTGCTCCAGGAAAACGGCGGGGAGTTCCCTATCGGACCCGGAAGAAAGGACTCGGATATGCCCGAACCCCCGGGCAATACCCCGCTTGAGCCCAACGGCGAAGATCAGGATGATATGTTTGACGATGACTTGGACGACCTGGATGATGACCCTTTTGAGGATCTTTCCAGACTTTCCTGGTATTCCGAAGAGACCGCTTACGAGTCCCGGTATTTTGTCGTTACCGTTGACGAGAACGGCAATTTCCTTGAGATCAACCTTCAGCGTATTGCCGCCATTGACTCGGACAGCGCGCGCGAATATGCCTCGAAAGTCATCAAAAGCGGCAGTTCTTCCGGATTTTCAGGCAACTACCGCTACAGCGTCTCTGAAACCGATGACGGCAGCAGCCGGATCATTTTCCTCGACTGCTCCCGCTCGATAAGCAGCTTCAGGAGCTTCCTGTACATAAGCATCCTGGTGTCCCTCATCGGGCTCGCAGGAATATTCGTGCTGGTCCTCGTTTTCTCCGGCAGGATCGTCCGCCCGGTCGAAGAGAGCTACGAAAAGCAGCGCCGTTTCATAACCGACGCCGGCCACGAGCTGCGCACCCCGCTTACAATAATCGATGCGGACGTTTCTGTCGCGGAAATGGAGCTGGAAGGCGCGCAGGACAATGAATTCCTCCAGGATATCAAGGCCCAGACCAAGCGCCTCTCTACGCTAACGGACGAATTGATCTACCTCTCGAAGATGGAGGAAGGGAGCTCCCCGCTCACCATGATGGAATTCCCGGTCTCCGAGCTCGCTGAGGAATGCGCGGAATCCTACACTTCCCGCGCGGTTATCGACAATAAGGACTTCGCCGTCGATATCCAGCCCATGGTATCATTTACCGGCGACCAGCGTTCGATCCTGCAGCTCATAAACCTGCTGCTAGACAACGCATTCAAATACTCGCCCGCTGGCGGAAAAGTCTCCTTCAGCCTTAAACACGAGGACCAGAAGCTCCTTCTGCGCGTTGAAAATGACTCCGCGCCTATCCCGCAGGATGACATCGCCCATCTCTTCGACCGCTTCTACCGCGCCGACAAATCACGTAACTCATCGACTGGCGGTCACGGCATCGGCCTCTCCGTCGCCCATGCGATCGTTGATTCCCACAAGGGGAAGATCACCGCAAGCTCGCGTGATGGAAATTCGCTCCGGATGGACGTCGTGCTGCCTGACAATAAGATCCGTTCATGATCAAAAGCGGGCTGCCGCATCGCTAGATGCGGCAGCCTGCTCTTTCTTTTATCTTAATACATATTCCGCGATTTCCTCCGGAGTCCCGGCTAAGTATGTCGGACCGGCATCTTCCAGCTCTTCCCTGCTGCCGTAGCCGTAAAGCACCCCGACAGAGTCTATCCCTGCCGCCCTTGCCCCGGCGATATCGTTCTCGCGGTCCCCGACCATGACGGCGCTCCGGGTATCCGTGATCCCGCAGGCCTTCAGGGCAAATTGCACGACCGCAGCCTTAGTCTTTTCTTGGACCATCTCTGACGCAGCAACAAAGTCAAAATATTTCATAAGGTCAAAATGCTCCAGCACCCTGACCGCTGTGTCCCCCCGCTTGTAAGTCGCTATTATAAGGCGCTTTCCTTCCGCCGAGAGCCTCTCAAGCAGTTCGCGGATCCCCGGGTAGACTTCGTTTTCAAACAGGCCGCCCATCTCATTATAATATTTCCGGAACAGGAAAACGGCCCTTTCGGCATCTTCTCCGGACAAACCGAAGAACCTGTAATATGAGTCGGCCAACGGCGGTCCGACAAAGGCCCGGAGCCTGTCATCCTCGCCGGCCTCTATCCCCATCTCGCCGAGCGACCAGCGCACCGCATGGATAATTCCCCGCCCGGAATCCGTCAAGGTCCCGTCAAGATCAAAAAGCACATTCCCGTACATGATTAACTCCATTTGATTCCTTAATTTTACACGATATCACGCTTTCAAAAAAGCTTTGAGAAAAATAATAATTAAATCGTTCTTTAAGTTATTTTTTAAGTTCATGTCTTAAAATGCTGGCATCAGGACTATCATAGGAGGCCATAATCATGAAAAACAGATATACTGCAATTGCACTTGGAATATCATTGATCCTTTCGACCGGGCTTGCCGCCTGCTCTTCATCTTCCTCATCTGTTGAAACAGAATCTGAGGCCGAGACCGTGATCGTAACAGAAAGCATTTCTGAGGAATCCGAAGAGGCCGTTCAGGAAGAAGAATCCGGCGAAGCTCCCGATGAGCAGGGCGCTCCCGACGGCGAGGCTCCCGACGGACAGACTCCTCCCGACGGCGAGGCTCCTGACGGAGAAGGCGGCCCCGGCGGACAGGCCCCAAATGGCGGGGAAGGCGGCCCCGGAGGACAGACCCCTCCTGACGGCGAAGGCGGCCCCGGAGGCGTCGGTTCAGGATCTTCTTCCGACATCGAATATACAGCTGTAAATGAATATACCGAAGACACAAGCGTTTCAGGAATTACCGTAGATTCCACCGGCACCGACGAAAACGCCATCCTGATCTCCGGCGGCGCATCGGTAGAGCTGGACGACATAACCGTCACCCGGACATCAAGCGACAGCACCGGAGGAGACAACTCCAGCTTTTACGGGGTCGGCGCAGCCATCCTCACAACAGACGGTACCGCGTACATCTCCGGAGCTGAGATCACGACAGACTCGGCAGGCGGCGCAGGTGTATTTGCCTACGGAGACGGAGTCGTTTACGTAGCAGATACCACGATCACCACCGTCCAGGATACATCCGGCGGCATCCACGCAGCCGGCGGCGGCACACTCTACGCGTATGACGTGACCGTCGAGACAAACGGCAACTCTTCCGCAGCCGTCAGAAGCGACCGCGGAGGCGGTACAATGGTAATAGACGGCGGCACCTGCACCAGCAACGGAACAGGCTCGCCCGCAGTCTACTCTACCGCTGACATAACTATTAACGACGCTGTCCTCATCGCGACCGGTTCTGAAGCGGTCTGCATAGAAGGTTTAAATACTCTCCGCCTTTATGACTGCGATCTCACCGGAAACATGTCTGATGACGCACAGAATGACTGCACCTGGAATATCATACTATACCAGAGCATGTCAGGGGACTCCGAGGTAGGTAATTCGACATTTGAAATGGCCGGCGGCAGCATTACCGCTAAGAACGGCGGAATGTTCTACACCACCAACACAGAGTCGACCTTCATCCTTGAAGACGTAGATATCGTTTACGCGGAGGACAGCGATTTCTTCCTGAAGGTAACCGGCAACAGCAACGCAAGAGGCTGGGGATCTTCAGGATCCAACGGAGCTCAGTGCACATTCACAGCGATCGACCAGGAAATGGAAGGGTATGTGATCTGGGATTCCATCAGCACCCTTGACTTCTACATCACTGACGGCAGCGTCCTCACCGGAGCGGTCATTGACGACGAGTCCAACGCAGGAAGCGGCGGCAGCGGATACTGCAGCATCTACCTCGATTCCACCTCTGCCTGGATCGTTACCGAGGACAGCATTCTCACCAACCTTTACAGCTCAGGGACCATCGTAGATGAGAGCGGCAACACCGTTTCGATAGTCGGAAGCGACGGCACCGTATATGTTAGCGGTAACAGCAGCTGCACGATCACCGTGACCGGGACCTACAGCACCAACCCGAGCTTCTCAGGCGCGAGCAGTGCAGGAAGCTTCTCTGATTACGCAGTCGAGAGGCCCGCAGGACTGTAAGATTCAAAGACTTTTAAACGACGACTGGCTGTTGGCAGACTAGCACAGGCTCCTCCCAAAGAATCGGGGCATACCCCAAAAAATGCCAAAAGGCCGCAAACAAATATCAGGCATACCGCCACAGATTCCCGGGCGGTATGCCTGATTTCTTAAAACACAGGCGAGGCACCACAAAAGGATGTCCCGCCCGTGTTTTTTTCATTAAAAGACATATCAGGAAGAATTATGGACCATGATGCCGGATTCACACCAGCTGTATTATCAGCGGGATGGTTATGATGCTCAGGATCGTCGAGACCAGCACGGTCTCCACTGCATAGGTGTAATCCGCGTCATAGAGCTGCGCATAGACCGCGATGTTTACGCCGACCGGGCAGGCCGCGACAATTAGAAGCGCCGCCTTTAGATCGTAGGACACCCCCGGCACGAGCCGCAGAAGCGCCGCAGTGATAAGCGGCAGCACGACCAGCCGCAGAAGGCTTATCTCATAATTTGCCTTCCTCGTGACCATCTTCCGGACATTCGTCTGCGCAAGGTAGACCCCCACCACGAACATCGCGAGCGGCGTGTTCAGATTAGCGGCGCTGTTCAGCACGGAAGCCGCAATAGCCGGTATCGGTGCCGCGGTAAAAAACAGCACGAGCCCGGCACATGTCGCAATAAAGAACGGTGCCTTCAGCAGCTTCCTGACCGAAAAGGGCTCTTTAGCATTTGTCAGCAGCGAGACCCCGTAGGTCCACTGGAATATGTTCAGAAACGAAATGAAGGCCGCGACGTAAAATACCGCCCCATCCGCCAGGGAAGCAGTTATCAGCGGGATCCCGAAGAATCCCGGGTTCGAAAACGCCGCCGCGAACTTCGCGATGCTGTCTTCCCGGAAAAACAACCTTGGCACGAGCATCGCTATGACAAGCGCTGCCAGCGCGAGCGCCGCCGAGATGACCAGCGCCCTTATCATTTCCGGGCTTCTCTCAACAAGGAAGCCTTTTATTATCACCGCCGGGAGCGAGACGTAGATCAGAATGTTCCCGAGCCCCTTGCTGGTCACGGAATTGATCAGCCCGGCGCGGTACAGCAGGAACCCGATGAATGACAGCAGGAACATCACCGCGATCTGCTGCAAAAGTATAAGTGCGGTACTCATTTCCCTTCTCTCACCCTTCCATCCGGTACGCCCTGTGCGCGTTCTCCCAGGTCTTCTGTATAACTTCCTCCCGGGAAACATTTTTCAGCGCGGCTATCTGATCGATCACGTAGCTCAGGTTCAGCGAACTGTTGCGCTTCCCGCGGTTCGGGACCGGCGAAAGGTAGGGGCTGTCGGTCTCAAGCACGATACTGTCCAGAGGCACTGCCTGCACCACTTCCTTCAGCACCCGGCTGTTCTTGTAGGTCACTACCCCGCCTATCCCAAGGAACAGGCCCATTTTAATATATTCTCTGGCATGCTCTACCGAGTAGGCGTAGCAGTGCACGATGCCTCCGACCTCGGAGAGCTTCTCATCCTTCGCAATATCCATGGTGTCCTGCGCGGCCTCCCGGGAATGGATCACTATCGGCAGTCCCATCTCCCGCGCGAGCCCGATCTGGCGGCGGAACCAGTAACGCTGGTTCTCCCTTTTCTCCGGGTCTTTCTCCCAGTAATAATCGAGCCCGATCTCGCCTATCGCGACCACCTTCGGCCGCTTCGCCTGCTCCGCGAGCCAGGCAAAAGTCTCTTCGGAGAGCTGCCCGGCGTCGCTCGGATGCACTCCTGCTGCCGCGTAGATGAAAGGATACTGCTGCGCGAGCTCTATGCTGCTTTCGGTGGACCTAAGGTCCGCGCCGATATTTACGACCTTCGCGATCCCGGCCTTCTGAAAGCGCGAAAGCAGTTCCTCGCGGTCCGAATCAAAGGCTTCATCGTCATAATGTGCGTGTGTATCAAAAATCTTATCCATAGCTTTTAAAATGATATTTTATCTGCCGGCCTAAGCCATTTATCAAATGCTCCTTATTCCACCCAGTCTTCAATTTTCAGTCCAGGTACCCGGCTAAATTCTTCGGTATTGTTGGTCAGAACTGTCAGCCTGCGGGCAATGCCCTGGCCGGCAATCTGAAGATCGTAAGGGCCGATTGGCATACCTTTCTGTTTCAGGTATGCCCGGATCTGTCCTGCGGCAATTGCGTCGCCTGCCTCAAACGGAAGAATAGTAAACGGGGCGAGAAACATGGCCAACTTCTGCCTGGTCCTTTCTCCCCATCTGCTTTTCCCAGCTCCGTAGAACAATTCGTAAACCGTTACGGCGGATACCGCGAGCTCGGAAGGATGGCAGGAAATAAGCCTCTTCGTCAGCCCCGGATATCGGTTTTTCATATAATAAATGCAAATATTTGTGTCTAGCAGATACATTACTGAGCTCCGTTTGTCTGGAATATCCAGTGAAATCAAAATTCCTCACGCTCCGCAACTTCCTCCCAGGACGGCTGCTCCCTCTCCTCCATAAAGTCTTCCGGAAAGCTGCCAATAACCTGGCGGACCGGTGCCCACGGGTCATCCGCCGGAAAGGCAATGAAAATGTCGCCTATCCTGCTGATGCAGTACTCCTTTTTCTCCGTTCGCATTTCCTGCGGAATGCGCAGCGCCTGGCTGTTTCCATTTTGAAATACGCGTGTTGTTGTCATTATGATCACCTCCTGGGAAAACATTCTCTGTACACACTATCGTACATACATATTATACGAAAGCATCTCTCATCTGTCAAATCCCAGGTTTTATCACTTTTAAGTAGTATACCTATCCTATCATCCATACGGGAGGCTTTCAATGATCTTCTTTCGACACAATTCGTCATGTGCTTGTCCGGGGCAAAAAAAGAGTGCTCCAAAACAACAATGGCTTGTTCTGGAACACCCTGGAATTTTTTCTCTGTAGTACAATGTGCTACAGCAATTGTTTTGTTCAGCTGATCCCTGCGCCTGCGGGCATGTCCTTCTCCGGCGTCATGAGCGCCAGCTCTCCGTCGGCGCCTTCCGCCAGGAGAATCATCCCTTCGGACCTGACTCCGGCAAGCGTCACCGGCGCAAGATTCGCAAGAACCATTACCTGCTTTCCGACCATCTCTTCGGCGGTGTAGTGCTTCTTGATCCCGGAAACGATCTGCATCACGCGGCTTCCGACCTGGACCTGTGAGCAGAGAAGCTTCTTTGACTTCGGGACTTCCTTGCACTCGAGGATCCGGCCTACCTGGAACTGGAGCTTCGCAAAATCGTCATAGCTTATTGTCTCTTTCTGCTCAAGATCGATCACAGCGGTAGCTGCAGGCTCCGAAGCCTTTTCCGGAGCAGCGGCCGAAGCCTCTGCCGCGGGCACCTCTTCGCCCTTCACTGCGGCGTACTTCTCCGCAAGCTCCTTGGGATCGAGCCTTGCGAAAAGGATCTCCGGCTTTTCAGCGACCTTCCCGCCGCTCTCAAGCAGCCCAAATGAGCCAAGTGCAAGGTAATCGCGCTGCTTCGTGCCGATCATGTCGAGGATCTTTTCGGAAGTCTCGGGCATATAAGGTGCCAGCGCGACCGCCGAGATCCTGATGCCCTCGAGGAGGTTGTACAGCACGGTCTTCAGCCTGTCCTGCTTCTCCGGGAGCTTCGCTATCTTCCAGGGCTCGGTCTCGTCGACGTATTTATTGCATCTGCGGAGGAATTTGAAGATCTCCGTGATAGAATCAGCAACGCGGAGCTTCTCCATCTTCTCGTCGATGATGCCCTTGAGGCTCTCTCCCATTGCCGCAAGCTCTGCATCGACCGGCTCCGATACACCGGTATTCTCCACTGCTCCGCCAAAATATTTATTGCTCATGCTGACCGTGCGGTTTACAAGGTTGCCGAGGATGTTCGCGAGGTCGGAGTTATTTCTCTCGATCATCAGATCCCAGGAAATAGAACCGTCGTTGTCAAAAGGCATCTCGTGCAGCACGAAATACCTTACCGCGTCGACTCCGAACACCTCCACCAGATCGTCCGCGTAAATAACATTCCCGCGGGACTTGCTCATCTTCTCGGAAACGTCGCCGCTGCCTACGAGGAGCCAGGGATGTCCGAACACCTGCTTCGGGAGCGGAACGCCGAGCGCCATCAGCATGATCGGCCAGTAAATGGTATGGAAGCGGATGATGTCCTTTCCTATGAGGTGAAGGTCCGCGGGCCAGTACTTTTTGTAAAGGTCCCCGTGGTTCCCGTCGACATCATATCCCAGCCCGGTAATATAGTTGCTGAGCGCGTCGATCCAGACGTAGACCACGTGCTTCGGGTCGAAATCCACCGGGATCCCCCACTTGAAGGAGGTCCTGGACACGCACAGGTCCTGAAGCCCCGGAAGAAGGAAATTGTTCATCATCTCGTTTTTCCTGGACACTGGCTGGATGAAATCCGGATGCGTGTTGATGTAGTCGATCAGCCTGTCCGCATATTTGCTGAGCCTGAAGAAATATGCTTCCTCCTCGGCGTCAATGACGTCGCGCCCGCAGTCGGGGCACTTGCCGTCCACAAGCTGGGACTCGGTCCAGAAGGACTCGCAGGGCGTGCAGTACTTGCCCTTGTAGACGCTCTTGTAGATATCCCCCTGGTCATGCAGGCGCTTGAATATCTTCTGCACCTGTACCTCGTGATCCTCGTCGGTGGTGCGGATGAAGCGGTCATAGGAAGTGTTCATGAGATCCCATATCCCGCGGATCTGCGCGGATACCTGGTCGACATATTCCTTCGGCGTGATGCCGGCTTCTTTGGCCTTTATCTCTATCTTCTGACCGTGCTCGTCGGTCCCGGTCTGGAAGCGGACGTCGTAGCCCTGCATCCTCTTGAAGCGCGCGATGGAATCCGCGAGAACGATCTCGTAGGTGTTCCCGATGTGCGGTTTACCGGATGTGTATGCGATCGCGGTCGTAATATAATAAGGTTTCTTTTCCATGATTCTTCCTGCTCCGATTGTGATCTATTGTTAAATAATATCGTCAGCTGTGTTTTGCCGGCAGAAAATCTGCCCGCAGTAATTATGAGTATACGCTTATTAACGCCGCAAGACAAGACCGGCCCGCCTGCTGCTCACTCTAATATTCCGGGATCCTTTCCGAATTTCTGGTCATATCTGTACAGGAAAGTTACCATCTGCCTGCGGAGGCAGTCCCCGCCTTCCTGGAAGGTTCCCGCGTATTTGCCGGAATCGTATCCAAGGGCGATCCCGTTCTCATTTGCCCACATGATAGGCTTGTACCAGATATTATCCTCGTATTCTCCGGCGGAATTCCTGACCTTTTCAGGTACATCTGTGAAACCTGTCCCTGTATACTCAGGCTCAGGCTCCCCGGCCAGGCGCCAGAGGAACATGACTGCCTGGCGGCGCAGGCACTTGCCCTGGGGCCTGAAGGTCCCGTCGGTGTAGCCCACGGTGATTCCCTCTTCAGCTGCCCACTGGACTGCCTTATAGTAGTAGGCTGTCTCGTCGGTGACATCGGTAAACCCGGATCCTTCCCCTGCCGGCTCAGGGCATCCCACCATCCTCCAGAGGAAGGTTACCATCTGGGCACGGGTGCACTGCCGCGCGTGTCCGAATGTCTGGAAGAACCCGGTATTTGTATTCTGGATCCCGTAAGTAATGCCTTTGTCCAGAGCCCAGTAAACCGGCTCGTACCAGAAGGTCCCTGGATCAAGGACATCTTTAAATCGGATTATCACTTCGTTTCTTGCTTCAGCATTGCCGTCTGCTGATTCTGCAACTACCGTCACTCTCCCAGCGGATTGAGCTGTAAGATGTCCTGTAACGGTATCAATGGAGGCTCTCTCTATCTTGTTTTCCTCGTCATAATAATTCTCGAGATGCCAATTGACATTTGTATTATCTGCACTTAACGGATAAACTTCCGCACTCATCTGCACCGTTTCTCCGGCAGTAACTTCAGCTTCCGAGATAGTAACCTCTTCAGCATAAACTTCCGGTTGCCCTATTATTACATGCTTTGCATTTGTACCATTTTCAGGATCATGTACTATGTATCCCCTTTCATTGTTGTCAACTTCGTATAGTTTCAGCTCTCCCCATTCAATATACCCATTTCTTGGAAGCAGTATACACTGACCTGAAGGGAAGTCAATTCCCGTCTTTGCGCTAATGGCATAATAATCCGCCTTGACATCTATGCGATCCCCATTCAGCACCGCTTTTCCATTATATGCATATATAGCAATACGCAGTGCTTCTGCCTCTACATTTCCTTCAATATCAATGCTTCCGGCAACAATCGCAAAGCCACCCATGATATCAGTATCTGTACCTGTTGTAAGAGCGTTTACATTACCTCCGACATACAGGGGACCATCATTATAAACATAGATAGCATTCAGCCCCGCTATTACGTCTACGTCCCCCTGAACGCTGATGCTGGTGCCACACACGATTCCATCGCTGTCGTCATTATAGGCTGTAGCTTTTACATTTCCTCCTATAATGATATCAGCAGTTATGGACTCTACAGCCCACATAGCTCCGCTTGCTTCAAGGTTTCCATTTACATCTATTCCAGCAGCATGAATGCCTCCCTTAGCATATACATCTCCACCTGCTTTTAAATGACCGCAACTAACCCCTTCTTGTTCTCCATCTGCATAAATACTGCCTCCTACTGTAACAGGTCCGTCAGCCCAGATAGCAATACAGTCTGCGTCTGTACCAGAATCTTCTCCATGTGCAGTGGCAGTGATATTTCCACCAACGGTAATGCTTCCATCAGTAGAGCCTCCAGTGCCTCCATTATTTATTTGTATAGCATAATTCCGTGCCTCTGCTTCAACGTCTCCTTCAATCTCCATTTTTCCTGCCCGAATAGCCACCCTGTAAACATCAGAATAATCATAAATAATTGATTTCACGTTCCCGCTGACTTTCAAGAGCTTATACGGCGCTTCTATTCCTGTAGTTGCTGCCAATATTTCGATGTCTCCGTCAACTGTTATATCCTTTTGAGCATATATTCCAGTATCAGCTTCAATAACTACATCTCCGTAGATACTGATACTCCCGGCCCAACTTCCTCCTGCAGCGATGCCGCGTGCAGGTGTTTTAATCTCTACATTCCCTTCAATATAAACGTTCGAGGCATAAACACCTGTACCGTAATTTACCCAATAACTTCCATCGGGAATCTCTTCACCGATATTTATATTCACATCGCCAACAATTGTAAGGTCTCCATTAATGATTATTCCATTATATGCGTATGGACTTTCTAAACTAAGTCCCCCATTTGCGACGATATTGAGAGCCTGCCCAGAATAAATCATAGAATTATGATCAGGATCGACACCCTCCACGCCCGTAACATTATTAAGCGTGAGCGTATTCGTCTCCGGGTCATAGCTTGCCGTTCCTCCCGCAACGGGAATATCATCCTTGTTATCATCCGTTACCTGATGTTCGCCTACCCAGACAGGATAATACTCGGCAGCTTCCGCCCTGATGGCCGGATACATAATGCAAAGTGCCAGAACTAATGTCAGAACAAATCTCAATACATTACTATTCTGCTTCTGATTCATATTCATGGTCTATCCTCAATTTTTCCAAATTAGCTTCAATGCGTATCTGCATCACTCGCCCTGTCCCTGCTTCAACTCGATATTATATTTTTTTAATTTTCTGACTACGGTGGACTGGTTTACCCCGAGAAGCTTTGCCATCTCGTAGGTACTGCTGCAACGGGTGGTAAGGTAGGTCAGAAGGCTGCTTTCCATCCCGTTCATGTAGTTCTCCGGCGAAAACCCTTCCGCCGATATGCCCGGCTTCATGTCGAACCCGATGATGCCCGGATCCGACTCCGGGACGTAGTCCTTCAAGTCCATCACGACCTCGTCCCTGTCGCTCAGCATGACCCCGCGCTCTATAAAATTCCGGAGCTCCCGCACATTTCCCGGCCATCCGTACTCCAGAAGGAACTTGTAGGAGTCCGCGGACAGGAGATTGTCCCCCCGTTTTCCCGGCAGATCTCCTCCAGGAAATAATTCGCCAGCGGCACTATATCATCGATCCGGTTCCTGAGGGGCGGGATCACCAGGGAAATAAAATTAAGCCTGTAGTACAGGTCCTGCCTGAACTCTCCCTTTTCGCAGAGCCCCTGGAGAGATTCATTTGCCGCGGCTATCAGCCGGAAATCCACCAGTTTCTCCTGATGCGATCCGACTTTTCTGACCTTGTGGGATTCCAGCACGCGCAGCAGCTTCCCCTGGGCCGACATGGGGAGCGAATTGATTTCGTCAAGGAAGAGCGTTCCGCCGTCAGAGGCCTCGATAATGCCGATCTTCCCGGACTTCGCGGCCCTGTGAAAGAACCCGCCTCGTACCCGAACAGCTCGGACTCGATCAGGTTGTCCGTAAGCTCGGCGCAGTTTATGGCGTTAAAGGGCCGATCCTTCCTGGCGCTCAGGCTGTGGATGAACTGGGCCAGCGCCCCCTTTCCGGTCCCGGTCTCCCCGCTTATCAGGATAGAACTGTTCGTATCCGCCGCCTTCCCGGCGATACTTACCAGCCTGCGCATCGGAGCGGAATTCATGATAAAAACCGGCTCCTTCGGCCTTCCGGTCTCCGGCTGCGGGGAGGCCTTCCAGATGCCGAGCTCATTTACCAGCGGGAAAACGATAGCCAGGATATGGGAGATGCTTCCGTCGTCTCCGAACATAGGTATCCCCATGGTGATCTGGTGGTAATTTCTTCCGGTCACGATCATGGTGTCCTGGAAGATTGACGCCGAGGTACGGGTCTTCATGACCTGCTCGTAAATGCTGGGATTAAAGGTATGCCTGATGCTGCGCACATTCAGGCCCAGCCACTTTTTTCTCGGATTCTCGGTGTAGTCCACAAAAGCATTGTTGACGAACATGAACTGTCCGTCCGAGCCCAGGACATAAGCCGGATAGTTCGAGTTCCAGATCACATCCATCACCTTGGCCGCGCTGCCTTTATCGGAAATATTATCGAGCAGGAACTGCTCCCCCCCGGGATCTGTCTTCTGCCATGCTGTCTCCCTCCGTAATTCAGTTTTCATTATAGCACACGGGGCGGGGACGGCGCACCCCGGGCAAGCCTTAATTATTTCGGTCCGGCCCCGGATCCGGCACGCACCTCCCTCCTGTCCCCAGGATCTGGCACGGTTGTTGCTAAATAATCTATAATGAAAACGTCAACACACTTACTGCAGGAGGTAATAATTCGCTATGCGGTCAAAAGTAGTTTCTCTCTCTGAGGCTGTCTCGCAGATAAGCTCTGCCTTGCCTCGCAGCATTCAGGCTCGAGTTTAAGCAGATCATCCCTTACGGCTTCATGATGTGTTTAATTTCATCGATCGTAACTATCCTGTTTGCACTGTTCCTGTATTAAAGAAGTCTTTGAGAGGAGGGAAATATGTCTGATAAGGTTATTATCACAGCTGCTTTGACCGGAACCAGTACCCCGGTATCTCTTAATCCCAACCTTCCCGCTACCCCTGAGAGGATAGCTGAAGATGCTTACAACTGCTGGAAAGCAGGCGCTGCTATCGTCCATCTTCACATGAGGGACGCAAACGGCAAGGGCGTTTTTGACGTAGAAATGTTCAGAAAGACCATTGAGCTCATCCGTGCTCACGAAGACTGCGATGTGGTCATTAACTGCACCTCTTCCGGCCAGCGCGGCGGAGTTGACGAAATGGGAAGCACTATTCCTGTAGAAGGCCCTAAGAGAATGGAACATTTCCAGCAGCTCGACGGAATTGAGATCGGTTCCATGGACTGCGGCACATTCAACTGGATGCCAAACTACATCTTTATCAACTCTCCAAACTTCCTTCGCGAGCTCGGAAAAGTATATAATGAAAGAGGCATCAAGCCTGAGATCGAAGTTTTCGACGTCAGTATGATGAACTGCGCTAAAGCCCTTATTAAAGAGGGGATCATAAAGACCCCTGCTCACTTCCAGTTCTGCCTCGGAGCTCCCGGCGGAATGGAAGCAACAGTAGACAACCTTCAGTTCTTACTTAAAAACCTTCCTGAAGGCTCTACCTGGTCCGCATTCGGAACTTCCAAGAACCACCTTCCTATCCTGTTCGCTGCTCTCGCCCTCGACGGACATATCCGCGTAGGCCTTGAGGACAATGTCTACTATTCAAAGGGCGTTCTTGCTACCAACCAGATGCTGGTAGAAAGGGCCGTCAAAGCAGTAGAATTGTTTGGAAAGAAAGTAGCTACCCCTTCGGAAGCGAGGGAAATGCTGGGAATTCCGCAGCTTAACCGTTAAAAACTGCTTTACTCACAACTCAGGCCGTGGCGGCAATATTACATGCCGCCACGGCCTTATGAGATAAGCTGAAAAGCCCTGTGACTCGAGGAATTATTTTAGAAATGAAAAAAGGAAGTTGGCTTTTAACCTTTTCGATAATAATACTAATAGTTCTACTATATTTTCTTCTTGGCTGACCGCCTCTTAAATGTCATAGTCATTATACAACATCTTTCAAATATGCGCAACTTTATCTTACATTTATGCCGCGTTTTGTTTTACAAATTTGTGGGTCATGCAGATTGTGACCGATTCCTCAATAACGCAAAGACCGGTGAGATCCTCCGCAGATCCCACCGGTTCCTTTTTACTTAGTAAACTCTTTATCCTTCCTATCTGACCGCCTCTTAAAGAAGATCAGGCCGGCCGCCCCCGCCGCGATGACCACGATCAGAGGTACCAGTATTGACCGGTTTCCGTCTTCGGCCGCCTGCTGCGCCTCGATCGCTGCCGGGACATTATTATTCGCCTCTGCCGCGATCTCAACGGTCTCCCCGCTTTTCGTCACGGAGAAGGTATAGCCGCCCTGTCCGATGCTTTTGTAGTCTCCGGGAACCAGCTCCGGCAGGATAGTGTAAGTGCCCTCTGCCAGGTCTTCATACTCATACACGCCTTCCGATGTCTCTGTCAGCTCTCCGAGGCGCTCTCCGGATTCGCTGTAAAGTCCGAGTACGGCGCCCGTCAGCAGCGTTTCGGGATCATTCTCGCCTGTGAGCGTGACTATTACACTGCCGCTGTATCTGATGCTGTCTGCTGCCGCTTTCGGGGAGGCAAATGCCGCTGTCTTAAAAGCAAATACCATCGCTGCCGCAAGCAGCATACATGTCAGCAATTTGAGGTTCTTCTTCATTACAGTTCCCTCCGCTCCTAAGTCCTTACATGATCATTTTACCAGAATTCCGCGTATTATCAATTTAAAAAGGGCGGATCAGATGATCTCCCTGATCCGCCTTTTGTATGCCAGAAATTCTTCCGACAGCATATAGTCCCTGTCCCTCGGCTTCGGAGTCTCGATAATGATCTCGTCCGAGATCACCGCCGGACGGCCTTTCATGATGTAAATGCGGTCCGACAGAAGGATCGCCTCATCAATATCATGAGTGATAAACAGCGTCGACAGCCGAATCTCCTCCATGACCTTCAGGTACCATTCCTGGACTGAGGTCCGCGTAAGCGTATCCAGCGCGCTGAAGGGCTCGTCCAGCAGCGCTACCTTGTTGCCGCACAGCCAGGTGCGGAGCAGGGCTGCCCGCTGCCGCATGCCGCCGGAGAGCTGCGCGGGATACTTTTCTTCCGTCCCTTCAAGCCCGAACTGCCCGAAATACGAACGCGCCTTTTCCCGCGCCTCAGCCTTGCGGACACCGCTCAGGATGAGAGGGAGAGCAACATTGTCCTGGATCGTCTTATGCGGGAGCAGCATGTCTTTCTGAAGCATATAGCTTAGATGGCCGGTCTCCCCGGTAATGTCCCGGAAGGAAGGCTCTCCATCCGCCAGCTCTACTGAGCCGCTGTCCGGCCGGATCAGGCCGGACAGCACGTTAAAAAGCGTAGTCTTCCCAACGCCGCTGACGCCGAGGATACAGACCAGCTCCCCGTCCGCCAGACGGATATTGATATCGCCCAGGACCTGCTTGTCGCTGTACGACTTCGCAACGTGATTCGCTCTTAGAACATCCGCCATGCCTTACTCCGGAAGATAATCGTTGGTGAAACCGGTGCCTGCGGGGATCTCATCCGAGAGGCCGTTTTCATAAAGCCACGCGTAAAATGCGTCCCAGCGGGAAGGGTCGATATAGCCCCACTGCTCCACTTCGGCCTTGTACTGGTCAGCCAGCCACTCCTGGCTCTCGGTCACCATGTCAAGATCCAGCTCCGGCACCGCGTCGCAAAGGATCTTTGCCGCCGTATCCGGATCTGCGATCGCGAATTCATAGCCTTTGGCTGTTGCCGCCAGGAAAGCTTTTGCGGTTTCCGGATCTTCCTCAAGGAATCCTGTGTTGGCAACAAATACCGGGCTGTAGTAGTCAAATTCCGGGGTAATATCCTTGAAATAGATCATATTGGTGTCAAGTCCGGCGCGCTCTGTCGCAATACCGTCCCAGGCATAATAGATCCATACCGCGTCAATGTCCTGCTGGAGCGCGCTCACAACGTCCGTGATGTACTCAGGGATCAGGTTGACCTTGGAAAAATCTCCGCCGTCAGCCTCCACGATATTCTGGATCATTGCCTTCTCGGTCGGAAGGTCCCAGGTCGCGTAGTTCTTGCCTTCAAGTCCCTTCGGGGTGTCGATGCCGTCTTCCTTCAGAGAAACGATTCCTGAAGTATTGTGCTGGATAATCGCCGCGACCGCCACGACCGGGATCTCATCCTCGGAAGTGAAGACCGGGGTCAGATAATCCTGGAAATCAATGCCGAACTGCGCTTTTCCGGAAGCCACCATCATAGTCGCGCCGTCTTCAGGCGGCTGGATCACGTTCACAGAGAGCCCTGCTTCTTCATAATAGCCCTCTTCGATCGCCACATAAATACCGGTGTGATTTGTGTTGGGAGTCCAGTCCAGGACCAGGGTGATCTCTTTCAGTTCCTCCGGCGCTCCGCTTTCCTCCTCAGCGGATTCAGCCGAGGTTTCTGCGCTAGAAGCCGGTGCTGCCGACGAACTTGAGCTGCTGCAGGCTGCAAAGCTCATCACAAATGCCGCCGCGAGACTCATTACCAATACTCTTTTCTTCATATCATTCACTCCTTATTTGTCCTTATCAATATACGCCCACGGCATGCACTTCCTCTGCAGCAGCCGTACGATGCCCATCAGCAGCAGGCTCAGCACGGAGACCAGCAGGATTACCGCAAACATTTTATCGTAACTGTAAGCCTTTTTGACGCGTGTCATATAGACGCCGAGGCCCTCAAAGCCCCCGAGCCACTCCGCGATCACCGCGCCGATGATCGAGTATGACACCGCGATCTTAAGGCCCGAGAAGAACTGCCCCAGAGCCGCCGGCACCTTGACATGCCAGAAGATCTGCCAGCGAGTTGCCTTCATTGACCTCATAAGGCGGACCATATCGTCATCCACCGACTGGAAACCTTCCAGGAGGCCGACCGCCAGCGGGAAGAACGACACCAGCACCACCAGCACTACCTTTGGCGCGATCCCGTATGAAAACCAGAGAATGAGCAGCGGCGCGATCGCCACCGGCGGGATTGTCTGGGTGATCACCAGGATCGGATAGAGCCCCCGGCGGGCCACCGGGAACATATCCATGACTGCTGCCGCCGTAAATCCAAGCGCCACGCCTATCACAAGGCCCAGCCCCGCTTCGATCAGCGTCGCCCGGCTGTGCTGCATCAGCAGCGGAAAGTCCGCGATCAGCGCCTGCACCATCTGGACCGGTGAAGGGAGCATATAGTTCGGTACGATCCCGGACATGCTAACGCACTGCCAGATGACGAGCGCTGCGCCGATGAAGATCACAGGCGTCAGGACATCCGAAAACTTACTTTTATTTTTGTTATGCTTTTTAGTATCCATCTTCTATTCAGGCAATGTTTGCAAGCCTCGGAGCATCGTTCATATGGTGCTTGGCCGTCTTGCGCTCGATCGTCAGCTTCTCGCCGTCCGGCTTGTATGTGATCTTTACATAGCTCATCACGCTCGGCGCGCCTGCCTCAACGGCAATATACTGGCACTGCTTGACGATCTCCATCAGTTCCTCATAATCGCCCTCCATTGCGGTCTCGCACGGGCCGACATAATACTCCACTCCCGTGCTCCGGATATAATCGATCACCGCGTCCACGATCCTTACGATCTCTTCATCCTCCAGCACGGAAGGCAATACCTGTATTGCTACGTTTGCATTCATGATATCGGGCTCCTTTCAGCAAAAAAGGATGACATACGATATGCCATCCCAAAAAACTCAACAATATGGTCCCTACGTTGGCATTATCCAAATCAGGTAATAAGGTAACGGCAATACAGCCGACTCTCAGCCTGCTTCAGCAAGCTCCCTTTTTTATAAATATACCGGGATCAAGCGATCCCTTTTCTCTTAAATCATAGTTTAGCCTGTTCAGTCAAAAAGTCAAGCGCTCTTTCACACAGCCAGATACGCCGATAGCTGCCGGAACCGGTTCCGGCTCCTCCGGCATCACTCCTTCTTAACGGAGCGGGTCGCAATGAACATAGGGATATTCATCTCATGCAGCGGGCCCTCTCCGCATGTGTCCTCATATATGCCGGTCAGAGTCAGGCCCGCTTTAAGCTGTCCGCCGATCTGCTCTTCCAGCGTATGCGAAAACTGTAATGTAAAATTTCCCGCCATGGCCTCCTCATACAGTTCCGGATCCGACAAAGGATCATACGGAAGTGACTGCATGACCCTCCGGGTATCATCGTCCAGGGCAAAATAGTTGGCAGTGGGAAGGCCGCAGAGCAGGATCCCGCCCGGCTTCAGCACCCGTGCACATTCCTCGAACACCGGATAAACATCCCGGATATACTGATTCGAGACCGGATTAACGATCAAATCAAAGCTGGCGTCGGGGAACGGAAAACGCTCTGTCATATCTCCTTTAATAATGGTAATGTCATAGCCTTCCCGCTCTGCGACTTCCCGGTCCGCCGCAAGCTGGGCATCAGAAATGTCAAGCAAAGTACACTTCGCACCGGCAGCCGACAAAACCGCCATCTGCTGGCCTCCGCCTGCCGCAAGTCCAAGCACCGCCAAGTCCCGGACAGACGGTATCCAGCTCATCGGGACCCGCTTCACCGGCGTAAGCGTAAAGGCGTAATCACCGGCTTTTGCCTGAAGGAAGCGCTCATGATCGACCGGCTTTGTCCAGTTAAGGCTGTCTTCCGCTGCCCAGTCATTAATAATATTTCCATTTCTTTCTGTGTATTTCATCTTAGAATCCCTCTCAAATTATGCGCCAAGAGCTGTGATCGGAACAACAATGCCCCGCCTTCAAATCCTTCTTTATACACATAGCGTATCTCAGCGAAATAGTATATACTTTCATTAAGAAAACATCACCGCGCCGGCGGACCGGATCTGCGGGATAAAAGGAGGTCATTATGGGATTTAAGGATATGCTCAATAAGGTAAAGAATAATGTCAAGGTCACTAATGAAGAGATCGATCAGGAGGGCACCAGCATCGATGTCGCCGCTATCTTCGGCGCCGCAAAAACCCTCAAGAATGTCTACGACGCAAAAAAGGGAGAGAAAAAGGACGAATCTTCCGATAAGTAGACAGCATCAGAATAGCGAAGTATCTGCCCGGCTTTTCGAAGGCCGGGCTTTTGTTTTCCCCCTTTTCCCACGCTATCCCCGCCTCATTTGGGCCCTGATTTGCTTTTGTTTCCCACCCGTTATATAATAAAGAGGAACTATCGAAATCCAATCTCCACGAGGACTTACGGAAATGAAAAAAACTTATATGTCCGCAGCCATGGCGCTTACGCTCTGCGCCTCAATGATGCTTGGCGCCTGCAGCGCTTCGGGTTCAAGCGCGGCTCCCTCTGCAAGCGGGACTGAGACCGGCGCTGAGACCGAGACTGCGTCCGAGACCGCCAGCCCGACTATCGTTATCCCGGAGCAGGAACTCTCCGAAGAAGACGAGAGATTTGACGAGTTCTGCCTCGAAGAATTCAAGGAGAGCGTCTCCACCGACACGCTTACGCTGCATTTTGACGTAGCCCACCCTGAAAATTTCGGGATCAGCAGGACCGCCGCCACCTTAGGCGACGTATACACCGAGTACAATCCTGAGTGGCAGGAGTCTCTTAATGAGCTTCGCGAGACGCTGGACGGTTTTGATTATGAAAAGCTTTCAGAAGACCGCCAGCTCACCTGGGACATTCTCAGCGCCTATGCTGATATAGAGCTTTCTCTCGATGCGGAGAAGCTTTATTACTATGACGAGCCCCTTCAGACCTCGTCCGGCCTCCACAGCATTCTTCCGATACTTATGACTGAGTACACATTCTACTCCGAAGAAGATGTTGAGGATTACCTCGCGCTTCTGGAAGATTTCCCGAGGTATTTCGGCGAGATCCTCACCTTCGAGCAGAAGAAATCCGAAGCCGGCCTTTTTATGTCTGACAGCTGTCTTGACGAAGTGATCTCGGCCTGCGAAGATTTCATCTCCGACCCCGAGAATAACGTTCTCCTACTGGATTTCCCCGATCATATCGCAGAGCTTTCCGATCTTTCTGAAGACAAGGTCCAGGATTACACCGACCGCAACACCGCAGCCGTTAAAGAGAGCGTGATCCCTGCTTACGAAACTCTGATAGAAGGACTTAAGGCGCTCCGCGGCACCGGGACGAATGAGGGCGGCCTTTCGGGATTCAAGGACGGGCGCACTTATTATTCATACCTGATCCGGAGCAATGTGGGTACCGACCTCACTGCTTCTGAGATAAGGACCATGCTGGCAGACGCCATCGACGATGACCTCAGCGAATTCCGCGAGCTTATGACCAGCAATAAGGACCTGATGAATTCCCTCAGTTCTGAGCCTTCCGTAGGCACGGACGATCCCGTCGAGATGCTGAAAATGCTTCAGGAAGCGCTGAAGAGCGATTTCCCGGAAGCAGTTACCGACGAGTTCACTGTGAATTACGTTCCTGAGGCGCTCGAAGAGAGCCTGAACCCGGCATTCTACATCGTTCCACCGGTAGACATTGACGTCAACACCATTTATCTGAACAACGGGCAGCTTGGCGGCGGTGCCGACCTCTTCGACACCCTTGCACACGAAGGATATCCCGGACACCTCTACCAGATGACTTTTTTTAAGTCCACCGACCCCAATCCCGTGCGCCTGGTGATGAACTTTACAGGCTACGAAGAGGGCTGGGCGACCTATGTAGAGAACTATTCCTACACCTTCGCAGGGCTGGATAAGGATGTCGCAAGGGCATATGTGCTAAACCAGCGTATCGTGCTGAATGTTTACGGCGTCCTGGATGTGCTGATCAACTACTTCGGCTATACTCTGGAAGATACCCAGACCTTCCTGGGCTACTTCGGCTGGGGCGATGACGAGACCTCCAAAGCCGTCTTCCTCCAGATCGTTGGAAACCCCTGCTCCTATCTCCCCTACTGTGTAGGCTCGCTGCAGTTCCAGGAGTTCTACGATGACGCAGAGCAGATCGCCGGAGATTCTTTTGATCCGGTAGAATACCACAAGACCGTGCTTGAGATCGGCCCCTGCTACTTCAGCGTGCTGGAAGACCGGCTTGAGCAGGCGGGGTATTTAAGGTAAACGATTTTCATATCGCAAAGCCGCAGACGGGCTTGTGAGAATCAGATTGTGGCTGCCTTTCAGGCCATTGCCTTGATCCGGCACTACTATTTTGGGGAAGGGTAGGCCTTAAACGAGACTCTTTTTTGCTGACATACCCCTACGGATGTCAGAAGATAATTAATAGTTATCCGGCATCTCCACCTGCATAAGGAAGGCGGAGATGCCGGGTTTTTATGAAGGTTTGCGCAGGCACCTAAAGGAGATGTCACGCAAGCCTTTCTGCGTATAATGGTAAATCGGCACTTATTTTTGACACCGGTGCCAGATATTCAAAGACACCGGCCCGGCATCCCTTGGGGGATGCCGGGCCGAAAAGATGAAGCCTTTGGCTCCGCATTTAAAATAACGCTGGTGCCGCATTTAAAGCTCAAATTAATCCGGCATACCCGCTGGCGGCTTTCCCTAATATGATCCGGCAGCCCCGCTGGCGGCTTTCCCCAAGAGAAGCTTTGCGCCGGTCTTCGCTAATCTTCTTTCATCTCTGCGAGATATTTATATATATCTCTTTTCGCCACTCCGCGGTCGGCTGCTGCCATCTTCATGGCATCCTTCCGGGAGTATCCCTGATCTTCGTAGCGCTTCACGTGATCCTCTATGGAGACCTCGTTCCACTGCTCCCTCTCCGCGGCGACAAGGCTCTCCGGGTCCGCGCCCTCTATTACGATCACGAACTCGCCACGGGGCTCATTTTCGGTGAAGTACCTTAAGGCCTCACCGAGAGTCCCCCTGAAAACCGCCTCGTGCTTCTTGGTGAGCTCCTTGCAGACCGCTGCCCTGCGGTCCTCCCCGGCCGCCTCTATGAGAAGCTCCAGGGTCTTAAGGAGCCTGTGCGGGGCTTCATAAAAGACCGTGGTCCTGGTCTCGGCTGTGAGCCGCGCGAGGACCGTTTCGCGCTCTTTTTTGTCAACCGGCAGGAATCCTTCAAAACAGAATCTCCTCGTGGACAGCCCGGAAATAGTAAGCGCGGTGACCGCTGCGGTCGCTCCTGGAAGAGATGTGACCTCGATCCCGGCCTTTATGCACGCCGCAACAAGCTCTTCCCCGGGATCCGATATCCCCGGCGTCCCCGCGTCGGTTATTACCGCCACGCTCTTGCCCCCAAGGATCTGCTTCACGAGGTACTCGGCCTTCTCGTATTTATTGTGCTCGTGGTAGCTCGTCATCGGCACGTGGATGTCGAAATGGTTCAGTATCTTGATACTGTTCCTCGTATCCTCCGCGGCGATCAGGTCCACGGCGCCAAGCGTCTCTACCGCCCGGAAGCTCATATCGCCGAGGTTCCCGATCGGGGTCGGGCAGAGGTATAATTTCCCGGTCTTTTCAGTATCCATAGATGTCGTAAATCTCCTGTGTGTATTTTCCCGGCGCCTCGTAAATGATCAGCGGCTTCTCCATTTTCAGATACCTTCCGCCGCCCTTGACCGCCTCGATCAATACCATCGAGGCCTCCCGGTCCGCGTATGAATGCACCATTTTCATGCGCTTCGGCTCCAGCCCGAACTCTGTCAGGGTCTCTATTATCTCGACCAGCCTGAAAGGCCGGTGCACCAGGTAAAAGCGTCCGGTATTCTTGAGGAGCCACGAAGCCTGCTTCGCCAGGTCCCGGAAAGTTAAGAGGACCTCGTGCCTTGCAATCGCCTTGGGGAGCTCCGGGTTCTTAAGCCCGTGCAGGTCGCTCATGTAGGGCGGGTTCGAGGTCACCACCTCAAAGCTCTGCGCGGGAAATATTTTCTCAAGCTCTTTAATGTCGGCGGTCAGGATGCTGATCCTGTCTGAGAGCCCGTTCCCCTCGACGCTCCTCCGTGCCATGTCCGCGCTGTCCTCCTGGATCTCCACCCCGGTCAGGTGCGCGGCCTCGGTCTTCGCCGCCATCAGTATGGGAATTATCCCGGTGCCGGTCCCAAGGTCGATCGCATTCTCCCCCCGGGAAGCCTTCGCAAAACCTGACAGAAGAACGGCATCCATACCAAAACAGAACCGCCTGGGGTCCTGAATGATACTGTAGCCGTTCCTCTCAAGATCATCTATTCTCTCGCCCTCTTTAAGAAGGCTCATGTCAAATCCTTCCATCCATACTCCTACAGATCGGAATTATCATCGCTCATGGTAAGTTTCTCGAGCTCCAGAAGCTCTTTCTCGCTTACTTCCTCTTCGCTGTCCATGGAAGCATACCCGTGGCTGTCATGCCCTTTGCCGCCGTTCTTATGGTCTTTTCGGCCGCGCGGCCTGAACTTAAGCGTGGAGGCAGCATACTCGCGGAGCTCCTTCTCGTCGCCTTCCAGAGTCACCAGGACTTTCACCCTCTGCCTCAGGACGCTGAGGGAGCTGACTTCGCCGACAAGCCCGTCCTCTGTCTCGACCGTGTCGCCGACCCTCGGAAGCTTGCTGTTCAGGTCCTCGTAGGTCTCCTCCTCATTCTTCAGGCAGCACATGAGGCGCCCGCAGACCCCGCTGATCTTTGCCGGGTTGAGGGAAAGGTTCTGCTCCTTCGCCATCTTGATCGACACCGGTATGAACCCGGAAATGTAGCTGCTGCAGCAGAGCGGCCGTCCGCAGATCCCGATCCCGCCGAGTATCTTGGTCTCGTCGCGGACTCCGACCTGCCGGAGCTCTATCCTCGTGTGGAAAGCGGAAGCCAGGTCCTTGACCAGCTCTCTGAAGTCCACCCTTCCGTCCGCGGTAAAATAGAACAGCAGCTTATTATTGTCAAAGGTATACTCCGCCGCGATCAGCTTCATCGGGAGCTGGTGCTTCTGGATCTTTTCCAGGCACACCTTGTAGGCGTCCTTCTCCTTCTCCTTGTTTACGCGCTCGCGCTCGTCGTCCTCCTCCGTGGCAATACGGATCGCGGCCTTAAGCGGCTGGGTCACCTTGCTGTCCGGCACCTCCGTCGGCGGAAGGATCACGAAGCCGTACTCTATTCCCCTCGCGGTCTCAACGATAACGTTCTGGTGAAGTTTAATGTCCAGTCCCGCCGGGTCGAAATAATATACCTTACCGGCCGACCGGAACCTGACTCCGATAACTGTTGCCATATATTTCTAGTTCTCCTTTACGGTCAGCAGAAGCATTTCCATCGTAATATCGAAATTAACATTCGCGGCAAGCCTTATCCTGGCCTTGTCGATAGCCTTGATGATCTCGTTAAGGCCCTCGTAGGACGAGATGTTCGCCTTCTTCTGCAGAGAATAATATTCGTTCCTGAAAATGATCCGGTTCACGTCGCTGGAGGCCTTGAGCACGAGCACGTCCCTGTACCACAGAGCCATCAGGTCAAAAATATCGCTCATCCTGTCCTTGTACTGGACAAGCTCGCTGATGACCTCGATCAGCTCGTACTCCTCCATGCCGTCGATCCTCTTCAGCATGTTTATAACGTAATCCTGCATATCCCGGAAATCCGGCTGTGTCGCCATGGCCTTTGCCTTGCCGATATTCCCCTGTGAATATGCCGCGCAGATCCTCGCCTGATCCTCCGGGGTGCCGCAGTTCTGCATGAGGTACCTGACGACCGTGTCCTGGCCGATCGCCCGAAGGTTCAGGGTAACGCACCTGGAAAGGATAGTCGGAAGCAGAGGCTCGGTGCTGTTCGCCAGCAGGAGTATCACCGCGTAGGCCGGCGGCTCCTCAAGCGTCTTCAGCATCGCGTTCTGGGCTTCCGCCGTGAGCTTCTCAGCCTCATCGATGATATAGACCTTGCGTCCCCCGTAGTAGGGTTTCTCGGCCACGTCATTCACCAGCTGGGCGCGGACCTCGTCAACGCCTATTGAAGCAGGCTTTTCGTGAATGATCCGCCTGACGTCGGGGTGGTTCCCGCTCTCAAACCTCATGCAGGACCTGCACATCCCGCAGGAGTCGCCGTACCCGGCCTCGCACACCAGCGCCTTGGCAAAGGCAGAGGCCAGCGTGTTCTTGCCGCAGCCGTCCTCGCCGCAGAAAATATACGCGTTTGAGACCTTTTTGCTTATAAGGGCATTCCTAAGGCTTTCCTTAATCTGTTCATGCCCTGTAACTTCTGAAAATCCGGCCATAGGATGCATCCTCCTTTCGCAGGTCTAAAGATTACCTTTTATTATAACATATTACAGTTCGGAAAGCACGGCCGAGGATATCCCGCTGTAGCATTCCTCCAAAGTCCCGGTGTTAGAGAATCTCCGGACTATCCCTGCCGCGAGGAGCTTCTCTTCCGAAAAGTCCGCGCTGTCCGCGAGAAAGCGCCTGCACATTTCCTCATATGCCGGGACCTGCTGCTTCATCTCGCGCCTAAGGGCCCGCGAGAGCCGCTCTCCGTCCTCGACCTCTACATAGAGCGGGACCACCTTGTCCTGCCCGAAGTAGTCCCTGAACTTAAGGTATGCTTCGAGCGTCCCGATGATGAGGTAGCTCCCCTCGCCGAGGTCGATCTGGCCGTCGTCCGCGGTGAAATAATACCACACCCCTCCGACCACATTGTAGGCGCGGCGCTCTATGATCCTGCCGGCTTCTTCCATTTCCCGCATCTTCTCTTCGGACACGAAAAAGTACTCCTTGCCGTCCGTCTCTTTTATCCTTTTCGGGCGGGTCGTGTAGGGAACGATCCCCTTAAGGCCTCCGACGCCTTCGGATATCATCCTTCTGTAGATCGCGTCCTTTCCGGAAGCGCTCTTTCCCATTAGACAAAAAATCCTGCCCACTGCTCTTTCCTTTTCTTTTTCTTCGCTATTCAGACCGGTTGACAGCTCTGACAACCGGGTCGTTCCGGGTCCCGCTCACACCTGCCGGTTCAAGTCCGGCTGCGAGCCACTGCCTGACCGCTTCCGCGGCTTTTGCCGTGATGATCTCGCCGGGCACCAGAAGCGGCACCCCCGGAGGGTAAATGTAAATGTAATCCGCGGCTATGCGGCCGACTGCTTCCCCGAGCGGGATCTCCTCGCTGCCTTTGCGGACCGCGATCCAGGCCGGAAGGCCCTCTGCGGAGCTTTCAGCAGATGCTCCTGCCTGCTCATCCTTCGCCGTCTCACCCGGGCCCCTTGCCGGGCTGTCCTCCGCGGTCTCCGCCGGAATCGTTGCAGGGCAATTCTCCGCGGTCTCCGCCGGGACGTCCTCGAGCTCTTCGCTGATCTCTTCCGCTGCCGCGCAGAGTCTCTCAAAGCCCTCATCGCTGTCACCGATACTTGTCATCAGGAGCACATATTTTTCCGCGGCCATCTCAGGCTCAAGCCCGCGGCGCCTCAGCATTTCCGCCAGGCTCCTGCCCGAAGCCCTGCATCCTGCTGCCCGCAGGACGATCTTCGACCTGTCATAATCCGCTGTCCCAGCGGCTCTGAAATCGACGGGACCGAGAAGCTCCAGGTTCTTAAGCCCCGCAAGCCTCTCTCTCGCCGCAGAAAGCCTTGCAGTATATTTTTCAAAAAGCTCCCCGCCTTCTGTCTCCAGCATTTCCATGCAGGCGTCGAGACTCCCCATAAGCAGATACGAAGGGCTGCTGGTCTGGTACACGGTCAGCATCCTGCGGAGCCACTTCCTGTCGACCAGCTCTCCGTTAATATGTATCAGCGCGGTCTGGGTAAGCGCCGGGAGCGTTTTGTGGGCGCTCTGTATCACTATGTCCGCCCCGCTCTTTACCGCGTTCGCGGGAAAGTACAGAGAAAAGCCCAGATGCGCTCCGTGGGCCTCGTCCACGATCACCGGGACCCCCATGCTGTGAGCGGCATCGCAGATCCCCGCAATGTCAGACACCGCGCCGGGATACGAAGGCGAAGTAATGACGACCGCGGCCGGGAGATCTTCTCCCCCGTCCCTGCTCTTAAGGAGCGCGGTCCGGACTTCATCCCCGGAAACGCCCCCGTAAACTCCGAAGGAGTTTTGCCTCTCCGGGAAAATATATACCGGCTGTATGCGGTTTATCTCAGCTGCATTGTATACAGACCTGTGGCAGTTCCTCGCCATCAGCAGCGGCCCCTGTCCCTGGAATGTTCCGATCGCGGCCAGGATCCCTCCGGTGCTCCCGTTCACCAGGAAATGCGTCTCTTCCGAGCCGTACAGGCGCGCCGCCCGCTTTTCCGCCTCCATAATGATGCCGACCGGGTCATGCAGGTCGTCAAAGCCCTCGATCTCGGTGATGTCAAGCTTCACGGTCTCCCTTATGTGCTCCGGCGCAAGCCTTCTCTTGTGCCCCGGCATGTGGAACGGGTAGGCGCCGCTCCGGCTGTATTCCTCAAGTTTATCGAATATCATTTTATCCTGAGACATATCTTGCAGAGCTCGCCCACGTAATCAGGGCGCTCCATGTGCGGAAGCCCCTTCGTGCCCGGGACCAGCTTGAATTTAAGGAATCTGTCAAGCTTCTGGTAATCTTTTATCGTCTCGTTTATCTCCGGGAAATGCTCTCCCCCGATAATGTAGAGATCTTTTCCGTCCCCGCTGGCCTTGCTGAGAAGCCTTGCTGTATCGTTCCTTGTATATCCGGAATGAATATTCATGAAGGCGAATTTTGCCTTGTCGCCTCCAAGGTGGGCCGCCTCGCGGAAGGACTGAATGTGATTGTCCTTGGCCTTCAGGCCCTCGTGGAAATAATCTTTGTTGAAGCGGAGCCTTACAGCCGAATATGTTTCAAAGCCTTCGTATATCAGGCCTCCAATGACAGGAATGTCCAGAAGGAATCTCTGTACCCTGAAGCGCAGAGCCGTCTTCGCATCGATCGCGCTGAGCTTCTCAGGATTGATCATAATGATCGAACCTATGCGCTCCGGATCTATCGTGGAAGCCGCGAGCGCTGCCGATGAGGAATCACCGCTGGTTATAATGTCAGCCTTCTCTTTAACAACATCCTTCAGGAATGCACGCAGCGCGTCTGCAAACAGATAATTGGTATAGACCGCGTTTCCTTTATCCGAGCAGCCGAAGCCGGGAAGGTCCAATACATAGACTGTCCTGTCTGCCGCAAGGCGCCATCCGAAATCGTGCCACTCGTAGCCGCATGCATCCGCCCTGATCCCGTGAAGCAGGACGACCGGCCGGCCCTTTCCGGTCACCGTGTACGCCATTTTTCCGAATTTCCACGGATAATATTCTTTTTCGTCCGGCCTGAGGAGATTTCTCCTGGTCGCCAGATATGAATTGATCCTCTTAAAGCAGTAAAGAGCTGCCGCGATCCCGGTAACTGCGCCAACCGTTTTAAGAATGCTCTTAGCCGTCTTATCCATCAGGTCACCTGCTTTCTGTATAAATAAGCATCCCAAGCCTGGAATACTGAATACTTACAATAATATTATAGTGTAAAAAGGCTCCGCCTGCAATGAAGAGCTTCAATCTCCTCAACATCCATTTACTTTAAATAATTAATGATGTAGAATAGCGATACAGGTAAATTATGTGCGGTTAGTCTGTGCTAACCTCTGTTTGATATATGGAGCTTTATACAATATGAAAGAAAAAATCGTGAATCTGCTTGCTTCCCGGATCCCTGCCCTCTCTGTCTCGGAGATCGACCAATATCTTGAAATACCTCCGAAAACCGATATGGGCGACTATGCTTTTCCCTGCTTCAAGCTTGCGAAGGCTTACCGCAAGGCTCCTGCTGTTATCGCGCAGGAGCTGGCTGCGGAGATTGGCGAACAGGACTTTCTGGAAAGTGTAAACCCGCTCGGGCCATATGTAAACTTCTTCGTGAATAAGTCTGCGTATGCCGAGATGGTAATGGACAAGTACACGGAGAGCGCTGACTACGGAGCGTCTTCCGAAGGGAACGGCCAGACTATATGCATCGACTATTCCTCGCCTAACGTCGCCAAGAATTTCCATGTCGGGCACCTTCGCACTACTATAATCGGAAACTCCCTTTACAAGATCTTCACAAAGCTCAGCTATAAAGTCGAAAGGATCAATCATCTCGGCGACTGGGGAACCCAGTTCGGAAAGCTCATCGTTGCCTACAAGAAATGGGGAAGCCGCGAAGCCGTTGAATCCAGAGGCATTGAGGAACTTATGGAGATCTATGTAAGATTCCATAAAGAAGCCGACGAAGATCCGAGCCTTGAGGACCAGGCAAGAGCTGCTTTCACCGAGCTCGAGAACGGAAACAAAGAATACGAGGAGCTCTGGAAATGGTTCGTTGATATCAGCCTTAAAGAATTCCTAAGGATATACGACATTCTGGGAATGTCCTTCGACCACTTTACCGGTGAAAGTTTCTACCGCGATCAGACATCGACCGTCGTTGAAATGCTTAAGGAACGCGGGCTTCTCACTGAAAGCGAAGGCGCGCTGGTCGTAATGCTGGATGAATATGATATGCCGCCCTGCATCGTCGCAAAGAAGGACGGAAGCTCGATCTACGCGACCAGAGACCTCGCGGCGATACTCTACAGAAAAAAGAGCTACGATTTCTCTAAATGCCTCTATGTAACAGGCCTTGAGCAGAAGCTTCACTTCGCGCAGATATTCAAGGTAATAGAGCTTATGGGCTATGACTACGCTTCTAACCTTGTGCATATACCTTACGGACTGGTAAGCCTTAAGGGCGGAAAGCTCTCTACAAGAAACGGAAATGTTATTTACGCCGAGGATCTTCTGAACGAAGCTATCGCGAAGACACGCTCGATCATAGAGGAAAAAGGCTCCGGTATCGAGGATAAGGACAAGGTCGCTCATGATGTCGGCGTCGGCGCGATACTCTTTAACGATCTCTACAATCAGAGGATCAAGGACGTCGTATTCGACTGGGAAAAACTACTGAACTTTGACGGCGAGACCGGTCCTTATGTACAGTACACCTATGCAAGAGCTTCAAGCGTTCTCCGGAAGATCGGCATCGACGGCGATGCAGCCGCAAGCAGACTGAAAGAAATGACAGATTTCAGCAAGCTGACGGATGAGTATTCTCTGGCGCTGCTCAAAGTCATTGAGAAATATCCTTCAGTTATTAAGGAAGCAGCTTCACGGTACGAACCTTCAATGGTCGCAAGGTACAGCATGGACCTCGCACACGCATTTAACGCTTTCTACAGGGAATGCCAGATAAACGTCCCGGACGAAGCTCTTAGGAATTCAAGAACATCGCTGGTCGTAATGTCCAGAAGTATAATTCGTGACAGCCTGGCGCTTCTTGGGATCAATTGCCCTGAAGCAATGTAAATACTTTTGCAGAAGCTGGTTTTTCAGAGGGAAATGTTTCACGTGAAACATTTCCCTCTTTTATTATCATGTTAAGTCTGGAACATATACTCTGAAAATGATATAATGTTTCACGTGAAACATTATATGAAAGGAAAGTCTGGAATGGGAAAAATAATCGCAATAGCGAACCAAAAAGGCGGCGTCGGCAAAACGACTACCGCAGTGAATCTTGCGGCTGCTCTGGCAGAACGCAGGAAAAGGACGCTTCTTGTTGATATGGATCCTCAGGGAAACGCGACAAGCGGCGTCGGGGTCGACGCAAAAGAGTCGAGCCAGACTATTTATGAGGTCCTCCTTGGGGACGAGGAGCCGGAGAACTGTATATTAGAGACAAATGTGAAGCGCCTGTCGCTTCTTCCTGCAAATGTCCAGCTTACGGGGGCAGAAATTGAGCTTCTTGGGCTTGATTCAAAGGAATTCCTTCTGAAAAACGCCCTGAAAAAGGTCGCGGATAAGTATGACTATATTATAATTGACTGTCCGCCTTCGCTGAACGTGCTTACGCTTAACTCTCTTAGCGCAGCTAAATCCATAATCGTGCCTGTCCAGTGCGAATACTATGCGCTTGAAGGACTCTCGCAGCTTGTCTATACGATCGAACTGGTACATGACAGGCTGAATCCGGATCTCACGATCGACGGCCTGGTCCTTACTATGTACGATTCAAGGACAAAGCTCTCCCAGGAAGTCGCTGAAAACGTCCGCGAGAACGCAGGATTCCACGTATATAAGGCTCAGATCCCCAGAAACGTAAGGCTTGCCGAGGCGCCGAGCTACAGCATGCCGGTACTCAAGTACGATCCGGTCTGCGCAGGCTCGATGGCCTACAGAAAGCTCGCAAAAGAAGTTATCCGTCAACCAAACTAGTTTACACCCGCAATGCCCGTACAAGAACGGCATATGATAAGTTTGATTATCCAGGAGGAATAACAAAATAATGGCAGCAAGAAAACTCGGGGGCCTTGGAAAAGGACTTGATGCGCTGATCTCGGCACCGCGAAAAGAAGAGCCTGCGCAGAAAGAGACTAAAAAGCCTGCTTCAGCAGCCTCCCCGAAAAAGAAAACAAAAATAGAAAAGGCCGCAGAGCCAGTAAAGAAGTCTGAAACCGCAGGCACTAAGCCTGCTTCAAAAGAAGATATTATAGAAACTCGTGACCTTACGGTCCGCATAGACGAGATCGAACCCAACCGCAATCAGCCCCGTAAGGACTTTGACGACGAGCAGCTTGCGGAGCTCGCAGATTCCATCAAGACACACGGCATAATCCAGCCCCTTATAGTAACCAGATCCGATGACGGCTACAGCCTGATCGCGGGCGAAAGACGCTGGAGAGCCGCAAGGATGGCGGGCCTCACGGAAGTTCCGGTAATTATTAAAGATTACACTCCCAGCGAAGCCGTAGAGATCGCGCTTATTGAAAACATCCAGCGTCAGGACCTGAATCCGGTCGAGGAAGCTTTAGCCTACCAGAACCTAATTGAGGAGTATGGGCTCCGCCAGGAAGATGTCGCGGACAGGGTCTCAAAGAGCAGAACCGCGGTCGCGAACTCTCTCCGGCTCCTGAAGCTTGACCCGCGCGTTATGCAGATGGTCGTCGACGGAATGATCTCCGCGGGACACGCAAGAGCGCTGCTTCCTATAACGGATCCGGACCTCCGGTACAGCACGGCTATGAAGGTATTTGACCACAAGCTCAGCGTCAGAGATACCGAGAGGCTGGTCAACGTAATGCAGAAGCCCCGGAAAATCCGTCCGGTTGACACAGGCAAGATCGCGGTTTACAAGGCCCTTGAAGACCGTATGAAGTCAGCGCTCGGCTCCAAGGTCACCATTAAGGCCGGCACTAAGAACAGAGGCCGTATAGAGATAGATTTCTATTCTTCTGATGACCTCGAGAGAATAACCGACATACTTACTTCATATGAATCCGGAAATTAACAAAGGAGCGGAATATGGACAGTAAAATACTAAGCAATACAAAATTTGACCCGGGAATACTGGTCATACTTGCGTTAATACTGTCGGTCGCAGCCGTTGTATTCGCAATATATCTTTTCATAAGGCTTTCTCATCTCGAGGTCAACTATAACCTTTTCATGAGGGGAAAGAATGGAAAATCTCTTGAAGACGCGTTTAAGCAGGAGATCGGAAGCATCGAGACCCTCAAGGACCTTAACGATACGCTTCACAGAAGGCTGACTTACGTAGAAAGAAGCCTGGACCGCTCCTATCAGAAATGCGGCATAGTAAAATATGACGCATTTAAGGAGATCGGAGGAAAGCTCAGCTTCGCCTACGTGCTCCTGAATGACAAGGACAGTGGTTTCGTTATTAACAGCATTCACAGCCGCGAAGGTTCCTACACTTATATTAAGGAGATAATCAAGGGTGAATGCGAGCTGCCTCTTTCAGACGAAGAAAAAGAAGCCGTGAAGATAGCTCTTGCGTCTACTTCAGCGGCTCCTGCATCGGCCTCAGACTGACGGCCGAGAATTAAACCAAAGGTTTTTTTGAAGGCACTCCGGCTTTTCTTGGATAGAAAGCCGGGGTGTTTTTTATTTTCTTAAAAGTTACTATAGAGCGTCCGTAATCGGTCCCTGGAAGCGAATAGACCGCGAGCTCGGGATCTTTTGAGGCGCCAAGGCGAACAGTTGCAGCGACAGACTCCGAAAGTTCGTCCTGAACATCGGCCCCTTTCATCGCGAAAAAGCAGCCTCCCGGCTTAACGAGTGGTAGATTATATTCTGCAAGCACATTCAGGCGCGCGACCGCCCTCGAGACCGCGCAGTCGTATTTCTCGCGGTATTCTTTTGACCTTCCGAGGTCCTCGGCCCTTGAATGCACCGCATCGGCTCCGTTAAGCCCGAGCACCTTAATGGCCTCCTCGAGAAAACTTATCCTTTTGCGGAGAGAATCTGCAAGAGTAATTCTCAGGGCAGGGAACACGATCTTCAGCGGTATGCCCGGAAAGCCTGCTCCGGTGCCCACATCGATCATAGAAAGGTCTCCCCTGAAGGAACTGCTTTTTACGAGCGCCAGACTGTCTATGAAGTGTTTATTGATGACCTCGTCCGGATCAGTTATCGAAGTCAGGTTCATTTTCTCGTTCCAGCTTATCAAAAGCCGGTAGTAGTCTGCGAACTTCGCGCACATGTTATCGGAGAGCTCTATGCCTATAAGGGAGGCTTTCCCTCTAAGCGCCTCACGGTCGAATCCGGTAGCTGTGATCACATTCATGATTCGGATCTGCCTCCTTCATCAGTATGAGCATGCTCTCTGTCTGAGGCAGAGAGGTGGATGAGCAGGATAGAGATGTCTGCAGGGGTCACTCCGGCGATCCTGGAAGCCTGGCCGACGGACCTCGGACGGATCGCGGCAAGTTTCTGACGGGCTTCGATCCTAAGGCCGTATACATCAGCATAGTCAAGATCCTCCGGGATAAGCTTGTTCTCGGATTTCCTGAACCGTTCCACCTGACGCATCTGCCTGTCGATATATCCTCTGTATTTAACGTTGATCTCGACCTGCTCCGTGACCTCAGCTGGCAGGGGCTGCCGCTCGGGGTCAAGCGGTGCGAGCACATCGTAACCAAGCTCCGGCCTGCAGATAAGGTCTGCAAGGGTCTCGCCGGTCCTGAGCGGGGTGCTCCCGTGCTCGCTCATGAACGTCTGTACTTTCTCGGATGCTCCGATACGCACATTTGTTACGCGCTGCGTCTCCTGTTCGATCTGAGTTTTCTTTAGCAGGAATTTCTGATAGCGCTCCTCGCTGATAAGTCCTATCCTGTAACCGGTCTCGGTAAGCCTCATGTCGGCGTTGTCCTGGCGGAGCAGGAGCCTGTATTCGGCTCTTGAAGTCATCATTCTGTAGGGCTCGCGGATATCTTTGGTCACAAGGTCGTCAACCAGCACTCCTATATAGGCGTCTGAACGCTTCAGGATGAGCGGTTCGCGGCCGGTCACCGACATTGAGGCATTTATGCCTGCGAGCAGCCCCTGGGCCGCGGCTTCTTCATATCCGGAACTTCCGTTAAACTGGCCGCCGGAAAACAGGCCTTTTATCTTTTTGAACTCAAGGGAGCTCTTAAGCTGCGTTGCGGGGATGCAGTCATATTCTATGGCGTAGGCATTCCGCACGATGCGAGCATGCTCAAGACCCGGGACGGTGCGGTACATTCTGTACTGGACGTCCTCGGGAAGCGAGCTAGACATCCCGTTGATATACATCTCGTTTGTATACAATCCTTCGGGCTCCACGAAGACCTGGTGACGCTCCTTGTCGGCGAATTTCACGACCTTGTCCTCGATGGAAGGGCAGTAGCGCGGCCCGGTCCCTTCGATTACGCCCGCGTAAATGGGAGAGCGGTCAAGGTTTTCGCGGATGATCCTGTGGGTTTCGTCATTTGTGTATGTGAGATAGCAGAGCACCTGCTCCTTCTGAATGCTCTCGGGGTCAGTCTCAAATGAGAACGGGACTATCCTCCGGTCGCCGTACTGTTTCTCCATCTTTGAATAGTCGAGCGACCTTCCATCCATGCGGGCTGGAGTTCCGGTCTTAAAGCGGACCATCTCGATGCCCTTGTCCATGAGCGCCTGGGAGAGGCGGTCTGCGGCCTTAAGTCCGTTCGGGCCGGTGTAGGTGATGCTTTCCCCGCAGAGGCACCTGGCGTTCAGGTAGGTCCCGGTGCAGATGACCGCTGCCTTGCAGGGGTAGATCCCTCCGGTCGCAGTCACGACTCCGGTGACCGCGCCGTTTTCGACCTTTATATCGATGATCTCGGTCTGCTTGAGCGTGAGATTATCGGTGTTCTCAAGGGTCTTCCTCATCTCGCGGCTGTAGGCGGACTTGTCGGCCTGCGCCCTGAGGGAGTGTACTGCGGGCCCCTTGGAACTGTTCAGCATCTTGGACTGGATAAATGTCTTGTCGATGTTCCTGCCCATCTCTCCGCCGAGAGCATCGACCTCCCTGACAAGGTGTCCCTTCGAGCTGCCGCCGATGTTCGGATTGCAGGGCATGAGAGCGATGCTCTCGATGCTTATCGTAAATATGATCGTCCTGAGTCCGAGCCTGGCGCAGGCGAGAGCGGCTTCGCAGCCTGCGTGGCCTGCTCCGATCACGGCAACATCATAATCCTCGTAATAATAATCCACTTTTTCTCCCGATCTTTTCTTCGAATTATCTGGCAAATTTATTTTCCCATGCAGAAATCGCTGAAGATGCGCTCGATCACATCTTCGTCCATGGCTTCTCCCAGGATATAGCCGAGCTCCTGATAGGCCTCCGTGAGGTCTATTGAGAAGAAATCCTCCGGCATTCCGGCATCTATGCTTTCGAGCACGCTCTTAAGGCTTTCGCGCGCATGCTCAAGTGCCTCCTTATGGCGCATATTGGTGATCACGACCTCGTCGTCCGAGGAAAGCATGCCTCCCAGGAACATTTCCCGGATCTTTGCGGTGAGAGCGTCAAGCCCGCTTCCGGAGGCGGCGGATATCTCAATTACCGGGGCAGAAGAGAAGCGGGCCAGGTCTTCAGGGCCGGTCTTCTGGACGAGATCCGATTTGTTCAGCAGGATTATGGTCCTCCGGCCGCTCGAGAGCTCCAGTATCTTTGTATCTTCCTCTGAAAGGACCGCGGAACCGTCGGCTACGAAGAGGACCAGATCTGCGTTCATTACCGACTTTACCGCCTTATCGACGCCGATCTTTTCCACAGTGTCTTCAGTATCGCGGATCCCCGCGGTATCGGTTATCCTGAGGGGTATCCCGCCAAGCGAGAGGTATTCCTCCAGAGTGTCCCTGGTCGTTCCCGGGACATCGGTGACTATCGCGCGCTCTTCCCCGAGCAGGGCGTTAAGGAGGGTCGATTTACCCGCGTTTGGCTTTCCGCAGATCACTGTCCTGATGCCCTGCGAGATGAATCTGCCGCTCCCTGCGGTATCTATGAGACGGTCGATCTCCGATAAATAACCTGTTACTGCCGGCTTTAACTTGCCGGCGAAATCTACGTCTCCGTAATGCTCAGGGTCGTCGAGGAACGCCTCGATCTCGGCTGCAGCCCCCAGGATCACGTTCCTGAGCTCGCGTATCTTTGCCGCAACATTTCCCCTGAGCTGCTTTACGCCGCTGTTAAGCGCAAGCTCGCTCTTTGCATTTATAATATCCGCGACCGCTTCGGCCTGGCTGAGGTCTATCCTTCCGTTCATAAAGGCGCGCCTGGTGAATTCTCCGGGCTCGGCGAGCCGCACGCCGCAGGAAAGGACCGCGTCCAGGATCTTTTTCATCGCGACAACGCCCCCGTGGCAGTCGATCTCAACGGTGTCTTCGCGGGTGTAGGTCTTCGGGGCGCGCATTACCAGCACCATGACCTCGTCTATTATCTCATGGCTGCCCTCAGGATCGGTAATATATCCGTAGTTTACGCTGTTAGCGGGGACTTCGGAGAGCTTCTTCCCGCCGGGGAGTTTTGTGATCCGCTCCACCGCGGGAACCGCCTCGTCACCGCTCACCCTGATGATCCCTATTCCCGAGGAGGTCATCCCTGAAGCTATCGCAGCTATTGTGTCCGTTCTCATATGATAAATTACCTGCAAAAACTGTTCAGCATTCCAAGCCTGGGATGCCTGAATAGTTACAAAATAAATGAAACAAAGGGAGAAGAAACCGGCCCTATGCCTGCATTCTTCTCCCTCATGACTTTACCTGATCAAAGTTCTGTCTCTGAGACTTCCGGGGCCTCCGGAACTGCCTGGACAAGCGGCTCTGCTGCTGCAGCTGCCTGCTCCTGTCCTTCGGTATCCTGGGCCTTGAACCCGTTCCTGTTGTACCTGCCGCGATTGGACCTTCCGTTCCTTCCCTGGCGGTCTCTCTTCTGTCCGCCTTCGCCGTTCCTGCGGTCCTCGCGGTCACGGTATTCCTTCTTGAGCGTGACCACGACCTTGCGGAAGGGCTCGTCGCCCTCGCTGTGCGTTTCTACAAAGCGGTCGTTCTGAAGAGCGGAATGGATTATTCTTCTCTCATAGGGATTCATGGGTTCAAGCGCAACGGCTTTTTTGCTCCTCTTTACCTTGAAAGCAATGTTCTTTGCAAGGTTTTCGAGGGTGGCGCGCCGCCTGTCCCTGTAATCCTCGGTGTCGAGCTTGACCCTGATATAGGCGTCGCTTTCCTTGTTGACCACAAGGCTGATGATGTACTGCAGCGAATCCAGGGTCTGACCCCTCTTTCCGATGAGGACGCCCATGTTCTCACCGCTTACGTTAATGTTCATGCTGCGGTCTGCTGCGCTGAAATCGATCGTGCAGCCGGCGTCGGGCATTCCCATTGCCGCAAGTACTTCTTTAACGAATTTCTCAGTGTTGGGGATGAGTTCGGGGCTGACCTTGATGGGCTCCTTGTCCTTCTCCTGCGCGGGCTTCTGTTCCCTTGAGGGCTCCTTCTTGGCAGGTCTCTCGGCGCACTGTTCCTGATTCTTCGGTTTATTGCTGTTTTTGGAATTATCCTTTGCGGGCTTTGCTGCGCTGCCGTTCTTTGCGGCGGGCTTAGCCTCGCTTCTGTCCCTGCTGTCTTTGACCCTGGCCTTCTGCTTTTTCTCGTCCTTTTCCTGAGCGGGCTTAGCCTGCTTTTCCGGACGGTCTTTCCTGGCCGGCCTTGAAAGCGTCATGTCGAGATCGTCGAATTCTTCCTCGACGCTCTTCGTTCCTTCTTTTCTCCAGACCTTGAGGACTACGTCCTTGCGTCCGATGAATCCGAGAAAACCGGCGCTTCCTTTATCAATGACCTCGTACTCGAGGTTATCGCTGGTGGTCTTAAGCTCCATTGCGGCATTAAGCAGGGCCTCTTCTTTTGTCTTGCCGCGGGCTTCAATATGATCCATTATTTATTTTTCTCCTTAAAATTTTCCGGCTCAATCGTCGTCTTTCTTGATCATGTGAGCGTATCCAGAAATAGACTTCTTTGCCCTTGCGTCTTCATCAACTATCAGCTGCTTCTTGCCGGATCCGCCGCTCTTAGAATAATTCTTCTTTCCGGAGCTCTTGCTGCTGTCAGCTTCGTCATGCGATACGGAACCCCTTGCTATTCCGGTAATGGAATCCTTTCTGTATTCGCCTGATGCAGAACCGCCGCTGATGTTCCTGGTCTTCATGTTGGCGTACTGGTCGACTCTCTCGTACTGCTCTTTGCGCTTCTGGCTCTTTGCTGCAGCCTTGTCCTTGTTCTTCTCAACAAGCGCCTCTGTATCGACCTTAATGGTCCTTCTGAGTACCATGGTGATAAGGGTCCTGAATACCGCGCTCGCAATCCAGTAAATACCCATACCTGCGGGCAGGGTAACGCAGAAGAAGACTGACATGAGGGGCATCATGTAATTCATGGTCTTCATGGAGCTTGCCATACCGCTGCCGTCATCTGCAGCCGGCTGGTCCTTCTGGGTTACAAAAATGCTCCAGTACTGGGATGCGCCTGCAAGAATAGGGATCAGCACTCCGGGGAACAATCCCGAAATCCCGTTGCTGAGCGAAACGGGCGCGTCTACGATATTAAGTCCGCCCGGAAGAGAAGTAAGCTCAACGATCCTGCCTGACCAGTTGCTGATCGCTTCCGACACAGACGGGACAACGAGAGAAAAATTCTGGTTGAGAGCGTCCCAGGCGGTGCTCTTTACTTTATAAAGGAACTCTACTACGGATGAGACCTGCGTAATATCAAACGATGAGGTCAGCCTGATGGAATTGTCACTGATAAAACTGGTAATAATGCCTTCAGCTACATCCGCATTCTCCATAATAGGAGTACCGATGTTCATATAGATATCGCGGATGCTTGCCACGAACCCGGGAACATTGTAAATGACCCTGTAAAGGGCAAGGAGAATAGGCAGCTGGATAAGGAGCGGCAGGCAGCCTCCGGTAGGGCTCGCGCCGTACTTATCGTAGACCATCTGAGTCTCGTACTGCTGTTTGCGCATCGACGCTTCGTCTTTTCTTCCCTGATACTTTTTCTGGATCGCCCTGATCTCAGGATTAATAAGCGCAGTCAGCTTCGAGTATTTAAGCTGCTTAATGGTAAGAGGGATCATCAGTAGATTAACGATAAGGGTAAAAAGGATAATGGTAAGCCCTATATTTGTTAATCCGAGCAGCCCCATGACTCTGTAAAGCCAGTCCATTATAAAGCCTAGAGCAATCGCAAAGGGTTTAAGTATAGTATTCAAAACTATCTCCTCTCAATCATGGAACCGGGTCATACCCGCCCTTATGGAACGGATGGCAGCGGAGTATCCTCTTTACCGCAAGCCACGATCCTTTCAGCGGCCCGTATTTTCTTATGGCTATGATCGCATATTCTGAACATGTAGGAACATAGATACAGTGCATGGTCTTTAACGGGGAAAGGTATTTGCGGTACAATCTGATGCCGCCGATAAGTATCTTCTCAAAAAACCTGCTGATCTTCTTTTTCATTATAAATACCAAGACCCGCTGCCATGCTTCGCATTGATTTCCCGATCGTGTGGAAATCCGCCTCTCTCGCCCTGAATCTTCCTACAACTATAATATCTGTCCCTCTGGTATAATTTTCCTCGTTAAGGCGGTAATTCTCCCGCACCAGACGCGCGATCCTGTGCCTGACTACACTGTTTCCGACTTTTTTGCTTACCGAAATGCCGAGCCGGTTCCGCTTGGTTCCGTTTTCCATCGCGTACATCGCCAGTACTTTATCTGCACGCGATCTTCCTTTTAAATAGACTGTCCTGAAATCACGGTTTTTCTTAAGGGATTCTGAAAATTTCATTCTAATACAATGTCTGTAAAAGAAAAGGCCACAAAACTGCGGCCTGAACTATCTATTCCTGCAATTAAATCTTTTAATACTGCTGGTATATCAGATGCCGGTTATGCGGAAAGCACCTTCCTGCCTTTAGCTCTTCTTGCTGCTAAAACTTTTCTTCCGTTAGCGGTCTTCATCCTCTGTCTGAAACCATGCACTTTTGACCTCTGCTTGTTCTTCGGCTGAAATGTCATTTTCATCCCAACGCACCTCCTCACTGCCTTCGGCCTTTATAAACCCGGAATTTCCGTCCAATCTATCATATTATAATAGTCTCCCTTTTTTTAGTCAAGGACAGATGTTCCCTTTTTTGCCCTGAATTTTGTAGAAAGAGGCCGTTTATAGAAAGTAATATATGTTTATCAACATTCTTTTCAACAATAATTATCGACAGTAAAAATGTGCCGGATTTTATCCACTCACTGTGGAATAACTGTTGATAACACGGGAATTTCTGCTTTTAAGGCTTCTTTATCCACTGATTTATTAACATTTTTAACTGTTTATGCTTTTTTTGAGTTATCAACAGAACATTCCATATTAATATTTCTGTAAAAATTATTATTGAAAGGAAAATCATTTTTTCCACAAACCACATCAAATTTCCGAATAATCAACTGCCCTGAAAATTCTTTTCCGGGCCTGAAAAAGTGCCCCTCAGACCATTTCCATATCGTGATGTATATAAATAGGAAGAAATCCATTGCTTTACGGGCCGTTTTAATGTAAAATATTAGTGTTATATATTCTGGAGGAATACGCCTTTGATTAACGAAATTTCTGAGAACTGGGACCTTATCCGGGAACGCGTCCGAAATGAATTTGACATAACAGAAGTGGCATATAATACCTGGCTCCTTCCGCTGAAAGTCCATTCTGTCGAGAACGGGACGATCAACCTTGTAATAGATAATGACGGCATCTCCCATATGCGTGAGTATATCAGCCGCAAGTACTGCGAGCCGATCAAGGTTACCGCAGCGGAATTTTCAGGTGTTGAATACGAGATCAATATCCTTACAAAGGCCGAGGCTGCGGGAATGACTCCTGTTTACGAGGAGCCTGCGAAGCCTGCCCGCCGTCAGGCAAGTTCACTCGGCACCGCGCTTAACGAAGACCTTACTTTTGAGACCTTCGTCGTGGGCAAGAATAACGAGCTCGCCCAGGCTACCGCGCTGGCAGTGGCTTCCGACCCCGGAGAGTACGGAAACCCGCTGTTCATCTACGGCGGCGCCGGCCTTGGCAAGACCCACCTCATGCAGGCAATAGGGAACTACGCCCTTCAGGACAATCCTTCGTTCAAGATCATCTATACGACCACGGAAGCTTTCATGAGCGAGCTTATCACCGCGATCAAGAATCACGCGCAGGACTCCTTTAAGAGCAAATACCGCAATATCGACATGCTTCTCATGGATGATATACAATTCATTTCCAAGAGTGAAAGCACGATGGAAGAGTTCTTCCATACCTTTAACGCGCTCTATGACAACAGGAAGCAGGTCGTTCTTTCGTCGGATAAGCCTCCGAAGGACCTCGCAGGCATAGAGGACAGGCTCGTCAGCAGGTTCAAGGCCGGGATCACCGTAGACATACAGGTGCCTGACTATGACACCAGGGTAGCCATCCTGGCACGCGAGGCTGACAAATTCCACCTGACCGTCGAGGAGCCCGCGCTGCAGTATATCGCGGACCATATTGTTTCGAATATCAGGGAACTTAAGGGAGCTCTGAACAGCCTTCAGAATTTCGCAAGACTGAAGAACACCCGCCATATCGACCTCGAAACGACAAAATTTGCGCTGCGCGACACCATAGACACAGAACACCAGGTGAAGGTAACTCCCGAGATGATCATCAACGCAGTATGTGAACAGTATAATTTCACCATCACTCCTGACGACATCCTCGGAAACAACAAGAGCCGCGATATTTCCTATCCGCGCCAGATCTGCATGTACCTCTGTTCAAGGTACATCGGGCTTTCCCAGGAGAACATCGGAAGGGCGCTGGGGAATAAAGACCACTCGACTGTTAATTACGGCATCAAAAAAGTTAAACAGGACATTGAAAATGATGATCAGGTGAAAAAAACTGTTGATATCATTGTGAAGAAACTTAACCTTCACGAATAGCCCCTGAAATACCTGTTGATAAACCGCAGTATAATAAACAGAATATCTCGGGCATATCAACTTGGGATTACGGCTCCGGGCCTTATAAATTAAGGGCTGCAGGCTTAATCCACAATTTCCCGCCTACAACAGCATCATCAGATTATAAAATATTATTCACTTTATGTATGTATATATGATAAAGGGCCCAGCCCTTCGAATTAATAAATGATTCCGGAGGAACGACATGAAAATAAGTGCTGAAAAAACCGATCTTATGAGCAGGATAAACGCAGTTCTGAAGGCAGTGCCTGTAAGGACTTCTTTTCCGATAATGGAGTGCATCCTGGTGGATGCTACCCAGGGAGCGATAACCCTGACTGCAAATGACAGCGAGTTCGGGATCGAAACCGTTCTGGACGGAACGATTGAAGAACCCGGTATGGTAGCTATCGAGGCCAGGATTTTCTCTGATATTGTGCGGAATCTCCCCGATGACAGGGTGGTGATCACCGTTGACAGCGCGAATCTTGCAGTGATCAGGTGCGGAGAATCCGTATTTAATATTGCCGGCAGGGACGCCTACGATTTCGTAAGGCTTCCGGAAGTTGCAAGGAACCGCATGATAAGGCTTTCGCAGTTCTCTCTTAAGGAGATCATCCGCCAGACGATTTTCTCGACAGCTGACAATGAGAATAATCTCCTTATGTCGGGAGAGTATTTTGAAGTGACTGGGAATGTCCTCAGGGTCATTTCACTTGACGGGCAGCGCATCTCGATCAGGAAGATCGAGCTTAAGGAAGCTTACGAGGATGCGAAGATCGTTATCCCCGGCAGGGCGCTTAATGAGATCAGCAAGATCCTCGGCGGCGGAGTTGATGATGATGTGTCGGTATATTTCACCGACAATCTGGTCCTCTTCGAATTTGGCGATACCAAGGTCGTTACCAGGCTTATCGACGGCGAGTATTTCCAGGTCGACAGGATGATCTCAGGCGACTACAGCACGAAGATCAAGGCAAATAAGAGAAGCCTGCAGGAATGCATCGAGAGAGCTTCGCTCCTTGTGAGGGAAGGCGACAGGCGTCCGGTCATCATCAATATTACAGAAGACCGCATGGAGATCAGCATCAAGTCCGCGCTGGGCTCAATGAATGAGAAGATCGGAGTGGAAAAGGAAGGCCGCGACCTCATGATCGGCTTCAACCCCAGATTCGTGCTTGACGCGGTAAGGGTCGTAGATGACGAGGAAGTCAGCATCTATTTCACCACTGCCAGGGCGCCGTTCATAATGAAAAATGATGATGAGAGCTATATTTATCTGATCCTTCCGATCAGCTTCAACATGTAAAGAGGATATATTTAATGAGTGAATTTTCACTTTCAGGAGAATATATAAAGCTTGGACAGCTCCTTAAGGCTTCGGGCCTTGTGGGGAGCGGGTCCGAAGCGAAGGACGTCATCGTGAACGGGGAAGTCTCCGTGAACGGCGAGGTCTGCACAATGAGGGGCCGGAAGATAGTTCCCGGCGACACAGTGGAATTTGGCGGGGAGACCGTAAGTGTATATTGAATCCCTTGCCCTTAGCAGTTTCAGAAATTATGACCAGATCGAAGTGAGCTTCAGCCCGGGGATCAATATCCTGTACGGCGACAATGCCCAGGGAAAGACAAATATCCTTGAGGCGATCTATCTGTGTGCGACGACAAAGTCCCACAGGGGGAGCCGCGACCGAGAGATGATCATGTTCGGAAGGGAAGAGGCCCATATAAAGGCGCTTTACAGTGACGGTGACTCAGGACACCGGATAGATATCCATCTGCGGCGGGGGAAGACCAAAGGCGCTGCGCTGGACCTCATTCCGGTGAAGCGGTCGGGAGAGCTGATAGGGAACATACATGCAGTATGCTTTTCCCCGGAAGACCTCGACATCATAAAGGCCGGCCCGTCAGCGAGGAGAAGGTTCATAGATCTGGAGATGTGCCAGCTGGACAAGGTCTACCTTCATGACATATCGGCCTATAACAGGGTCATAAATCAAAGGAACGAGCTCCTTAAGCAAATATACCGCGACCCGGCCCTGGACGCGACATTGGACGTCTGGGACGCTCAGCTGGTGACTTACGGGAAGTCCGTGATAAAAGCCAGGAAGAAATTCGTGCGCGAGCTTTCGGAAAAACTTGCCCCGGTGCACGAATGGCTCTCCGGCGGCCGTGAGACTCTTGAGCTAAAATATGCCCCGGATACGCCCGCGGAGGAGCTTGAAGAAAGGCTTTTCTCGCGGAGGGATACTGACAAGAAGCTCAAGATGTCGACTGCGGGACCGCACCGGGACGACCTGATTTTCAATATAAACGGAAGCGACGTGAGGGTGTTCGGCTCTCAGGGACAGCAGAGGACCGCTGCCCTGTCGCTAAAACTTTCCGAACTTGAGCTTGTAAGGGAGCATACCGGAAGCATGCCGGTGCTGCTTCTTGACGATGTTCTGTCGGAACTCGACAGGAACCGCCAGAAATACCTTATGGAGCTCATCAGGCAGACTCAGACGATAGTGACCTGCACCGGGATGGAGGAATTCATCACGAACAGTGTTGCTGCCGATAAAATATATAAAGTTGCCGCAGGGCAGCTTACCGAGACAGGAGGCAATTAATTTGAGTAACGGATACAGTGCTGAAAACATACAGATACTGGAAGGGCTTGAGGCCGTAAGGCGCCGTCCCGGAATGTACATCGGGACGACTTCCTCGAAGGGACTTCACCATCTTGTATATGAGATAGTTGATAACTCCGTGGACGAGGCTCTTGCGGGCTACTGCTCGCACATCCAGGTCGTGCTGAATAAGGACGGATCTGTCACCGTGACCGACGACGGCCGCGGGATCCCGGTCGGCATTCAGGAAAAGGCCCAGAAGCCTGCGGTCGAGGTCGTATTTACGATCCTTCACGCCGGCGGAAAATTTGGCGGCGGGGGATACAAGGTATCCGGCGGTCTTCACGGTGTCGGCGCCTCAGTTGTAAACGCGCTTTCCACCTGGCTAGAAGTCACCGTAGACGTGGACGGCTACAGGTATTTCCAGAGATATGAGCGCGGCAAGGTAATGTGCCCGCTCGAGAAGCTTTCATCGATCGACCGCCGCGGGACCAGCGTCAGGTTCCTTCCGGACCCGGAAATATTTGAAGAGACTGTCTTCAGCTTCGATTATCTGAAAATGAGGCTGAGGGAGATCGCCTTCCTGACAAAAGGCCTCAGGATATCGCTTACCGACGACAGGCCGGAAGAGCCGGTGACGGAGTCCTTCCATTACGAGGGCGGAATCAGCGAATACGTAAAATACCTCAACCGGAGCATGACCCCGCTCTACGATAATATTATCTACATGGAGGGCGAGAAGAACGGCGTGCTCGTCGAGGCGGCCTTCCAGCATAACGACAGCTACAACGAAAATGTATACAGTTTCGTTAACAACATCACGACTCCGGAGGGCGGCACGCACCTGTCGGGCCTTAAGAGCGCGCTCACAAAGACCTTTAACGACTATGCCAGGAAGAACAAGATGCTCAAGGACAGCGACGATCCGATTTCGGGCGAGGATATCCGCGAAGGCCTTACCGCGATCGTAAGCATCAAGATCTCCGAGCCCCAGTTCGGCGGCCAGACCAAGCAGAAGCTCGGCAACTCCGAGGCCAGGGTCGCGGTAGAGAGCATCGTGAATGAGAAGCTCGGGATATTCCTCGAGCAGAATCCTGATGTAGGAAAGATAATAGTCGAGAAATCCATCGTTGCCCAGCGTGCGCGTAATGCTGCCCGCAAGGCGCGCGAGCTTGCTCACAGGAAGAGTGCGCTCGACACGATGGCGCTGCCCGGAAAGCTCGCCGACTGCACAGACAAGAACCCCGAGAACTGCGAGATCTACATCGTCGAGGGAGATTCCGCGGGAGGCTCCGCAAAAGAGGCCCGCGCCCGCGCGACCCAGGCTATACTTCCGCTTCGAGGCAAGATCCTTAACGTTGAAAAGGCAAGACTTGACAGGATACTTACCAACAATGAGATAAAGGCGATGATCACCGCCTTCGGTACCGGCATACACGAGGACTTTGATATCTCAAAGCTCCGCTACAACAAAATCATTATCATGACCGATGCCGACGTTGACGGCGCGCATATCAGCACCCTGCTGCTCACCTTCTTCTACCGCTTCATGCCCGACCTTATAAGGGAAGGCCACGTTTACCTCGCGAAGCCCCCGCTCTACAAGGTCGAGAAGAACAAGAAGGAATGGTATGCCTACAGCGACGACGAGCTTAACAGGATCATGCTCGAGATCGGACGCGACCAGAACAACAAGGTGCAGCGCTACAAAGGTCTCGGCGAGATGGATCCCGAGCAGCTCTGGGAGACCACCATGGATCCCGGGAAGCGCATCCTGATGAAGGTAATGATGGACGACGACGACAAGCTGAATATCGACAATACCTTCAGCGTGCTCATGGGGGACCAGGTCGAGCCCAGGCGCGAATTTATCGAAAAGAACGCGAAATTTGTCACAAACCTTGACATTTAAAATATTTATTTCGGAGAGGATATCCTGATGGATGAAGATAAAAAGACCTATGACGTGATAGACGAGGTCGACCTCAGGGAGAGGATGGAAACATTTTACATTGATTACGCGATGAGCGTAATCGCGTCCAGAGCGCTTCCGGACGTGCGCGACGGTCTTAAGCCGGTGCAGAGGAGGATCCTCTACGCCATGCAGGAGCTGGGAAATTTCCCTGACAAGCCCCACCGTAAATGCGCGCGTATCGTAGGTGACACCATGGGTAAATTCCACCCGCACGGCGATTCTTCGATCTACGGCGCGCTGGTCAACATGGCCCAGAGCTGGTCGATGAGATACACGCTCGTGGACGGGCACGGCAACTTCGGATCGGTCGACGGAGACTCCGCGGCCGCGATGAGGTACACCGAGGCGCGTCTCAGCAAGATCTCCATGGAGCTCATGGCCGATATCAATAAAGATACCGTGGACTTCGTCCCGAACTTTGACGAGACCGAGAAAGAGCCTACCGTAATGCCCGCAAGGTTCCCGAACCTGCTGGTAAATGGCACCACCGGCATCGCCGTCGGTATGGCAACTAACATACCGCCTCACAACCTCAAGGAGACGATAGACGGCGTTATCAGGATCATTGACAACAAGACCGCAGGCCGCGAGACTTCCATCGAAGAAGTGATGGACATCATAAAAGGGCCGGATTTTCCTACCGGGGCAATGATACTCGGAAGGCGCGGGATCAATGAAGCCTACAGGACCGGCCGCGGCAAGATCAAGGTCCGCGCGGTCACCGACATTGAGACCGCTCCCAACGGAAGGCAGAAGATCGCGGTCACGGAGCTTCCTTATCTGGTAAACAAGGCAAGGCTCATCGAGCGCATTGCGGAGCTTGTTAAGGATAAGAAGATCGACGGTATCAGCGATCTCCGCGACGAGACTAGCCGTGAGGGCATGAGGGTCGTGATCGAGCTCAAAAAGGGCGCGAACGCGAACGTTGTGCTCAACCAGCTCTACAAGCACACCCCGCTCGAGGACACCTTCGGCGTGAACATGCTCGCGCTGGTAAACGGCGAGCCCAAGGTGCTCAACCTGCTCCAGATGCTCGAATATTATCTCGAACACCAGGAGGACGTTGTCGCAAGGCGCACAAGGCACGACCTCAAGAAGGCAAAAGAGCGTGCTCACATATTGGAAGGCCTGCTCATCGCCCTTGACAATATTGACGAAGTAATAAAGATAATCAGGTCCTCCGAGAGCGTGGCCGCGGCTAAGGCAAAGCTCATGGAGCGCTTCGGGCTTTCAGATCTGCAGGCCCAGGCGATCGTAGACATGAGGCTCCGCGCCCTGACCGGCCTGGAGCGCGAGAAGATCGAGAAAGAGTACGCCGAGCTCCAGAAGCTTATCGGGGAGCTTGAGGCTATCCTTGCCGACGAGAAGCTCCTGCTCGGAGTGGTCAAGAAAGAGCTCATCGTGGTGCGCGACAAATACAGCGACGAGCGCAGGACCTCGATCGGCATCGATGACGAAGAGATAACGCTTGACGACATGATCAAGAGCGAGAATACCGTATTCGCGCTCACGAACCTCGGGTACATCAAGAGGATGACCATGGACAACTTCCGCAGCCAGAACCGCGGCGGAAGAGGCATCAGAGGCATCACGACTCTTGACGAGGACCAGATCGAAAAGATCATGCTCGCGAACACGCATGACAATATTCTGTTCTTCACGAACACAGGACGCGTTTTCAGGATGAAGGGCTACCGCATCCCCGAGGCCTCCAGGACTTCAAGAGGGACGGCTCTCGTGAACCTCCTTCAGACAGGCGGGGACGAGCGCATCGTAGCGATGCTTCCGGAGAAGACCGAGGCGGAGGAGAGCGGGAAGTATCTCATCATGGCCACTAAGAACGGCCTTGTGAAGAAGACCAGCTACGACCTCTACGGGAACATCAGGAAGAACGGCCTGATCGCGACCCTGCTGAGGGAGGGCGACGAGCTTATAGACGTAAAGGTCATCGGAAAAGAGGAGAATATTTTCCTCATAACCAGGAAAGGCATGGGGATCTATTTCAGCGAGACCGACGTGCGTCCGTCCGGAAGGGCATCTTCAGGCGTCACGGGCATCAGGATCGCCGAAGATGACGCGGTTACCGGCATGATCACCGAAAGCGAAGGCGACAATATCCTCGTTGTGACCGCAAACGGCCGCGGCAAGCAGATGAATATGGGTCTCTTCCATACCCAGTACAGGGGCGGAAAGGGCGTAAGGTACTACAAGGTCACCGAGAAGAGCGGCCAGGTAGTCGGCGCGATGAGCGTTTATCCCGGCGAAGAGCTCATGATGATAACCTCCGGCGGCATCATAATCCGGATCCCGATAGACTCCATTTCCGTTCAGGGAAGGGCAGCCTCCGGCGTCAAGCTCATAAGCCTTGATGAGGGAACTAGCGTTGTAAGCATCGAGAAGATAACCGCGGAAGTGCTCCAGGAAGAAGCTGAGGCCGCAGAAGCCGAGGCAGAATCTTCAGAAGAAGCAGCTCCCGAGGAGGAATCTCCGGAGGAGGATCCTGAAGAATAATAAAATGAGCCCGCTCATTCGGATCAGTTCCTGAACGAGCGGGCTTATAAAAATTTACAGAGGGTTCGTGTCCCGGTTAATGTAGCGGGCAGAGTATTTTGAATAAATGATCTTCTGGCTGTGGTAGAGCCCGTAATATCCCGAGAGCGCGTAGCTTACGGCCACGGTTATCAGGAAGTAAGGCATTCCCGAAAAGCCGAAGAGCTCAAAAGATATCAGCAGCGACGTGATCGGGCAGTTCGTGACTCCGCAGAAAACACCGATCATTCCGCAGGCGGCCGCGAGCGGCAGCGGAATTCCGAGCACGGATCCGAGCACGTAGCCGAGCGTGGCCCCGGTAAAGAACGAAGGGACGATCTCGCCGCCCTTAAACCCTGAACCCAGGGTCGCGGCGGTAAACACCGGCTTCAGTATGAACGCGAACCATGGTATCGCGCGGGCCCCGGTAAAGCAGGCCTTAATGATGTCGGTGCCGGTGCCCAGGTAGTCGCGGGTCCGGAATATGAGCATCAACGCGATGACTATTGCGCCGCCGGCAGCGGCGCGAAGGAAGGGGTTCGGAATATATTTTTTAAAGAGATGCTCCGCGCCGTGAAGAATGATGCAGAAGAGCACGCTCATTCCTGCGAAGGCAATGGCCGCGATAAAGACCTTTCCGCCGAGCAGGGCTGAAAGAGCAGGGATCTCGCCTACGGCATATGCTTCAGGCACAAGTCCGAGCAGGCGCGCTATATACGAAGCGGTGAGTGACGAGAGCACGCAGGGGACAAGAGCAGAGTAGTACATTACCCCGATGCTCACGACTTCCATGGAAAAGATGGCCGCAGCCATGGGGGTGCCGAACACCGCCGAGAAAGTCCCGCTCATGGTGCACATTATGAGCACGTGCTTGTCCAGACTGCTCAGTCCGAACTTATCCCCGAGCAGCTGTCCCATGCTCCCGCCGAGCTGGAGAGCAGCCCCTTCGCGCCCGGAAGAGCCTCCGAACAGGTGGGTGATCGCGGATGATATGAAAATGAGCGGCATCACGGCCGGGGGTATGTGGTCATTCAGCCTTATGGACGTGAGACAAATATTAGTACCGCTGTTGTCAGCCTGTCCGGCCTTGTGGTACAGGTAAACTATCAGGAGACCGGCCGCGGGAAGCAGGAAGACCAGCCAGCCGGCGCTGTTGCGGAGAAAGGTCACGCCTGTTATTACATAGGAAAAGGCTGAGCCCATCAGGCCCGAGATCACGCCCGATATCAGCGCAAGAATGATCCATTTGATAAAATCCTGAATATGCTGCGCAAGCGGCGCGACGCTTTTAATAATATTTTTTTCGTTCATTATCTCACCCCAAGACAAGATAATAACCCAAGCCATGGGCAAATATCAAGACTTGTTTGAGGATAGGGGGATCTTTTATATGAGAGAAGTAAGCTGCGAATCGATTAAAAACTGCATAAAGGAAATGTGCATACAAGCCGCGCACTTTATTTCGGAAGACGTGAGGTGCGCGCTGGAAAATGGCCTGAAGGCGGAGGGATCCGAGCTCGGCAGGCAGATCCTTGAGGAACTGCTGGAGAATGCTGAGATCGCCGGCAATGAAATGATCCCGATATGCCAGGACACCGGGATGGCGGTGGTATTCATCGATATCGGGCAGGAAGTGCACATAATCGGCGGAAGCCTTGAAGATGCCGTGAACAGCGGCGTGCGCGAGGGCTACACCGAAGGTTATCTCCGGAAATCCGTGGTCAGCGATCCGCTTGAGAGAGTAAATACCGGCGACAACACACCGGCCGTCATTCATTATAATATAGTGCCCGGCGATGTCCTTAAGATCACCATTGCCCCGAAGGGCTTCGGAAGCGAGAACATGAGCAGGATCTATATGCTCAAGCCCGCGGACGGAGAAGAGGGAGTACTGAACGCCATCACAGAGACCGCCGCGCTGGCAGGACCGAACTCCTGCCCTCCTTTTATTATAGGCGTGGGCATCGGGGGAGATTTCGAGAAGGCGGCGCTCATGGCGAAGCATGCCCTGACCAGAAAGGCCGGCGAGCGCTCCGCGGACGCTAAAGCCGCAGAACTTGAAGAGAAAGCACTTACGAGGATAAATAAGCTCGGGATCGGGCCCGCAGGGCTTGGCGGCAACGTCACCGCCCTTGCGGTAAATATTGAGACCTATCCGACCCATATCGCAGGCCTTCCGGTAGCCGTGAACATGTGCTGCCACGCCTGCAGGCACATGGAGGCAGAATTATGACCTACGAGATCAGCGTCCCCTTTACCCGCGAAGAAGCAGCAAAGATGAAGGCGGGCGACCATATTTACATTACAGGGACAATATATACGGCCCGGGATGCGGCGCATAAGCGCATGGCCGAGGCTCTTGCGGAAGGGAAAGAACTTCCTTTTGATATAAGAGGACAGGTCATTTACTATATGGGGCCTTCGCCCGCGAGGCCGGGAAAGCCCGCAGGGTCCGCAGGGCCGACTACCGCGAGCCGCATGGATAAATACACCCCCGCGCTTCTGGACCTTGGCCTTCTGGGAATGGTCGGGAAAGGCAGAAGGTCTGACGCGGTGAAAGAGGCAATAGTCCGGAACAAGGCCGTATATCTCGCCGCAGTCGGCGGGGCCGGCGCGCTGCTCTCGAAATGCATCCGCTCATCGGAAGTGATCGCCTACGATGACCTCGGCACGGAAGCAATAAGGAAGCTTTACGTAGAGAAGATGCCGGTCATCGTGGTTATGGATTCGGAGGGCCGCGACCTGTACGCGGATAATCCCGAAAAATACCGCATAAGCTGAAAGAAAGACCCGTGTAAAAAATTTTCCCGGAGACTGATTATATATTTTTATGTCATTTTGTGCCCCTCAGAAATGAGGGGCACTATATATAGAAGAAACTCGGTCAGGATCGCGTTTATTAATAAGGACAGCTGAATGCTCCTATTACAAAAGCTTAAAAAAACCGATTGACAAATAAAAAACCTTAATCTATAATGTTTTTTGCACTGTTGGAAGGACGGCCTACATGCACTTGGAGAAGTACTCAAGAGGCCGAAGAGGCGCCCCTGCTAAGGGTGTAGGTCGGGAAACCGGCGCGAGGGTTCAAATCCCTCCTTCTCCGGCGCTTTTAGTTGGCGAGCGAAGCTGGTTCACTAAAAGCCCGCTCATCGGACATTAGTCCGGACGAGCTATATCATAAAAGCTCTCTAATAAACTGCATTAATTGCACTTCTAAAAAAGCAGAACTTAGTAGTTGACAAAGAGAAAACACTGCAGTATATTAGAACAGTTGGCGCTAAACGCGCAGGCACATTGACAATTCAATAATAGAATGATCTCGAAATTCCTAAAACGAGCATGAGGGAGGAGAGGCGAAAGCCTTTTCTAACTTATGAAAAACGAATGAACAAACCTAACAAAAACAGTAA
>JAIKVW010000014.1 GCA_024685315.1 Lachnospiraceae bacterium
GAGACGGAAAACTATCATCCGGGCATCGGCACGGTCGAGCTCATTACTCAGAACGGGGGGATCGCGGCCGGGACTCTCTGCGACGTGAGGAACGCGGACGAGACTGAGGCCATGGTGCAGTTCGCCGTAGATACCTTCGGAAGGCTCGACATCGCGGTAAACAACGCGGGCGGGTTTACCAGTCTGAAGCGTATCGACGAGATGGACGAGAATGACTGGGACTACACAATGAGCGTGAACGGCAAGGGCGTATTCAACTGCTGCCAGGCCGAGGTCAGGCAGTTCCTGAAGCAGGGCGGCGGCGGTTCGATTATCAACGTCAGCTCCGTAGGCGGGATAGTCGCGCTGGCTCTTGAGACCGTCTACTGCGCATCAAAGGCAGCCATAGTCAATATGACCCGCACGATAGCCCTCGACTACGCAAAGGACGGCATCAGGGTGAACGGGCTGGCCCCGAACTTCGCCCTGACAGGCCTTACCTACAAGAGCTACCACAACGAGGAGCGGAGGAAAAAGATAGAGGACGTTACCCCGATGGGCAGGTGGATGGACGTCGAGGAGATCATCGGGCCCGCGGTATTCCTCGCGAGCGACGAGTCCTCTTATATCACCGGCGTCACGATCCCGGTCGACGGCGGGTACACGATGAAGTAGGCCCTTTTCAGGATTTCTCTATCCCGTACTTCTGCATTTTCTTGTAGAGGAGGGAGCGGTGGATCCCGAGCTTTCTGGCCGCCTTTGTCACGGCTCCATCGCATTCCTGTAGGCAGGTCTTTATATATTGTTTTTCAAATGCCGCAGCAGCTTCATGCAGCGGCATTTCCGTTTTCTGATCCCGGAAACCTTCCGAGTGCTCATTGCTGCCGATAGGTGTTGCAGATGAGATCATCATCCTCCCGGAGATAATATATCTTTCTATGACATTCCGGAGCTCTCGTATATTTCCAGGCCAGGAGTAGCTGAGGAGGCCTTCTTTAATGTCACTGCTGAGCTCCCTGTGCAGGTTGTATTTTCGGTTGTAGCGATCAAGGAAAGACTGAGCCAGGGGTATGATGTCTTCCTTTCTTCCTCTGAGGGCCGGCATGAAAATGGGCATGACGTTCAGCCTGTAGAACAGGTCTTCGCGGAAACGCTGCTCTTTGATCATTTCAATAAGGTTGCGGTTCGTTGCGGCAATGATCCTGACGTCGGTCTTTATGATCTTGGTTCCCCCGAGTCTCATGACCTCACCGGTCTCAAGGACCCTGAGGAGCTTTGCCTGCATCGGGAGCGGCAGTTCGCCTATCTCGTCAAGGAAAAGAGTGCCGTTGTTCGCCATCTCAAAGAGCCCGGGCTTACCGGTATTAAGCGCTCCTGTGAATGCTCCTTTCTCATATCCGAAGAATTCCGACTCCATAAGTTCCATAGGGATCGCGGAGCAGTTGACAGGCACAAAGGGACCGTCTTTTCTATGGCTGTTGCGGTAAATATAGTTGGCCATGACGTCTTTTCCGGAGCCGGTTTCCCCAAAGATCAGGACGGTTCCGTCCATGTCCGCTACATAAGCTGCTTCGTGGAAGGTTTTTTTAGCCGCTGCGGAATTCATGATTATATCATCCTGGCCCTCATGGAATGAAGTGAGGAAATCCGTAATGCCCTTGTAGTTTTTCAGAGTTTTCTTTTCCCTGTCGATATAGTCGGAAAACTCGTTAAGCATGCTTTTAGGGATAGAGTACTGGGCACTCATTATGACTTCGCCCTCATCATTAAAGATAGGCTCGACATGGGTGAAGAGCTCTTTTCCCCATTTGCTGACGTTGTAGGCGTTGAAGGGCTTGGGATCATCATAGAGTTCCTTGGACAGCGAGCGGAGCCAAAGTTTTTTGCTTCGGAGTTCCTCGATGGACATGCCCATAAGCTCGTCCTTGGACATGTATACGGATTCAGCCATGTGTTGGTTGCAGTAAACTACGATCTCGTTTTTATAGCTTACGAACAGGTTACCGAAATAGGAATCCAGTATGCGGTCAGCGTATTTTATAAAATCATCACCGTATTCTTCACAAAGCTCTTTCAGCGTCATTTTGCTATCCTTTCTGTCTCGGATATGAAACCAATTAAGGTTTCAACGATGATACAAAGTTTCAAAAACGAAACATCCGTACCGAGTATACATTAACCCAGAAAACGTCTGTTTTCAAGGCTTTAAATAAAAATTTGCCTGTTTTTCTCCGATGGCACACCAATTGCTTTTAATTAAGGTGCCAAATATTATTATCAATTATGAGGGAGGAAACATAATGGACGTTTGGTTAAGTATTGTTGGATTTTTAGTTGTATTTGCTATCATTTTCAGTATAATGAGCAAAAAGCTCACGACCATGATAGCCCTTGCGGTCATCCCGCTCATCGGCGCGATCCTTGTGGGACAGTTCCAGAACATCCCCGCGATGGTAGCTGCCGGAATAAGTAAAGTTGCAGTTAACGGTGTTATGTTCTTTTTTGCGATTTTGTTCTTCGGGACCATGATGACGGCAGGCGCATTTGACCCTATCGTCAAGGCGATCGTTAAAGCCTGCGGCGGAAATCCGCTTGCTATCTGCATAGGAACATATATCCTTTCGACGGTAGGTCATCTTGACGGTTCCGCTACCACTACCGTACTTCTTGTATGCGGAACCATGGTACCTATCTACAAGAAGATGGGAATGAGGCTGAGGAACCTGGCTGCGATCCTCGGTATGGCAGCAGGTCTGATGAATATGTCGCCATGGGGCGGCCCCACGCTCCGCGCGGCTACCGTCATGGAGGCAGACCTTACGGCATTCTTCCAGCCCATGTTTGTTCCGATAGTGATCACATGGGCCATAGGACTTATCCCTACCGTTCTGCTTGGGCTTAATGAGAAGAAGCGCCTTGCAGCTCAGAATGTCAATGTAAGCGCAGCTGAGATAGCAGCCGCTGCCGAGAGGACACCTGAAGAGATCGAGATGCTCCGTCCCAAGATGACGGTGATCAACATCCTTCTTATCATCGCAGTTGTCGCCCTTATGATCTCCGGTATCCTTTCCCCTGCAGCAGCATTCCTTATCGGAACCGCAGCAGCCTGGATCGTTAACTACCGTTCCGCAGCAGATCAGAAGAAGATCATGATCCAGCACGGTCCGAATGCGGTATTCGTAGTCAGCGCGCTCTACGGCGCAGGCGTCCTCATGGGAGTCCTGAGCCAGTCCGGAATGGCTGCGGCAATGGCTAATACTCTCGTAAGTATCATTCCTGCTTCAATGACCAAGTTTGTGCCGATCCTTGTAGGTATCTTCGCTACACCGCTTTCAATGATCTTCGATGCAGATACATTCTATTACGGGATCCTTCCGGTACTTACCCAGAGCGCTTCCGCACTTGGTATTTCCGGCGCAGGCATCTGTTATGCAGCACTTGTCGGACAGCTTACGCTCGGCTGGTCGATCACCCCGCTCACTCCCGCGACTCTGCTCATGTGCGGTATGTGCGACCTCGATCTTGGAGAGCACCAGAAGTATTCGCTCAGGTTCGTATGGCCTCTGTCGATAGTTCTGCTTATTATACTTGCAATCTTTGGACTTATTATTTAATCAGATTAGCGCTGATGTGACGGAAATCAGGTGATTGATATGAAAAAGATCCGCATAGGCGGAGGCGCCGGATTTGCGGGCGACCGTGTTGATCCTGCGGTCACGCTTATCGAAAAAGGAAACCTTGACTACATTATTTTCGAGTGCCTTGCCGAGAGGACGATAGGACTGGCAAAACAGGAGATGCTGCATGATCCGACAAAGGGATACAGCCGGCTTCTGGAATACCGCCTTTCCCAGACTCTGAAGCCTGCCAAAGAGCATGGTGTGAAAATAATCACGAACATGGGGGCCGTAAATCCCCATGCAGCGGTAGCGAAAGCCATCGAGATAGCGAAGGAGCAGGGTATTTCCGGACTGAAATTTGCTGCGGTGACCGGTGATGACGTGTATGATGTTATCGAGAAATACTATGACGAACCGATCTTTGAGTTCCCCGGGAAAATAGGGGACTACAGGGATGCGATCGTTTCCGCAAACGCCTACATGGGTGCTGAGGGAATCATCCGGGCTCTCGCGGACGGTGCGGACGTGGTGATCACCAGCCGCGTATCCGACCCTACCCTTACCCTTGCACCTCTCTGCTATGAATACGGGTGGACGATCGACGACGCGGAGAAGATGGGCCAGTGCGTGCTCGCCGGACATCTCATTGAGTGCGGCGGCCAGGTGACCGGCGGTTACTATGCCGATCCCGGCTACAAGGAGGTACCCAACCTTGATGATCTTGGATTTCCTATAGTTGAATTTGACGAGACCGGGAGATTCATAGTTACAAAAGTCGAAGGGACCGGCGGAGTCGTCTGTGTGGACACCTGCAAGGAGCAGATGCTCTACGAGATACATGATCCTTCACGCTATCTTACTCCGGACTGCATTGCAGACTTTACCGGCGTTAAGTTCACGCAGGAAGGGGAAAATATTGTATCAGCCTGGGGCGCGACGAGCCATGGACTTACGCCGACTCTCAAGGTCAACGTCTGCTACCGTGATTCTTTCATCACCGACTGCGAGATATCTTATGGCGGATGCAATGCCCTGGAGAGGGCGAAGCTGGCCGGAGACATGTTTATCAAACGTCTTGACCGGATCGGTATAGAATATACAGAGACAAGAGTCGATTATATAGGCTATAATTCACTGTATAAGGACAAGCTTGCCGAGTATATGAGCGACGGACGGTGGGGCGAGATAAGGCTCCATGTAGCCGTGAGGACGAAGGACCGCGCGAACGCAGTAAAAGTTTCCAATGAAGGCGATTCGATCTATACTAACGGACCGGCGGGCGGCGGCGGTGCGACTATGAGGATCTCCGAGATCATCAATGTGTTCTCGTTCTTTATCCCCAGAGAGCTGCTTGCAGCCAGAGTAGAATACGAGGTGATCTGACATGAAATTAAAAGAGATCTGCCATTCGCGCACCGGAGACAAAGGCGATATTTCAAATATTTCCCTGATCCCCTGGAACGAGTCCGATTATGAACTCATTAAGGAAAAAGTTACTGCTGAGAAGGTCAAGGATTATTTCTCGGAGATCTGCCGGGGAAAAGTGACCAGATATGAAGTTGATGGCATCTGCGCGCTGAATTTCGTGATGGAAGAGGCGCTCGGCGGAGGCGTGCTCCGCAGCCTTGCAATGGATAAACACGGAAAAGCGCTGAGCATGGCGCTCCTTGAGATGGAGATCTGATAATCCTGATAAGGATCGGAGTTGATATTATGTTTAAGTATGAAGAAAACCGCATGTACCAGATGCCGGTGTATTTCGGACCTGCCTGCGGCCCCCGCTCCGGGCCCGACGGAGAGCGCCTGTACAAAACAGGCCCTCAGGAATGCACGCAGCACATTCTGGTGTACGAAACCGAAGCAGAGAAGATAGAGAATTATTTTCCCGAGGGCTTTTCGGTAAGGAAGCCCTACATAATAGTTACCCATAAGATGCACAGGAATCTTCCCTGGCTCGCGGGCAGAGGCTACAATGTAGTGACCTTCAATGTCCCTGTTACCTATACGGGCAAGGAAGAGACCATCAAGGGTAAATTCCAGCTTTCAATATGGGAGAACCATGCAGACCCCATAATCTCCGGAAGGGAGCAGCTTGGATATTCCAAGATCTTTGCGGACATACAGGATATGCATGTGCTTGAAGGGAAGGGCAAGGCCAGCCTTTCATCCTGGGATTTCAGATTCCTTACGCTGGATTTTGACCTTAATAAGGCTCCTGAGGATGAAGAGCTGCTTAAGTCCATACTCTCGGACCCTGAGGACGAAGGGCTTATGCACTACAAGTATTTCCCTCACACCGGAGACGGATTCAGTGATGCGGACGTGGCCTATGTGACAATATCTCCGAATGGGAAGCACTGTCTGCCGGACGATCTTCCTGCTCTTCCTACACCGGAAAGGAGCTGGTGCAGCGGCGGAATTACCTGGTTCAGGCCGACCTGGGAAGATATGCCCACACAGTACCATGTAGTGAACGGGCTTGCGGATCTCCCTGTTAAACGCATTATTGGGGCGAGCGTAGTTAAGCTGCAGCACTATAATGATGTTTATGACCAGAGGGTCGTAAAGTAGTTTTTTAATCTCGCATTAAATTAAAAACGCCGGCAGCTGATCTTTCGGTCAGCTGCCGGTGTTTAGTTATTCAGTGCATTTCCGGAGGGGTGAGTGCGTTCCCTTCTGCGTCATAGTAAGTCACGCCTTTTTCGGGACGTCCGGTCACTTCGTTGCCATCTTTGTCATACATTTTCGGAGGCTGTCCCTGAGGTCCGTGTCCGTGACCGCCGTGAGGGCCCTCATGAGGAGGTCTGCCCTGGAGACCGCCCTGCGGCCCATGCCCGCCTGCGGGAGGAGCCTGAAGTTCATTTCCGTCTGCGTCGTAATATGTTACACCCTCTTCGGGACGTCCGGTCACTTCGTTGCCATCTTTATCAAACATTTTCGGAGGCCTGCCCTGAGGTCCATGCCCGGGACCGCCCTGGGGAGGTCCGCCCTGAGGCCCGCCAGAAGGGATCTGCAGCTCATTTCCGTCTGCGTCGTAGTATGTAACGCCCTCTTCGGGGAGTCCGGTCACTTCATTGCCATCTTTGTCATAAATTTTGAGTCGATTGATCAGCATAAGATTTCCTCCTTGATAATTTGTCCCGGCTGCCAGATCATCTGACATTGCCCTGTTCTGATTAAAATATATTCTCTCAACTTTAAAATTACCTAAAAAAGATCATGTCCGGCCCCGAAAAAGGTGTGTTTTCCGAACATTCTCTTTTGTAATATTTCCGGATGCTTGATATTATATAATTGTTCCCATTCCGGCAAAGATGCTGCGGCAGGAGCCTATTGCGATAAGGCCGGAATTGAAATATGATAAAGGCAAGTTTATTAAATAAAGATCATAATACCGATCGCCTGTTTAGGAGGAAGAATTATGCTGAATATTGAAAAATTCTCGAATGGGTCCGAGCTGACAATGGCCCTGACCGGGAGGCTCGACACCACTACATCGCCTGACCTGGAGAGGGATCTGCGGGATTCTATCGACGGAATTACTGAACTCACCATTGATATGGGCGGACTGGATTACATTTCATCCGCAGGTCTCCGAGTCCTGCTGTCTGCTCAGAAAATAATGAACAAGCAGGGCGCGATGAAGGTCGTCAATGTTAATGCGGTGATCATGCAGATCTTTAATGTGACCGGTTTTTCGCAGATCCTGGACATCCAGTAAGGCCTTGCGAAGCAGAGCAGGGCTAAGGAGGATCGTATGAAAATAATCAGAGGCATCAAGATCGGAGGCCTGCAGCAGAAGATCTTTAACCTCATACTTATCTTTATTCTGGCGGTGGTCGGGGCCTATGCCGCTGTCTCGTACTACCAGCAGAAGAGCCTCTTCGGTATCGCGGAAGAGGCCAGCAGCGAGCAGCAGGAAGCCATTACCGATGTTTCCCAGAGCACGATGCAGGCGGTCCTGGAGGCCTCCCTGACTAAAAGCACCGCGCTGCAGGCTTACATTGCAAACGACCTGTTTTCGGATGTGCGGACGGATGTGCTGACCCTGCAGGCATTTGCCTCGGAGCTCTACGAGCATGCGGATAGTTTTTCTGCCCATGATTATTATGAGCCGGATCCCGCTAAAGACGGCACTGCGTCCGTGCAGATGCAGCATGAGGAAGGGGTCGACCCGGCTTCTTCCGGGCAGCTTGGACTTGTCGCAAACATGAGCGAGATCATGCTGGCTATGTTTGAAAGCAGCGACAAGCTGAATTCCTGCTTTGTGGCGACCGCGGACGGCTGCATTCTCTTCGTGGACGACCGTTCCGCTTCGTATGTTTCGGAGGACGGAGAGGTCTATCCCTTTGAGGTGAGGGAGCGTCCCTGGTATCTACAGGCTGAAGAGGCCGGCGAGCTTATATTCACGGGAATAGAACTCGACGCTTTTACCGGGATACCCGGACTTGTCTGCGCGGCGCCTGTTTACAGCAATGGGGAGCTGGTTGCCGTTGTTGGAGCGGATATTTTCCTGACGTCGGTAAGTGATTATGTCAGCAGCACAGCGACCGAAGGAGGCTTTGTATGCGTCGTAGGCGATGACGGCAAGGTGCTCTTTTCTCCGCAGGAGAGCGGGATATTTAAGGCAGAGCTTTCTTCTGAGGCGCAGGACCTTCGCGAGAGCGGAAATGAGGCGCTTGCCGCTTTTGTTACGCAGGCGCTTAAGGAGCGCACCGCCCTCACACTTATCGAGGTCGACGGAAATGAGTACTTTATGACCGGGGCTCCCCTGGGGACCCTGGGGTGGACGGTCATATCCGTGGTTGACAAAGCGGTTGCCTACCAGCCTACACAGGAGATGCTGTCGCAGTACGAGAGCATAAACGGTTCTGCCATGGATACTTACAGGCAGAATGCGGGCCGGTCCAACCGGATGGTCATCGTGATAACCCTGATACTTGTAGCCCTGGCGTTCATAGGCGCGCTGACCGTGTCCGGCCGTATCGTGAAGCCCGTCGAGCATATGACGAGAAAGATCAATGCGATCGAGGGCAGCAGCCAGGTGTTCGAGATGGAGGATATTTACCGCACGGACGACGAGATCGAGATCCTCGCGGAATCATTTTCCTCACTCTCCAAACGCACCAGGGACTACATTACAGAGATTACGCGCATCACGGCGGAAAAGGAGCGCATCGGAACGGAGCTGGCTCTGGCTACCCGGATCCAGCTGGACATGCTGCCGAATATTTTCCCTGCATTTCCAGACCGGCCCGAATTTGATATCTACGCTTCGATGGACCCTGCCAAGGAAGTCGGCGGCGATTTCTACGATTTCTTCCTGATCGATGAGACCCATCTCGGCATAGTGATCGCGGACGTATCCGGAAAAGGCGTTCCCGCAGCGCTGTTCATGATGGTCTCAAAGATACTGATGCAGAACAGCGCGATGACAGGCGTCAGCCCTGCGCAGGTCCTGCAGACCGTCAACGGGCAGATATGCTCGAACAACAGGGAAGAGATGTTCGTAACGGTGTGGTTCGGAATTCTGGATACAGCTACCGGAACGGTCACCGCGGCCAATGCAGGGCACGAATATCCGGCTGTGCAGCAGTCCGGGGGACAGTTCGAGCTCTTAAGGGATAAGCATGGGCTTGTAATCGGAGCTATGGAGGGAATTCGGTACAATGAATATGAACTGACCCTCACGCCGGGCTCCAGGCTTTTCCTCTACACGGACGGAGTGCCGGAGGCCACGGATGCTCAGGGGAATATGTTCGGAACAGAGCGTATGCTGGCGGCGCTGAATAATGATACCGGAGCTTCGCCGGAGAAGGTCCTGAAGAATGTCAGGGATGCCATAGATGATTATGTAAAGGATGCAGAGCAGTTCGATGATATTACGATGGTCTGCGTGGAATATATAGGAACGGATAAGAAAGGATAATACGGCAATGCATAAAGTAGCAGCGGCTCTTAAAGGGGACCATTTGGAACTTAAGCTGTCTGGACGTGTGGACTCCAACAATTCGCGCCAGGCAGAGGAGGACATCATGGAGCTGGTATCATCCGCTCCAGGAATGCCGGTCGTGCTGGATCTGGAGGAACTGGAATATATTTCCAGCGCAGGTCTCCGCGTCCTGCTGCACCTGAGGAAGACAAATCCTTCGCTCCGTCTGACTAACGTCAGCAGCAATATTTATGAAATACTGGAGATGACGGGGTTTACCCAGATGATGCCGGTAGAGAAAGCCTACCGGGTAGTGTCGGTAGAGGGCTGCGAAGAGATAGGCCGCGGCGCAAACGGCACGATCTACCGAATCGACCAGGACAATGTCGTAAAGGTATACAATAATGCCGACGCGCTCGCTGATATCCAGCATGAGCGCGAGGTGGCGCGTATCGCGCTGGTGCTCGGTATCCCCACCGCGATCTCCTACGACGTGGTGCGCGTCGGGGAGAGCTACGGCTCGGTCTTTGAGCTCCTCAACGCCCGTTCATTCTCAAAGATCCTTGCAAATGAGCCCGACAAGCTCGACTGGTGCGTGAATGAATATGTCGAGATGCTGAAAAAGATCCACGGCACTTTGGTCCCGGCCGGGAAGCTTCCGGATATGCGCGAGACCGTGGTCGGCTGGGCAATGTTCATGAAGGATCACCTTCCTGAGGAAGCTGGAGAAAAGCTCCTTTCCATGGTAGAGGCGGTCCCGCACGACGACCACATGATCCACGGCGACTACCACACCAAGAACCTGGAGCTGCAGGGCGACGAAGTGCTGCTGATCGACATGGACACCCTTGCGGTAGGGCATCCGGTATTTGAGCTTGCAAGCATGTATAACGCTTTTATCGGTTTTTCAGAGTACGACAATAATGTGATCAAATCCTTCCAGGGCTTCGATCTTGAGACTTCGAAGCGCTTCTGGAAGAAGACTCTCGAGGCATATCTTGGCACTGAAGATCCTGAGAGGATCAAAGAGGTCGAGGACAAGGCCCGCATAGTCGGATACACCCGCCTCGTACGCCGCGCGATCCGCAGGAACGCCTTAGAGACTGAGAAGGGCAGCGCCGAGGTCGCTCTCTGGAAACAGGAACTGCTGGAACTTCTGGAAAAAACAGATACGCTCGTTTTCTGATAAAGCGGAGGCTTTTATGGGAACTTTTGAATTGACCGATAAGGCCACATTAGAGAATCTGGAGATCGTCAATGCCTTTCTGGAGGAGCATCTGGGAGAGGCGGGCTGTCCCTTTAAGGATCAGATGCAGATCGTGGTCGTGGCTGAGGAGATCTATGTAAACATCGCCCACTATGCATATTTCCCCGAGACAGGCATGTTCACCCTGAAGCTGGAGATACGGGAGGACCCCTGCGAGGCAGAACTGACCTTCATCGACAGCGGTATGCCCTTCAATCCCCTGGAAATGGAGGACCCCGACATAACGCTTCCTGCAGAGGAGAGAGACGTCGGCGGGCTCGGGATCTTAATGATGAAAAAGATGATGGACAGCATCAGCTACGAGAACACTGACGGCCATAACATCCTGAAGGTAATAAAGAAATTCAGGAAAGCATCGTTGGACGGCTGGTTCTGAGACGGAAGGAAGGATCCTGTGGATTATAAGAAAAACGTGACGATGGACTCGTCGGGCTTTGTGCTGCTTTCGGATTACATTCCGGGCATCGTGCAGGAGATCCGCTACTATTCGACCTACAATTTCGTGGGAGAGAGGGTGGACGGATACGAAGAGCCGGTCGCGCTGATGACAAAGGAAGCTGCCCCGGCGCTGAAGACCGTTGCCAACGAGGTGAATGTCCAGGGCTACCGCCTGAAGATATTTGACGCCTACCGGCCGGTCAAGGCGGTGCGGCACTTTGTGCTCTGGGGCATCGAGGACCTGGACCTCCGGATGAAACCTTATTTCTACCCGGATCTTGAAAAGCAGGAGCTGTTCAGGCAGGGTTATATCGCGAGCCAGTCCTCGCACAGCCGCGGAAGCACGGTGGATCTCACTTTGCTGGATATGCGAACCGGGAAGGAAGTGGACATGGGGAGTCCCTTTGACCTCTTCAGCGAGATCTCGCATCCGGATTCGCGCCTGGTGACCGATGAGCAGTATGAGAACCGGATGTTCCTGCAGAATGCAATGACGCGGAACGGCTTTGTGCCGATTGACTGTGAGTGGTGGCATTTTACGCTTAAGGACGAGCCCTACCCGGACATTTATTTCGAATTTCCAAATTCCGCAGAGTATCTGAGGCGGTAGTTCGGCATGGGTCCGCAGCTTCAAGACAGACTTTCTGAAATGAGTGTGATATAGATGGCAAGAGTAGTTGTGGGTATTTCCGGCGGCGTGGACAGCGCGGTCGCGGCATACCTTTTAAAGCTGGCCGGGCACGACGTGATCGGAGTAACGCTTCGTACCTGGCTTTCCGCGGACGGTACTGACAGCCGCTGCTGTGAGATCGACGACGCGAGAATGGCCGCGTGGAAGATCGGCATTCCGTATTATGTGTGGAACTGCGTCTCCGAATTCGAAAAGAATGTAGAGAAACCCTTCATCCGCGAATATATTTCAGGCCGGACTCCTAATCCCTGCACGGTCTGCAACCGGCTCGTGAAATGGGACAGGATGCTCAGCACCGCCAGGACCATGCAGGCCGACTACGTTGCGACAGGTCATTACGCCAGTGTCGTGAAGCTGGAGAACGGCAGGTACACATTCCGGAAAGCTGCGCATATCCGGAAAGACCAGACCTATATGCTCTACAGGCTTAGCCAGGAGCAGATCGCGGCGACCTTGATGCCTCTGGGGGAGCTGTCCAAAGACGAGGTGCGGGAGATCGCGCGTAAGGCCGGCATCCCGGTCGCAAATAAGCCGGATTCACAGGAGATCTGCTTTGTCAGCGAAGGAAGCTACGCGGAATTTATAGAAGATAATTCTCCTGAACCGCTGCAGGGGCCGGGAAACTTCGTGGACGAGGCCGGCAATATCCTAGGCAGGCACAAAGGGATCATTCATTATACGGTCGGACAGCGAAAAGGCCTGGGACTCGCTTTGGGGCATCCTGCATATGTGAAGAGGATCAATGCGGCTGCCAATGAAGTCGTGATCTCTGAGGAAGAAGGCCTCTACACGGATACGGTCTACTGCAGGGACATTAACCTGCTGAGTATTGAAGCCCTTGGAGAGGGCGAGGCCCTGCCGTGTACAGCAAAGATCCGCTACCAGCATCCCGGAGAGAAAGCGGTCATTGAGAAGGCCGGTGAAGACCTTATCCGTATCAGCTTTGAGAAACCGGTGAGGGCCGCCGCGCCGGGCCAGTCAGCCGTATTCTACGATGCGGATGACTGCCTGATCGGCGGGGGAGTAATTACAGAGAAATAAGGATTGCGGAGGAAGAGGCTCAGGGTATCCGGAGAAGCTTCCTCCGTAATCGTTCACGCGCTTTTTAGATCCATATTGTCTTTCTGGAACAGCTTGAAAGATTTGTCCTGAGTTGTGAATTCCTAGTGTTTGAAGTATGATAATTAGCATGATAAATGCTTTTTGGGAGGCAGGTACAATGAACTACAAAAAAATTAATGATACATACGTGATCCGCATAGACCGCGGCGAGGAGATCCTCTCCAATCTGACAGATTTCTGCAAAAAAGAGCACGTAACTCTGGCAACTGTCCAGGGTATCGGAGCGGCGGATCATGCCGTGATAGGACTCTATGATGTGGGCGAGCGCAAATACCACTCGCATTTCTATGATGAGCCGCTGGAGATCACCTCGCTCATCGGGAACATCACGACCAAGGACGGTGAAGTATATCTCCATTTGCATGTCAATATGTGCCGCCTGGACATGGGCTTTATCGGCGGACATTTAAGCGAATGCAGGATCTCCGCTACAAGCGAGATATTCGTAAGGACGATCGACGGGACCGTTGACAGAACATTTGACGCTGCCGTGACAGGGCTGAATCTGCTGGATGTATAATGACTGCACGTATATCAGGATGCTGGGGTTGAATAAATGATCGCAGGTATGACTTATTATCAGATATGCTGGTATTTCCTTCTTTACTCATTTGCAGGCTGGGTGATCGAGGTGATGTACCATGCCGTCACGCTTGGCAAAGTAGTCAACCGCGGCTTCCTTAACGGCCCGGTCTGCCCGGTATATGGCTTCGGGATGCTTGGGGTCCTTGGGCTCATGCATACCATATCGGTAGAGTCAGAAGAGAACCTGAATCCTTTCCTTCTGTTTCTGGTCGGCGTGGTCTTAGCAACGATTGTTGAGCTTATCGCCGGATGGGTACTGGACAAATTGTTTCATGCCAGGTGGTGGGATTATTCAAATAAACCCTTTAACCTGCACGGATACATCTGCCTTGAATTCAGCCTGATCTGGGGTTTTGCTGTGGTATTGATCGTCAGGATAATACATCCCATGCTGGCAGATCTGCCGGACAGTTTCATTCCCGAAAGATACGGATGGCCTATTCTAGCCTGCTTATATGCGCTCTATCTGGTTGACCTTATCTGCACCGTCATGATCATTCTCAAATTCAACAAGCGGATCACGGAACTTGATGAGCTGCAGAAAAAGCTTCGGATCGTCAGCGACCGCATGAGCGAACGGATCGGAACCGATACCGTGAAAGCTGCCCAGACACTGCAGGAAGGCCAGATCCAGGCCGCGCTTGGCAAAGCAGAGCTCAAAGAGGATCTGGAAGAGCGGAAGGCTGACCTTCAGAAGAGAAGGCTGGAGCTCGAGTCAAAGATCACTGCTCATCAGCTGTTCGGCGCCGGAAGGATCTTGCATGCATTCCCGACATACAACCATCACGACCATGAGAGTGTGGTGTCAGAATTGCGCCAGCGGCTGAGACAGAGAATAAATAATTAGAACGTGCACCGCGCGCAGGATCATAGGAGGCTGATCTCATTTGGAAAAAATACTATTTGTTTGCCACGGCAATATCTGCCGAAGCCCCATGGCGGAGTTCGTTATGAAAGATTTGGTAGAAAAAGCCGGCCTTTCCGCTGATTTTGAGATCGCTTCGGCCGCCACGAGTACCGAGGAACTGGGCAATCCGGTTTATCCGCCCGCAAGGCGGAAGCTTGCGGAGCATGGTATTTCATGCGCAGGGAAGACCGCCCGGCAGATGACCCGCAGGGATTACGAGCGCTATGATCTCCTGATCGGCACGGATTATGCAAATATCCGGAATATGACCAGGATCGCGGGCGGAGATCCGGATGGCAAGATACATCTCCTCCTGGACTATGCTGGCCGTCATGATGAGGTCGCCGACCCCTGGTATACCGGAGATTTCGAAGAGACCTGGAATGATGTGCTGGAGGGCTGCACCGCGCTTCTGCAGCAGCTTCGTGCAGGCCTGGTGTAAACCATATCCGGACCCGGACTCAAAAAGCATAAAAAATTTTTTAGAAGAGGTCGATTGTCGCCTGGCAAACGACCTCTTCTGTTATTTCGGCCGCTATAATGTTATTATCAAATCAAAGGAGGCATTTGCGATGTACGGAGCGATTTTAGGAGATATGATCGGTTCCCCCTATGAGTTCCATGGGAACAAGAAGACTACAGATTTTCCGCTGTTTATTAATTCCAGCAGGTTTACAGATGACTCGGTAATGACGGTAGCGGTGGCAGAGGCACTGATGGACAGCCATGGCAAGGACGATCCGGAGATAAAAAAGGCCCTTGTTGCCTCCATGCAGAAATGGGGCCGCAAGTATCCCCGCGCGGGTTACGGCGGCAGCTTTTACCGCTGGCTGAAGGCAAAACACCCACAGCCTTATCATAGTTTCGGGAACGGTTCGGCCATGAGGGTCTCCGCGGCCGGATGGCTGTTTGATTCACTGGAAGAGACCCGGCACATGGCAAGGCTGAGCGCAGAGGTTACCCACGATCACCTGGAAGGGATCAAGGGCGCGGAGGCGGTCGCCAGTGCGATCTTCCTTGCCAGGACCGGAAATGACAAGGATACGATAAAAGAATACATTGTACAGGAATTTGGCTATGACCTTTCCCGGACTATTGACGAGATCCGGCCGGGTTATTCATTTGACGTAAGTTGCCAGGGGAGCGTTCCCGAGGCGATCATTGCCTTCCTGGAATCGGAGAGCTTTGAGGAAGCAGCCCGGAAGGCAGTTTCTCTCGGCGGCGACAGCGACACGCAGGCCGCCATTGCGGGCAGCATCGCGGAGGCCATGTACGGTGTTCCTGAGGAAATGGCAGAAGAGTGCAGAAAGCGCCTGCCTGAGGATATGCTGGCGGTAGTTGACCGCTTTCATGCATTTTTCGCAGAGGAAGATGCTGCTTTTGATCCCTTCCTAGAGGGCAATGAGATCATCCGGGAGGCGGTCAGCGCATATTACAAAGCTCCTTCGGAGGAGACCGTATTTAAGGTGACCGAGGCGGTCCGCACCAGGATGCATGCGGACGGACACTTTCTTGTGCCCGTGACCGTATCGGAAGACGGAACTGAGTTTGCCTTCCGTACGCTTCTTAACAAAAACGGCGAGGAATGTCTGGCGGCTTTCACCTCCAGAGAAGAATATGAAAAAGGGACGAAGAGCCAGGTGCTTTCCGATTTCATCGACCAGATGCTGAAAGTCTGCCTGGACACGGGATTTCCCGGCATCATAATTGACCCCTGGGGCGAGTCCTTTATGCTGACGAAAGACCTTATCGAAATGATGATCAAGGCGGACGGCGGCACCCAGTACCACGTCCCGGACGGCCCGGTCACGCAGGAACTGCTCGCGGACGGCTCGTTCCTCAAAAATGCTGCGGAGATCTGCAGCAGGAACCGCTCGCTCACGAACATGATGAAATTGATGAAGATCCTGCGGGACAGCTGGGTCTGGATCCCCTGCACCGCGGTTTTCAGCGATGCGGACCAGGAAGCTGCGGAAAAAATGGTTGCAGAGGCGGCAGAGAACGGCGGGCCGGAGTCTTTGGCCGGGCAGATGTTCACCACGAAAGATGACGTTCGCCTGGTGCCGGATGTACTGCAGAACGGTGAAGATTTCTTCTTCCCGGTATTTACTTCCGCCGAGGAGATGGGGGACTACGGGAATAATTTTTCAAAGATCGAAAAGCATTTTCTGAAAGCCATGGACCTCGCGCAGAACAATGAGAAAAATGTTGCAGGCATCGTGATCAACGCATTTTCGGAGCCGCTGGTGATCCCGAAAGAATGGTTTGGCATGATCGCGGAGCTGCCCTCAGCTTTTGAGAAAGGAAAATAATGATGAGAACGATTCGCGTTACCGGCAAAGGACAGATCAAAGTGCATCCCGACATGACCCGGATCACTATGACTCTGGAAGGAAAGTATAAAGAGTATGCGGATGCGCTCCGGCATTCGTCGGAAGATACCGAGGCGCTGAAGGACGTTCTCGCTCCTTTCGGTTTTGAGAGGAGCGATCTGAAGACGCTGAATTTCAGCATTGATACCGAGTATGAGCACTATGAGGCAAAGGGCGTCTACAAGCAGCGCTTCGCAGGGTACAAATTCTGGCATACGCTGAAAGTAGAGTTTGAATCGGATAACGACCGTCTCGGGAAGATACTGTATGCGCTTGCAGGCAGCCCGGTTAAGCCGGAGTTCCGCTTAAGCTATACGGTCAAAGACCCGGAGGCGGTGAAGAATGCCCTGCTGGGGAAAGCGGTTTCCGACGCAAAGGAAAAGGCCGACGTTCTTACACGGGCGGCGGGCCTCGTTCTTAAAGATATACAGACCATCGATTATTCCTGGGGCGAGATGGATCTTGAATTCCAGCCTATGAGCCGGAACCTGCTTATGGCGAAGAGCGAATCGATGGAGATCGGCTCAGCCGGCTATGACATGGACATGGAGCCGGACGATATCGATGTTTCTGACACGGTCACCGTGGTGTGGGAGATCGAATAATGGCATGACAAAGGCGGACGGGAGACCCGTCCGCCGGCATAAATCCGCAGGATTATTTAGTTAACAGCTGCCTAGAACCATTCCCTGGTCCCGGCAACGTAAGTCTCGTAGAAAGCATCTTCGGGCTTTATCAGGTAGATGATGCCCTCGGCAAGACCGACTATGGAAACGATCCGGGCGATGAAGCCGAGGCCTATGAATGCGCAGATAATAGTTACCAGGAGCATGATAAGGCCGGCTTTTTTGTATCCGAGATAGAACTTGTGTATCCCTATCCCTCCAAGAAGGATCCCGAGGATACCTGCAACGACCTTGCTCTTATTCCTTACCGGAACGACAGGCTGAGTATACTGCTCCTGAGGCCGCTGAAAGGTGGGCTCTTTGATCTCAGATTCAAACGAAGCCTCCTTAGCTCCGTTATCCTCCGGCTCGAAGGAATTGTCATTCGGCTTCGAAGCGAAAGGATCGCTGTATTTCGGTTCGTTTTCAAGAGTTAACTTGATCACGGGACTGCCGCAGTTGGGGCAGAATTTAACGTTTTCCGCAAGCTGAGTTCCGCAGTGGCTGCAATATGACATGGCATTATCCTCCTATATGGACATATTATACTATAAATGCGGCCGTTTGTGTACCAAAAAGGCCCTGCAGAAGCAGGGCCTTTGAGTTTGTCTTTATTTATTCTCCGCTCTCATCTTCAGGACTTTCTCTTCCGCATAATCCAGTTCGTCTTCAAAATCCGGGCTGAGTCCGCGGTCAACCATTTTCTTGAGATTTTCTGCGGTCGTTTTCATTACGGCAGCGAGTTCTTCCCATGTTACGTCGCCATGATAGTATGTCTGGTCCATATTGAACCTCCTTATGAATTTAGTCTGGTCTGTATTATACACTAAGTTCCCGGAAAAAACAGTATTTTTTGCAATTGCTGCCGCATTCCCGCCGGGAGTGCTGATTATTTACCATAATTTAAACTTTCCCGGGCCGCGGTATATGGTACAATGTATTTATCAAGGCAAGTGTACGAAGAAAGGTCAGGTGGATTCAGTGGTCAGACAGGTTGAGATAGGACGTACCGGGCTCGTCGTCCCGCAGAACGCGTTCGGCGCGCTCCCGATACAGCGTGACAGCACGGAGCTTGCGGTTAAACTGCTGCGCAGAGCTTATGAGGGCGGGATGAGATTTTTTGATACCGCCCGTGCGTATACAGACAGCGAAGTCAAGCTAGGCATTGCTTTTGAAGGAATGCGGGACAAGGTGGTGATCGCTACGAAGACACAGGCCCGCGAGCCTGAGAAGATGCGGGAAGAGCTTGAGACCAGCCTCGCGAACCTTAAGACCGACTATATAGACATTTATCAGCTGCACTTCTGTCCGCAGTGCTACAAGCCCGGCGACGGGACCGGCATCTATGAGACGCTGCTTGAAGCTAAAGAACAGGGAAAGGCCAGGCATATCGGGATCACGACCCACAGGATAGACGTTGCGGAGGAAGCTCTAGAGTCCGGGCTTTATGAGACCCTGCAGTTCCCCTTCAGCTATCTCGCCACGGAGCGCGAGATCAGGCTGGTTCGGAGAGCGGAGGAACTTGGGGTCGGTTTCATATGCATGAAAGGCCTCGCAGGAGGACTTATCAACAACTCCCGCGCGGCCATGGCATTTATGACGCAGTTCCCGAACGCTGTACCGATCTGGGGCGTCCAGAGAGAAAATGAGCTTGAGGAATGGCTCTCGTATATGGATGATACGCCGGAGATGGATCCCGGGATCACAGCCTTTATTGAGAGCGAAAAGAAAGCCCTTGAGGGCGATTTCTGCCGCGGCTGCGGTTACTGCATGCCCTGCCCTCAGGAGATACAGATCAATAACTGCGCAAGGATGTCGCTCATGCTCCGCAGGGCTCCCTCGGCCAGCTGGCTTTCGCAGTCCTGGCAGGATGAAATGGAGAAGATCGAATCCTGCATCGAGTGTTATCAGTGCGCAGACAGATGCCCGTACGAGCTGGACACCCCGAACCTCCTTAAGAAGAATCTGGAGGATTACAGGAAGGTCCTCGCCGGCGAGGTCTCGGTCGGGTAGGGATCATTCCTCGCAGAGCCGGTATATCGTAGAGGATCTCCAGACTTCTCCGGCACGGATCACGGGCTGCGGGAAGCCGGGAATATTTACGGCATTCGGGAAATACTGGGTCTCAAGGGCAATGCCGCAGGTCCTTCCGCCGCTCGCTGAGAGGCCGGAGGTGGTGTAGAGCTGCAGGCCGGGGAGGTCCGTATATACATAAAGAGCGAGCCCGCTTATCGGGCAGGCAAGTCTCGCCGCGAGCTCGGGAGAGACGCGTTTATGATCAGCCAGGACGAAATTGTCATCATAGTCCCGGCTGATCATTTTGTTTTCACGTAAATCGAAGTCTGTGCCCTCGACCGGCAGGAATTCTCCGGTCGGGACGTAATATTCGTCTTTTACGGTTATCCTGTCCGCGAAGATCTGGATTTCGTGCTCGTGCACACCGCAATTGCTGCCGCAGCCCAGGTCAAAATATGCGTGGTTCGTAAAGTTGCATACAGTATCCGCGTCAGAGACCGCTTCGTAATCGATCCTGAGGCCTTCCTCTTCGGAAAGGCTGTAAGTCACTCTGGTCTTCATGTTCCCGGGGAAGCCCTGGTCGCCGTCCGGCGAAAAGAGGGTGAAGCTTATGGAATCCCCCTCCGGGGCCGGGCCTTCAGAGGACCAGTATCTTCTGAAATAGTAGTCCGGACCGCTGTGAAGGTTCGTGCGTCCGGATTCATTTGCGTTCAGGAGGCATCTGCGGCCGTTCAGGACGAAGCCAGGACGCGCCGGGCCTTCAAACTGCGCTGGTGCCGGGCCGATCCTGTTCGCGCTCCGTCCTACGATGGCGCCGAGGCAGCCGTCTTTTTCCTCATATTCCGCGGCGCTTTCATACCCGGCCACGACATTATCTGCGGAATTTCCGCGGTCTATCGCAAAACTTACAAGCGCCGCCCCGAAGTCCGTAATGCAGGCGGAGAGGCGGCCCTTTCTTATCTCATACAGGCGGGCGGTCCGCCCGTCACTTGTCTTTCCGAAATTTCTGAATGTGTCCATAGCTAAAGTATACTACATCTCTTCCTTATAATTATAGATATTTTTGCACCTGTATGGTATTATATAGCTCAATTAGATTTTTTCACTTTACGCAGGGCCGGCAGGTCCTGCCATGAGGATGTTATGAACATAGATAAAATTTCCCGCATGCTTGAGAAATACGGCCTGAAGATCCGTGATGACCTCAAGGGCGAATATCAGCAGGAACTCCTTAAGGCCATGGAGACAGAAGGGCTGAAGGACGGCCCGATTTCGGACGCCGAGACAGACGCCTTCCTCCAGGCGCTGAGGGACATGGATATCATAGTTCCCGCAGAGGAAAAGAAGGTGTCCGGGGACGATATTTACAGGGTGTTTCCCGCGCAGGAGGGCGTGGAGCTGAATGACAGGATATTCCTCATTCTTGCCGGAGATGCCGGGGGAGCAGAGCGTCATGGCGCTGCGTCCCCGCAGGATGATGCTTCCGGAGGCGAGGAGTTCTCGATCTGCGGGGCGTTCACCAATCCAGAGCATTCACACGGATTTGAATACTTTGAGCCTTCGTCGGGAGATCTTGCATTCCTGGAGATCTCCAGAGCGGACATCCGCTTTAAGGAGCTGCTGGAGAAACTCGGAAAAGACCATATTTACCTGAAGATCTCCGGCATAGAGAAGGACGGGGAGTTCTTTGTAAACCGCATGACCGCCGAAAAGCGTCCCGGTGAGGATTCGCCCTTCGGCGAGGGGAATGACGAGCTCCTGAGGTTCACGGTCAACCATATCAGGACCTCGTTCGTCAAGGCTCCGGAGAAGGAGATCCAGGAGGAGCTTCCGCTCACCGAGCTGGACGACATGAAGCTTTTCCTTGAGTGCGCTTCAGGGACTCTTCCGGCCAATATCCGCAGGTGGGCGAGGAGAAATATAAAGCTTGCCGAGGCGGATTCTTCCGGAGCGGAGGAGAAGAGACACGCGAAGATCGCGCTCTCCATGATCCTCAACATCAAGTGGAAAAGCTCAGAGTTCGAACCTGTGGATCCGGTCTCCGCGCGCAGGATACTTGACGAGGAACTCTTCGGGCTGGACGCGGTGAAGCAGCGCGTCATAGAGACTATCATCCAGATCAACCGCACCCACACCCTTCCGGCCTACGGAATACTCCTGGTGGGCCCCGCGGGCACCGGCAAGTCCCGGATCGCCTACGCCGTTGCGAAGATCCTGAAGATCCCCTACACGGTCCTCGACATGAGCAGCGTGAGGGATCCGGAAGCGCTCACAGGCACCTCCAGGATCTACACCAACGCGCGCCCCGGGCGGATAATGGAAGCCTTTTCCCAGACCGGGAGCTCCAATATTGTTTTTATTATAAATGAGCTTGACAAGGCGGACCGCGAAGACCAGAAGGGCAACCCCGCGGACACGCTGCTGACCCTGCTCGACAATCTGGGATACACGGACAATTATATTGAATGCCAGATCCCGACCGGCGGAGTCTATCCTATCGCAACCGCGAACGACAAGAGCCGCATCTCGGACCCGCTGATCTCCAGGTTCACAATGATAGAGATCCCGGATTACACCCCCGAGGAGAAGGAGATCATTTTCCGGAATTATTCCCTTCCGAGGGTACTGAAGAGGATGGGCATGATGCCGCAGGAATGCAGGGTCACCGAGGAAGGCACCAAAGCGATAATCGAGCTTTACAAAGACCTTCCGGGATGCCGCGCGCTTGAGCAGGCGGCGGAGCACCTTGCGGGGAACGCGCTCTACCAGATAGAGACCACGAATAAGCCCGAGATCGAGTTCGGTCAGGAAGACATAGCGAGGCTCCTCGGCAATCCGTAGGCCGCCCGCAGAATAAGGAACTTTTGACAGATATCATGTAAAAAGGAGATGGCCTATGAAGATCAAATGGCTCGGACATTCATGTTTTAAGGCAGAAGATAACGGCATATCAGTAGTATTCGATCCTTTCGAGCCCGGACATGTTCCCGGGTACAGGGACGTTTCCGAGACCGCGGACGCAGTGATCTGCAGCCACGGCCACGGCGACCACAATTATCCCGACGCGGTAAAGCTCACCGGGAATAAGCCGGAGGGCCTTAAGATCACCCTGCTCACGATACCGCACGATGACGCGGACGGCACGAAGCGCGGGATGAATAAGATAGCTGTAGTTGAGATGAACGGCTTCAAGGTCATCCACTTCGGCGATATCGGGTGCTCCATCCATGACGGCAGCTGGCTTAGCGGCAGCGATATCGAGCTCCTCAAGGGCGCTGACGCCGCGCTCATTCCTGTCGGAGGCTTCTACACCATCGACGGAAGGCAGGCGGCTGAGATCATAAAAGAGATAAAGCCGGCGTACGCTTTCCCGATGCACTACCGCGGAGAAGGCTTCGGCTATGACGTGATATCCGGGAACGGCGATTTCATTAACGAATTCCCCGAGAGCGCGGTGGACCGCTTCGATTCCAATGAGACAGAGATTGTCCGGAGAGCTTCCGGATCAGGGGAGACCCGCATAGAAGTACTTAGCAACAGAGAGAACCTTAAATGAAATACCTGATAGTTTTTCTGATATCAATGGTGCCGCTTATAGAGCTCCGCGGCTCCATACTTTACGCCGCCGGCGCGGGACTGCCTTTCCTGCAGTCATATATCGTCGCCATCATTGGGAACATGCTGCCCGTGCCGATAATTTACCTCTTCGCCCGCAAAGTGCTTGAGTGGGGCAAGGACAAAAAGTATATCGGCGGATTCTTCACCTTCTGCCTTGAAAAAGGCAATAAGGCCGGGCAGAAGATCATACAGAAGACCGGGAAAGGCCTTTACGTGGCGCTCCTCCTTTTCGTAGGGATACCGCTTCCCGGGACCGGCGCCTGGACAGGGACGCTGGCAGCCAGCCTTCTTGACATGGATTTCAAAAAGAGTATTATAGCAGTAATGTGCGGGGTTCTGCTCGCAGGCATCATCATGGGAGCCGCAGGATTCGGCATTCGCGGCGCAGTTACGTAAAATTTTTTGGAGAGGTAGACAGCCGTAAAATGATCAGTTTAATAAATAATGCAGTTTCAGATAAGACCCTGCTGACGCTGGGAGTGGTGTTCGCGTTCGTGATCACCTGGCTCGCGCTTCATTTCGGAAGCCGCTTCCTGCCTAAGGACCACGGCAGGGAATATGCCGTAAACGGAGCCCTTTCTGCCGGAAAGTCGCGCGGGGCAGGCATCGTGCTCATGATAACCCTGGCGGTCACCAGCATCATTTTCGGAAAGATCAGCGCTGAGCTGATCATTTACCTGATCCTTATGGCGGTCGAGATGCTCACTGGATTCCTCGACGATGCCTCTTCAGTATCCTGGAGCGAGAAGAGGAAGGGTATCTGCGACGCAGCAGTTGCGGTAGTGACCGCGATCGTTTTCGTCATTTTTAACGGAACGGATATGTCTTTCGTGCTTGGCGGGAAGGTGTTCCACATGCCCGTGATCATATATGTGATCCTCGCGATAGTGCTTATCTGGGCATCAATAAATGTGACCAACTGCGCGGACGGTGTTGACGGACTCTGCGGATCGCTGACCACGGTTTCCCTCATTTCCTTCTATGTGCTCTGCGGGATCAAGGGGACCAATCAGGCAATGAGCCCGGTCATCCTTTTCCTCGTAGGCTGCCTCATGGCCTACCTCTGGTTCAACTCCTCGCCCTCCAGCATACTTATGGGGGACGCGGGATCAAGAGCTCTTGGATTCTTCCTTGCGGTAGCAGCGATGAAGTCCGGCAGCCCGTTCATTTTCATACCATTCGCGATCGTGCTCGGAATTGACGGAGGTCTGGGACTCCTCAAGGTATTCCTTCTCCGCCATACCAGCGTAAAGATACTGATGCATACTACCACCCCGATACATGACCATGTGAGGAAGAACAAGGGCTGGTCGGACACGCAGACCGTGATCAGGTTTACGGCGGTCCAGATCGTTGTTTCACTCATCTTTCTCGGCATCGCCGGCTTCTAGGAGGACATTAAATGATAACCTTATCGGATAACGGAGTTTATCTACTGAACGGGACTGAAGTATTTGAAGACACCCCCGAGGGGCAGCAGGCGCTTGCGTCAGCGCTCGGAAATGTTCCGGTAAAGGAAGAGGCTGCGCGCGGTACTATGGCTTACGGGATCCTCGAAGCGCACAATACTTCGGGCTCCATGGAGCAGCTTAAGATCAAGTTCGACAAGCTCACTTCCCACGACATCACCTTCGTCGGGATCATTCAGACCGCGAGGGCAAGCGGACTTACCGAGTTCCCGATCCCCTACGTTCTCACGAACTGCCACAACAGCCTCTGTGCTGTCGGCGGCACGATCAATGACGATGACCACATGTTCGGCCTTACCTGCGCCCAGAAATACGGCGGAGTCTATGTTCCTCCCCACCTTGCAGTCATCCACCAGTACGCAAGGGAAATGATGGCAGAGTGCGGCGGCATGATCCTTGGCTCTGACAGCCACACCAGGTACGGAGCGCTCGGGACCATGGCAGTAGGAGAAGGCGGAGGCGAGCTCGCAAAGCAGCTTCTCGGCAAGACCTACGACATCAATATGCCGAAGGTGACCGCGGTTTACATGAAGGGTAAACCTGAAAAGGGCGTCGGCCCCCAGGACGTTGCGCTCGCTATCATAAAGGCAGTTTTCGACTGCGGATACGTTAATAATAAGGTGATGGAGTTCGTCGGACCCGGGATCGCGAACCTCAGCGAGGACTTCCGTATTGGGATCGACGTGATGACCACCGAGACCACCTGCCTGTCCTCGATCTGGGTAACGGACGAGAAGACCCGCGAGTTTCTGGAGATCCACGGGAGAGAAGAGGCCTACAGGGAGCTCAATCCGGCGAAGGTGGCATATTATGATGGAATGATCAGGGTAGACCTCTCGAAGGTCAGGCCGATGATCGCGATGCCTTTCCATCCCAGTAAGGCACTTCCGATAGAAGAGGTGAACAGGAACCTTGCGGATGTGCTTGCCGAGGTCGAGGCACGCGCGAAGGTAAGCTTCGGCGATAAGATAGAATATTCCCTTAAAGACAAGATAGTTAACGGAAAGCTTTACTGCGACCAGGGCATCATCGCGGGCTGCGCGGGCGGCGGATTTGAAAATATCTGCGACGCCGCTGACATTATCCGCGGAGGCAGCACAGGATCCGGAAAGTTCAACCTCTCCGTATATCCCGCAAGTATGCCGGTATACATGGAGATCATAAAGAACGGCACCGCTGCTGACCTTATCGAGGCCGGCGCAGTTATCAAGACCGCGTTCTGCGGGCCCTGCTTCGGGGCAGGCGACACGCCTTCGAACGGGGCGTTCAGCATAAGGCATACTACCAGGAACTTCCCGAACCGCGAGGGCTCCAAGGTGCAGAACGGGCAGATCTCTTCCGTTGCGCTTATGGATGCAAGGTCTATCGCGGCTACAGCTGTAAACGGCGGCTTTCTTACTCCCGCGACCGAGCTTGCTGACATCGAGTACCGAGGCCCGAGATATCATTTTGACAAAAAGATCTATGACAACAGGGTCTATGACGGAGTCGGCAAAGCGGATCCTGAGGTCCGGATCCATTTCGGCCCGAACATCAAGGACTGGCCCGAGATGGTTGCTCTCACCGAGGATATGATCCTTAAGGTGGTTTCAGAGATACATGATCCCGTAACTACTACAGACGAACTAATCCCTTCGGGCGAGACCTCATCCTTCCGCTCGAATCCTCTGGGACTTGCGGAGTTCACGCTTTCAAGGAAAGACCCTGCCTACGTCGGAAGGGCCAAGGAAGTCCAGGAGATCGAGAGGCTCAGGGAAAGCGGCGCGGACCTTGCGGAAGGCGGATTTAAGCTTTCCGAAGAGTTCAGCAATGCCTTCGCGGTCATAAAGGCCGGGTTCCCCGAAGCTGACGTAAATAAGACCGCGATCGGAAGCACCATCTACGCTGTAAAGCCGGGCGACGGTTCCGCGAGGGAGCAGGCAGCGTCCTGCCAGAAAGTACTTGGCGGCTGGGCGAATATCGCCGGCAGCTACGCTACAAAGCGCTACCGCTCGAACCTCATCAACTGGGGCATGATCCCCTTCATTTTCGAGGAGGAAGAGCTTCCGTTCACGAACGGCGACTATATTTTCATCCCGGGCATCAGCAAGGCCATTGAAGAGAAACAGTCTCTTATACAGGCTTATGTCGTAAAGGATAAACTGGTGCCGTTCACCCTGAAGATCGGCGATCTCACGGATGATGAGAGACAAATAATACTTGACGGCTGCCTTATCAATTTCTACAAGAGATGATCCCGGAGGTTATTATGGAAAAAATAGCGATGAAGACTCCCCTCGTGGAGATGGACGGCGATGAGATGACAAGAGTTCTCTGGAAGATCGTGAAGGACGAGCTTATTCTTCCCTTTATCGATCTTAAGACAGAGTACTACGACCTCGGACTTGAGTACCGTGACCAGACGAACGACCAGGTCACGGTTGACAGCGCGAACGCAACCAAAAAGTACGGCGTAGCGGTGAAGTGCGCTACGATCACCCCCAACGCCGCAAGGGTCGAGGAGTATAATCTCAAGGAAATGTGGAAGAGCCCGAACGGCACCATCAGGGCGATACTCGACGGGACCGTGTTCCGCGCGCCTATCGTTGTCAAGGGCATCGAGCCGACCGTGCGCACCTGGAAGAAGCCTCTGGTCATCGCGAGACATGCCTACGGCGACGTCTACAAAGCGACCGAGATGAAGATCCCCGGCGCAGGCAAGGCAGAACTCGTTTACACTGACGCGGAGGGGAACGAGACCCGCGCCCTGATACACGAATTCGACGGTCCCGGCATCATCCAGGGACAGCACAATATCTGCAAATCTATAGAGAGCTTTGCAAGGAGCTGCTTCAATTACGCGCTCGATATCAAGGAAGACCTCTGGTTCTCCACCAAAGACACTATCTCAAAGAAATACGATCACACCTTTAAGGACATTTTCCAGGAGATCTACGATAACGAGTACAAGGAAAAGTTCGAAGCGGCCGGGATCGAGTATTTCTATACACTTATAGACGATGCGGTCGCCCGCGTCATCCGCTCCGAGGGCGGATTCATCTGGGCAGTCAAGAACTATGACGGCGACGTCATGAGCGATATGATAGCTACCGCGTTCGGATCCCTTGCAATGATGACTTCCGTGCTGGTATCGCCGGACGGCATCTACGAGTATGAAGCTGCTCACGGGACCGTGCAGAGACATTATTACAAATACCTCAAGGGCGAGAGGACCTCGACGAACTCCGTTGCTACGATATACGCATGGAGCGGAGCGCTCAGGAAGAGGGGCGAGCTCGATGAGATCCCGGAGCTCATGCATTTTGCAGACTGCCTTGAGGAATCCGTGATCGAGACCATCGAGGGCGGCACGATGACAGGGGATCTTGCAAGGCTCACCACACTCACCAATGTGACGGAAGCCGACAGCGAAGAATTCATAAAGGCTATCAGAAAGACCCTCGAAGGGAAACTTGCTTAATCAGATTATGTGAAGCGGGTCCGCTTCATAACAGGACGAGGAATGATTTGACCAGGAACGGAAGAGCTCCCGAGACAATTTACACAAGGTCGTTTGAAAAGATCCTTGGAAAAAGCTGCGCATCCGGCGCAAAAGCAGGGAACTGCGGCAGCGTCAGCCTCTCAGGCAGGATTATTATGGATTCGTGCTGCGACTCTTATGGAGGGATTTCGGGGATCTCGGCTCCGGCCGGCGCGGTCCTGCGGCTCGCCTGCAGCGGAGCGCTTGCATCAGGCCTCGCAGTGAATGCGGTCTTTCCCGCTGATGCGGAGGAGCGCCTCGTAAAGTCCTGTATGAGAAAATGCGAGGAAGACCTGGAGAGCTTCCGGAAGATTTCAATATCCGGAGCAGAAGAAGTGTTCCCCGGGGAGCTCAGCTTTTCCGAGGGAGCAGGATTTCCGGTGATAACGGCTTCAGCCTGCGGGACCGCGGGCAGCTGTTATACGAAAAAGAAGATACTTCCCGGGTACGGGATAGTAATGACAGGCTTTGCAGGCTGGCAGGGAACGCTGAGGCTTGCGGAGCGATACGAAGAGAAACTGCTGAGACATTACAGCAGGGACTTCCTCGCGCCCGTGCTTCCCGCGAGATCAGGGAACGGGGTGGAGGACACGGCAGCTGCCGCAAACGCCATGAAGGTGGTCCGCGCGGCAGCTTCCGCCGGAGCCGCGGAAATATCTGCCTGCGGCAGCGGCGGAGTCTATGCCGGGCTGTGGGAGCTTGGAAAGCAGGCGGGCCTCGGGCTTAGCGCGATCCTCGCGGCCATACCAGTGAGACAGGAGACAATAGAAGTGAGCGATTATTTTAACTGCGACCCTTACGTGCTGGAGTCGCTGGGGACTTTCCTTATCGCGTGCGAAGACGCGGAGTTCCTGACGGAGGAGCTGGCTCGGGCGGGCGTCCCGGCGGTGCAGATCGGTTCTTTCACCGAAGGCAGTGACCGGGTAGTTATTGGAAGAGAAGAAGACAGGCGGTTCCTGACGCCATTTGCCGGGGACAGCTTTTACACAGCCTGCGAAAACGCAGGGCGGATATAGATATTGAAGCGTTAAAGGGAGAATACGATCATGAATGAATTAAATGAGAAAATACTTGCGATAATCGAGAAGAACAGCAAGATCAGCATCAGGGACCTCGCGACCATCCTTGCAGAGACCGAGGAGAATGTTGCCAAGGCTATCTTTGACATGGAGAAAGATGGGACCATCTGCGGATATCACACCATTATTAACTGGGAAAACACTACCCGCGAGACCGTAGACGCGCTCATCGAAGTCTGCGTAACCCCGCAGCGCGAGAGCGGTTTCAACCGCCTTGCTGAGAGGATATACAACTTCCCCGAGGTAGAGTCTCTTTACCTCATGTCCGGGACCTATGATTTCTGCATCCTGATTGAAGGAAAGTCGCTCATGGAAGTGTCCAGGTTCGTGTCCGAGAAGCTTGCTCCGCTTGATTCCGTGACAAGCACCGCTACCCATTTCATGCTTAAGAAATATAAAGAGCACGGCACCGTTATGGTGAAGAAATCCCGCGATGAAAGGCAGCTGATCACACCATGAGGAATCCGTTATCACAGAAAATAATAGGTATTAAGCCTTCCGGGATCAGGAAATTCTTCGATCTCGTGGCTGAAATGAACGACCCCGAGGTCATCTCGCTCGGCGTGGGGGAACCTGATTTTGAGACCCCCTGGCACGTGAGGGACGAGGGAATTTACTCTCTGGAGAGAGGGCGCACATTCTACACATCAAATACCGGACTTATGGAGCTCCGCGAGGAGATCTCGAAGCATGTAAGCAGGGATCACCATATCGATTATTCACCTAAGCACGAGATCATCGTGACGGTCGGAGGCTCCGAGGCTATAGATATTGCCATGAGGGCTATGCTCGACCCGGGGGACGAGGTGATCATCCCTCAGCCGAGCTACGTTTCGTACCTTCCCTGCTGCGTGCTTGCTGACGGCGTACCGGTGGTAATAAACCTCAAAGAGGAGAATGAGTTCAGGCTCACCGCGGCAGAACTTGAGGCTGCGATCACCCCGAAGACCAAGATCCTGGTGCTTCCGTTCCCCAATAACCCCACCGGGGCTATCATGACCAGGGAAGACCTTGAGCCAATCGCCGAGCTTTGCATCAGGAATGACATTTATGTAATAACCGACGAGATCTACGGTGCGCTGACCTACGAGCAGGAGCATTTCTCAATCGCGTCCCTTCCGGGAATGCGGGACAGGACCGTGCTCATCAACGGCTTTTCAAAGGCCTATGCGATGACCGGGTGGAGGCTCGGATATGCCTGCGCTCCGCGTGTGATCATGGAGCAGATGCTGAAAATACACCAGTTCGCGATCATGTGCGCGCCCACGACCAGCCAGTACGCAGCGCTTGAGGCGCTCAGGAACGGTGACGCAGATGTGCAGATGATGAGGGAATCCTATAACGGACGCAGAAGGTACCTGATGAGGACGCTAAAGGAGCTGGGGATCCCCTGCTTCGAGCCCTTCGGAGCCTTCTACATCTTCCCGAACATTTCAGAGCTTGGGCTTTCCTCGGACGATTTTGCAACCGAACTGCTGAAGGCAGAAAAGGTCGCGGTAGTGCCGGGCACGGCCTTCGGCGACTGCGGTGAAGGTTTCCTGCGGATATCCTACGCATACTCGCTCGAGCAGCTCGAGCAGGCATTCGTAAGGATCGGCAGGTTCGTCGAAAAACTGCGGGCAGAGAAGAAATGAATATAGTCCTTCTTGAGCCGGAAATGCCTGCGAACACCGGGAATATCGGCCGCACCTGCGTCTGCACCGGCACCAGGCTCCATCTCATTGAGCCTCTGGGCTTCCAGCTGACGGACAAGATGTTAAAGCGGGCCGGTCTAGACTACTGGCCCGATCTTGACGTTACGGTCTATACGAATTTTGAAGACTTCCTTAGGAAGAATCCGGAGTGCGAGGGGAAGCTCTACTTCGCGACCACGAAGGCTCGCAGGGCTTATTCCGAAGTAAAGTATGAGGAGGACTCATACATAATGTTCGGGAAGGAATCTGCGGGGATCCCCGAGGAGATCCTCGTGAAATACGAGCCTTACTGCGTGAGGATACCGATGGCACCTGGGGTCAGATCGTTGAATCTGGCAAATTCTGCGGCTATAGTTTTATATGAAGCTCTGCGGCAGCAGGAGTTCCCGGGGCTCGAGCAGACCGGGCAGCTCCACAGGCTGAAATGGGAAGAATAGAAAAAAGTGATAAAAATGACTGTCCTTTTTCCTGGAAAGCGGCAGTCATTTTTTTATTATATAATTTTCTGTACGAAGGATCGATTGAAATCATAGACATATAACGAGATGATTTGTATATATAGTATATTCGTAAGATAAAATAGAAAGGACAAATTTGATACCTTATTTAAAAGAAACGGCCAGACATTCAGCTGATCTAAGAAATCATTATAATGAAATTGAATATAACTAAGAGGGCTATAGAGATTCTCTAAAGCCCTCTTAAACATTATGCAGCCCTGATCCTATCCGCTTTTTATTTCTCAAAATCCACAATAGTTACGCCGTCGCCGCCTTCGCCGAACTGGCCCAGGCGGTATTTCTTTACGTATTTCGTCTTGTGGAGCTTGTCCTGGACGGCTTTCTTGAGCTTCCCGGTCCCACGGCCATGGATAATTGTGACCTGCGGGATGTGCGAGAGATATGCGTCATCAAGGTATTTATCAAGCTCTCCCAGAGCTTCGTCCACGGTCTTGCCGATGAGGTTCAGGGAGGTGCTTATGGTAGTGGATTTCTCCATGCGGAGTTTCCCGGAACCGTCGCGCTTTACATCAGGCGCGCTGACGTCTTCCTCGTAGAGAGGGGCAAGGTCCTTGTAGCTGATCCGGGATTTCAGCACGCCCATCTGTACCATGATCTCGCCCTTGCTGTTGGGTTCCGAGACAACGGTACCTTTGAGGTTCATGCTGAGCACGTTCACGGTATCCCCGCGCTTGAAATCTGAAGGAGAATAGTCTTTGTTTCTCTTCTGACTGCGGGACTGGACAGAGCTTCCGTACTTGCCGAGCTCTTCACGAAGGCCGGATCTCTGCTGCTCCAGGGCCTTCATGTCTATCCCTTTGCCGGAGGCGAGCTTGTTCATTTTCCGGATGGTCTCGTCCGCGTAGTCCTTGGCGTTCTGCAGGATGCTGCGCGCCTCCTCCTTCGCTTCAGAGAGAATGCGCCCCTTCTGCTTTTCGAGGCTCTCCTGCCGGGATTCAAGCTTTTTGGTCAGGGAGGCGGCTTCCTCCCTTAGCGCCGAGATCTCTTCCTGTTCCTTCTCGATCTCGATCCGGCTCTTTTCAAGGCTTCCGAGCATATCCTCGAAGCTCTGCTGCTGGATGTCAATATTTCCCTTTGCGCTTTCGATAATGTCTTCGGGGAGCCCAAGCTTGCCGGAGATCGCGAAGGCGTTGCTCTTTCCGGGAATGCCGATGAGAAGCCTGTAGGTCGGGCTCAGGGTCTCTACGTTGAATTCGCAGCAGGCGTTCAGGACGCCGGGGGTCGTCATCGCAAATATTTTAAGCTCGCTGTAGTGGGTAGTCGCGAGCACACAGACTCCGCGAGCCAGCAGGTCGCTTAGGATCGCCATTGCAAGTGCGGCGCCTTCGGTGGGGTCAGTGCCTGCGCAGAGCTCGTCGAAGAGCACCAGGGTGCCGGGATCTGCCTCTGAGAGGATTCCAACGATATTGGTCATGTGGGAAGAGAAGGTGCTGAGGTTCTGCTCAATGCTCTGCTCATCGCCGATGTCCGCGAAGATGTCTGTAAAAAGGGAAAGGGTCGACCCCTCGAACGCGGGGATGTGGAGCCCTGCCTGTCCCATGAGGTGGAAGAGTCCGACAGTCTTAAGGCTGACGGTCTTTCCGCCGGTGTTTGGGCCTGTGATGATCAGCATGCGGTTCTCTTCGGTCACAGAGATGTCGATCGCAACGACCTTCTTTTTGTCAAGCAGCGGGTGGCGTCCTTTCTTGATATTGAATCCGCCGTTCTCCGTAAAGACCGGCTCGCTTCCATTATAGCTTCTGGAGAGCGCGGCCTTCGCGAAAATGAAGTCGAGCCTGGTGAGGATCTCCTGGTCCTGCTCGATCACCTGGATGGACTGGGAGGCCTGTTCGCTTAAGAGGTCAAGGACATGGTTGATTTCTTCCTTCTCTTTCGCGGCAAGTTCCCGGAGGTCATTATTCAGCTTGACAACAGCCATCGGCTCGATAAATACGGTCGATCCGGACGAAGACTGGTCGTGGATCATCCCCGGGACGGAAGAGCGGTGTTCCGCCTTCACCGGAAGGCAGTACCGGCCTTCGCGGGTCGTTATTATGGCTTCCTGGAGCTTGTCTGCAAGGTTCCTGGAGGTCAGCATCGCTGAAAGCTGCGAATGGATCTTTTCATTTGCGAGCTTGATGCTGCGGCGCACGGCTTTAAGGCCTGGAGTCGCGTCGTCGGCAATATTTTCCTCATCGATTATGCAGCGTCTGATCTCCCGGCTGAGCCCGGAGACTGGCTCAAGCAGGTCGAAATACCCGCTGAGGCAGTCGGGAGGAACGTCGTCTGAGCCGGAGTGTCCTCCGCGCCCGAAGGACTTTACGCGCCCCGCGGTCTCGAGGAGCCCGGCGATGTTCATGAGCTCGACGATGCCCAATGAACCGCCTACCCTGAGCCGGAGCATGCTGCCGCGGACCTCGCGGATCCCCCCGAATGAAATATTCCCGCTCCGGAGGATCCTGGTGAGGGCGGCGGTAGTCTCGGCCTGGTCATGCGTGATCTCCGAAAGGTTCGAAGAGGGAAGGAGACTGCGGCACATCTCCTTCCCGAGCGCGGATCCCGCGTAGGACACCAGCATGTCGATGATCTTATTATATTCAAGTATTCTTAAGGATTTTTCATTCATATTCAGGTACCTTTTCCGCCTGAAAAAAGCGGATCCAAAGTGCTTTTACAATACTGAGTTTATCAGGCTGCCACCCGGAGCGCAACCGGAAAAAGCCTGCACGAGGCGGAGCCGCCGAATAAATGCGCGCATATAGCCATATCGGCGCCGGATGTGTTATACTTCTGAATATCCGGCAAGGATAGGTATATTAGAAAGGCGGAGCCGCCCCGGGCGGCAGTTACAATATGGTTTACATTAGCGAAATAAGGCCGAATGACAACATATCGGAGATATTCCTCTGCAAGGCGAAGAATTCTCTTAAGACCAAGGCGGGGAAGACCTACTATTCGCTCATCCTGCAGGACAGGACCGGGATGATCGACGCGAAGGTGTGGGATCTGAACCCCGGAATTGAGCACTTTGAGGCGATGGATTACATACAGATCACAGGTATCGCTCTGACCTACCAGGGATCGATACAGCTCAATGTGCACCGTCTCAGAAAGGCCAGGGATGGGGAGTTCGACCCCTCGGATTACATTCCCTGCAGCCGCTTTGACATCAAGCAGATGTACGCCGAGCTGCTGACTTACACACAGAGCGTAAGAGACCCTCATCTCGCCGCGCTTCTCAAGCATTTCTTCGAAGAAGACCCAGCTTTCAAGAGGAGCTTTGTGGAGCATTCTGCCGCAAAGAGCATTCACCACGGATTCATGGGAGGACTTCTCGAGCACACTTTGAGCGTAACGAAGATGTGCGATTTCTTTGCGGAGAGCTATCCCTATCTCAACCGGGACCTGCTTATTTCCGCCGCGGTCTGCCACGACATCGGCAAGACACGTGAGCTTTCTTCGTTCCCTTCAAACGAATACACCGACGAGGGACAGCTGGTCGGACATATTGTCATAGGCGCCGAGATGGTGAGCCGCGCAGCGGATGATATTGCCGGGTTCCCCAAGGAGCTTAAAAACGAACTTGTGCACTGTATTCTGGCTCATCACGGCCGCTATGAGTACGGCTCGCCCAAGCTCCCCGCCCTTGCGGAGGCGGTTGCGCTGAACCTTGCCGACAATGCCGACGCAAGGCTTGAGACTATGAGGGAATTTCTGGACAGTCAGGAAGGAAAGAGCGGCTGGCTCGGCTACAACAAAGTCTTTGAGAGCAACATCAGGGCTTCTTCAAAACAGGCAGAGAAGTGAAAATGAATATAAAGAAAAATGATATCTGCCGTATCAGCATCACGGACATTGATACGGCAGGCGCAGGAATAGGACGCCTTGAAGACGGGCTCGTACTCTTCGTGAAGGATACGGTTCCCGGCGACGAGGCGTTTATTCGGATAACAAAGCTGAAAAAGACCTACGGCTACGCGAGGCTTGAGGAACTCATCACCCCTTCCCCTTACCGTGTGACCCCGAAGTGTCCTGCCGCGAGGCAGTGCGGAGGCTGCCAGCTGCAGCATCTGGCCTACGGGAAGCAGCTTGAGTACAAGGAGCACAAGGTCCGCGAGCTCCTGACGCGTGTCGGGGGAGCCCAGGATTTTGAGATGCTCCCGGTGATCGGGATGGAAGACCCCTGGTATTACCGCAACAAGGCCCAGTTCCCGGTAGGCCTCGGCAGGGACGGGAAGCCAAAGATAGGTTTTTACGCCGCACGTACCCATGTCATCGTGGACAGCCCGGTATGCCCGATCCAGTGCAAAGAGTCCGGGAAGGTCCGTGAGACAGTGAGGCAGTGGCTTGAGGAGAAAATTGAAAAAGATCCGGAGGCTGGCAGGGAACTGATATATGACGAGTCAGCAGGCACGGGGCTGCTTCGGCACGTGCTCGTGCGAACCGGAGCCGCGACAGGCGAAATAATGGTCTGCCTCGTGGTCAACGGTAAGAAGCTCCCGGATTCCGAAGGCCTCGTGAGCCGCCTCAGGGAGATCCCGGGGATGACTTCGGTAATGCTGAACATCAACAGGGGCAGCACCAACGTGATAATGGGAAGCGAGACCAGGCTGCTCTGGGGAAAAGACTATATTTGCGACAGGATCGAAGATATCGAATACCGCATTTCCGCGGCATCATTTTACCAGGTGAACCCTGCCCAGACCGCGAAACTTTATCGGACCGCACTCGAGATGGCAGATCCGGGGGAGGATGAGACCGTATGGGATCTCTACTGCGGGACCGGAACAATAACCCTTTTTGCTTCGAAGCGCGCGGCTTCGGTCATGGGCGTCGAGGTCGTGCCGGAGGCAGTGGAGAACGCCAGGCAGAACGCCGAGCTAAGCGGCATTTCCAACGTACGTTTCCTCCTGGGGAAGGCGGAGGACGTCGTGCCGGCCGAGCACAGACAGCACGGCATAAGCGCGGATATAATTATCGTCGATCCGCCCAGAAAAGGCTGCGACAGAGCGCTCATTGACTGCATGGTCAAGGTAGCTCCGAAGAAAATCGTGTATGTGAGCTGTGATCCCGCGACCCTGGCCAGGGACGTAAAGCTCCTACGGGAAGGCGGCTACAGGCTCGTGAAAGCGCAGCCCGTAGACATGTTCCCGCAGACCGTTGGAATCGAGACGGTATGTCTTTTGTCCAAACTTTCTGAGGCAAAGCATCATATCAGCGTTCAAGTCGATATGGATGAGTTGGATCTGACTGCCGCCGAGAGTAAGGCTACATATGAAGAGATCCAGGAGTGGGTGAAGGAAAAGTACGGATTTCATGTAAGCCATCTGAATATCGCAAAGACGAAGCATAAGTGCGGGATTATCGAGCGGCAGAATTATAATCTGCCGAAAAGTGAGAACAGCCGGTCGCCGGAGACACCGAAGGAGAAAGAAGAGGCGATTATTGAGGCCTTCAGGCATTTTCAGATGATCTGAAATTCGTTGTAGGACGGCGGTTGTACCATTTGATTGAAAATGATGAAATTCAAAAGTTTTTAAATGTTACCGGACCGTTACAGTGGACAATGGTCCGGTATTTTAAATGACTTTACGCCGATTTTACAATACAGAGGTTACAGGACTTACAATACAAAACTATGCTGAGAGCGAAGAGGAGGTTTTACCATGATTTATTGTGTTGAAGACGAAAGCGCCATTCGGGATCTGATGGTCTACACGCTGCAAGTGTCCGGATTTGATGCACAAGGCTTTGAGAACGATGCTGTCTTTTGGGCTGCAATGAAAGAGCAAAGACCGGAACTTATTATTTTGGATGTGATGCTGCCCGGAGAAGATGGGCTGACGATCCTCCGTAAACTGCGCTCCTCTCCTGTAACGACAGATATTCCTGTTATTATGGCTA
>JAIKVW010000050.1 GCA_024685315.1 Lachnospiraceae bacterium
GCAAGCCCTGCATGATCTGGGCTACTTCAATGATGAGGTATCCGGAAATTACCTTTCCGCTACGACAACAGCCGTCAAGAGAGCGCAAAAGATGATGAACTATAAGATCGACGGCTCGGCCACGTACGCATTGCTCGAAAGGATCATGGACAACAGTGCACCGACATTAGAGGAATGCCGTTCGTATTCCCTGCTGAAGGTCGGCGATAAATCCGACAGTGTCGCAAAGCTGCAGCAAAGATTGATCGAACTTGGTTTTTTCAACAATTACTCTTCTTCTCATAAGGGGAAATTTACATACGCTACGCTCGAAGCATGTAAAGAAGTACAGAGGATGCGAGGCCTTAACAGTATCGATGACTTCGCTTCCGCCGAATTCCAGGCATATCTCTTTTCTGACGCAGCGTATTATCACAGTTATTCCTATATCGAAGAATGATATGAAGATCAAGGGGCAATCCGTTCGATGCCCCTTTTCTTGTACCGGAAAGCACATGATGGTATAATCATAGCATAATATCCATAAGAGAGGTATCGGCATATGTTTTCATCAACTGTCAATATCCATTCCGGTATGGTGTCCGGCGTCAGAAAGGATAACTGTGTGATATTCCGCGGTATTCCCTATGCAAAAGCAGATCGCTTTGAAATGCCCAAGGAATGCCCCTCCTGGTCAGGCGTAAGAGAGTGTACCCAATTCGGACCGGCCTGCTATCAAACGCTCATGCCGGAGGATTCCTTTTACGGGAAGGAATTCTACTCCACTCCCGAGAGAAGACCATCTTTCTCGGAAGACTGCCTGAACCTCAACATCTGGACGCCTGAATGCAATGAAAAAGCAAAGTATCCCGTCGCGATATGGATCCATGGCGGCGCCTTTAACCACGGCTTTAACTGGGAAGTGGAATTTGACGGAGAGGCCTTCTGCAAAAGAGGCGTTATCCTCGTATCCATCAACTACAGGGTAGGTGTTTGGGGGTTCCTGGCGCATTCGTGGCTTTCACAGCGGAGCAAGGACGGTATCAGCGGAAACTACGGGATCTACGACCAGCTGTTTGCGATCCGATGGGTCAAAAACAACATATCGGCCTTCGGCGGTGACCCGGATAGCATAACCATCATGGGACAGTCCGCAGGCGCGATGAGCGTGCAGACGCTGGTTTCCTCTCCCCTCACAAAAGGATTGATAAAAGGCGCGATCCTCCAGAGCGGCGGCGGATACAACAGCATCCTGAACCGGGACTGCACACTTGAGACGGCAGAAGCCACCGGCCTGGAGTTTACAAAGTCATCCGGTATCGGATCATATGAGCAGCTTATGAATACTGACTGTGAAACGCTCCTCTCCCTCCAGGACCAGTTTGAAAAGAAGCAAAAATGGCTCACATTCGTGCCGAACATCGATGGGAAGCTGCTGGCAGGAGGTTATAACGAGGCTGTCGAAAACGGCACCATATTGGACATCGATTATATGATAGGTTCCACACTGAATGATATCGCTATGGGCGACGGGAAGAGGCCTCTCAACGACGCAGCCGTGAACTGGAGCCTTGAGCTTGAAAAGCTCGGAAGAAGAGGAGCTTATGTATACGATTTCAGGCGCGCACTGCCCGGTGACGATGCAGGCGCGTTCCACACGGCGGAAGTCTGGTATACATTCGGTACATTAGGCAGATGCTGGCGGCCGTTTGCCAAGGATGACTATGAGCTCAGCGATACGATGACCGACGACTGGACGAGCTTCTGCAGATCCGGGAAACCGGCTGACAAAAACTGGGTCCCGTATACGGCAAGCGAAAACTGTATCCGTGTATACGATATCTGAAAGGATAGGATGGGATGCTGTACCTCGCCTCGTTTGATTTTCCGACAGAAGACACAGAATGGCAGTACAGGCTGCGCATCAAGCTGACGTATTACGATTCCATCTATCCGTTTTATATCATGCCGAAGCTTGGGCTCACACACTTGGCCTTCAGGCCCATAACCATACTGTACGGCGGGAACGGTTCCGGAAAAAGCACGATACTGAATGTCATAGCTGAAAAAGCGAGGCTCAGGAGAGATTCGGTCTATAACCGCTCTCCCTTCTTTGAGGATTATGTCGACCTGTGCTCCATGACGCTGGAGGAAGCGATACCGCTCAATTCCAGGATCATCACCAGTGACGATGTATTTGATTTCATGCTCGGCGTTCGCTGCATCAACGAAGGAGTCGACAGCAGAAGAGAAGAGCTCGCAGCCGAATATCAGCAGCTGAAGCATGACAGGACCGTCATTCGGACCCTTGATGATTACGACAGATTGAGAGAGCGGAATGACGCGAGGAGAAAAACGCAGTCCAAATGGGTAAAAGACCGCCTGCAGGCAAGCATACGGGAGCAGTCAAACGGAGAATCATCCGATTACTACTTCAAGTCGCGCATCCTGGAGGATACTCTTTGCCTGCTGGATGAGCCGGAAAACAGCCTTTCTCCGGAGAATCAGCAAAAGCTTGCGGATTATCTGGTCGAATCTGTCCGGTACTGCGGCTGCCAGCTGATCATCAGCACCCATTCACCCTTTCTTCTGGCATTGCCTGATGCAAGGATCATAGATCTCGACAACGGATGCAGGGAGGTCGAAGACTGGACAGACCTGAAAAATATCAGGATCTATTACGATTTCTTTGAGAAGTTCAAAGACCGGTTCAGAGAAAAGTGATCGGATATGAAAAGAGAATGCACCGTTTCGCGATGCATTCTCTTCTTTTATTATCATTTTATCAGCCGAACATAGCCATCAGGAAACCTGCAGCAACGGCAGATCCGATAACGCCGGCAACGTTCGGGCCCATGGCATGCATGAGGAGGAAGTTGGACGGGTTATCCTTCTGGCCCTGTACCTGGGATACACGCGCAGCCATAGGCACAGCGGAAACACCTGCCGACCCGATGAGGGGATTGATCTTCCCGTGTGTCAGTTTGCACATGATGCGGCCGAACACCAGGCCGCCGATTGTCGCGCAGGCGAAAGCGGCAAGGCCAAGCGCTACGATCAGGAGGGTCTTGCCGGTAAGGAAATTGGAATAGGTAGCCGTTGCGCCGACAGAGATGGAAAGGCAAACGGTTACGATATTCATGAGGGCGTTCTGTACGGTATCGCTGAGGCGGTCAGTCACACCGGTCTCCTTGAGGAGGTTGCCAAACATAAGGCAGCCGAGCAGCGGCGCCACAGACGGGAGAAGCAAGCAGGTCACGATGGTGACCACGATCGGGAAGATGATCTTTTCGGTCTTGGAAACCGTACGGAGCTGCTCCATTTTGATCTCACGCTCATGCTTGGGAACGATGAGCTTCATGATCGGGGGCTGTATGAGCGGGATCAGCGCCATATAGCTGTAAGCCGCAACGGCGATCGGTGCGAGCAGGTTGGGAGCAAGCGCCTTGGTC